>JBEKFM010000029.1:0-34122 GCA_050013315.1 Bathyarchaeia archaeon
TAAATTGCCCTTGAGGTGATAGTAATTATTTGTATTTCCTCTGGAGCTTTTGGTTTAAAAGCAAAATCACCAAGTTCATTATTCTTAAGAAGGTTCATTTGCAAATCCCAAATAAAATCTAGTCTTTTCTGAGAACCCATACCCTTCAAGAAAGTTTGTTCCTCTTCAGCTGTGATTATGTTTGCTACTATAAAGAAACTATCATTGTGAGGAATAGCCTGGGTAATGTTGACCACCATGTTATTCCTAGTTGCTTGTATGTTGAAAAACGCGTTTGGGTCAGCTTTTTCTTCTGCGGAAAAAGCTTCTTCTTTAAGCCAATCTAAAATTTTTTGTTTGGTCTCATTAATTTTTTCGTTAACCATTTCACAAGCCCTTCAATACTTTATTTTCCAAAGTGTGCTTAAGCCTTTCTATGATGATGACGCTATACGCACGCCAAAAAACCCTCAAGAAACACTATATAGTTCTCACAGTTTTAAACAGATAAATTGTAGTTTTTGTCTCAAATAAAGGATTGCTTGCATATCAAAAATCATCGCATTCTACAGGAATAGAATAATTACTGTATTGTTTAGTAATATTTTAAGACTTGTCGACTACTTTAGCCGCGACCCAAAGCAAGAATACTTGCCTTTGAGGTGTTTTTCTAGGCTTTAATCTTTTTAATTCTTTGACTCCGAAGACAATGGCATACGACCTATAGCAATTCTTAATAGGCTATGAAACAATCTCCTATTCTATTCGTGAGGAAGAGAGATTGGCCTCAGGTTCAGGCATCAAAATAGTTTTAACAGCGTCAGCGACAGAAATGAGCGACTTTTACAATAATCCCTTTATTGCTTTCGTCGCGGGCTTCGGGAAAGGCCTATTTCCACTCGGTTTTGTGAGAAAAGCACTCTATCCTCCGGGGGAACGCAAGCCTAATGGCAGAGCAAGATTTGCTCCTTACGGCTTAAGAAAAGTAGAAGCTATGTTGCTTGAAAGTGGGTTCACGGAAAAAGAGGTGGCAGTGGTTCGCCCTGAGGATCTTGAAGATTTCATAGGACCAGAAACGAGGGTTTTGGGTATATCGTCCATGGATCCTACTGGCATGGGTTACGTAAGTAAAACTTACTCATCAATCATTGGCGGAGGAGAGCCTTTGAACGCTCTTGAATTCCAAAAACTTGTCACTCACCCGAGTATCAAACGGTTTAAGCCAAAAATTATTGTTGGCGGGTTTGGTTCTTGGCAGCTTGAACGCAAAAAAGTGTCAGACAGCTATGGCGTCGACTGCGTACTTATCGGCGGAAGACCCGGACCAATCGTCGACGTCTTCAAGAAAGCAGTAAATGGCGAAGCTTTTCCACGCGTCGTTAAAGCTGACGAGTCAATAAGCAACTGGGATTATAATTCCATAATGCCCTTAACTAAACACTCTGCAATTCATGGTGCTGTAGAAATTTCAAAAGGTTGCGGAAGAAACTGCCAATTTTGCACGCCTACCATGCAACACAAAGTTGACGTACCCTTAGAAAAAATCACGCAGGAAGTTGCCTTAACAACAACAGATGGATGCGACCACATAACCCTAGTCACCGAAGACCTATTCCTATACGGTTCAAAAGACAAAAAATTCGTTCCGAACAAGGAAGCCGTCGTAAAACTAGTTAAAAGCGTTGCTGAATATCCAGGCGTTAAAAGCATTCAAGCATCCCACATGTCTTTGGCGCCAGCAGTTCAGAACCCACAAATGATAAAGGAACTTGCAGAAATCCTGATAGAACGCAGCTGGTACTCATTTGGAAAAAAAGCAATAATCACCGCTGAAACAGGAATTGAAACTGGCAGCGCAAGATTGATGAAGAAATACATGGCTGGAAAAATGTTGCCCTTCAAGCCTGAACAATGGCAAGAAGTCGTCGCCAACGCATTTGGCATACTTAACGACAACAATTGGTATCCGCTGGCAACATTGATTGTTGGTCTTCCTGACGAAAAAGAAGAAGATGTGCAACAAACGCTTGAGTTGATGGATAAATTAAAGGATTATAACGCGTTTTATGTCCCGCTGTTCTTTGTTCCATTAGAGAACTGTGTACTAATGAATAAGAAAGGCGCAGAAATTGATTCGCTCTCACAAGCACGCTGGGACTTTTTCATAAAATGTTGGGAGTACAATATTAGAATTTGGAAACCAACTTTCCTTGAAAACCGCATACCGAATCCACTTCTATACAAAGCATTGGATCACATAGTTATTCCTTATTTTGGCAGAATAGCTGGTTTCTATTACGGTTGGACACGAGGCGAACAGCTAAAACAAGCTTTCTGGACGCTAAGTATGGCTCAGCCAGCAACAGTTAAGCCTAAACCAAAATTAAGTTGATTCAGCAGTTTCATCTGCAATTTCTTGTCTTTCCTCTGTTTCCAGGGGCTGTTCTGGAACTGGTTGAGGCTGTGGTTTGAGGTTTTTTCTTGCGTGAGTAATGTAACCTGTGTGCCCAGTCATCAGTGTTTGAGGTCTGGTTTTTCCTCGCTCGACTTGCATTGCTCGCATCAAACATTCGACTGTTTCTATGAACACGAAACTATTTTCTTTTAGGGCTTCTGTTGTTTTTACAACTTGGTCGATGGTTGGGCTGAACGAGACTAGTATTCCAGAAGGCTTTAGCGCCTGGTAAGCGTGGGGAACCACAAGCCATGGAGTTGCCAAGTCCAAAATTACCGCGTCTACATCTCTCTCTTCAATTCCTAAGGTGACATCTCCGCTTTTCATTTCAACGTAATCTATGAGTTTTGAGCGTTGCAGGTTTTTGGCTGCGTTTTTTTGGAATTCGCTGCGCAACTCGTAAGTGTAAACTTTGCCTGTTGGTCCAACATAATGTGCGAGTGCGGTGGTTAATGCACCTGTTCCTGTACCTGATTCCACAACTCGGCTTCCAGGTCCAATTCCACTAAACATAACGATCAATGCTGCATCTTTAGGGTATGTGATTTGTGTGTTGCGCGAAGACTTCATAATATAGTCCGTTAAAATAGGTTTTAGTGTCGTGAAGATTATTCCAAGACTGCTTTTCATGGGTTCACCATATTCTTTGCCGATTAACTCATCCAGCTTCAAGTAGCCTTTGTGAGTGTGAAAGGTCTTTCCAGCCTCAATTTTTATCATGTAAGTTCTGCGAGCATCTAGGTAAATCAGCACGTAGTCGCCTTCGCATATTTTTTGGTTAGCCAACTGTTCTTCCTCTTGGGAGTGAAAATGCAGCTTGTATCATTTAAGCTTTGAATACTTATGCAGGAAAAACTGTTGATTTTACGTGACGGATTAACTGTTGATACAAATATGCAAAGTAAATAGCTGCAAAGCCGGTTAGGCAAACTTCATAGCCAAGTATCACCGGGTTCTGTTCATTAGCCCTAAAATAACCCTGGGAAGCTATGTCTGCAAAAACTAAAATCTGGAGAAATATGGCGCCGCCTAAACCACTTAATCCTAAACTGTGAAAGACGAGCCGCATTCGTCGAGCTACGGCTGGAGGCAGAGTCATCACAAAGAAGTAATACATTAAAATCTATGCTTATAATTTATGAAATCAAAATGTTGAAGCATTTTACCGATTGATAATAAGAATTTTCAAAGATGATGCATTATTTTTAATAAAAGCTGCTTAAGACTTTCTATTCATTATTCTTTCGAGCTTCATCCTCAGCGATCATTCTTTTAAGTTTCTTCTCCATGTTCAGTTCGTATTCGTGCTCTTTAACCATGGGCGGCAACGTTTTTTGTTTAAACAGAGTATCTGGCGGTACAATTCGTCGCTCCCCTTTCTTAACCGTGATTCCTTCGCCTTCGGAACAATCCTCAAAATCTTCCAGTGCCTCTACAATCCAGTAGCCTTGACTCTCGGTCACGACCTTAACCTTGTATAATCCCTTGTAAAAACTAATTTTTTCGCTCATAACAATCAACAATTAATATTTCGTTTAAAACAGAATATAAACCGCTCGGACAAAAACTAAAGTTGGTATTCCCGAGATTTTTCCACAAGAGTCACTTGACCTTTCGAGTCGCCCATGAATCGTGCAAACAAATTAGCGTTTTCTGTATGAACAGGAAAAATTCGTTTAGCGTTAATTTTCTTCAGTACTGCTTTCAACTGCAAAGGCATAATGTGCCCCGAGACATGCACGTGGTATTGTGGCAAGCCATAGTGGCTAAGCCAATTAACCAAGCGTTCGTAATCAATCTCCATCTCCTCATTGAACGGTTCAGATGCCGACAAGATATAGCAACTTCCCGCTTCAGGCTGAATTGAATTAAGCTCCTCGAAATCATAAAAGGAAACCGCCAAAACTACTTTGCACTGCTGCTTCGAAACCTCGAACACATCGAAAATCTTGTTATCTCCATCAAAGCGTTCAATCAACTGTTTTTCCCACTTGTCATAACGCTTCTTCGACTTTCGAAAAATCAATAATTCATCGTCCTCCAGCGCTGGAACCTGCAGGTGTTTATCGTTCCGAAGTGCTTCCAGCAAATAGGCTTGCTTTAGTGAAACAGCAAGGCACCGATTGTTCTTCTTTGCCATTCGATAAAATGTGTTCAAGCGGTCAACATCTGAATAGCCAAATTCTGCAAGCAAGATGCCGTCGACTTGTGATGCAATCTTGTCCAGTTTCGCTTCCACTTCCAATTCGTTGGAAACTGTTGCCCCAGTCATGTTGGTGGCTTCAGTAACAATTGCAACAGGCTCCGCCTCCTTGGCTTTCTCCACGAACTGATAAGTCATCTCCGGTTTGGCGCCATGATCTCGAAAGTCACCCGTGTAAACAACTGTACCATTTGAAGTGTGAATCAGAAAGCCATAGGCTCCTGGAACTGAATGGTCAACATGGAACGGCTCAACCACTAAATTGTCAACCTTTATTTTTTTGCCTGTTCTGAAAACGTTAAAGTTGATATCTGAAACGTTAAACTCTAAGTCAGCCCGTCGAACATCGCTTAAAGTTCGCAGAATTGTTTTGGTTGTTTCGCCGCAGTAAACGGGGATTTCACGTTTAATAAATGACAAATAAGCCGAATGATCTAAATGCCCGTGAGAAAGGAATACGGCGTTTGTTTCAGGCGGGCTTTGGTCAAACTTGTATACTCCCCTTATTTGGGGTAGGATTCCGAGTTCTTGGAGACTTTTCTCGCTTTTAGGCGAGAGAAAAGGTGGCGAGTAAAACTGTTTTTTAGCGGTAAAAGACATGCCGAAATCGAAGAAAACCCTTGTGTCTCGGTCTTGAAGGAGGATTTTGTTTCCGCCTATTTCGTTGACTCCGCCGTAGAAAGTTAATGTTGTCTGATTCTTTACCAAACCCTTTCACTTTTGCGTTTCTGTTTTTCTGCAGACATTTGAAATAGCCATTATGATTGATGGCATCGTGAAAATGCTGAAAACCCGCGTGTACTTTGATGTCCCAGCCTTCTTGATGACATCGATGTCTCCGCCAGCTTTCAAGTAGCCATTTATGAACGCTTTTGCTATTGATTCAGCTTTGCCATTATCATTAAATGGTTGAATATAGTGTCCTGAATAATATAGGAACACGGCTACATCCCAGGCTTTGTCGCCGCCTTGAGTGGCTTGCTCGAAATCAATCAGGTAAATAGTGCCGTCTTGTTTAACCAGCATGTTTTCTGGCTTCGTATCGCCCAAAGCAATGTTGTGAGAATGAACCTGCGCAAGTATTTCCCCTGTCTTGCCTATTTTGGCTAGTTCCCCTTTAGTTGTTTCCTGCTTTGTAGCTGTAGCTATTCGTTTAATGGCTTGGCTGAGGTTTTCTCCATCAATATACTCCATAAAAATTAAGCGCTTGGCATTACTAACATGCAAAACTTTAGGCACGTTAAACCCTTCACTACTCAAAAACTCGCTTGTTGCATATTCCTTTGCAAGTCTAGCTTGACCTGAAACTGCGAATGACCTTGCACCAAGAGACCATAACGTTAACGGGAACCATTTGAATCCAGACCAATCTCTAAAGCGTTTTGCTAACACCTTCGTTTCGATTCCATTTGCGCTAGCATTAATTAGGTATACGTCGTTCAGCATTCCGCCGAGTGTTTCAATTTTAATATCTTCGCTTTGACCGTTTAGAAGCATTTTTTGAGCAAACGCCTTGATGTCGATTTTATCTGACAATGAAACCAAACCTTCTCGAGTTGGAAAGAAAATATATTTTTGAGAATCTATAAGTAGAAAGTTCAGGTCGGGTTGTTTTCTCCAATTAATCTTTTGCGTTTTTAGGAAGGCTTCTGTGTTCTGTGAAATAATATTCATTAATTGAGGGAAAATCCCGAAGAGAGATGTGAAGATTGTTCGTGGTGCATTTTTTGAAAGGTTAATTATTTTGATTCGTGGGTCTTGGCATTGGGCAATAAACTCTTTTGAAATCTTTACGTATCCGTCTAGAAAGGAAATTTTTCCCTCTGTTTCAAGTTGCCTTAAAGCTTCATTGTAACTGCCGAGGGGTTCAGTTTCATTTAGTGTGATTTCATTCATTAAGTTTGATAGTTCATAGGCGAGCAAAGGAAAAATTCGAATTCGATTTAAAAGTACCTCGTACATAAAGTATTGCGGTTTAATTTGAATTCGATGAGCAAGCTCCGGAAAACTTAACGTCAAATTCTCAAGTAATTCAAGAATTAAACGTTTCTTCAGCATTACCTCTTTTTCATGCAAGTAATCTTCGCCGTAAATGGCTGAGTGGGGAAAAATAAGTTTACTCGCAATGGCTTCTCCCAGAAAACCTCTTTCGATGTCTCGTTCAAAAATCCACTGATCAACTGCAAAGACAAAGATTGTTTTTTCTCTTACCGTTTTCATATAGCGCATTACTCTGGGTTGAAAACCATGGACTACCAGCATTACTTCTATTATTGTTTTCTCTTTAGGTTTAATTGAATAGTTGTCAACGTAGGCTATAGCTGTGATTTTTGCGGAGCCAGCAATGTGTCTACAAAACTCGAGTATTTGATTGTTCAATTCGCATTTTGGGACATTGCTTATTTGTGTCAATTGGCTCGCCGGTAGTTTGGCCAATATAGACTTAGCGTGTAGGTATATTTAAAACGCGTTTGTTAAATACTTTGGCAAGCACTCTTTTATTGAATACCAAACTATTTTAACGGCCACTTTTGCTTGGAAGAAATTTGAGAATTTTGCTTTAGGGGGTTTCTAAAGCTACGTGGGTTGTTTGATTGCTTCTGCCTTTCCCAGCTATGATGCTTACTGTTGATTTTGTTGAGGGTTCAAGAGTTATTTCCGTATTTGTTTGGAATGCTATTTTTCGGCATATCAGATTTAGGGAATCTTCAGTTAAGTTCAGCATGTTTTGTCCATTGCTTGTTAGGCTGTAGATTTTTCTTGGTCTATCAAAGTTCATGTTCCATTCGCTGTTTACGAAGCCTTTCTTTTCAAGCGTGTTTAGTAATGGGTAGATTGTGCTTGGTCCGAAGTATACGCCGAAGCTTTTGCGGATTTTGGTTATTATTTGGTATCCGTGCATGGGTTGGTTGTTTAGGAATTGTAGGATTATTAGGTCTAGTAGGCCTTTCATTAGTTTGGTATTAACTTCTTTTTGTGAGTTTGGGGCTCTTAACATTTTTTTTTCCTCCTTGTGTATTTTTGTTGAACAGTTTTTCTGTTCTTCGCATATACAATATGTCCTTTTTCAGACATATCAGCATATCTTGAGTATTTACTAATCAGAAACCCGTGATATAAAGCTTCATACATAAACAAAGCATACAAAAACATACCACTGCAATATAACCACAAAACAAATTAACATAAGCCACATAAATCGAAACATCAACCAACTCACAAACAACAGCCAACAGGAAAAAACAATGTCTGAAACCTACAGAACAGAAATTGTACAACACATAATCAGAAACTCGTTAGACGTCAGCCTCTTACGAATAGTACAAGCCCAACCAACATGGGGATACAAAATAAAAAAACAAGTAGAAGCAGATTTTAACATAAAACTAAGACATGGCGCACTCTACCCCGCGCTAAACTCTCTTAAGCAAAAAGGCTTCCTTGAAAGCAAAGAACTGCACCAAGGCAGACGAATCCGCAAAGTGTACGTCATAACTAAAAACGGAAAAGCCTACCTTCAAACCTACTCCAATATAATAAAAGAACTACTTGGAGAAAAAACAGAAACAACCTAAACAATGTTCCCACAGATATATTATCAAAATAATGTATTTTTTCCTTATATCGCTTTTTGAATGAGATCTATTAGATTTATGCGAGCGAGGAAAAATATGGCAATTATCGCAGTCTAGGCGAGCTTCTCTCACCGTTTGTTGCATAACTTGGGCGCTTACTATAAATAGTAAATGAACAAGCATGAAAAAGCTTTTATTCTAAGTAAGATGACCAAAGACCAGAGGAAAAAACGATGACTCTTGAATCAAACAAGACCTTAGGCGGCATAGGCGCTATACTAGTGTTTATCGGACTCATACCAATCCCTGGGACTCAACCATTTCTAGAAATACTTGCATTTGTCGGCCTGATACTTGTGCTAATTGCTTTGTACGGTTTGGCAAACTATTACAAGGAAAGAGGAATATTCAACAATTCCATATACGGTATAATCGTAGGCATAGTAGGCATAGTAATTGCAGGCGCATTGCTCGTTGTTGCAGTTTTAACTACGCTAAAGGATTTTCTATTAAAAATTTTTCCAACTTGGAATGGTGACTGGTCAAAGCTTTCTGGGTTAGCATCAAACTCCTCGAACATAACCACATCCAACATAACCGCAAGTACCGTGCTACCCCTAGTCGAATCACTACTAGTAGTATTCTTTGTCCTATGGATCTTTGTCATAATTTCAGCTTTCTTTGCCCGACGATCACTAAAGACGCTTTCGAAAAAATCAAGCATAGGTTTATTCTCAACTGCAGGTCTACTGCTGTTCATAGGCGCATTTCTAACAATAATTCTCATAGGCCTTCTCCTAATGTGGATAGCAATACTGCTGGTTGCGATTGCCTTTTTCCAAATAAAACCACAACAAGAACAACCCGTAGCAGCAGTGTCTCCTCCACCGCCAACACCAACACCTGTATAAAAGAAAACACACATTTCCATTTTTTTATTTCAACTTTTGCAGCAAAGCGTTTATTTCACTCTACTAACGTTTTGTTCTATGGAGGATGATGTTGCCGTCCCAGCCTTAGGGCTTGATAGTTTTCTGGGACTCTAAATCCCTGCCTTAGGGCTTGATAGTTTTCTGGGACTCTAAATCCCTGTGTTCTTATTTTTGCTAGCTAGTTATAAGCTTTTATTAATAGAATGATATCAAGCATGCGTGTAAAAAATCGCGCTGTATTTTATTAATTCTGAATTGATTATTAAAGGACACCAATCAAATAAGAGAAAAGAATAGTTAAAACGGAACCGATGACCGCACCTCCAATTGCAGAAACTATTGTTGCGGTTGATGTACTGTATTCACTCGTTTCGTTACGGGTGTGCTCAAGAATTCTTACCAAAGAATCGGTATTCAATGCAAAAGGCTGAATATAGTGGTCGAAACCAAGTTTCTCGTACGTCTCGTCAAATAGTTTATTCTCTAACCGCGAGTCTCTAATTTCATTTGCTTTTTCTGACAATTCGATACAGTTTGAAGTGTATTTTGATAAGTTACTTAGTATTTCTGCAGACTGCTGTTTAAGTGTTTCAGCAAGTTTCCTTCTTTTAAGAAAATCCTTCCAACCCATTCTTAAGAATTTATTCAGATTTGACAATATTTCTGACTCGTTTTCTCGTATGGCGATTCCGATTTTGAAAATTGAGCTTCTGAGGTCACTTGCTTCAAAGAAATTCTTCAATTCAAATGACAAATCCATGTAAAGATCATATAAAGTATCAGCTATAGTTTCATTGGATCCGTGCTCAATTATAACGTATTGATTTAACATTGCTTCAGGAATTGATTCGTTCTTCTCAATAAAAACTAAGCCACCAGGCGCTATGCAGGGCGCGATCAGTCGCGTGCTTGGAACTATTGAATGTAGTAAAGAGTAAATCCTGTTTCTTGCATCCAATACACCTGATGGAAATTCATTCATTTTACAAACTGTCGCTATAATCATAATCTCCCCATCACACACTACAAAAAAATCTTCAACATTTGTACTTTCATCATGCTGATGGCTAATTTCTTGCAGGGAAGACGGCAAATGAAGGACAAACATTATTGGATTTATTTCTAGAAGATCAGCTGGAGGATCTTTCTCAAATAGATCGTCAATTTCTTTTATTTCTCCATTCTTGTTGAGATTTTCCACTATTTTAGATCTAAGTTCCTTCAGTTCTTTTGCGTAAATATCGAATTCTTCATCTTGTTTCTTCATATTTTTTACGAAATCACTTTCAGCGACTGAATGCTCTTCTTTAACCGTCAAGCTTTCGTCAGCTTCAGAAAGACTATTCACTAAATTCAAGCCACCAAAGAATATGCTAATTTTTTCAGTATCGCTAGTTTTGTATTCCCACAATCTTGGCGCCGAAAGTCTGTATTACTACTTCTGTTATATTTGATTTTTCATCGCTTATTTGTTATTTTATTAGCATGGTTTTTCCTTTAAACAATCAGCCAGCAAAATTAGTTGTTCAGAGTTCAGAATGCTGAACCATATTTTGCTCTCTATGTTTAAAGTCTATCGATTGACGAAGACAAGCAAACAAAACCCTTCTTCCTGAGTAATTTCACCGAAGAGATCAACCTGAACCAAAGACTTGTGCAGAAGGAGCGCGCACTTTATGTAATTTTCACTTGTGATATTCTATCGACATTTCTTCGACTGCAAATTAAAATGTAGTGTAAAAACAGAGTCCTTAGGTGCGAGGGGGTGCCCTTTAGGGTGGTGTTCCTCGCTACCTGAGGTGTTTTTGCCTTTCTTTTTCGATTATAGGTTATTTGGACTTGTTGGTTTTTCTGGTTTTTTGGGTCTTGGGGGTGCCAAAAAACAGCTTTCTGATTACTCTCGTGCAAACATAGAGTAATTACTTCTTGGTTCTTCTTGCTAAGAAGAACATTTTAATTCTCATCTTTATTGCCAAAAACTCCTGATTCGTCATTAGAACTTTTCTCATTTTTTCTTGAATTTGCTCTCATGACAAACAGCCTTGCTACTTCAGGACTAAGAATCGCTTCTTCAACATTAGGATTCTTTGGTGGTTCTTCTGGCTTATCTGATTTCCCAAACATTCTATGAGCGGCTTCAGCATTGGTTTTTGAGGTTTCCTGCAGCCTAAACATTTGTTCATCTATTATTTCATTAATGTTAATATCTTCTATGATTTTCATCGTTTCATTCATTACAGCGGAGGTAAATTGCTTAAACGGTTTCCACAAGACTATATCCAGCCATAATTTTAGGTAGCTTGATAACTCGTCTTTTGAAAGGTGTAGCTTGTCTTTTTGCATATGATAGATGAAAATAAGCATATTTAGTTCCACATAATTGTTTATCGTTTCTAGTGCTACTAACGGGTCTATTCCTAAATTTACTTCTTTGATAAGTTCTCTTTTAATATCGTCTGTTAACAGGCTGTATTTGAAACAAAGCTGCGTTTCTGGGAAGGCTCTGTAATATACAGCGTATTTTCCTTTTTCCTTTCCTTCCTTTCTTTCGATTAGCTTAAGTTTTTCGAGTTCTGCCAATCCTTTGTAAAGTGTCTTAGTGCTCATGCTGGTGTGCTTTTGGAGGTCTATAACTCTGTGCCATTCTCCGTCATAAAGATAAAAATTGATCAAGTTTATTGAGTCAGACTTTTTCTGTTCTTGGTCTTTGCCTATGCTTTTTCTATTTCTTGAATTATCTGATTTAGCTTTCTTTATGTTTTTTACACCTTAACTTTTGGACTGCTATTTATTTACGTAATTGTCTTCCTGAATTTTACACGAGAGAATTTATGAATTTTGCTGATGTTAAACATTTCGGGAAAAGGCATGGTCGAGAATAATCTAGTCAAGAATAATTTGATTGCCGATGGGTCATCCATGAATGATATCAAACTCCTTCATTCGCCTTTCACTGACATGACTGATGAAGAATTCACAAAGAAATACTCCCAGCGCGAACTTTTTAAGCGCCCAGATTATGGCTTAGATAATCCTAGTGCTGGCAAGTTTGTTCCAGACAATACTTTGTTTGAGCGTGTTGGCAACGGTGAGAAGACCAACTCTAATTGTGGGGTGTTTAAGAGGTTCTTTGGTTGTTTGCGAACTGAGCTTCATCATATAAAATGCGATGGAGTTGATTATGGGGGCAAGATTTTTGTTAAGAAGGTTTATCATAGTTGCGACAAGCCTACTTGTCGGATTTGCTTCAAACATGGCTGGTCTGTTCGAGAGGCGTCTAATGTTGAATCTCGACTTTTGGAACTTGCGAAAAAATATGGACTGGTGGAGCACATCATTAGTAGTGTTCCCAGTAATGACTACAATTTGACTTTTGATACGTTGAACGCCAAGTGCGTTAAGATTTTGAAGGCGTTAGGCGTTATAGGTGGCGCTGTTATTTTTCATGCTGAACGTTACCGCAATCCGCGAGAAGCTGCCCTAAGGAATGCGCCTAGGGGGTGGTTCTTCAGTCTGCACTATCATGTCTTGGGTTTCATTGATGGCGGTTATGGTCGCTGTAGAAATTGCTCCAAAAATACCGAGGACTGCTTGAGATGTGACGGTTTCAAGGGTCGTCAACGAAGGTCATACTTGAAACAAGGTGGTCGGTTTGGTGCTGGTGGTGGTTCTTCTGGCTGGATTGTAGATGTAAAAGGTGAGCGGAAGACTGTTCACGGAACAGCATGGTACCAACTCCATCATTGTTCAATCATCAAAGGGCAAAAAAAGTTTCAGCCTGTAAGGTGGTTCGGCGTTTGCGCTAAGAACAAGCTCAAACTGAAAAAAGAAGATCGCATTAAGGATGAATGTCCAATTTGCGGTCATGAGCTTGTAGAGCTGAGTTATGTGGGCAACGGAAACCCTCTGGAAAAGTTTTGGGAAACTGAGTTTTTCGATGACTTGTATGATGAACATGGTAATGTGAAATGGATTGAAAAGCCCAAAAGTGGTCATTATGGCTGAGTGTTTGATTAGTGATCATTGCCTCTTCGAGAAGGCTATTTTGCTAAACAACATTAGAGTTGTAATTCACTACTTGCCATTTCACCCAGTTATTGAAATTTCACTCGAATATAGCTGTGGTTTTGGCGTTGTCTTATTTTGTGGAAAGTTTGAGTACAAATCAAAGGTTGCATACGATTCTTTTCTTGCTTATGTTTTAGGCGATGAAGACGACGAAGAAGGACTCTTGCTTTTGTAACCTCTGGCTCTTCAGGTGCTCGCTAATCTGAAACTAGAATAAGCTGTTAGCTCAGGTGTTATTGGAAGGTTATGCATTGAAAGCCAACGTTTGAAAGTAGTTTTGCCATTCATCTTTGCTGGCTATCGCTTAATTTGACAGACGCAGTGGAGCGGAGCGAGCGCGCAAGCGCAAGCGAAGCGGCGAGAAGTCCGTTATTGAGTAGAAATTTACTCGCTCAAATGTCAGAGCAACTCTTATGTTGCTCTCCATTGGTCTATTAATGCTATTACACGCTCTGTAATTTGCTCATATCGCTTGACGATGCCAACGTTAATTTGAGAGTCCATGTAATAGTCAGCATCCACTCTTTTCTCTCTTAATTGGTCTAATAAGCTTCCAATAGTAGCGTTTTGTTCGTTAAAAGCTGTAATAACATCTCGGTGAATAGTTGGAGAATTAGGAATAATTATCCCTTGTTGGTTAAGCTTCTGGTGAGCTATTAAGAGAGCGGCATAATAGAATCGACCCATAGCAGTTCTTGCTTTGCATTCAGCATCGTATTCTGGGTCAGTATCAGCAAGCAATTTGCTAGCTAATGTTTTAAATCTGCGTGGCGGGAAATATCGAACATGAAAAGACATATTTCCACTCACACATCTATATGAACAAAAAAGTTCCTACTGATATCCCTCAGGTACTCGGTAGTTTGAGGCTCAGAGTTACTTTTCATGTTGTTGATTGTTTTCCGCACAAGCAGGTCTATTCTCGTTGATATATTCATCCTTTCATCGAATTTCAGATTAGTTATTGGGTGGATTTTCAGCACATACTTGTTCCAAGAGGCAACTTCAAAGTCAGTTTTGTAGGTCAACTCTATTTCAGCTTTGATATTTTGACTTAAGATTGCTTTACGTAGCTCGATTTCTATCTGGCTGAGAAGCTTTTCGAGAATAGATTCTGAAACAATTTTCTTCTGAATACTGTCTGTGAAAGAGATATAGTCGTTTGAAACTTCTTCCATTTTTATAGAAGTTCCCTCAATTCTCCTGTTTTCAGCTTTGTCTAACAGAATATCCTTCTTCGGCTTCTGGTTTTGGTCTTTGGCAGAGATTTTTTCGCTAAAATAAAGTGCATTCGATGAATTGGAGCTATTGAAGTTTTTGGGGGTTAAATCATCTATACCGTCCCATCCCATCTTGTACCTAACGCCTTCTATCTGTTGGATAATTCTTCGTCTACTTGATAAGTCCACAGATTTCTCAATAGTTGTGGTTTCCTTTGCTTTAGCCGTTTTATCCATTGCAATAAGTCGATAGGAGGGGAAATCGGGTAGTTTGATATTTTTCATTACATCTGGTAGGATTTCTTTACTTACTATTTCCAAGGTAATTTCAGCTATCTCTTCAGGAGTAGCTTCAGGATAATAGCCTCTAACAAGCAAAGCCAATTCTTCAAGAGGTTTAAGAGAAGCCATTAACTACATCTCTTTTTCAAGAGTTTTTGTTAAGCTTTCTGTAAGTTTAGTCTTTAGCTCTTTAGGCAGTTCAATCCCCTTTTCAACAGAAATGCCTGGCGGCAACACTTCCCCAAATTGGATATATAATTCTCGCCAAGTCTTCACTAATTCCCAAAGCAAGGTGTCTGCTTCTTTAATTTTGACGCCTTCTTTGCACATTTTTGCGATTCGGTCTATTGCTGGAAGTATTTTTAATTTAAGCAGATTGTCATCAATCTTACTGGATGCAGGCAAATACGCGATTCTGCGAATATAGTCATAATCTCTATCCAGAGCAATTACTAAACAAAGAAGTTCTAGGTCTTCAAGGTCTGATGAGTGAACTCTATAGAGCCTCACCATTTCGTTAATGATGCCTTTAAGCAAGTTATTTTGCGGATTCCCCAGTAGCTCTTTATGTTCAACCAAGTAATTAACTAGCCAAGTGTATGACTCTTTAGTAAATTGTACGTTGTCAGTATAGCTCCTTTCTTCCCATTCTGTCATTTGATATTTTCTGATTTTGTTATCAAAATCTTGAAAGTCCTTCCACAACTTTTCCTCGTCAAGAGGCGCCAATGATTTCTCTAAGTTTAGAACATATGAAAATCCTTGTGCTTTGGCTGTTGCATAAGCATTGGGAGCTCTTTGACTTTTGAGTATTCCGAAAGTAAGGGCTACATCCTTTAGGAAGAATCCAGGTAAGAACAAGAGCCGATTATTACCGAAAACGGCGTTAGACATGATGCGGTTTGCAAGTACATTAGCGTTATCAAATGAATCGCCTTTTCTATATTGCTCGTTTGCATACCCTCGTTTACTTACGGCGAGATTGCTTATTTCTATTTCGCTTTCCTGCGTTGTGTGGTGCTTTTCTGAAAACATTTATGCTGGTTTTTTAAAATACCAAATGCCATTCTCGTGTCCTACTAAGATGCAGTCGTCTTTAATGGCTTGCTGGATTTCTTCGTCCGTTGTGCATTTGATAGGTACCCATTCGATTTGTTCGTCTTCTGTTATGTATTTCTCTGTGCTTCTTGCATCTTTGTGTCCTAAGATTTTTTTAACATGCAAAAAGTTGTTTCCTGATAGCTTGTATTCTCTTGTGCCTTTTCGCCTGCGAAAGTCATAGAGTTGTACTTGTTTGAGTTCAGGCATGTCGTATTTTTTGGCAAGGTTGTTTCTTGCGTGTCTGTAACATTCACTTAAGGTGTCTGAGCTTGTTGGAAAAATTATGCTTTGAGCGTTTAGGTTTTTACTTTTAATGTGTCTTTTTAGCAGTTCTAACGTGTCTTGTTTAAGTTTTCCTTCTCTGCCGATTGTGTGTTTTGCTCCTGTAATGTCTGTTTTGCCTGTTGTTAAGTCAATGTCTTGCACTTTTAGCCATGTTAGCTCAATAGGTCGTTCTCCTAAATCTCTGGACATTTTTAATTTTAGGTTTAACGGGAATTTAACGTGGTTTATGATAAATTGCACTAACGCTTCTTTTGGTGCTCTGCGTTTTTTGTCGTGACGTTCATAAAAAGGTTGATTCCATGTTAAACCTAATGATTTTATGGCTATTGCGTAAGATTCGGTTAGGTTTTCTTTTCTTGCGTTTCCGCATGTTTTTGATGCTATGAATAGTTTGACTTCTTGGGGGTTGCTGGTGTTGCAGTTCCCTTCTAAGTGTTTTAGTTATTTTACTACTCTTTTGATGGTTGTTGGTTCGTAGGCTTCTTTTTGCATCCAAATTATTATGTTTGCGATGTTGAGTTTTCCTATGTCTAGGGGGTCTTGGTTCTCCTGTTGGAGTTGTTTTAAGAGTTTTTGAACGATTTTTTTGTTCATTCATTTTCATCTTTCCTTTACCAAAACCCTAAAGTTACTGGGACGGTGTTTGATTCGTTGGGGGATGATGTCGCCGTCCCAGTCTGATAAGGGAAAGATGACGAATTGAAATTAGACAGACCCCAAACAGTTTTAGAAAACATTAGCAGGTGCAATGTTGTCCCTTGGTAATGGGGGGCAGATACTATGATTGCCTTTTTTCAGCATTTGCTCTATTGAAACCAAATAATGAGCGAAAAGTGCCATTATTATACTAGCGTTGTCTAAGTAATTAGCTGCAATCGACGGTGCATTCGAAGAATGGGTAAAAACCGAAAAAGTGCAGTTCAAATTCGATTTGAAATTCTAGAATACCTATTCTTCAATTCAAAAAATCAACTGAGGACAATAATTTGGCGAAAATCAACAAATCTTTCTTACGACGATTTCTTAAGACATTTAGCTTACCTGGAAGAGAAAAAATTGATAAAAGAAACACCTGAAGGTTACTGCATGTTAACGGACGAAGGAAGAAAACTGTACATCGAACTGCGGAAGTCGCTGCCTTCAATACTGTAAACTATTCAAGTTCACCTTTGGTGCATTAAGTATAAAAACAAAAAGCGATTTTATAGGAAAGGAGAGAAAAATGGCTAAAGAAAACACTGAGGACAAGCACTATCCAGTCAAGTCTCTACATGACTTTCTTTTCGAGTTAGATAAGGAATGGACAAAATTTCGAAACGGCACCCTAATAGGGCTTACGTCTTCAGGAATTTTATTCATACTTGTCGTTTGGTTACTGCTGAGAACAAGACATTACGGATTAGGATTCATAGATTTTGTTCTTCTGGTTTTCGCCGGCATCTTTTTAGGATATAGCATCTACGCGATGTACTCTCAGTATAGATTTTTCAACAAGTGGGAGCGCAGAATAGGCTTACTTCTTCACATGGAAGAACAAATTTTATCTGAAAAATTAGATGAAACCAAAGCTTAGTATTCATTTATGGTGCACATCAAGAGTGCGGCTTCTTTTTTAAAGACTACGACAAAAAGGTTAGTAATGAAACGACTTGGAGGAAAAAAAGATGATGACTTTAGGCAGAAAAAATAAAGTGCTCATCACAGCAATAATCGCTGTTGCAATCATATTGGCAATATCTCTACCTTTTGTAAGCGCTTTACCCACTTCGACTAATGCAATCTCAAATACTAAAACCTTGAAAGCACAAGGTTTCGCCTACCAAAAAATTGACGGCCAAACAGTGAAATATCAAGCAAACTTCACATTGGCATTACAACCAACATCCAGTAATGGCGCAATCAGGAAATTTGATGTTGCAGGTGGAACAGTCGTGGTAAACGGTGTCTCATATGCAATCACAGGCGGAAACGGAGGCGTACTAACCGGCAGACGTCTCGTTTTGCTTCAGGCTCAGGGAACAAGCCCCGATGGGCAATCAATAACATTGAAACTAGCAGGACGATACTTCTGGATGGGTGGACATCTGTACGTCGCCAGAATAGGAGCCAAACTGCAAACAGATAATGCCAATTACACGCTACTAATGCGCGCGGCAATTCGCGTGTAATGCGGCACTGTAAAACTCTAAAATCCTTTTTTTTTGATTTTTCTTTATTGATGAAAACTAATTTGCAACTAATTTGTAACTAATTTGATCCGAAGTCTTTATCGAGAGAACAAGTAAAGATGTTTAGGCGTAACTAAAACGTTTGCAAGCAAAAAATGTAAACCGCAAAAACTAATGTGCTATTGAAACTCAATGATTTACAGCACGTATATAAGTTGGCGCTTAAAATATTAACTTAGGCGCTCTTACATCACGATGTTGCCTGGCCGTCCTTTTTTGGCACTAAACGCGTCAGAGGATACGTAACTCTATGTACTCAGCAAATAATCAAGAAAACGAAATGCCAAAACTTCCACAAAGAATCGGCAGACTATTCGAACTTGCAGACAACTTGTGGTGGAGTTGGCACGAGGAAGGACGACAAATTTTCCGCTCTTTAGATTATGCCCTTTGGAGAATCAGCGAGCATAACCCAGTCGAACAACTGCGAAACATCGACACAGAAAAACTGGAGGCAGCTGCAAGAGATCCGACTTTTTTAGAGCTGTACGACAACGTGATGTCAAAGTTTGACGAAGAGATGTCACGAGGCCACGACTGGTGCGGCCAGACAAGTCTCGGAAAACCAAATGGACATATAGCATATTTCTCAGCAGAGTACGCCATTCACAATTCCTTACCCATCTATGCAGGCGGATTAGGCGTATTAGCGGGAGACATATGCAAAGAAAGCTCAGATCGCGGGCTCCCACTCGTCGCAGTCGGCTTCATGTATCCGCAAGGTTATTTCCGCCAGCGATTGTCCCCCGAGGGTAACCAAGAAGAAGATTACACGCAACTAAACTTCGACGACGCCCCTATTTCACCTTGCGCTTGGCCTTATGGATGCGGGCCTCTTATTCCGATTCAACTTGCCGACCACCAACTGTACATTAAGGTTTGGCAGGTGCATGTTGGTCGGGTTAACCTATACCTCATGGATACAAATGTTGAAGAAAACCGTCCTGAAGATAGGATGTTGTCAGCTCGCCTTTACACAGCCGACCAAGAAGAACGGCTACGCCAACTAATCGTTCTAGGAGTAGGTGGAGTGCGCGCGCTGCGAGAACTCCATGTAGAGCCAGTTGTGTGGCACGCTAACGAAGACCACACAGCTTTCATGATGCTTGAACGCCTGCGGATAGAGAGAGCCAACGGGGCCTCTTTAGATTCAGCCATCGAAAACGTACGAAAATGTACCGTTTTCACCACTCACACCCCAGTTTCATCTGGTCATCATGTCTTCAGCTTTCAATTAATGGACCGATACTCTCGTAATTTTTGGGAACCCCTCGGGATCGATAGAGAAACTTTCTTGCAGCTAGGACAATATCAAGGCTCTAGTCCGGAAAAATTCAATCTCACAGCTTTTGCATTTCATTTAGCTGGTAAATCTAACGCTGTATCAAGACTTCATGGCAAAGTCACGCGACGAATGTGGCAAGTCCTTTGGCCGGACAGAAAGGAAGATCAGATACCGATTCTATCTGTAACCAACGGTGTCCACTTGCCCACTTGGCAAGCACCAGAAGCCAGAGAGCTATGCGAAAAACACCTCAGTTCAGATTGGCTTCAAAAACAAGACGAAGACGAATACTGGAAATGTATAGATGACATACCTGACGAAGATTTATGGCAGATGCGTCAAACATTAAAAACTCGCCTTATAAATGCAATACAAGATAGAGCCCAGCAGCGTTGGACGCAAAACGCAGTTACTACCCAACAAGTGATTGCGATGGGTTCACTACTGGATCCATACGCTTTAACTATTGCTTTCGCTCGACGATTTACCGAGTACAAACGACCATACTTAATTTTATCCGACGTTGAACGACTAAAACGCATAATAACCAATCCAGTGAGACCCCTGCAGATAATTTTCGCAGGCAAATCTCATCCAGCAGACTACCAATCAAAACAGCTTCTCAAGCAAGTATATCAGGTTGCTTTGGATAGAAGATTTCAGGGACGCATTGCTTTTGTTGAAGATTACGATCTTAGTATAGCTCGAGAATTGGTTCGTGGCGTCGATATTTGGCTCAATACACCTCGACGATTGCAGGAAGCGTGTGGAACCAGCGGGATGAAAGCTTCAATGAACGGTATAATCAACTTCAGCATTCGTGACGGATGGTGGGACGAGGCATACAACGGTAAGAATGGGTGGGCCATTAACGATTTTCAAGGTGGCGGCCCTGAGGAAGAAGACAAAAGAGACGCTGAATCAATCTACACCCTTCTTGAAAACGAAATCGTACCTCTTTACTATGACCGAGACCGCAAGGGTGTACCGCACCGATGGTTAAAAATCGTTAAAGAAGCAATAAAGACAATCACGCCCGCCTTCAGCGCTTGCCGCATGATGAAAGAGTACACTCAGCAAATGTATTTACCTGCTATCGGACAGCAGGTATCAAAAAATAATCTGGTTGAGGCAAAAGAAGTTGGAAACACAAAATAATTTAGCGCAACTATATTTTAACCAATCAGATGCCTTTATGGTTGCTATCTGCAGCGACGAGCTCGTTGCCGACGTAAACAAAAAGGCATGCGAAATTCTAGGATATGCGAGAGATGAAATTAAGGGAAAGAACTGGTTTGATAACTTTCTTCCAAAAGCAAAAAAAGAAGATAGTAGGCGTCTTTTTCACGATATGCTAAGCGGGACTCTTCGCCACGTACATTACGAGCACCCAGTTATTACCAAACAAGGAGAAGAGCGAATTTTTAATTTTCATAATATACTTGTAAGCGATGAAAAAGGCAACACTATTGGGGTACTTAGCTCAGGGGAAGACGTCACGGAGAGGAGCCGAAAGGAGAAAGCGTTAAAAGAGGTGGAGAACCGGCTTCAGATCTCATTGGATTGCATGATTGAAGGCTGTCAAATTATGGATTACGACTGGCGCTACGTGTATGTGAACGAGGCGGCGGCTAAGCAAGGACGAAAGACTATAGAAGAATTGTTAGGCTATACAATGATGCAGGTTTATCCAGGCATAGAAAAAACAGAAATGTTTAACCACCTTCGAAATTGCATGACAAACCGTGTTCCACATCAAATGGATAATGAATTCACTTTCTCAGATGGATTCAGAGGCTGGTTTGAGCTTCACATGGAACCTGTGCCAGAAGGAGTCTTGATTTTGTCAATCGACATCACCAAGAACAAGGAGATAGAAGCAGAAATAAGCAAGTATCGACACAGGCTGGAAGAAGTAGTAACCCAACGCACTGCTGAATGCGCAAAAGCAAATGAAGAACTAACCCGAGAAATTCAAGAACGTCAAAAGACGGAGGAAGGCCTCAAACTTAGAGCAATGATTCTTGACAACGCAAAGGAAGCCATATTTCTCGTAAATACTAAAGGAAACTTTGCATACGCCAATAAAGCAGCCTCAAGAGCATACGGCTACAGCCTTGATGAATTCCTCAATATGAATATTCGTAAACTCTTACAGCCTCAGGATGCGCCCACAATCGAGCTGCTCCTAAGAAATATTGTTGAGAGAGGACAGATGAGTCTTGAAATGCTTCACGAACGAAAGGATAAATCTCTAATGTCTGTAAAGATATTCTGTAACCTGGAAAAAACACTGCATGGACAATTCATTGTTATCGTTGCCCGTGAAATATCAGCTTAATCTTCACAAAAAGAAAAAATCGCGTAAGTAGCCACCGGAAAAAACCAAACCATTCTGATACGCAAGCGCAGAGAAATTTGAGAGGTTTGCTAATATTTTACGATTAGAGTTGTGCCATTTTCGTTTGCCAATGCATAGATAACAGCGATCTGGATGGGTAAGTTTGTTCCGGGAAAGAATAGCGATGTTTCAGGAGCATAGTATTCAGCTTGGTTTTGATTAAAGTAGCGCATCTCGCTTAGTTGTTCTGGATTGGGCATCGAAATAATTTGCGGGTTTGGGTTTTGCAAACTTGATATTTGACTGAGCATTGGGTTGCCAGCCGGGTTAGAATTAATTAATACTACGTGGGTACCAATCGAATCAAAACTAGCGCCTTTAAAGACTGAGCCTGTAAATGCTATTTTAGTAGTTACATATCCTGATTGGAGATTGACTAAAGCGTATGTAGTGGCTGCTCCAGCTATAATTATTACGCATGTGAGTATGATTGCAGCTATTAGTTTGTTGGGTTTGAGTTGTTTTGGTTTTGCCTTGGTCAGTTGGTTTATGTTTCTTAATCGCAGGTCTATTTTCGGATGTGTGGAAAGTATTTGTGGTCTATGTATGATTTGTGATGTTACTAAAAGATTTGAGGTTATGCGAATTAATTTGCTTTCTTTTGGTAGATTTTGCAGCGCGGCGCTAATTTTTGTTAATGCGTTTGCTAGGCTGTCAGGTTTTTGTAGGAGTGATGCTCCGTTTTCGTCCGCGAGCATTTCTCTTTCTCTTTGAGCGTTGAAGAACGCGAAGTACGCCAGAGGGTTAAAGAATGAAGCGGCAGTTAGGGCGTTTGAAAAGGTCTTAAACAAGAAATCGTGGTTTTTGATATGGGCAAGTTCATGAGATGCAACCGCCAATATTCCCTCTTTATCTAAAACATTTAGAAGTCCTATAGTGAAGACAAGTGTCGTTTTGTGACCATATCCCATGGTGAAAGCATTGGGACGCAAGTCTTCGACCAGCGCCACTTGCGGAGTTGAAATGGATAGTTTCTTGGAGATTTCAGCTATTTCTGTTTGGAGCCATTCATACTCGTTTGATTTGAGGTTGATAACATGTAGAAGCCTAGAGGCTATCCAATCACCCATCACTATCGTTGTTACAGCGTAGGTGCTTCCTAATGCTAAGCCGATTATGCAGATAATTCCTGTTATTGAAAGAACCTGATTTATTGAAAAAGTCACTAGCGTGACCATTGTTTGAGGCGAAGACGGCTGTATCAGCTGGAAAGGACTAAAAAACATTGGCCCTTGAGGGACAGGAAGGCTGAAGGTTCCGATTAAATGGTAAGAGACAGTTTGTAATACAATTTTAGGGGGAAATGAAAGCATGACTAATAGTGGCGCAGCTATAGGGATCAAGTAGATCAGGCTTTTTGTTTTGCTTCCCAATAACGGGCAACATGTTATGATTACCTTGATACAAACTAACGATACGGCTAAAAGGATAATGGAATAGTAGAAGTAGGGTTGAAAGACCTGAACGAGAACGTCTTCAAAGTTCACTTGAGCCACCTCTTCAACCTATTTTGTCATTTCTTATTGTTTTTTATTTTGTTGAGTTGTTCTTGTAGGGTTTTGCGTTCTCCTTCTCCCATGTTAGTTTCCTCGATTAGACAGCTGGTAACGGCTTCGCCGAAATTGCCAATCAAACTGGCGAGAACCTCGCGGACAGCTGATTTTTGAAAGTTCTGCTTTGCAAGTTTAGGCCAGTAAACATAGTAGAGTCCGCCTCTTCCTTTTTCTATTTTTCTGTCTAGTAAACTTTTCTCGAAGAGTCTGTCCATTGTAGACATGACGGTTGTGTAGGCTATTTTCTTGGTCTTGTTTAGAGCTGCGTGAATTTCTCTGACTGTTATGGGTGTTTTTTTCGAACCCCATATTGCCTCCATGATGTTAGCCTCTAAAGGACCCAGAAAGGCTTCTAACGCTTTTCCTTCTATGTTGTATTGGGAAAATCCTGGTTTTTTCTCTAAAGTCATTGCTTGCAACCGCATTACTATCATCACTAGTAGCTCTTTAATCTTTCGAAAAAACGCTTGCTTTTTCCAACTTGTTTACGAAAAAAAAGAAAAGATTAGGAACTTGCCATTCTCTTTATGAGCTTCATGTACTGGTTGGGGCAGGTCTTGTGCCTAGTTCTACTGATATGTTCGTGGTTTGGTTGTTTCGTAAAATTGTTAGATTAACAGTTTGTCCCGGGAGTGTGTTTTCTTCTAGGTATGTTGATAGGTCGTCCGAGTTTCTGATTCTGTTTCCGTTGAGGGCTATTATTATGTCGCCGCCTGTGGTTATCGGGTTACCGTCTATTGTGGTTAGTGTGGTTCCTGCTTTGAGGCCGGCTTTATCTGCTGGTCCGCCGCTTGTAACTTGCTGGATCAGGACGCCGTATGTGACGTTTACCCCTGTTTGAGTTGCGATGTCATAAGTCATGTCTGCTCCGCTAATGCCTAAGTACGGATGTTGATTGTAAGCACCATTATCTGCTAAGTCTTGGGTTTCTCGCAGTATGGTGTCTGAGGGTATGGCGAAGCCTAAGCCCTGAGAGTTGTCTAGTATGGCTGTTGTTATCCCGATGACCTCGCCTTGGGAATTGAGTAGGGGTCCTCCTGAGTTGCCTGGGTTAATGGCGACACTTGTTTGGATTATGTCGGCTATAGCATATCCGTTTGCGGTGTCTTCAGTTATTGTTCTGCCTAAGGCGCTGATTATACCTGTGGTCATTGACCCCGCCAAGCCGTAGGGGCTGCCGATTGCAATGACTTGGTCTCCGACCTGTAAGGTTGATGAGTTGGTGATCGTTAGTGGGAATAATTCGGTTTGTGGTGCGTCAGTTGAAAGTACAGCTATGTCTGAATAGGGGTCTGAGCCTAGCACTTTGGCGGTGTAAGTGTTTCCATCTTGGAAGGTGACTGTAATGTTTATGCCGCTGTCTATTACATGGTAGTTTGTGATTATGAGGTCTTTGCCGCTAAGGTCATAGACAAATCCTGAACCTTGAACTTGTGTATAGTAAGCGTTGCGGAATATGTCGGATTGTGTTTGGAAGTCTTGGATGACTACCACCGATGGTTCCACTTGCTGGTATATCTTTGAAAGTTGGGTGTTGTCGGCTGACGTGACGTCGGTTTGGGCGGTTGAGGCAATTGAGCTTGTGCTTGACTGCGTTTGTTGGTTTGAGGTGGTTGGGGTTTGGTTTTGTTGACTGTTGTTAGTGGAGGTGGTTAGTTGGGATATGTAGTATCCCGCTACTCCAGCTGTTAGAGTGCCTATGATAAGTATTGTGGCTATGAGGATGGCAAGTTTGCTTTTTGGTTTTTTAGTTGGGTTTTCCGTTGGTTTTGCCTCCTTGTAAGTGTTTGTTGCTACTATCTTTGGTAGTAGCTTCGAGATATAAATGTTACTATCAAGACTAGTAGCTGGTCTTTTTTCCTTACGAAGCATTTACCATTTAAACTCGTCAACAAACAAGACGCGGCTAAGTGTGTTGGTCCTATTTTTCATAGCAGCTACTACCTTAAATAGTAGCAATGCGTAAAGATAAACAATAGAAAAACTCGAAGGCAATCAACATGATAAACAATGACCGGTCAATAAGGCAATTACTAACATGGCTAATCACAGTAACAAAAGGCGGCAAAATGCGAGCTCAAATAATCAAAATCGTTAAAAAAAACCCGCAAAACGCAAACCAATTAGCTACAGTACTCAAAGTAGACTACAAAACAATTCGACACCACCTCACGATTCTGAAAAAAAACAAATTAATCATCTCCGCCGGAGACCACTATTCTACTGCATACTTCCTTTCAGAACTAATGGAAGAAAACTATGTGCTATTCGAAGAAATAACAAGCAAAACAAATGATACAAAGAAAAGAACAATCAAGGTAGAACAAAAATAATACTCAAGCGCACATAACGCGACCAACCACTAAACCTTCACCGCTGCGCGAAGGTCGCAAAATTCTGCTATTTCCACCCCTATAGCATAAATTGCATGGGACCTCTCTAATTATTAATAACATTAATGAGAAACAAAGCATGATGGTGGGCTAATCGGATTCGGACCGCACAGCCCGCGCAGTCTTGTACCAACATTATGAAAACGACAGCAGTCCTTGACCCAATTTGCATTGAATACCTTTCCAAACGTACCTCAATTTCGAAACGTGCATACAATCAACAGAAAACCAAAGAAACTTCGGAACCCTTTGCACACACTTGATTCTCACTATTCTTATGCCTCGCACGTTGTGGTGAATCATGCCTGCATGCTTGAATTGACTAAACCTAATAGTATCATCCATCTTACCGACATTTACCTCAAAATAGCTTTAGCGACTTCAAAGCAAAAGCAAAAACAGAAGAAGAAGAGTGCATTTTTTTTATCTTCTTCTCTCAAAAGTATTTTTGAATGCGTCCTTTGCGGTGAACCGTTACTTCTTTCATGCTCATTTTTTCTGCCAAAAAAAAGTTACAACCCGAGAAACATCAAATGCGTGAGAAAACAAAATTAGAATTTAACCCCACACACAAAATACGAAACCCGTATTCTTAAAAAAAGCTTTTCGATTTAAGACCAAGGTAGCGCGCTCAAGTTACAGAACTTGTAAAAATTCGAATTAGAATGCAAACGAAAAGGTGGATCTCGGTGTAAAAGACAATCTGTTTAATGGAAAGAAACTATTTTTTGCCTTTTGAGTGTTTTGCTGGGAGCGAAACTTGTTTCTTTTCTTTTCGTTTCTGATCCTTTTCCCGTTGCAAATTCTTATGCTTTTCTAGACCTTCAGCTTTCTTTGCTTTTTTAGACAAAATTCATCAACCTTGGCAGGCAATAGAAAACAACGACACTCAAAAACCTTGCCCTATAACTTAACCGTAATTTGTCGTAATCCTTAATAACAAAATAGGTAACGCTAAACTGGGAGAAAGGGAAAACGCCGAACATTGAAATACGATGTCCTAAGTGCAATTCTCAAGCGGTGGAAAAAAACAAAAATCAAGAGTACCGCTGCAGCCACTGTGGAGAAATCTTCTATTTTGTTACTCCAAAATGCGGCTCCCAGTCCGATTTTGAAAGATACAAGCTTTAACAGCATATTATAAAGAATAAATGCATGTGACTTTAATGTTTGTCGTCGAACTGATTGGCGTCGGCGTTTACTGGACAATTATTTAGTTATTTGTTTTTTGGGAAGTTTTTATAGATCTAACGCTTTAAAGTTAACGTTGGCTGAGGTGAGTTCCTATTGATTAAGAATTTCAAACGGGTTTTGGTTGTCGGCGAAAAGAACATTTTTCGCGAAATTGCAGAGATTCTGGAGTTGGGCGTTCAGTCGAATGAAGTGATGTCTCGAATGCTTTTGAAAGATGACGAGAGAACTGCTTTAGCTGAGTCGATGCAAGCGGTGCGGTCATTAGAAAAACAGTCGGATGACGTTGCATTCAAGGTTTCCGAGGATATTACAAGCGGAGCGGTCAGCCCAAACGTGCTGGACGATCTTCTCGAGTCTGTCCAATTAGCCGACAACATTCTCGATTTATATTACAACTTGAGCCGGGAGCTTGGCCGAATGTCCAAGGTGGACGTTGTGGGTTGCGATTTGAGTTATGAGGCCGAGTGGACCCCCGTGCTTGCGAGGTTGCTTGATCTGGCTGGTAAGGCTATTCTAAAGGTGAAAGACCTTCTCGCTGCTCCGAACTTAGACGCTATGATGGCTGCTCGAAAGGAGATCGAGGCGTTAGAGGAGCAAGGCGACGATGTTAAGGACGGCGGGTTTGACAAGCTATATGGCGACGCTTCAAAATTGAGTTACATAGAATTTGTTCATTACTCGGAACTTTTGCATAAGCTCGATGACATTCTTGATACTTGCGAGGACCTGTCAGACCAAGTTGTTTCCATCGTTAACTCAATAATGAAGTGACAACCGCGTGTGGTTTCAAGCTTTATTTCTGGTTTTAACGTTTATCACTATCGCTCTGGTTTCGGGAAACAATCTTTCGGCGTGCGTAGGTCCAGCGATAGGCTCGAAGACCTTAAGCAAAAGAGCAGGCATTCTCTTGGGCGCTCTAAGTTTCTCATTAGGACTTGTGATTCAAGGTCCTAGCATGACCGCTTCATTCCATTCTCTCTTGTCTAACCCAACTTTAGCACTTGAGACAGAAATCCTGTTAGTCGCAATTCTGGTTTTCGTCGTGGCAGACCTAATCCGAGCTCCCATCTCGCTAAGCATGTGCCTTGTCGGTCTGTTCATAGGGTTGGACGTGGCTAATGGAGGAGCCGTGAAGCCGTTTACACTCGAAATTATTGGAATGTGGGCAGTCGCGCCTGTAGCGGCTATCGCGTTAGCGTTCTATCTTACCAGAATAATTAAAAAAAGGTCGAAGGGAAACATTTGGCGGCGCGTAGGAGCTCTCAAGCTTGTCTTAATTCTTTTGGCTTTTAGCACTTCTTATGTTTTGGGCGCGAACACTCTCGGCCTGATTGTTGCAGTCGGAGGTTTCAACCCTCTGTCCTTGGTGAGCGCTATCGCAGCAATTTTTGTCGGATCTTTCTTTCTGAGCAGTGGCGAACTCAAAAGAGTTTCACAGGAGCTTTTTCTTATGCATTATTCAAACGCGACCGTAACGCTGTTGACTTCAACTCTTCTCGTTGAGTTGGCCACTCTGTTTAATATCCCCTTGTCTAACACTCAAGCTTTGTCGGCTGCTCTCTTCGGAACCGCCGTCTCGTATAAGACGAAGCTTATCTTCTTGTGGCCCTTCCTAATAATCGTAGTAGGCTGGATTATCGCGCCACTCTTAGGCTTCGCAGCTGGCCTCTTGCTTTGATTCAAGGGAACAGACTTCATTCAGTCAGCATTTTGTTTCAGTAAATAAGGGAACCGTTTGGGTTTACGTCTGTTTGTTCTTTTCTTGTGGAAGTTTCGCTGATGCGGTCTTAGGAACAGATTATCAAAACACGCTAATCCAAGGGCGTTTTCGATTTTGTCGGTTTTGCAATCTCTCAGATTTATTGCAGAAACATAGAAATATAACGGCGGGCAGTCAATGCATCCTCGTCTTACTCGTTTGACTAACTGCAACAGATAAAGAAATCATAAGAAAATTAGTGCCGTGCAACCCTTCTTTATATTTTACCACGTTTTTCTCAGGATTTGGTAATTTTTCTGCTATATGTTGGTGGTTACTTAGAGAGGAACCTCCACGAGAGGACTATTCCAGTTGCGGATAATATCACTGCAAATCCTATCACAACCGCGAAGTCAAGCCAGAGACTGTTCATTCCTGTCGCTCCAATCAACAACTGTCTTGTTGCGTCGACCGCATAGCTTACGGGGTTAACTTTTACGACGTCTTGAAGCCAATTTGGCATTATTTTTACCGGAAACAATGCGTTACTTGCGAATAGCAGTGGGAGGTTGAGTAGATTTATGATTGCCATTTGTGTTTGCCAATCACCTGATCTTAGCGCTAGCACCGTGAACAACGCAGATAACCCTGCGCCCATGAGGAAGATAATGAGGAATGCACCAGCGATTCCCAATGGGGTGAAATTTGCCGTATCCATCCCGAGAGCTACTGCAATCACTAGAACTATGGCTGCTTGTACCAGAGATCTACCGACACTTTGCAGGATTTTGCCCATAACAATTGATCCGCGCGCGACAGGTGTGCTCAGAGCTTTGTTTAGGAAACCAAACCTACGGTCGAAGACCACAGACATTCCACTGAACGCAGAAGTAAAGAGAACTATGAAAGCAAGCATTCCACATGATAAGAATGAGAAGTAGCTTGTTGTTCCGAAAAAGCTCTTCAAAATTAAGTCCTGTTGCGCTACAGAAGCTCCGGACCCGGCGATGAAGGACCCAAAGTTTAGGGCTTTGCCGAACAAACCAAGCCAGATAATTGGTTGAATTAGTGACACAAAGAGTTGAATTGGATTGGTGTACCACTTTCGCAGGTCTCTGTTTGTCAGCGCCCATAAACCGTGAAAAGGACTCCTGCTGAGCTTTGGAGCTGCCCTGAACTTTCGTTCCTGCTCAGCGGAAACCTGTTCGTGCGTTTTGGTTTGGGTTTCGGGGTCTTTTGAAGCTTTGATTTCAGTTTTTGTCGTGTCTTTGTCCTTGATTGTCACTTTAGGATCTTGCCCTCCTCATAGTTACCCTTTGACGGAACATCTGCAGCTTGTCGACTTCTTCCTCTCTGAGATTGCGGCCTGTTAGTTCAAGGTACGCTTCGTCCAATGTGGGCTTTGTCAGAGAGATTCTGGTGACGTGCAAGCCCTTGGATCGGATCAGGTCGGTTACCTGGGGAGATGCTTCTTCCCCCATGTTTACCTTAATTCTGTAAACGCTGTCTTGTTTCTTGACTTCTTTGACAAGTTGGATCTTGGCTATGTCGGACGAGATGTCTGGCGCGTTCTCTTTTACGCCAACGACGATGACGTCTCCGCCCACGCTTTCTTTGAGTTCTTCGGGCGAGCCGATCTTTACTATGTGGCCGTGATCTATTATGGCTACTCTGTCGCAAAGGGAATCGGCTTCTTCGAGGTAATGAGTGGTGAGGAACAATGTCATGCGATACTCTTCCTTAAGCGTCTTGATGTACTTCCAAACTGCAGTTCGCGTTTGAACGTCAAGGCCGAGCGTAGGCTCGTCGAGGAACAGCAGTTTCGGGTAGTTAATCAGGCCGCAGGCGAGTTCCAGGCGTCTTCGCATTCCACCTGAGTAAGTGGAGACTTTCCTGTTAGCTGCGTCTTCAAGCTCAACAAGTTTTAGAAGTTCTTTTGCGTGAAGTTTCGAATCGTTTCTTGGCATTCCATAAAGGTCTGCGCAAAGAATAATGTTAGCAATCCCTGTCATGTCCTCATCCGCTGTATATTCCTGCGGAACGACCCCAACGCTTCTTCTCACTTCGTTCGCATCTTTGAATATGCTAAATCCGCAGACCACAGCTTTTCCCGAAGTAGGCTTTAGGAGAGTCGTTAACATGTTGATGGTAGTCGTTTTGCCGGCGCCATTGGGCCCCAGAAAACCAAAAATCTCCCCTTCTTTGACGTCAAAGCTAACGTCATCAACTGCCTTGAGGTTCCCGAAAGTTTTTGAAAGGTTTTCCACTTTAATAATACTCGAAGTCGACGTTTCAATTCTGTTTTCCGACATCTTGTTTTCCCCTATTTCTTGGTCAAGTTAATTCGGTTGATAAAGATACGCTGCCGACGTTAGTGGAATTAGCGCGATGTGGTTATAAACGTTCTTGAATTGTCCGAGTGAGTTTTCGTCTTTGCATCGTCTAATAGAGTGGCTTTCCAGAAAGGAATCCCTGCGCCTCAACGCGCACGCTGTGTTTGGTGAGTCGTTTGTAAATTTGGGAAAATTCTTAAATATGGTTTCATATTAGTGGGAAATGTAGGAAAAGTATGTAGCATGATAAATGAAAAACGAGATGCACGCATCTACGGAACTGTGAAAGTAGGCGACCGAGGACAAGTAGTTATTCCTTCTGAAGCTCGCAAGGAACTTTGCATCAAGTCAGGCGACCGGCTGTTTGTTATGGCTGGAAGAAACCGTCGCGGTATCGTCATGGTTAAAGCCGATGCCATGAAGGAACTCGCGGAAAAAATCATGCAGGGACTCGAAGTCGTAGAAAAAGAAAGACCCGAAACATAATGTCTGTGAGGAAGCCAGATGTCTGGGAACCGAGAAGAAATGCGTCGAAGACTACAGGGAATAATTGAGAAGTTCCGCCAAAAAGGGGCAACAAGCCTTGAAAAGGCTATGGCTATCCAGGAGCTGGGTTTGCGGCCGCGCTTTGAAGAAGCCATGCATAGAAAGCTAGGCCAATCAGGCATTTTTGTTGAAATAATCGGCAAGTACTATTTGAATGAGGAACGGCTTAAACAAATCGAAGAACAACGTTCCAGAGGAGGGTCTGGAGGCCGAGGAAGTAGTTCTTGGAATAGAACGGGTCCGCCGACCTGGTATCGCTTTGTCGGGATTTTGCTTATGCTGCCGATAGGCATTATCATTGCCGTTGTGCTCTTTTACTTTTTTGCCTTTCGGGGCGGGTACTTCCCGGGAGAATTCCTTATCGTTTTATTGGTCATCTTCTTGGCGTTATTTGCGGTCAGATTGCTATTCTGGAGCTCAAGGAGGAGATATTGGCGTGAACAATGGGGAGAACGGAGCGGTCAATAGCATCTCTTAGATGGGGTGTGCTTACACAGTTTCTTCACTTCGAAGTTATTGCTATTTTCGCGCAGGCCATGCAAACAAAAATAAACGAGCTTGGATTTGCGCGACGTCTTGTCCCCCATTATTGTTGGAGCCCGTTCGTGATGGACTTGGTTTGTTTCTAGGTGTTTTCTATTGCTTCTCTATCCATAACCCTAACCAGAAATCTAAATCTTCAGGAACTATCATATTTAGTTTGAATTAAGTAATAATGGAGCATCAGCATGTCAAGTGATGATTATTGGGAGAACGCTTATGAGAGCGCGGAATACAAGCACTGGGAGTTTGGTTACCCATCTCCCGAGCTTGTTGCTCTTGCAGCGGCCAAAGTGCCGCGCAGAAACGCGAAAGTTCTTGATGTTGGATGTGGCGGCGGAATCGACGCTATCTTTATGGCTCAATGCGGATTTAGAGTCACGGGCGTTGATGTTAGTGCCGCTGCTCTTAGAATTGCAGGAAAAAGAGCGGAAAAAGCCCTTGTTAAAGCTGGCTGGCTTCGAGGCAGCGTTCTTGAGCTTCCTATCGACGATGAGTCTATAGATTTCGTAACCGACCGTTGATTATTCCACCTTATCGAAGACCACGATCGACCGAGATACGCTTCAGAACTTTTTCGCGTTTTGAAAAACAAAGGGCACGCCCTGATAAGAGGAGCAAGCAGCGAATCGGGTCATGACCAATTCAACCCTATAACCGAGGAAGCCATCGACAGATATTTTTCCGCCTCCAAATTCAAAAGAGGACTAGTGCTACCAATTCCGCTCTTCTCAGTAGAGGGTTTCATGGACGCAAGAATCGTAATGCTACAAAAAACAAGGCATCAAAAGAACAATCGCACTTCAGCATTTGACAAGCCAAATAACTTTTCATAAGAAACGAAACGTAAATGAACGAATTTCAGCGACCTGCCCCCTAAACTGTGTTACAACTGCAGACAAATCGATATTTCCCTACTTTTTCTTCGCGTTTTTTGTTAATAAAAACCAAAGTGCCACAAAATAGCAAGTCTAAAATCTCTAAAATTCATTCTTCTTCTTTTGTTGTATTGTTTTTCTCGATTAGGTGTTTGATGTATTCTGGGATAGTGCGGTTGGTTTCTTTGGCATTTTTCTGGAGGTAATTGTAAACATCATCTGTGACGCATATTGTACGGTAACCTTCGCGCGGCACGCCCTTTCCTCCTTCCAACGTTCCCGTACTTTACCGCACTTCAAAACAAAATATAAACGTTTGTTGCTGTCGATGAGACACCCACAATAACTGTTTTTCCTCACGCATCCTGCGTCAGTTGTTTCGCAGATTAATGTTAAACCTTAAATAATGAAAGTTCCGTACAATACGTACGAGACAGAGGGGAATTTAACGCCAAAACAAGGCTACAAAAGTATCACTGTAAAAGCAGAGATTTACGACTACTTCTACAGCGAATGGCTCAAAGTCAAAGATGACTACGTCATAAACAAAGGAGTCCGAAGCTTCTCAGCATACGTCACCTCTCGCCTAGCTCAACTAATAAACGAAGACAAGAAACGAAACCAAAAGACTACCTCATAACAAGTTCTCAAAAGCACAATATTCGCCTTAACTTTTAAGATTAAGGTAAGAAGCGGCTCAACTAAATAGAGCTCTTCAAACAAAACAAAGTAAAACGTTCAGAATTAAGAATATTTGAATTCAAAACATACCTAACGATGTCGAATAGAATTAGAACCAAAAACTATCGGGATAGTTATGTGGTGGGCCGGACCGGACTTACCCCCGAAAGAGAGTGTGTGAAAACTCGAATTTAGTTTTAGAAATTGCCTCTTATATGTGAAAACATGTTCGTAAGCCCTAAAATATTGGCACAAAATTAGCAATTTCTGAAATTAAAAAATAGTTTTTAC
>JBEKFM010000030.1:0-47294 GCA_050013315.1 Bathyarchaeia archaeon
GACGACGGCGGAGGCATAAACGAAGAAGACAAAACGCACCTATTCACAAAAGGCTTCGGACACGGCACCGGCTTCGGCCTATACCTAATAAAAAGAACCTGCGACATCTACGGATGGACCGTTAAAGAAACAGGAACCCCCGGAAAAGGCGCAAAGTTCGAATTCAACATACCCGAAAAACAATAAACCGAAACGTCTCCCCAAAAAACACCAAACGCAAATTGAACAATTTTCCTCAATTCGACAAACAAAAAATAATAGTGATCTACAAAAGATAAGAATTGAAAGCGCTATCCTATTCAATACTTGAAACGCTAAATTACTTCTCAGAAGAACCGGTGAAAACACGCATCATCGCATAAAAGAAGAATCAACACTTATTTCCATCGGAACAGAAATTCTCTTGCCTTACACGCTCAAGACCGCTATTTCTTTCCTTTAGCAGGAAGTTGCTGACGCATCTGTTTCTTTTTCAGATCCTTTTCTCGCTGCACTTTCTTTTGCTGCTCAAGCTGCGTATTCTTCTTTTTTCTCTTCGCCACGCTCATACATTCACCCCTAACAAGCAAACAAGACAATCACACATTCTAAAACATTGCGCTCCTCCACAAAAAACAACGACAAAATCAGTTCTTTTATGGAATAATCCCCAAAAAAAAAGATTTATTGATTTTCTTTTGAATTAAAGGGTTTTCTCATGCTAAGTAGTCAAAAATCAGTTGCCAACCTTTCCAATTTTAGACTCTCTTCTTTGCCCCATGAATTTACACTTGAGCTCCGAAACACAAGATCAAGAATAAAATAAAGACTCTCTTTCCAAAGAAACATCATTAAAACAAATCCGCGTAACGCTCAGTTAAATTCTCAGAGAAAACATTATGAAATATTAGTGACTAATACAGTGATATATACAGGTAAGTTCGCTTGAAGGGTGGCAATCTTGACGATTAAAACTTTGCTTTGCGGATGCGTTTATGAAGAAAAAGATTGGATGCTTGTAAGAATAAAAGAATGCGAAAAGCATCATAAACAACGAACCAGAAAAAGAGAATACAGACCAAAAGCAGAGTGCAACAGAAACGACACAAAAGGCGAATAAACATTCACGCGGCACTCGAGACTCCACCAATATAAAAACTAATCAGTTGACGATTATTTAGCCAATAATGGTCTCTTGATTGTGATTTGACTTTGAACTTGCAAGCTCAACAGTCAACCTGCTTTTTTGACTTATAACCCAGACTGCAAATACGCCAGCTGAATTCGTGTATAGTGCGAATAATACTCAAAAAGTCAATGCTAACCTGAATCACCCTTAGTTAACTATTAAATTGACTTAACCATGATTATTTCTGCCAATGTTACTACTAGACTTTAATATAACAATTAACACTGTATATAGTGTGAATACATGTGTCTAAACTAGAAAAAAGCAAAAATAAGCAAATAATGGCAAAAGCAACTCCAGTGAAAGAAATACCTGAAGGAAGAAAACTCGCCAAGATCCCCGAGTATGATGCAGTTTTCAAGCACATCATTGAGAGTCCCGAGAAAATGTTCAAGGTTGAAGTTGAGGGTAAAACAGTTAGATCACTTTACGCGCCATTTTCATTCAGAGTCAAATCCTATAACAAGAAACCAGACAGAAAATATAATACAGCACTCAGAATCCGCAACAAAGAAGTCTACATTGTCAAATTAGATAAGAAGGAATAAAATAGCTATTTCCCCTTCAACCTGTCTTTTTCGAGCAGATACCCTTATTTTCTTCAAAAACAAAGTTCTAATCAATCAAAGTTTTGTCGCAAATTTAGCAGTAAAATCCTATCACAAAATAAGCAAAAAACAAGAAAATAAAAAGTTAGAGAGTAGATGCAAGTAATGTCTGAACATAAACCTGAATGGCCTGAATCCGGCGACCTAGTAATCGCCACCATAGAGAGCGTAATGGATTACGGAGCCTACGCAAACCTAGACGAATACAACAAACGAGGCTTCCTCCACATCTCCGAAATCTCCAGCGCCAGAATAAGAAACGTCCACGACTTCGTTCGCGAAAAACAAAAAATGGTCCTAAAAGTTCTCAGAGTAGACCTAGAAAAAGGCCACATCGACTTATCCCTAAGACGAGTCACAAAACGCGAAAGAATAGAAAAAATCAAAGCCTGGAAAAAAGACCGCAAAGGCGAAGTACTCCTACGCGCCGTCGCAGAAAAAGTAGGCTTACCCATACATGAAGTCTACCAAAAAGCAGGTCTCATCCTCGAAGAAAGATTCGGCTTATATGAAGGCTTCGAAAAAGTACTCAAAGAAGGCACAGAAGCCCTAACCAAACTCGACATACCCGAAGACATCGCCAAAGCCTTCGCCCAAGTAGCCGAAGAACGAATCCATATCAAAATGGTAAAAGTCAGAGGCGTACTCGAAATCCGATGCACCAAACCCAACGGCGTAAAATGCATCCAAAACGCCTTTATCGACGCAAAAAAAACACAAACAGCCAAAGACGCCAAAATCGAATTCTGCGTAATCGCCGCCCCCAGATACAGCGTAGAAGTCTCAGCTGATAACTGGAAACGCGCCGAAGAACTTCTCGAAGAAGTAAGCCAAAACGTAGTCACTAACATCACCAAATCAGGCGGACACGGCACCTTCAAAAAAGAAAAATAAAAGGCGAAAACATGAGAGATCAAATCGACAAAACAATATGGGGCCACGTAGAAAAACTAGGCAAAGGCACCCGAGCAAACTACGACCCAGACAAAAAAACCATCACTTTCTGCTTCAAAAGAGACCCACAGACATCAAGCGAACAACTAAGAAAACTACGTGAAACCCTCATAAACGAACTAAAAGAACTAGGCTACCCCAGCCGAATGAAATACAACGGAGAAGTAATCGCAGACAACATAGAACAAGAAAACGTAACTCTCGTCAAGAAAAACCACCAACTCATAATTCACCTAAACAACAAACAAGCCAAAGACAAAGAAAAAGACGCCTCCAAAGAACCAACATAACTCTTAGCTCAAAGAAACCAAAACTGACCCTGACAACACATTGCACCTAAAAGAAAACTGACTTCTATAGGGAGATTTTGGCCGTCCGAGGCCCTAACCTAACGCATGCTTAATATTCAGCTTTTTGTATGGCTAAACATAAGGTTAGACGGGAGTTTTCATTAGCAATAACCGGTGAACCATAACTGTTAACCATAACCCAGCTTAGGAAACATGAAGAAGGAAGATGGCAATCTGATAATTTGGAGTCTTTCCCAGAGAACATTAGGGAAGATACTGTGTTATGGGTCGATGTTGAGGATCCATCAGACGCGGAAATCAACGCGATAGAGAAGCATTTTAGTTTATACGAATTCTGCCTCAAGGAACTGACTGAGGAAGGACAACGATCAAAAATTGAGGAGCAAGAGGACCACATATCCTGCGTTCTTAATTTTCCTAAAAGAGATGGCTTTGTTTCGGATGCAAAAATGGAAAGTCTCTTTTTGCTGGTGGGAAAAAGATGGATCATCACAGTCCACAAGGGCTATTCAGATATCACATGCGCCGTTTACAAAAAAATCAGCACACACGGCTATTTCGCGCTCTCACTTACGCCTTCCACAGACATTCTTTTATACATATTCTTGGACTTGACCACAAACGAGTACTTTTTGATTTCTGACTTAATTCATGAAAAACTGCAGAATTTAACCAAAGCGGCAGGAGCCCTCTTTAGGGAAAGACCAAAACAGTTGCAAGCGAGCTTTGGATTAGAAATCTCGAAGTCAAGAGAGCAAGTATTGGTAATGAGACAGTCCATAGGACCAATGCGTGAAATAGTTGGAAAAATAATGAGAGGCGAGTTTGCTCTAGTTTCCAGCGCTTCACTATCTCGCTTTGAGGACCTCTACGATAGAACAATTTCCTTGATTGATTTGGTGGACAACCATCGTGAACAAATCGGCGATATAAGCAACATCTTAATTAATGTTCAAACGTTAACCACCAACAACATAATCAGAGTCTTAACAATCATCTCCGCAATCTTTCTTCCTCTGGCCTTGATTGCTGAAATTTACGGAACCAACTTCGGAAAAGGATTCCTTGTACCAGGCAGCAGCACCTCTTTTGGTTTCTACATAATGATCATAATAATGATTGGCGTAGCGGTAACCCTCATAGTAATTTTCAAAAGAAGAGGCTGGCTATAAAGGAAACCCCGAAAGCACCTTCGCCGTAAGAACTGTATGACAGAAAAATTCTTCAAAAAAAATCCAACCACAACACAAAGGCATTAACCACAAACGCGAAACAAAAAGGATTTTTCAGCATAAAAATGGAAACGCTAAACAAAATCACTTTTGCCAACACAGCAGGCTTTAAGGGAGAACCCAGCATCATGAAACTAAGTTAGAACATTACCCCGCTGTGGAGGTCTGCAGCTCATTCTGGAACAGCTTAGAATCGTTCAAGAAAATGATGCGGCTCTTTATATTGTATTGAGAACTAGCAAACTTATGGAGATAGGAGCATTTATCTTTGGACGCAACTAAGACTTTAGCAAGTTTGCTCAAATATCTGCGAGCGCATCCTATAATATGCTTACTTTTGCTCTCTCCTGGAATACCAGAATATATCTCGAGCTCAAGTCGCTTCAACGCCATAGTTCTAAACCCAGCCTTGTTTGTGCTTCAACTCCTTCTGAATTTGGGCCTTTACGGTCCAGGAGTCATTTTGATCCGAGAGGCTACAATACGATGGAAGAAAGGGTGGGCAACCGTCCTACTTTTAGGAGCTGCCTACGGAATTCTAGAAGAAGGAATTGCACTCTCCACTCTCTACAACCCTCTAGCTGGCCCTGTTAGTAAACTCGGTTACTACGGCCACTACTTGGGAGTAAACTGGATTTGGCTTTCAGCAATACTGCCTGTCCACATGATTTTCAGTATATCTTTGCCCATTCTATTGCTCGGACTGGCATTACCTGAAACGAACGGAAAGAGTCTTGTCATTTCGAGAAAAGGAATAGCAAGTGCCTTCGTAATTCTTGGTATTGATGTCTCCATATTGTTCTTGCTTATCCTGCTTGGAGAACACTATTGGATGGGCTGGCCCATTTTTGTATCAAGTTTTGCTACTATTGGTCTTCTAATACTACTTGCAAAGCATGTGCCTACTGGGCTTCTGCACGCTCGCACTAACACCCCAAAGATTAGTCCGCTCAGAATAGGTATTGTAGGTGCACTGTTTTACACATCGGTATTGTTGGTTGAGCAATTAGGAATCGGAACGGGAGCTCCCGCGCTTGCGGATTTAGTTTTTGTTATTGCAATTGAAGCTTTATTTCTAATTTACGTTCAGAATACAATAGGACACGAAAAAAATGCAAGGCAACTAATAGCCCTTGCCGCAGGACTCACTCTTCCGATTGCCGCTATCGGGTTAATTGCAGAAATCCGCTTGCCGCTCGTGCTTGTTGTTGATTTCGCGTTTGGCATTTTCATATGGAAGCTCCTTCGAAACGAGCGTATAAGCGCCGAAGCGCCTACTACAGATCTCAAAGGCCGAGGCTGTTGATCACTCTGCCAGAGTTGGCATCAATGACCAGCACGATTTTGTTCCCCTTGTGATCGAACTTCGCGAACCATATCGGAGCGTGAAGCAACTCCACGTCCCCGACATCCGACTCGGTGTTAATCGACTGGATCAGGTGATATTTCGCGTGTGCTTTTTGCGATTGGAGTTGATCGACCAGCGTCTTTGCCTGGGACTTCGCAACCTCTTCACTTATATCTCCATTGAGGATCTTAACATTCTTGGGCAACTTGGAAATGTCAAACAGCTCTCTAACGCTAAGATCAAATTGATAATCCCGCGGCTGATAATCCGAAAGAGCCTTTAGCGCAATCACAGGAAAGTTATAGTTCTCGTCCATTTGCTCAGACTTCTTCATTCCGCCACCATAACCCATCCCCATTCCAAAAGCCATTATCCGCCCCAAACCCAACCCAAGAGCGCCAAGCAACAAACCGCCTATTCCTGCTCCATCTACTCTACCCTCAAAAGCTCGCCTGCGACCTCCGCCGCCGAAACCTCCACCCATCCCGCCAAATATTACACCCATCAATACCGCGGTTGTAGCAGCTTGTCCAATTTGAGCCGCTTCATTCGCAGCAACGATACTCGTTCGTGCAGAGACGCTTACAATCCAGTAAGGCACGTACGTGAGACTCATTTCCTCCTGCGTGGAGTCTTCCTGAAGGTGTCTATGCAAAAGACCCTTGTCCATCAGGGGTCTGATTATCGAATTTACTTCGTCAACATTGGCCACCTTCAAAGTAAGCATCGTCTGCTTCTGTATGTTAGTCCAACCCTGAGTTCCCAGAGTGACTCCACTGCCACAATACTCACAAGTTATAACCATCTCTCCAAACTTGGGTGTGATAGGCGCACCACAACTCGGACATTTCAACGACGCCACTCCAGAAGGAGCAACAATAGACGAAGCAGAAGCTTCAGCTGCTTTAGGCGAAACTGATGCCAAGCTTGTTCCACATTTCACACAAAACGCGGCATCATCAGGATTTTGCGCACCACATTTAGGGCAATACAAATTTTTTCACCGATTTTTACAGAAACAAGTTCTTTTGCTTTCTCTTAAATTTTCCTAATAACCAAACAAATTTCTTCATTTTAAATAAACAACTATTTTTCTGCAACTAAATGCAATCTTTTTTTTAAATATCTTTTGGGAAAACAACTAAATACCCGAATACAGCAAAGATAAAGCTATGCCTAAGAAGAAGAATAATAAAAAAATCTATATTGTCACCATTCTCCTCGCTATACTAATCGTTGCAGCCGCTGCATTAATCTATTTAGTAGAGACTGCTAATTCGCAACCAACGACTGCAACTGTCGGCGTCAATGTTGGTGACACGTTCACTTACAAACTAACAGGCGACTCAATTTTATTCAGTCCAGACGCAACAACTCCAGCCTACCTCTCGGAATATAACAACACAGACTACTACCAAGTCGCCATAACAGGAATCAACGGCACCTTAATCACGTTTAATACGGTGTGGAAATTCACAAATGGAACCACAATTCAAAACACAGACTGGATCAATTTGACGTCAGGTAGCAATAATGGCGACTTCTGGGCAATTTACCCGTCAAACCTTAACGTAAATAACCGACTTTACCCAAAAGAAACGGAGACTTCACTCACCGTTAACAAAACCGAAACTTTTGCATACACTAACGCTACTAGGGAAAGAAATTACTGGACAATAGTAAACCAGTTTACCAATGTCAACGACCCAACAGGAAATACAGTGCAAATTAACTACGAGTTCATCTATTTTGACAAACAAACAGGCATGCTCACCTCCTTAACCAACTATCAAGAATACAACAACCCACAATACAACATAGCCATCACTTGGCAACTTACTAATTCAACAGTTTGGGTTGTTTAACTGCTTTCTTTTCTTAAAATCAATAGTTAAGCCAAACATGTACAAGTTCTATAAGGTTATTAACGGAAAAAATGAAATACCTATGCACTAACAAGATAGAGCAAGAGGCATAATTATTGTCGTTTAAGGCAAAAATACAAGAAACAGCCAAGAACAAAAATTCAAGAATTATTTTAGCCTTGGATTTTGGCTTTGAAGAGCCTGAAAACCGAAAAAAAATTTTTGCTAAAGCCCAAAATATTCTTGACGCAGTTCACCCGTACATTTGTGCTGTAAAAATAAATCATCATCTTGTTCTTCCTCTCGGAACTTTTGACGGCGTGCAACAACTGATCAAGAAAATTCACAGGAGGGGGTTGCTGGCAATTATGGACGCTAAAGTTAACGACATAGGGGATACTAACCAATTGATAGCAGAGTATTATTACGGAGCGGGTTTCGACGCATTAATTGCTAACCCCTTTGTAGGTTGGGAAGAAGGCTTAAAACCCCTCTTTGAAGTTGCCCAAAGGCTTGAACGAGGCGTAATACTTCTTAATTACATGAGCCACAAAGGAGCAAGCGAAGGTTATGGTCAAACAATAATTGATGCAGAAACAGGCGAAAAAACCCTGCAATACATTTCCTTTGCCAAAAAAGCTTTGAAATGGAACGCTGACGGAGTAGTGGTCGGCGCAACTTATCCACAAAAAATAGCTGAAATAAAGCAGACCCTTAGGGAAAAAGTTCCTATTTACTCACCCGGTATAGGCGTTCAGGGTGGAGCTGCTGAAACAGCACTTAAAGCAGGCGCAAGCTATCTTATTGTTGGGCGAGAAATCACTCTTGCAGAGGACCCAGCTCAAACAGCAAGTAAACTTTGTGCTTCGACGAAGCATACATAGCGGATTTTATCTTCCGCGTTTGTTTTCCCACAGCTCTTTTTTGAGCAAATCGCGTACCGCAGACCTTATAACGCTGCTTCTACTCGGGTACATGTTAGCACGGACGAGTTCATCTAATCCTTCCAGATAAGCTTCTGGTAACAAGACTGTTACAAGTTTCAATTTTGTTTTTTCCCCCAACTATGTTATGCATATAACATGAGGTAAATATAAGAGTTAACCAGCAAATTTTCAACCAAACTCATAACCTTCTCAACTGATTTAGCGTTCCCAAATACGTACCGTCCAAGAGGTAAAGCTCAGAGTTATCCACATCCACCGATTCCGAGCGTAACACAGGACCAATCAATGCCTCACTGCCAATATCCTTTCTAGGCCTTGTTTCATTTACTGGTCTCCCTCCAAGAAAATCGTTGAAGCTAGGCATTATGAAAATCTGCGACGTCTTTAATCTGACTTTATAATGTTTCTGCAACGTTTTTGCTACCGTGCCTTCGACTCTTACGTTGTGTTTTTGCAGAAGAACCTTCGCTAAGGCTTCGCCGTTGCAGTTTGCTTTCATCCAAACCTGTCGTGTAATTTTGAAACCTGCAGGATCACGGAAAACAACAACCGGATGCAAATGTCCCATAACCAAAGTTTTGCATTTCAGCAAAGCTGGCGAAGGCCATTTGTGTCCATGAAAAACGCCAACATCGCCAATTACTTCTCCTGTTGCGGGCAGAAGCTTAACATTTTCTGGAAGGAGCGGTTCGATGTTGGCGTCATGATTACCACGAACAATAGCTATGTCGCTGATATAACCTTGGAGTTTGTTAAAAAAATAGGGGACATCATGCCACTCGCCCAATTCACTTGAAACAACCATGTATTTAACGTCGCCAAGAATAACCAGTTGCTCTGGCTTGAATTTGGTTATTATACTCGTTAATTTCTTAAGAATCTTTGGCGTTTGACTTGGTACATGAATGCCTTTTTCTTGAAGTGCAATTTCCCAGCCGATATGCGGATCAGCGATAAGAAGAGTTTTAGTTTTTTCAGTTTTTATAAGTGCTGCAGGATATGGTAAGAGTAAGTTTAGCATTAGAGTTTAACCAAGGTTATGATTTTCTTGTGAATTTGCACGTTACCTGAAGCTATGAAGCTTAAGGTTTGCGCAGGATCCAACTTAACGTTTAAAGCTCGATCTTCTGGTGAAGTAACTATTCCGCCGGCCTCTTTGACAATAAGGAAGCCAGCAGCTACGTCTGTCGTGCGCAGCTTCCCACGAATATCGACAAACGCGTCTGTCAAACCATTTGCTACATAGCAGAGTTCAAGAGCATTAGCGCCAAAGTGACGAATATGCTTAGTTTTCTCGATCAAAGCGGTTAGTTTAGGTGCGACTTGTTTAACTTTGTAAGTATTCAGGTCTAAGCCAACAACTGCCTCATCTAAAGAAACAGTTTTTGACGTTTCTATTTTTTCGCCATTCCGATATGCCCCTTTGTCCTTAAATGCAATGTACGTTACACCGTGGAAAAGGTCAACAACCATAGCTGCATATACATCGGCAATTGCAGGCTTTCTGGAAACGGCAATTGAAGAAGCATAGAAAGGTAAACCGTGGATCAAGTTTGTGGTTCCATCAATGGGGTCAACTGTTACATAACACTCTTCAGGAGTAGTTCCGAATTTTACTACTCCTGACTCTTCACTAATTAAGGTGAAAGAAACATTAAAGTGCTTCAAGGTTTCAACTATTGCATTTTCAGCGGCCAAATCGACCGGCTTTTTAGCATCTCCGCCAGCGCCCTTGCCCAGATCAGGTTGTCGTTCCTTTATAGTTGCAAGACACGGCTGAATGTTGGCTTGCACATTGTTTTTACATTGGATGAGGATTTCTTGCCAGTCATTATGAGCTTTCATTGGAATGTCTTCCTCAGCTTCTTATATACGGTCAAATTGATAAAGGCTATACCCTAGTAAGTTAGGCAGACATCGGTTAAACCGTAGTAAACTTTTGAAACGCCGAAACGCTTATATTTTCTGGATAACGTCTCATTGAGCAAGGTTCGAAGCGTAAATGTCTAATTGCAAAAGCAAGAAAGAAAACGTTGCATCACAGTTCCTTAGCTTCGACTACTACTTTTATTATTATTTTAACTAAGCTCAGAACTATAAATTTTAAAAAAGTTCTGGGCGAAAATGGGTGTAACTAAATGGCAAATTACAAAAAAATTGTGGTTAAATTTGGTGGTTCCAGCTTAGCCGATCACGAGAGACTCTTAAAAGCGGTTGTTGCTGTAGTAAACGAGGCAAAAAAGGGCACCAAAATAGCTGTAGTTGTTTCCGCTATGGGCAAGACAACCGACAACCTTATGATAACAGCAAAAAACGCTTCCAACGGAAAACTAGAGAAAAAAGACTTAGATGACATTCTCTCAATGGGTGAAAGAACCAGCATAAGAATATTCGCCGCTGCGCTAAAAACCAACGGTGCAGAATCTTGCTACTTCGACCCAATCGATAACAACTGGCCAATAATAACTGACGCGGCGTTCCAAAATGCCAACCCAATCCTGAAAGAATGCGAAAAAAACATTCGCGAATGTATACAGCCAATCATAGAAAAAGGCATGATACCGGTAGTCGCAGGCTTTCTAGGCAAAACCAAAGACGGCAAAATAACCACTCTTGGCCGAGGCGGAAGCGACACAACCGCGTTTATCTTAGCCGAAGCATTAAACGCTGATGAAATTGTCTTAGTTACTGACGCAGATGGAATAATGTCGGGTGACCCAAAAATCATCTCTAACCCAGAACGCCTCAGAGAAATCGACGTTAACGCACTAGTAGGTCTTGCCGACTCAGGCGCTAAATTTGTCCACAGCAAAGCCTTAAAATACAAACCTAAAAACATCAACGTCAAGGTAATCAACCACGTATATGGCAACTTAGCCAAAGAAGGGACAGTAATCACAGGAGCATTGGCAACTGAACTAGACGCAGAAATAGCGCATCCTTTTCCAGTCGCTGAAATAACGGTAGTTGGAAACGGTATCTCTGCAAATCCCCAAATTATCCAAGAAATGGTAGAAAAAACTAAACAGCACTCGCTGCTTCTTGGAATGTCAATGAGCACAAATTCGGTTATACTCTACGTTTCTCAAGAGAAAAACTTAGATTTACTTTTCAACGATATTCATGCTATCACAAAGAATAACAAAGAAACCATAGCAATGGCAGTCAAAAAAGACTTAGTATTCATCAAAACAAGCGGTGTTGGCTTAGAAGAAACACACGGCATAATAGGAAAAATCAGCGAAGACCTCAGATTAAATGGCATAAACATTTCAGGCATACTAACCATAACATCTAGCATTCTGCTCTTTGTAGATTGGAATGAACGTGAAAAAGCCTTGAAATTAATTAAAAACTCATTAAGGACTCCCAAATTAGCAAAAGGTGACTAAACATGAACCAAGGAAAAATACGACGATTAAAACGAATCATGCGAGAAGACAACCGCACAGTAATCGTACCCATGGACCATGGCGTAACAATCGGCCCAATCCAAGGAATAATCAACATGCAACAAATAATTGACCAACTCCTCAAAGGTCGAGTTGATGCAGTACTAGTCCACAAAGGCGTTGCCAAAAACATTGACACCGGAAATGCAGGTTTAATTGTGCAATTATCAGGTATGTCAAACCTTAGCCCAAACATAAACAGTAAAGTCCAAGTATGCACTGTTCAAGAAGCCATACGCATCGGCGCAGATGCAGTCTCCGTTCACGTGAACATTGGTGCACAAGACGAGGACAAAATGCTAAGTAACCTAGGTAAAGTGGCCGACGAATGCGATGTATACGGCATGCCACTGCTCGCAATGATGTACCCCCGTGGACCAAAAATACAAAATGAACATGAACCTGACGTGGTTGCCCATGTGGCAAGAATCGGCGCTGAACTAGGTGCAGATATGATCAAAGCAAACTTCACTGGCAGCGTAGACTCCTTCAAAATAGTTGTCGAAAGCTGTCCAGTTCCAGTAATAATTGCAGGGGGACCAAAATGCAAAACGGCTCAAGAAATCCTCCAAACCGCACATGACTCAATAAAAGCTGGAGCTGCAGGACTCTCCATTGGACGAAACGTGTTTCAGTACGAGAACCCAACCTTAATAGTTAAAGCGCTTTCAGCAATCGTTCATGATGGCGTTAGCGTGGAGCAAGCCCTTAAAATTCTCGGTGAGCATCGTTGAAGGAACTCTGGGTAGAAATAGACCAAACCGCTTCAACCCAAGAAAAAGAAAATTTACTCAGCCGCGCCCGTGAAAATGCTGATGTAATCATTGAAGATACGCAATCGAGCAACTCCTCCCATAAATTGAACATTAACTTTCTCACCGAACTAAACGAAAAAAAAATTGCCCAACTGAAAAATGAAGGCAAAAAAACTGCATTCAGGATTAACATCAAAGGAAAAGAAGACGAAAACAAAGCCGCCAAAGCAGCAGAACTTCAAGTTGATTACATAATCATTAACTGTCTTGATTGGCGAGTAATTCCCCTTGAAAATTTAATTGCGAAGGCACGAGGCAAAAGCAAACTAATCGCTGAAGTTACCACTGCAGAAGATGCCGAACTGGTTCTTGAAGCACTAGAACTAGGAACAGACGGTGTCCTGCTGAAAACCTCAAACCTCAATGAGCTTACTAAAGTCGTCAAAGTGGTTAAGGAGCAGATGCCAAAAATAGTTTTAACCATAGCTAAAGTTTTGTCTATAAAGCCGATTGGCACTGGAGCCAGGGTCTGTGTGGACACTGTTGACTTGATGGTTCCAGGCGAAGGAATGCTGGTTGGGTGCCAATCAGCAGGATTCTTCCTAGTTGAAGCTGAAGTAAACGAAAATCCCTATGTGCAATCCAGACCGTTCAGGGTAAACGCTGGACCAGCATCACAGTACACTTTAACTTCGCTGCAGAACACTCGGTACCTCTCCGAGTTGAAAGCTGGCGACGAAGTTTTAATCATCAATAGGGAAGGCAAAGCAAGAATAACAAATGTGGGAAGATCAAAAATCGAGTTTCGACCTTTAATCCTGATCGAAGCCCAAGCGAACGATACAAGAATCAAAACCATACTTCAAAACGCAGAAACCATATGCGTAGTTACGCCTGAAGGCTCAAAATCAGTCACGGAACTGAAACCAAACGATGAAATCCTAGTGCATTTAGCCGCGAAAGGAGGCAGACACTTCGGCGTATCCGTGCCTGAAGAAACGGTGATAGAAAAGTGACAACGAGAATCTGCGTCTCAATTTTACCAAAAAAAAAGCTTGAAGCATTTAGCCTTATTAAGATAGCAGAAAAAGCCAAAGCGGACCTCATCGAAGTCAGGCTAGACTGCATTGAAACCTCCCGACCCGACCTCACAGACCTCGTTAAAAGTGCAAAAATTCCTTTAATCGCGACAAACAAACTGCCAAGCGAAAAAGGATATTTCGCAGGAACTGAAGCAGAGCGGCAACAAACGTTATTTAATGCTGCCGAGAACGGTTTTGAATATATTGATGTTGACTTGTCAAGCCCAAACCCTAAAGAAACGATTAATAAATTGAAGGTATTAGGTGCTAAACCAATTGTTTCCTTCCATAAGTTTGATGGCGCATTGAGTGTTCCTGAAATGAAAATAGTTTTGGAGCAGGAAATCGCCATCGGAGCCGACGTCTGCAAAATCATAGTAACAGCAAAGAAAAATGAAGACAATCTAACAGCGCTGAATTTTGTTTCTACCGTGACAAGCAAGGCAAAACTTGTTTGTTTCTGCATGGGTGAACTGGGCAAGCTTTCTAGGCTTCTTTCGCCTATGTTTGGTGCATTCTTCACTTTTGCTTCTCTTCAGGAGGGTAGCGAAACCGCTGCAGGACAAATGACTATTCAAGAAATGAGGGCTGCGTATGATCTTTTAGAGTTGAAATAAATGGTTATTTCAGGAAAGACACAAGTATGTGGAGTAATCGGTGACCCCATAGAGCACACTCTGAGTCCAGCTATGCATAATGCAGCGTTTAAAGTTTTGAAACTCGACTACGTATTCTTGGCGTTTAAAGTAAAACCGGCTGAAGTCGGAGACGCCATAAGGGGCATGCGAGCTTTGACAATTCATGGGTTAAATGTGACTATGCCACTCAAAAATGCCATCGCCAAATACTTGGATGAGGTGGACCCCGCTGGCAAAGCCATAGCTTCCGCCAATACCATCCTAAACAAGGATGGAAGGCTGCTCGGCTTTAACACTGACGGCGTCGGCGCACTAAACGCGCTCGAACAGAACGGCGTTGAACTGAAAGGCAAAAAAGTGTTGTTGCTTGGAGCAGGCGGCGCTGCAAAAGCCATAGCATACACTCTCTCGCAAGAAGCCGATGAACTAGTAATTTTGAATCGCACACCTAAACCAGCCACCGAGTTAGCTAACCTCTTAAAACAAAAGTTCAAGAAAAAAATTAACGCAGGCGAGCTTTCGCCAAGCGCAGTCAAAGAGAACCTCGTTGACTCTGACGTGCTCATTAACGCCACTTCAATCGGAATGAACCCAAACGCCAACCAAACCCCAGTGTCATCCGAATGGCTCAAACCTGACTTGGCAGTAATGGACATAGTGTACAATCCACTTGAAACCAAGCTTGTGAAGAATGCTAAAGCGGTGGGAGCCAAAGTAGTAAGTGGGGTTGAAATGCTAATTTATCAAGGTGCTGTATCGTTTGAAATCTGGACTGCCTGCAAGGCGCCTGTTGAAGTTATGAGGAAAGCAGCGCTTAATCAAATGGGGACGATGTAGAAAGTTGACTGGAAAAGCTACGGCTTTAGCTCATGGCGCGGCAACAATCGTTAACGCAATGGCATTCGGCAAAGGTGCAGCTTTCGGGGTTGATTTGTGGACTAAAGCAGAAGTCATATTAACAGATGAACCTCGTGTCTTCAAAGCAGAAATAACCTCTGACCCGAAAGAAAATACTGCCCTAATGAAAAAAACAGTGGCGAGGGTTCTTCAGCGGTTCAGTTCGGATAATAGTTTTGGAGCCAAAGTAAAAACTTGGTCAAACATTCCCAGCGCTAAAGGATTAAAAAGCAGCAGTGCAGCTGCAAACGCAGTGGCCCTAGCAGCCACAGCTGCGTTAGGCAAAAATCTTGGTGACTTAGAACTCATCAAGTTGGGCGTGGATGCTGCTTTCGACGCCAAAGTGACTGTAACAGGCGCATTCGATGACGCTTGCGCTTCATACTTCGGCGGCATAGTAATAACTGACAATTTGAGCCGAGAAATAGTTAAGCGATTGCCGTTGGCTGAAGATTTAATGGTGCTATTTCATGTGCCGCCTGAAAAAGCGTACACAGCCGACTCTAACGTGCGCAGACTGAAAACGGTCAAACCGCTTGTTGAAGTCGCGTACGAGGAAGTTTTGGAGGGAAAGGTTTGGGAAGCACTGACGCTTAATGGCTTGATTTACTCCTCAGCCTCAGGATACAACCCTTCGATTGCGATTGATGCATTAGCTGCTGGAGCAGTAGCAGCTGGGTTATGCGGCAAAGGACCAGCGGTAACAGCAGTTACGTCTAAGGATAAGATTGATTCAGTGAAAGCTGCTCTGCAAAAGTATGATGGCGAAATCTTGCAGGCATGTTTGAACTGTGAGAAAGCTAAGGTGCTTTAGCTAATGGCAGATGTTATCATTAAGAAAACCAAAAGCTTAAGCGGGGAGGTTTGTGCTCCTCCATCTAAGTCTTACACACAGCGAATGCTCGTGGCTGCTGCTCTTTCTAATGGCACTTCTAAAATATCGAATCCTCTTTTGTCCGAAGATACGGAAGCAACTTTACGCGCGATCATAGCCTTGGGCGCAAAAGTGCGCTTGGCGGAAGGTTGCTGGACAGTTACAGGCGTAAAGCGGCTTAAGAATACGAAAGAGCCTATTGACTGCGGTGAATCTGGAGCTACATTGCGTTTCATGATACCCGTAGCAGCCCTGGCACTTGGTTCTTCAACTTTGGTTTTCAGGGGTTCTCTTGAACGTAGACCTATCGAGCCTTTGCTTGAAAGCCTCAAGGATCTTGGCGCCAAAGCGCACTCTCAAAAGCTTGGGGAAAAAGACAGCGTCTTTGTTGAAGGCGGGGGTATTCTTGGAGGCAAAACGTCTATTCCTGGCGGTGTTAGTTCACAGTTTATTTCTGGATTGATGTTCGCTTGCCCGCTGGCAGAGGAGGATTCAGAAATTATTCTTACTTCACCACTTGAATCTGAAGATTACGTTAAGATGACTCAAAATGTCCTTGCGAAGCATGATGTCAAGGTTGAAATTCAAGGTAACTTTGAGCGCATTTGCATTCAGGCAAATCAGAAGTATAAACCCTGTGATTGCTGCGTGCCCGGTGATTTCTCCTCAGCTGCATTTCTCCTTGCTGCCGCTGCCATAACCAACTCAAAAGTGAAAATAAATGGTCTTGATTATGGAAGCGCTCAAGGCGATAAGGCGATTCTTGGCATCCTCAAGCAAATGGGTGTTGCTGGAAAAGTATGCGAGAACAGCGTTGAGATAAGTGGAACAGGAAGTCCGCTTGAGACTCTGAATATCGACGCTAAAAACATCCCTGATCTGGTTCCAGCTTGTGCAATGCTGGCATGTTACGCGAGAGGTACTTCTCAAATAAGGGGTGCACAGAGGCTTAGGTTCAAGGAATCGGATAGGTTATCATCGCTTTATGTTGAGCTGGGAAAGATGGGCGCACAAATTGATATGGATGCAAGCAGTCTAACCGTGAAAGGTCCATGTGTCTTGCATGGGGCAGTTATTGATCCACATAATGATCATCGTGTAGCGATGGCTTGCGCGGTTGCAGCTTTAAGAGCAAAAGGCGAAACCACTATTCAAAACGCCGAATGCGTTAGAAAGTCTTATCCACAGTTCTTCACTCATCTAAAACAAATAGGAGCTGATGTAGTTGGCGGGAAATTCAATAGGTAAAGAATTCACAATAACCATTTTTGGCGAAAGCCACGGTAAATACGTCGGCGTTGTAGTAGATGGTTGTCCAGCGGGATTGCCCCTTTCTGAAGCAGACATTCAAATAGAATTAGACAGGCGCATTCCAGCTCAGCCAAAAATTGTTTCTGGAAGAATCGAGAAAGACGTCGCCCGAATTCTTTCCGGACTTTTTAATGGTTTTACCACTGGCGCTCCAATAAGCATTACAGTGGAGAATAAGGAGGTTGACTCAAGCGATTATGAAGCAAGTAAGGATCTGCCAAGACCGGGACACGCCGATTACCCGGCTCGTGTAAAGTACGGTGGCTTTAGTGATTACCGCGGCGGCGGCCGCTTCTCAGGCAGAGTCACAGTGGCACTAATCATGGCGGGTGCAATAGCCAAAAAACTGCTAAGTAGATTTGACGTTGAGGTTTTAGCTTATACTAGAGCAGTTGGCAAAGTTAAAGCTGACAAAAAGTTTAGAATCGAGGAAATCCGCAATAACAGGTACACAACGACCACGCGGTGCCCAGACTTAGCTAATGCAGAAAAAATGGAGGAAGCTATAGTAAACGCTAGAAACGAAGGCGACAGTCTTGGCGGAATAGTTGAATGCATAGCTCTAAACGTACCTGTGGGAGTCGGCGAGCCATTGTTTGATTCACTGGACGCTGATTTAGCTAAAGCACTGTTTAATATTCCCGCTGTGAAGGGAGTTGAATTCGGCTCGGGCTTTAAAATTACAGAGTTAAAAGGCTCAGAAAGCAATGATCCATACACGATGCAAAGTGGAAAAGTTGCAAATTTAACAGACAATGCGGGCGGAATACTGGGCGGAATATCTTCAGGCATGCCAATCATGATGCGGGTAGCAATAAAACCGACACCTTCGATCGGCAAAGAACAGAAGACCGTTAACCTGTCGACTCTAGAAAATGCAAGTCTAACCATAAAGGGCAGGCATGACCCCTGTGTAGTTCCAAAAGCCGTGCCCGCTGTAGAATCTGCGGTTGCCACAACTTTAGCTGACCACATGATTCGTGCTGGTTTTATCCCAAAAGTTTTGGAGAGACAGAAATAATGGATGACATCCAACAACTCCGAAAAAGAGTAGACGAAGTTGACGAACAAATCCTAAATGCTCTAAACGAAAGAGCAAAAATATGCATTACTATTGGCTTAGTTAAGAAAAAGAAAAAAATGCAAATAAGAGATGCTTCCAGAGAAAATGAACTCTACAAACGTGTCAAAGAAAAAGCAGTCCAATTTCATCTCGATCCCCTTCAAGTTGAAGCGGTTTACCGCGAAATAGTTAATATGTGCAGTGCTGTTCAAAAGTAAAAAGAACTTCCAAATGGAGAGTCAAGCAGCTATGCTTTATGAGATAAATGAGAAAGCCCTAAAACTTGAAAGCGAAGGAAAAAAAATAATCCGATTAAACCTAGGCGACCCAGACCTAGCAACGCCTAATGAGATAGTGGAAGCTGCATACGCGGCAATGAAGGCAGGAAAAACAAAGTATTCTTCAGCCTACGGTGAAAACAACCTCAGAGAAAAACTCGCCGAATTCCATGGAGTTAAAACGGATAACGTAGTTATTACGGCTGGTTCAAAATGGGGCATTTTCGCCACTATGTTCTTGATGATGAAGAGTGGAGGAAACGTTATCATTCCTACGCCTTACTGGACAGCTTACGATTTAATCGCAAAAAGCCTCGGTGCCCAAACTAAACTGTTGAGAACAGAGCTTGAGGACGACTGGAAGGTAGACTTAGACAAGCTTGAGGGCATGATTAACAAGGATACACGCATGATAATACTCAACAATCCGAACAACCCCACAAGCAAAGTCATGGATCCCAAAACTCTTGACGGCATAGTTGAATTAGCCAACGAGAAAGGCGTCACAATCCTATCCGATGAGGTTTATGGAACAATCAGTTTCGTTAAGACAAAGAGCATACTAGAATACAATGGAAACCATATTCTCTCCAATGGTTTCTCTAAGACATTTACAATGACAGGTTGGAGAATAGGCTATCTAATCGCCAATAAACCACTTGTAGATAGCATAACCAAGCTAAACCAAATCACAATTAACAATGTTCCAGTATTCATTCAGGAAGCAGCATTAAAAGCGATGGAAATAGAAGAGCAACTTGTAACAAAAGTAAAAGAAGAATACGAAGAACGGGCAAAAATGGCGAGTAAGACCTTGACTAAAGCAGGGTTCTTGTTTTCAAAACCCGAGGCTCCATTCTATGTGTTTCCCAAGCGTAAAGGCTTAAACTCTGAAAAGTTTACCTTAGACTTGCTTGACAAAGGCGTTGCCATTGCTCCGGGCACTGCTTTCGGTGATTACAGAGAGCACTTTAGAATATCCTTAACTGCACCAAGAGACGAAATTGAGACTGCATTAGGTACAATTAGTGAGGCGCTTGAATGAAAGTCGCCATAATTGGCGCGGGAAAAATGGGCGTTTGGTTCGCAAAATTTTTCCAATCGAAAGGCTACTCTGTATTATTGGCAGACAGAAAAAAAGAGAAAATAGCCAAATTGAAAAAAGAATTACGAGTCAGTGTGACCGCGGATTTCAAAGAAGCAGTTAATGACGCCGACCAAGTCTTAATTTGCGTTTCTATAAACGCTTTTGAAGAAGTAATCAAAACCATAAGTCCAGCCATTCACGAAGGACAGGTAGTGATGGATATATGTTCAATCAAAGAAACCCCGGTTAAAGTAATGCATGAGTACATACGAGAGGCTGTAATATTGGGCACTCATCCAGTTTTTGGCCCAGGAAGCAACGGCGTCAAACACAAAGCGTACATTCTTACTCCGACAAACTCTAAAGAAGAAAAGTTTGCCGCAGAATTCAAAAAATGGCTAGAGCAAGAGGAAGCGCGTGTCTTTATTATGTCCCCGAAAAGACACGACGAGTTAATGTCGATTGTTCTGGGTTTACCACATTTTCTAGGCTTAGTCGCTTGCGAAACGCTTCTGGAACAGAAAAATTTTTCGGAAACAAAAAAAGTCGCTGGAACAACCTATAGAATGCTGTTCACTTTGGCTGAAGCAACCGCACTGGAAACACCTGACCTTTATGCAAACCTACAGACAAACCTGCCTGAACTGGGAACAATAGAAGAATCGTTTATGACTAAAGCGAAGGAATGGCTGAACCTAATTAAAAGCAAAGATGCAGATGCAATCGTGAAAAAAATGGAACGCCTAAAAGCAAAACTGACAGAAGTTGATAATGATTTCACAAAGTCTTATGAAGTTATGTATAAAATGTTAGAATCAACTGAAAATTGAGCGGTTAAGCGGCTTTAGGGTAAGAACCTAATATTCTAACGAACATCGCATATTTCTCTAGTGCTTTTAGTGCTTCTGCACAACGAGGTTCAGTTCGGTGCCCTTCAAAATCCAAGTAAAAATTGTACTCCCACGGCGTCTTCTTTGTTGGCCTTGATTCAATCTTAGTCAGGTTTATGTTTCTCTTAGCAAACTCTCCCAAAGCGTGGTAAAGTGCACCAGGCTCATGCTTTGCAGAGAAAATTATAGATGTTTTGTCTTTACCTGTTATAGGCGAATCCTCTTTGGATAGCACAAAAAAGCGTGTATAATTTTCTGGGTTGTCCGCTATGTCTCGTGCAAGAATTTTCATTCCGTATAGTTCAGCTGCTTTCTCGCTGGCTATAGCTGCCGCACTTACTAATTTTTTTTCTTTAATGAGTTTAACACTGCCCGCTGTATCATAAGTTGGAATTAATTCCCAGCTTAAGCGTTCAAGGAAACTGCGACATTGAGCCAATGCTTGAGGATGAGAATAAACAGCCTTAACATCCTCTAAGCTTGTGCCAGGATTTGCTATAAGAAAATGTTCGACTTTGACTACGACTTCGCCGCAGACTTTAAGGTCATAAGTGAAAAACAAATCGTAGTTCTGGTTCACGCTGCCCTCAATCGAATTTTCGACTGGAACTACACCAGCTTGGACTTCCTGTTTTTTTACGCTTTCAAAGACATCTTTAAAGTCTTTGCAAGGCTTAACATGAGCAGATAATCCGAAGAACTGGTAGACTGCGTTTTCGCTGTAAGCGCCTCGTTCGCCTTGAAAGGCTACAGTTTTCACTTTTTGTTTCCCTGCTTACGATTCTTTATCAAGCACTTGTTTATACCGTTTATCATTGCTTCAACGCTGGCCATAACGATATCTTCTCTGGCTGCACGCGCTGAAACTATGTTGCCTTTTTCGTCCTCAACCTTTATGACAACTTCAGCCACAGCGTTTGAACCACCCGTAATTGCTTCAAGACGATATTCGTTAAGCCGTATTTTCTCTAAGCTATTAGTCAACTTCTGTATTGCCTTTAAAACAGCGTCAACTGGACCTACACCTGTTTCCGCAGCAATGTACTCTTTTCCGTCTAAAACTAACCGCACTGATGCCGTCGGAATCACCTTGATACCTGTTACAACAGCTAAGTCACATAAGCCAACGATTTTTTCTTCCCCTATCACCTCGCCCATAACTGCAGAAGTTAACGCCAACAAATCTGCGTCGGTCACCATCTTGCCCTTATCGCCTAAGTCTTTGACGCGTTGGACGATTTCTTTTAGCTGCTCTTCGCTTGGGTGAATGTCTATCTCTTCCAGTTCAGCTTTTATGCCTCTTGTTCCCGCTAGTTTTCCAGCAACAAGTTTTCGTGTGCGCCCGACCAACTCGGGCTTTATCGGCTCAAAAGTTAACGGCTTCTCTGTTACTCCGCGAGTATGAATACCTGACTCGTGCGCAAAAGCGTTTTCTCCCACAATTGCCTTGTTAGCTTGCACAGGTATGCCACTCAATGAAGCAACTAGTCTAGAAGTGCTATATAGTAATCGCGTGTTTATGTTTGTCTTGAACTCGTATATCAATTCCAAAGCCATAACCACTTCTTCCAATGAAGCATTTCCAGCCCGCTCACCTAACCCATTGACGGCAACATGTACTTGGGCAACGCCGGCTTCAACAGCAGCCAAAGAGTTTGCAACCGCCATACCGAAGTCGTCGTGGCAATGTATGCTTATGGGAACGTTGACTACAGTTTTCAGTTCCTCAATTAGTTTAATAGTTGTCTTCGGAATAAGTATACCCACAGTATCTGGAACATTCAGAGTATCCATGCCTGCTTTCTCTGCAGCTTGGCAAACCTGTCTTAGGAAGGGCATTTCTGAGCGCGTGGCATCCATCGGTGAAAACTCGCATTTCAACCCATGCTTTTTGACATATTCAATCGACTCTACTGCTGAATTGAGCACTTGCTCAGGAGTTAGGTTTACTGCATACTTCATTTGCACAGGCGAAGTAGGAATAAAAACGTGAACTATGCCAACGTCGCAGTCGATCGCAGCATCTATGTCGCCTTTCGTAGCACGGGACAAAGCGCAGATTTCTGGTTGTAAACCAGATTTCGCTATCTCTCTTACAACTTTTTTTTCGCCTTCTGAAGAACTTGGAAAGCCAGCTTCAATCACGTCAACGCCTAGCTTGCTTAGTTGGCGTGCAATCTCAATCTTGTCATCTGCAGTTAAAGATACGCCAGGTGTTTGTTCACCATCTCTTAATGTGGTATCAAAAATCCGGATATGTCTTGATTTTTTATTGCTCATTTTTTTCAACCAGTTTTCACCGTTATAGCTGCCGCAATGGCTTCTGCCATTCCCACGGTCGTGGTGTTGCCGCCGCAGTCAGGAACAGTTTGACCGTTACGTAACGCGAATATTACTCCGTTTTCTATGGCTTGACCTGCATTGCTGTATTTTTTGTCGTTGTATTTTTCGCCTAGCCATTCCAGCATCATCTTAGCTGATAATATCATTGATATTGGGTTTGCCGTGTGTTTTCCTGCTCTGTTAGGTGCAGATCCGTGGATGGGTTCGAAGAGTGCAAAGGTGTCTCCAATGTTTGCGCCTGGCGCCATTCCTAACCCGCCAATTTGTTGTGCTGCTTCGTCGGATAAGATGTCGCCAAACATGTTGCAGGTGCAGAGTACATCGAATTCTTGTGGTTCTTTTATAAGGCGCATGGATGCTGCGTCGACATATAACTCGTTATAGGCAATGTCTGGGTACTGTTTTGCTGTCTCGCGGCAAATGCTGGCGAATAAGCCGTCTGTTATACGCATGACATTGGCTTTGTGTATGGCGGTTACTTTCTTTTTGCCATTGCGTAAGCGTGCAATTTCGAAGGCTTTCTTGGCTATTCGTTCACAGTTTTTTCGTGTAATGACTCTTAGACAAAGGGCTGTGTCGTTGCCTATCATGAATTCTAAGCCTTTGTAAACATCCTCAGTGTTCTCCCTAACAAACATCATATCGATGTCTGGCCTGGCCACAGCAACCCCTGGATAAGCCTTCAATGGACGCAAATTAGCGTAAAGATCAAACATTAAACGCAGCTTCACGATGACATCGGCTGCAGTTTCGCCTACAGGTCCCTTTAAACAAGCGTGAGATTCCCTAATTTTTTGCACAGTATCTTCAGGTAAAGCAGCGCCTCTTTTAGCTAAGGTATCGTCTCCCGCTTCTACCTCTATGATTTTCAGGTTTAGCCCGAATTTTTTCTGTGCTGAGTCTAGAACTTTCAGGGTAGCTTCGGTTAATTCTGGTCCGATTCCGTCGCCTGGAATGAGGGATATCTTGTATTCTGTCATTTTTTGTTCATTCTCCTTCGTAAGTTTTCGATTAATCCTCCATCCGACAATATCTCTAAGATAAATGGCGGAAGCTTTTTTACTTGAAAGCTTTTGCCTTTGGAAACGTTTTCTATCTTGCCATCTTCAAAGTCAACAGCCAATTCGTCACCTGTTTCAACAGCAGCCGATATGCCCTTACATTCGATCACAGGTAAGCCGATGTTAATGGCGTTTCGGAAGAAGATACGCGCGAAAGATTCAGCTAACACGCATTTCACGCCTGCATACTTTAAGGCTAATGGCGCTTGCTCTCGGCTTGAGCCGCATCCGAAGTTTTTGCCGCCGACTAAGATCACGCCTTTTTTTGCTTTCCCAGGAAACTTTGTGTCTAAGCCTTCTAAAGCGTGCTTTGCTAATTCATTAGGATCAACTAGTGTCATGTATGCTCCGGGCAGAATAACATCAGTGTCGATGTTGTCTCCGAATTTTATTGCGTTGCCCTTGATTTTCAAGTTCATGCTTTTGCCTCCATTTTTCTCGGGTCAGTGATCTTGCCTGTTACTGCTGAAGCAGCCACAGTTGCAGGAGAAGCCAAGTAAACGCTGGCTTTAGTGCTACCCATTCTTCCGATAAAGTTCCTATTTGAAGTGCTCACGCAGACTTCGTTTGCAGCTAGTAAGCCTATATGACCACCTAGGCATGGACCGCACGCTGAACCGCAAACTATTGCGCCTGCATCAGTGAAGATTTCCATTAAGCCTTCGCTTAATGCTTGTCGATAAACTTCTTGCGAAGCTGGAATCACCAATGTTCTTACATTATCTTTGACTCGCCTACCCTTCAAGACCTGAGAAGCTAAGCGTAAATCTTCGATTCTCCCGTTGGTGCAAGAACCGATAAACGCTTGTTCGATTGGAACGTCAACTACTTCTGAAACAGGCTTAACATTATCAACTGATGACGGACAAGCAATTTGTGGCTCTAAACTCTTTACATCAACTTCTAATTTCCGCTCGTAAACTGCGTCTTTGTCGCTTTTCAATGATTCAAAGTTGGGCAATGTCCCGCGAGTTCTTCCTTCTAAGAAACTGCGCGTTATTTCATCTGGTTCGATGATGCCATTTTTTGCACCCATTTCCACAGCCATATTGCACAAAGTCATTCTTCCTGCAATGCTCATGTTTTTTATTGTTGGTCCAGTGAATTCAACGCTTTTGTATGTTGCACCATCAACGCCTATTCGCCCAATTATTGACAGGATTAAATCTTTTGGCGTAACGTAATCTTGGAATTGCCCAGTCACGTTTACTTTAATCGCTTCCGGCACCTTTAGCCAAATCTTTCCAGTGGCAAAGACCGCTGCTGCCTCAGTTGAGCCTATTCCTGTTGCGAAAGCTCCGAAGGCTCCATAAGTGCAAGTGTGTGAATCAGCGCCGACGATGACTGTTCCAGGAACCACATGCCCTTTTTCGGGCATTACTTGGTGGCAGATCCCGCCTCTACCTATGTCATATATGCGTAGTTTTTGGTCTTTAGCGAATTTGCGCATCGTTTTGTGCAGTTCCGCCGCTTTAATGGACTCAGCCGGTACCTGATGGTCCAGAATCACCACTACCTTTTGGTTATCCCAAACTTTTTCTACGCCTATCTTTTTGAAGGCTTCAACAGCTAAAGGTCCAGTTAAATCGTGCACCATTATCATGTCCACATTTGCATCCACAATTTCTTCAGGGTGCACAGTTTTTTTTCCAGATGCTTTAGCCAAGATTTTTTCGGTTATATTCATGTTTTTTCGCCTCTATTACAATTAACTATTTATTCAGATCAACATGCTGTAAGAGTTTGTCAATTTTTAGAAACTGAAAGTTAAGGGTTTCCGTTCGAAGAAACGATTTATTCGTCGATTCTTATCGATTTTGCCCCTCTAGCCAAAGCAGTTATACCAGTTCTTGCAAGTTCAATGACGCCGGACGTTTTCATCAGGTTTAGAAACGCATCAATTTTGTCGGGTGTTCCTGTGATTTCCACGGTTAAGCTGTCAGTTGAAACGTCGATAACTCGGCCTCTGAAGACATCTACGCAGTTTATGATGTCTGAGCGTTCTTTGGAGCTTGGCACACTAACTTTTATTAAAGCTAACTCCCGCATGACAAAGTTTCCCTGCTCTAGCTCTTCGACTTTGAGCACATCAATGAGCTTTGCCAGTTGTTTGACTACTTGTTCGATTGTTTTTTCATCCTCGTTGACTGTTATTGTCATGCGCGCTAGTTCTTTCTGTTCAGTGGGGCCGACAGTGATGCTTTCAATGTTAAAGTTTCTGCGTCGGAACAGGTTGGCTACTCCATGGAGTACACCTGGCTTATTTTCGACAAGTACGGAGATTATTTTTGTTTTTTCAACTTCCATTTAGTAGTCACCTCTCTGTTGGGGTAAACCGCAGCCTGGCGGCACAAAAGGCACCACATCTTGCTCTGAACCTATTGGCACGTCGATGACAGTTGTAACTTTACTGCGTAGTGCAATTCTTACGGCTTTTTGGAATTCTTTCATTGAAGTTGCTCTGAAGCCTTGTGCTCCGTAAGCCTCTGCAAGCTTCACAAAGTCAGGTGTGTTTCCTAAGTTGACTGCCATGTAGCGGCGTTTGTAGAGCATTCTTTGCCACTGTGCAACCATCCCTAACACCGAATTGTTCAGCACTATGACTGTTACAGGGATTTTCTCAGTTACAGAGCACGCGAGTTCTTGTTCGGTCATTAAGAAACTGCCGTCGCCCGCTATATCCACTACTGGTCTGTCTGGGCAGGCAACTTTCGCTCCTAGTGCTGCTGGAAAACCGAAACCCATTGTTCCCAACCCGCCCGAGCTAATGAACGTTCTAGGCTTTAATGCTTTAAAGTATAGCGCCGACCACATCTGGTTTTGACCGACTTCTGTAGTAACTACAGTATTTTCAGGCAGCAATCTTCTAAGCTCCACCAATAACGCTTTTGGTAACAGGTCTTTGGGCATCTCTCTTAACAGTGGGCTTAGTTGTTCTTTGGCTTCCTTAACTCGTTTTGACCAGACGCCGCCAACATTTTTGTGCAGTTTCCCAACTAAAGCAGCAAGCAATATTTTCAAAGAGGTTTTGGCATCGCCAACTATGGGCACGTCAACTTCAATGTTTTTTCCAATTTCTGCAGCGTCAATGTCTATGTGAATCTTTTTAGCATTAGGACAGAAAGTGTCCAAGTTTGCTGTGGCGCGGTCAGAAAATCTTGTTCCAACGGCTAGTAGCACGTCAGCTTCACCCATCAACTTGTTTGCGGCTGGGTTTCCATGCATTCCGATGCTCCCGACTGATAAGGGGTGGCCTTCAGGGAATGAGCCTTTGCCCATTAACGTTGTGGCTACTGGCGCCATCAGTAAATCTGACATTTGCATAAGTTCATCTGAGGCGTTGGATATTATGACTCCGCCTCCTGCCAGTATGATTGGTGTCTCAGCCTTTGCTAGTAGATTAGCTGCTTCGCTGATTTTTGTTAGGTCTGGCTCGTTTGCGGGTTTGTAGCCTCGTGCTTCAATTTTGTCTGTGATTCCTGTCTCTACCTCGGCGGTTTCGGATTGCACATTTTTTGGTATGTCGATTAGGACTGGCCCCGGCCTACCTGTTGAAGCTATGTAGAATGCGGCGTTAACCATTGGTTGGATTTCGGCGATTGTTCGGGGCTGATAATTGTGTTTAGTAATTGGCGTGGTGATGCCTATGATGTCTGCTTCTTGGAAGGCGTCTCTGCCAATCATGTATGAAGTGTTAACGCCTGTCGTTGGAACCTGACCTGTTATGGCTATCATTGGTGAAGAATCCATGTATGCGTTTGCTATTCCTGTTACTAGGTTTGTAGCTCCAGGTCCTGATGTTGCCATGCAGATTCCTACTCGCCCGCTGGCTCTGGCATAGCCTTCGGCTGCGTGTGCTGCTCCTTGCTCGTGTCTGCTGAGTATATGTCTAATTTTCTCGTTGCCGCATAATGCATCATAGATTGGTAGTATTGCTCCGCCTAAGATGCCAAATATTACGTCCACGTTTTGCTGTTCAAGGGATTCTAAGAGTGCTTTTGCACCAGACATTTTGGTCATTTCATTGTTTCTCCTTTTTGATAAACAGACTCTCGTCTATAGAAAGATCGGTTTGAAAATTTTTCAGTGTAGTTTCAGAGGGTTCCCTGGGAAAATCAAATGATAAGTACCCAACGATCCCAGCTATTGAGGTGTCGATCCCTCATTTTCATGCCTCTTGAAATTTCACGTTGCTTAAAAGTACACCGCCGTACAAATAAAAAGTTTACGGTGTCTCTTCTGATTGTTTACACGTTTTTGTGAATAATTGACGTGCTAAAAATGATTTACGGCACTCATTTTCTGGAAAAAGCATAAGGATAGAGGTTTAGAGAAAGGATAGAGCTTACCTTTGCTTTGCCCGCTTAAATGAAGTGGCTAAAACTGCTTAGAGCACCATATTTTTCCACGAGTAGTTAAATATGTTTGATAAAAGCCCTTATAACCGAGAATCCCTCTTTCCATAGTTGTGAAAACGTTATGTGTGAATTCAAGGTTATCTTAAATGGAAAAGTGCAATTCAATGATGCTATTTACGCTAAAATGGAAGGAGACAGCGTGATAGTCAAGAATATTTTGGGCGAAGCCAAAGAATTCAAAAACTTTAAGATTGTAGAAGTTGATGTTAACTCAACACGGCTTGTTCTTTCTCCCTCAAAACCTTAAAAGATTTTGCAAAAAAATCAGGTATAAATCTAAACAATAAGCAATCGTGGAGCCTGTTCAAATAAAGAAAAGAATAAATATCATTTGAAGTTATGGTGTGAGCGCTTTTCCGACTTTATATATTATAGAATTGAATAGATTATCAAAAATCATAGTTAAATCAACACAAGGAAGAGTCGATGAGTAACAGGCAAAAATTCGAACAAGATTTAACGATTCTATTATCAAGGCTGACACTGGGTTCTGAAAAAGAAGTTGAAAACAAACTTAACATGCTAAAAGATTGGCTAATAAAATTACAAAAAGAAAACATCGTAAAAATCAACCATTCTGTAATGGAACTTGTATGCGCAAAATACCTTATTCAAAAAGGCTACGAAGTCCAAATTGAATACCCGTTAAACAAAATTTTAACCTGTGATTTATATGCCATAAAAGGCTATGGAAACCTCATAGTTGAAGTAGAAACGGGCTTTATTCCTCCAGAAAATGCTTTGGCACCACTAACTTACACTTCCGCGCGACTAGCAAGCAAAATAATAAGATACAGCAGTTTTGCAGGAAAATTCGCATTAGGCGTACCACCCCACTATATTCTACCCTTCCCAGGCGCGCTAGCTAAACCGCCAAGAAATCGAACAGCCCAAGAAATAATGCAAATAAAAAAGCTCTGTGACGCATACTACCAGAAACCGCCGGTTTCCCTTGAGGAAATCCGAAATGCACGCATAGAAGAAATCCACATCATTGATGTTGACCGTGGAAGAGTTCAAGAAATAGACCCTGAAGCTTATCTCAAAAGAGCGATGCAAAAAGGAATCGTTTACGATTACATGCCGCCTGAGACTAAGGAGCAATAAGGCAAAAATGTCCTTTTATGTTTACATTTTGCTCTGCAGTGACGGAAGTTTTTACACTGGCTACACCAAGGACTTAGATGTAAGAACAAGACTGCACCAAGACGGTAAAGGTGCAAAATACACAAAATCACATAAACCCCAGAATCTTGCTTACGTTGAACTGTTTGATTCGCGAAGCAAAGCGATGAAACGAGAAAGAGAAATAAAAAAGCTGAGCCACCAGCAAAAAATAGGCCTTGTAAGCTCGCATGAAAGGAAATAGTTTTGTAGAAAGTTTCATTAAAATCATCAAGCTATACCACTTTTTGATAAGAACATGCCCGCAAAGAAAACCACATGGCAAGAAAAACTAAACGACAGCAAAGGCTACCCAAAAGTTGAAGAAAGTAAGGGCAAAATGAGCAAAAAATGGGGCCCAGGCACATTAGTAATTCCAGCGCCAATCGAAGTAGACCAGTTAATGAGGAAAGTACCAAAAGGTAAACTAACTACAATCAACGAAATCCGCTCAGCTCTCGCAACCAAGAATAATGCCACAATCGGTTGCCCAATGACCACTGGCATTTTCGCTTGGATTTCTGCCCACGCCGCAGAAGAGCAAAAACAACAAGGCACAAGTGATATTACTCCTTATTGGCGAACCCTAAAAACTGGTGGATTCTTAAATGAGAAATATCCAGGGGGAGTCAAAACTCAAAAGCAACTTCTAGAGCAAGAGGGTCACGTGGTAATCGAAAGAGGAAAGAAATACTTTGTTAAGGATTATCTGAAATCTTTAATTCCGTTAAACCAGTAACGCTAACGCTGCTCCTGTAATTACCGGCACAAGCACATTATCGTTCACCGGCAAAGGAAGAACTTCCACGGTCATAGCAATTGCTGCCCCAATCAAAGCCAATACCGGCGAAACAAAAAACGCGCCCGCTAAAAAAGCAAAAACGAACCCAGCCAGCGAACCTTCCCAAGTTTTGCCTTTGTTAAAGGGTAAAGATGTAGAAATAAGACCTCCGAAAAGCGAAGCTGCGCTATCGCCCCAACAAAACATAGCAATCGCAGCATAACTCGCAGGAGCAGGAAGCACAAGCAAAGTTACCAAAATGCCAAAAGCAAAGTAGAGGGGAGCTGCAGCAAAGCCGTTCAGTTCTGATTGAGAAGCAGCATGGCGGGTAATCGCCGAAATGAGAGGTAAATCTCTTCCTTCTAAACGCGAGAGTTCAGATATAGTGTATATCAATGCAATCGTGAAAATTAATGCACCAACTATTGGAGCGCCAATTAAGATAGCGATTACTGGCATAAAAAATCCAGAAGCATGAATACCTTCCCTTACCAAATCGTTCGTCGACGGAAAGGAACGCTTACGCGGCTTCCCATCAATAATGGGCAAGATTCCAGAAAGCTTGCTATTCACTACCTTGTCAGCTGTAACGCGCAAAACAAAATCAGGATTAAAACCAATTTTTAACATTCCAGGCATGAAAATGCAACGGTTGTTTCTGTCATCAGCAATGACGATGCAGTCGCTCAATCTTAAGCCTTCAGCAGTCAATATTTGGGATAAGATTTTCAGTTTCCCATTTGGTCCTATGGCATCACCCCAGATTTTGCCAGTCAGCTTGCCATCTTTGTTTTCAACTTCGATGCCATATGCGTAGTCTGCACCTACTGCGTCAGCTAACTTTTTAACGACGTCTGTCGGGAGCCCAGAACTAATCAAAGCAATCTTACAATTCCTCGTTTTGATTTGATAAAAAATATTTTGTAGGAAAGGTGTTGAGGGAATTTTTCCGAAAATTAGCATTAAAGTTTCTATCTTGACTCCTTTTAATTCCTTAAAAATGTGTCTTAATGTTGATTCTAGCCTTAAGATGCCTGCTTCGTAGAGAAAACCGAAAAAAAGAAGCTTAATCAACTTAACAGGACCCAAGCTTTTTCCTACTTCGAAAACGAAGCGGTTTTTTGGAATAAGCACCCCTTCAACATCGAAGACTACAAGCCTAGGTTTTTCTGTAGCAACCATTTCTCTCTAAACTCACAATACGCAATTAGAGAGAAAAGGGTAACTTGCTAAAAGATAAATTATCCTGTTTGCGTGTATTCAGGTGACACCCCTGGCTAAGAATAGTTACGGTTAGCTTCTGTAAGCAAAAATGATTTTTCGCCCCTGTTTTTTGGAAAGCTGTTTTCAAGTTGCTTTTTTGGATTGGGGCTTAAATTGTTTGCAGGTTGAGTCAAGAAAAGTCAACAAAAGTCAACAAAAGTCAACAAAAGTCAAGTTAACCATTGAACATGTGGGGTCGAAAGTCAAATTGCGAAACGGAAAGTCGAGTTGGGCTGGTTACGCCTCCTGTTTAGCCAGGGATTAAAAATCGCTAAATGCCGTTTCAATATTTATTTAAACTCGGACAATCATATTGAAGACTGTATATAATTTATATATATACGGTACGCAATCAAATACCGAGGACAGCTTTGGCATGGCTTGGTACGATGACCCTATAACAGTCACTGCAGTAGCGGCAGTGATAATCATCGTCTGTGGAATAGTTATTTATGCCATGAGAAATTTAGGAAGAAAACGTCCGGGGAAAAAACCTCAAAAGATAGTTGATTCAGGCCTCGATTACGCTGGTTCACCCTTTAAAATTTCTAAAAGCGTCCAAACGACAACAGCAACCAATGCGAAAGACGAATTGCGAATCCTTGATTTGGAAAGAGAAATTTTAAGTGATGCATTACGCCGTTTATATGAAGCTCAAGCGGAAGGAAAAATTTCGGAGCAAGAAAGAGAAAAACTTGCTGGAACCTACAAGGCAAGAATGATGTCTATTAAAGAATCCATTGCAAAAGATGAAACAATAGTTGCATTGCATGATCTTGAGGGCATGCAGGAAGATTTAATGAAGCTTTTCAGTGAGCGCTTCGGAGAATTAACGACAAAGGTTGAAGAGCTTAGAACAAAAATTGATGTTAAACCAATTCGAGAGATACCTGTAAAATTACCCACGCAAATGTCAGCAACGCAAATAGAAAAAATCGATGCTGAGGAAGAAGAAGAGGAAGCAGGCGAGGAGAAAGCGAAAAAGAAACGGAAACCGCCAGAAGAAAAGCCAGACGCTAAAACTGAAGCTGAGAAAAGGATTGAGTCGATTAGAAGTGAAGTTGAGAAGGTTTTAGATAAACTGGGGCAGATGGAAATTGAAAGCTGACCTTGACCCCATTCAAGAGGCAAAAAAGAAAGCCGCATTAGAAGCGGTTAAGCATGTTAAGGACGGCTTTATTGTTGGCCTAGGAAGCGGAAGCACAGCTGCTTTTGCTATAAAAGAATTAGGAGAAAGAATAAAACACGAAAAACTGCATATTATGGGTATTCCAACTTCTTATCAAGCTTTCTTGTTAGCTGTTGATTGTGGACTTCCGATAACAACGTTGGATGAGCATCCGGAAATAAACGTGACGATTGATGGGGCAGATCAAATAACCTCTGAATTAAATCTGATCAAAGGGATGGGTGGAGCACTTGCGAGAGAAAAAATTGTTGCTGCAGCATCTAAACTTAACATTATAATTGCTGACCAGCAGAAAAAAGTAAAGGTGTTAGGTGAAAATAACCAGTCAGTTCCCATAGAAGTTTTGCCTTTTGCTATTTCGCTTGTGAAACGAAAAATTATTGCGGCTGGTGGAAAGCCAGTTTTGCGAGAAAGCAAAGGCAAACTTGGTCCAGTAATAACCGATAATGGAAACGCGATTCTGGACGCAAATTTTGGTGAGATAGCTAAACCTGGAGAACTAGATATAAAGCTGAAGATGATTCCCGGCATTGTGGAAACAGGATATTTTGTTGGGTTAACTGATATTGCTTATCTTGGAACAAGCAGCGCTGTAGAAAAAATTGAGAAAAAAAGATAAGACGAGATTTAACCAGCAAAAGACACTGTCTACGACACAGATTTAGTTGTGACTGATCTAGATAGAAACAGTTGCGACTATTTGGCTCAGTAAAGTGCCGAGAAATCAGGATTAGATTGAGCGCAGAGTCAAAGAGTTAATTTTGGAGGAACAACTTGTTCTTGAGTGGTCAATATTTTTTCACAGTGTCACAGTGTTTTGCTTGATAACTGCCTAATCAGGTTGAGGAGGGTTGATTGGAACTTTATTTCAAATGTTTTCTTTGGTTTGTGGGTCTGTGAAACTGTGGAGTGTTGATTCGCGGATCCATTGGTCAGGGTTTTTATATTTGAATGTTGGTGCCATGGTTGTAAGTCTTTCTGATTCTTTTGCTTCGAAGCAATATATGATTTCGATGAGGGTTTCTCGGTGTTTTTGTTTTTGCTCTGCGAAGGTTTCAAAGATTTTCTTGAAATTGCTTAAGTTTAATGCTAAGAAATTTCGTAATTTAGGTTGTTGGTTTTGGATATTTTTTTGGTAAATTTGGAAATATTGTTCGCTAATTCTGACAGGTTTTTTTTGCAGTTCATGTTTTCTGTTTCAGTTGGGTCAATATAGTCGAGTATGCCTTGGATAGTCTTTGCGCATTTTAGGCTGTCGTAGGCTAAACCTAAAATAAAGCTGCTTTCGGGGGGATTGATTTTCTTGGATAACGTTTCATAAAGTCTGAAAGCTTCGATTTCTATTTTGTTCAAGCATCTTAAGGTTTGTGCGCTTTCTTGTAATTTTTCAGTCATTTTATTGTGCCCAATTAAACGTGTGTCGTGAGTATTAATAAATATTATTGGTTTCATCTTTTACTGTGCATCTGCTCAACGTATGTACAATTCAAAAACTGTTTCTTCAGGCAGAGCTGTTGCTATGCATGAGTTACCTTGATCTCAAGGGAAGTAATGTTTCCGTCACTCCTTCTGTGTTGAGCAATACGTAGATTGTCGTGAGCTAACCTACAACTGAAAAAAATTATTTGAAAGACATAAACTTTAGAAAGATAATTATTTGATTGCGAAATGGAGGTAGAAATGTGGTTTCGGATAATTTTGTGGCGTGTTTGAAGGAGAGTGAGTTGAAAGAAGGTCAAATGAGGCGTGTGCAAGTTTCTGGCAGATCTATCTTGTTGGTGAGACAAGGTGGTCAAGTTTTTGGGGTTTCTAACATTTGCCCTCATGAAGGGTGTTCACTTGACAAAGGCATTCTTAGGAATTACTTGGTCATGTGCCCATGCCACGGATGGTGGTTTGACATACGAAATGGGCAGTACGTAGAAAACAACGCAATAGCTTTGATAAGTTACCGATGTAAGATACAAAACGGAAAAGTGCACGTTGAAATCGCTGGCAAGGTTTAAACAAGGTCTTTTTGTCTGTGTGCATATCGGATGAAGTATTGTTAGGAGCTGCGCAGGACAATCATTGTGTTTGTTTTAACAATGCCTTCGACCATGCGGATTTTTTCTATACACTCGTTAACTTCTGTCATGTTCATTCCGCTGATGACCGCCACGATGTCGTATTCGCCGCTGACTTCGTAGGTTGTTTCAACATTTGGGATTGTTTGGATTTTTTTGGAGACTTCCTGTGTTGGATGGGCTGGATTGGCTGTGAGTAAAGTTATGGCTTGAGCGCCTTCTGCAAGGCTGATTTTTACTGTGAATTTGCGTATGACTCCTTCGTCGTTTAATGTTTTGATTCTTTTTCGTATAGCTCCTTCGGATAAGTCTACTTTTGCACCTATTTCGCCGTAGCCTGCTCTTGAGTCATCTCTTAGAAGTTTGATTATTTCTTTGTCTTTCTCGTCCATTTCTTGTCGCCGATTGTTATTATATATTGGAAAAATTTAATGATTTCTGTCAGTGGCATTTAGGTTAAACACCGATTCCGTTATCCTTAAATGCTTATTGTGTGTTTTTTGTATTTACTAAATTGCTTTTTGCTTGCTTGTCTGCACCAAATGGAACATTAAGAGTCCAAATTGTAATAAATAAGTCACAATGTTTAAATTGAAAGTCGAATTACTCAGAAAGACATTTCCGAATAAAATAAAGTGACGAATAAAAATGATTAAACCATCAAATATAAACCCTCAAGAAATGAAGACTATAAACAAGGCAAAATGCCCCGACTGTGACGCAGAGCTTGATGTTCCAGTAGACACAGAAAAAGGAGAAATTATAAGCTGCCCAGGCTGCGGACTAGAACTTGAAGTTAAACAAGTAAAATGCGGATGCGTAGACCTTCAAGAGTTTACTCGTGAAGGCGAAGACTGGGGCGAATAAACCGTATCGCTAACAAGCCTTCTTTATTTTAATCAGTTTTTTAAATAATTTTTTTGGCGGAAGCATAAAAGCGATGAGCATAGGACTTTTGTATGAGCGGTCAGAAAACGATGAAAATGGAATAAAACTAACCGCTCAACAATTAGGCTTTAATTTGACTTTTTTGCCATTCCGAAAAATTGCCCTATCAATTTCAAAAGACGGCTTTAGCGCCAAAACTGAAGGCAAAGACTACACTGATACAATAAGAGACATCGCTGTCGTTCTTAACCGGGCACAAGGCAAAAACCGTCGTCTCCAAGCATCATATGTGTTTGAAATGCTAGGCAAGAAAACCTTAAACTGCTCACAAATTGAATTTATATGCTTCAGTAAATTACGAACCCTCCTGCATTTGTGGAAGGAACATATCCCGATCCCTAAGACAGCTTACGTTCCATGCGATTCGTACGATACAATGAAAAACGGATCTTTAATTTATAACGAAGAAGATATAGCTGATCTGTTTCAAGCACAAATTGCTCTAGACAAAGGCATTGTAATCAAAGCAGATGCAGGAACTCATGGCAAAATGATAATGCTTGCACAAAACCAGCAAGAACTGATTACTAACATTAAAGAAACCAAGCCGTCTATTATAAATCCCGTTGGAATTGTGGCGCAAGAATTAATTCAAAAGTGGTTTTATGATTTAAGAATAATTGTCTACAAAGTAAAGGGCAAGTCGCCAGTCTGTCATCCTGTGGCTATGGCAAGAGCAGGGCTCACAGATTTTCGCACCAACACTTCCTTAGGCAACATAGTGTTCGACGCTAAACTGCCACAGCATGTACAGAAACTAGCTCTTAAAAGTGGCGAAGCGCTTGGTAGAGGCCACGAAGCATGGCTATTTGGCTTAGACGCCATGATAAACGCCAGCAAAAACAGGGATGACGAAGGCATCAAAACTACGCTTACCAAAGCAGCGATCGAATTTCAGAACGTCCAAAAAGTTAAGCAGGATGAAACTCGATTGTCAGATTTCAAAACTTGGAATGCCCAGCTCGAAAAGTCGGTTAATAAATATATGAACACCGAACCTTATGCCAAAGTTAAAGATATAATCGACCAAGACGTTAAAGTAAACCAACTTGGAATAGTCTTCCATGAAGCTAACAGCTGCCCAGATTTCTGGGAGCAAACTCGACTCATCGCTGGAATCAATGTGGCAGTTCCACTCTTGAAAGGCGCTCAAAGCCTAATTGACAATTAATAAAAAACAAGGTAAACAGAAATGTTGAGAATTGGAATAATTGGAGGTTCAGGATACGTTGGCAGTGAACTCCTGCGGCTGCTGCTTCTTCATCCGCAAGCAGAGGTAACTATGGTCACTTCACGCCAAAGCGTAGGGGAATACATCTTTAACGTGCACCCTAACCTGCGAGGATGGACACAGCTAAAATTTGTTCCCCAAGATATAGCTGAGTTGAAGAAAAACTGCGACTTAATCTTCACGGCAACTCCACATGGCGGCTCAGTTAACCTAGTTCCTAAACTCTTGGAAGCAGGCTTAAAAGTAATTGACATGAGCGCTGACTTTCGCCTCAAAAATCCGGCTGACTATGAAACGTACTATGGCTGGAAGCACGCGCACCCGGAAATGCTCAAAGAAGCAGCTTATGGCTTACCAGAGCTTCATAGAGAAGAAATAAGAAATGCTAAGCTCGTTGCTTGCCCAGGGTGTATGGCAACCTCAGCTATTTTGGGCTTAGCGCCTATAGTGAAAGCTGGGCTTATTGACAAAGACAAAATCGTAGTAGACCTAAAAGTTGGCTCTTCAGGCGGCGGCAGTAAACCCTCCGTCTCATCACACCATCCAGAGCGGTTTAGTGGAGTGCGACCCTACAAGGTCGTTGGGCATCGCCACATCGCCGAGGTTGAACAGGAGCTTAACGCGTTAACTAATGAGACAGTAGAAATCTCATTCACTCCACATGCTGTAAACATGGTGCGCGGTATCCTCGCCACTATCTATGCTTCCCCAAAACAGCCCATAAACAGCAAGGACATTTGGAAAGCTCTTCGTGGACAGTATGGGAATGAACCGTTCATACGCTTGGTGAAATACCAAAAGGGGCCATATCAGTTGCCTGATCCGAAAGTAACCATGGGCACAAACTACTGTGATGTCGGCTTTGAAATAGACGAGCATGCTAATCGGCTTTTGCTTTTCTCAGCCCTCGACAACATGACTAAGGGTGCTTCAGGCCAAGGTGTGCAATGCATGAATATTCTCATGGGCATTGATGAAACAACTGGTCTGAAGAGTACTGGTTTCCATCCGATGTGATAGCTATGCTGCTTGTAATTAAGATAGGCGGAAGCATACTCAAAGAAGGCGCATCAACCGACTTAGTCGCCGATCTAAAGGACATAGCCAAATACAACAAGGTCATTCTTGTGCACGGCGGAGGCTCTGAAGTCACCGAAATCGCCTCTAAACTGGGCAAAGAACAAAAATTCATAATTTCACCCGAAGGGTTCAGAAGCCGCTACACGGACAAAGAAACAATTGAAATTTATACCATGGTGATGGCAGGCAAAATCAACAAGCAAATCGTTTTAGCACTACAAGCCCAAGGCATCCAAGCTGTAGGCATAACCGGCTTAGATGCGGCAACCTTGAAAGCTGAAAGAAAAACCAAACTCATCCACATTGACGAACGAGGCAGAAAAAAAGTAATCGACGGAGGCTACACAGGAAAAATAACCCAAGTTAACTCTGAATTGCTTAATCTTTTGCTTGAGAAGGGCTATGTGCCAATTGTGACACCTATAGCGATTAGCCAAGATTTTGAACCACTCAACGTGGACGGCGACCGAACAGCCGCCATAATCGCAGGCGCCCTCAAAGCAGATCGCCTAATCCTGCTCACCGACGTACAAGGCTTAATGCTCAAAGGTGTGTGCGTTCCAAAAATCAGCGCGACCGAAGTTAAAGAAGTCATGTCAACCATTGGGCAAGGCATGAGCACTAAGGTCCACGCTGCGTTAGAAGCCTTAAACCAAGGCGTCAAGGAAGTATTAGTAACCGCGGGCACAGGAAATCAGCCTATCAGTTGTGCTTTGAATCATAAGGTTGGTACAGTGATAACCGGTGAATAACAAAGACATAATAGATATCGAAAACCGTTTCATGGCGAATGTTTTCTCCAAAAAACCGGTAGTCCTAACTAGAGGCAAAGGTGCGCTTGTGTGGGACATAAACGGCAAAGAGTACGTGGATTGCACGAGCAGCTATGGCGTAGCGTTGTTGGGGCACTGTCACCCAAAAATTGTAGCAGCAATTTGCGCTCAAGCAGCGCAGCTTATTTCATGTCACAGCGGCTTCTACAATAATAAACGCGCAGAATTTATACAAAAACTAGTTCAGATAACGCCGAAAGATTTGGATAAAGCGTTTCTTTCAAACAGTGGTGCGGAATCAGTTGAATGCGCCATAAAACTCGCCCGAAAATACACAGGTAAACCAGAAATAATCGCATTGATGGGTGCGTTTCACGGCAAAACCATGGGTGCTCTATCGGCAACATGGGACAAGAAATATCGCGAGCCTTTCATGCCGCTTGTTCCCGAGTTCAAACACGTAGCTCCTGACGATGGAGATAAAATCCGTGAAGCCATAACAGAGAAAACTGCTGCTGTCTTGATGGAGCCGATCCGCGGCGAAGGGGGCGTTCGTGTTCCGCCAGACGGCTACTTACGGTCAGTGCGTCAAATCTGCGACGAAAAGAATGTTTTGCTAATCTTTGATGAAGTGCAAACCAGTTTCGGGCGCACAGGCAAACTATTCGGATGCCAAAACTGGGGTGTTACACCTGACGTTATGTGTCTGGCGAAGCCTTTTGCAGGCGGCTTACCAATCGGCATAACCGTTGCCAAAGAGAACATTATGTCAGCGTTTAAAGTCGGTGAACACTCGACCACTTTCAGTGGTAGCCCGCTGGTCTGTGCGGCTGGATGTGCTGCTATAGATGCCCTTGTAGAAGAAAAACTCAGCGACCGAGCAGCGGAAATGGGCAAGTACTTTAAGGCTCAGCTGGAAAGTTTGCAGGCTAAGCATAAAATCATCAAGGAAGTTCGCGGATTAGGCCTGATGCTTGGCATGGAACTGAGATATGACATTCTAAACGTGATTCTCAAGTCCCTAGCGAAAGGTGTTTTGGTGCTGGATGCTGGAAGAACCGTCGTTCGACTGTTGCCCCCGCTTGTGATAGAGAAAGAACAAATCGATCTTGCAGTCGAGGTTCTGGATGAGGTTTTGGAGGAAGAGGAAAATGAGCGAACAAGCAGTACGGTTCCTAACTAACCTTCTAGGTATTTACAGTCCCTCAGGAAAAGAGGAAGACGCAGCCAACTTCTTAGCCTACGAAATGAACCGAATGGGTTTTGAGGTTGGCAAAGATGCCATCGGAAACGTAATAGGCGTTGTGGGTGAAGGCGAACCAGTCATCCTGTTATGCGGGCACATGGATACGGTGGCTGGACATCTGCCGCTTCGGATCGAGGAAGGCAAAATCTATGCTCGAGGTGCCGTAGATGCGAAAGGTCCACTTGCTGCAATGATTATTGCTGCGGTTGCCGCTGCTAAGGAGCCGGGTTTTAAGGGTAAAATTTTGGTTGCCAGCGTTGTGGAGGAGGAAGCCACAAGCCGGGGCGTCAAGTACCTGATAACTCAGGGAATTAAAGCTGACTTCGCTATTTTCGGGGAACCCAGCGGCGTTGAAAACATAACCATCGGTTACAAAGGCCAAATTCAACTCAAAATCGTTTGCAAAACCGAGACAGGACATGCTTCTACGCCCTGGATGTACGATAATGCCTTGGAGAAAGCGTATGAGCTTTGGGAGCAAATCAAAAACGCTTCTTCATATCCGTCGCTGGATCCTTCGGCAAGCCCATACAACGCTGTTACGGCTTGTTTAGTCAAAGTTGCGGGTGGTAGAGCAACATCTGTTGTTCCTTTTGAGGTGGAAATAAGCCTTGACGTCCGCGTGCCGATACAATTTTCCACAGCTCAGGTTTTTGAGCAAATAGAGAAGATAATTACAAAGTACCAAGCTAACAATCCAAAGGTATCAATGAAAGCAACCGTTCAAGATACTGTCGAACCGTTCGAAGTTAACAAAGCTTCACCGCTTGTTCATGTATTATCATCTTCCGTTAGAAAGGTGTTGAACAAGCCAGCGACTCTTCTGCACAAAACAGGAACTGGCGATATGAACATCCTGGGCAAAGCCATGAACTTGCCAATAGTCACCTATGGCCCAGGCGACTCACACCTAGACCACACTTTAGATGAGCACATTGACGTAAACGAGTATTTGAGCGCGATTCAGGTTTACAAGGAGACGCTTCTTAAGTTATCTGAGTTGCATAATAGCAAAAATGGAAATCAACAAGGCAATTCAGTTGATCCTCAACCACATTAGTATCGAGGTAAAGGAGTACACAGTATTCCTAAATTGAGAAGAAAATAGAAATTATGATGGTAGCGGGGAGTAGATTTGAACTACTGATCTCTGGGTGTCTCAGAGCAGATTTGCTGCCCTTATGAGCCCAGCGGGTTAATCCTGGCTACCCCACCCCGCTAAATCTTTAGTCTATAATGGTTCTTTTAGCAACCTATTATTTATTTGTTAAATATTAATAGTTTCTTTTTCAAGTCGGCAAAAGCATTTTAGTAGCAATTAATATTTCTATGGCAAGGATAGTTTGTTGATGGATAAGTCGTATTTACTTAAGCTTTCAAATCCGACTCTTGAGAATCCATTTTTTGTTCAAGGTCTTCCCGGTTTTGGGAATGTTGGAAGAATTGCGGCACATCTACTTATAAAGTTCTTTGATGCTAAGCCTTTTGCCGAGTTGTATTCTCCTTTTTTCCCAGATTACGTTTCGATAAATTCTAAAGGAATCTGTCACTTACCGCGTTATGAGTTTTATTATGCTCCCATGGAGAAAAACAATTTGGTCATAATGACCGGCGAAATTCAGCCTTCATTTGACGACGTGGTTGCTCACTATCAAGTTTGTGAAGAAGTGATTGATTTCGTTGAGACGTTAGGTTGCCACTTTATTATAACAATGGGCGGCATACCAATAACTGAGGAGAAGGCGCAGGTTTACATTGCTGCTACATCGCCAATGTTGGCAACTGAGTTTATGGAAAAGGGCGCAGTTATTTACAGCAAAGGCAGAATTGTCGGTGGAACAGGGCTTACCTTGGCGTTGGCAAAAGAAAGAAAGCTAGAAGGGGTTAGTCTGCTGGGGACTACCACGGGTTTCAAAGCCGATCGCGAAGCAGGATTTCTTGTTTTTAAGTTTTTGATGAAGGCTTTAGGAAAAGAGATAAAAGAAGGTTTAGGAGAAAACAATGCACCAGAAGAGTAGTTAGGTGAGGCTGTATGACTGAAGATGAAGAAAACGTGAATGTGGGCGGTATATATTCTAAATTTTGGAGAATTACGCTGGTAACTATATCAATGTTGTTAGTTTTTGTTGGTCCAACTTACGTTCCATACGCGATGACGAAAATTAAGATAGACTACGCTGCCTCAGTAGGCGCTGGTCTTGTCCTATTTATAGTCGGCATGCTATTTGTGTTGTTCCTTATTAGGAAGAAAATAATAACCGCGTAAGTTTGCCTCAGATACCCCAGGGTGCATCATCAATCAGCATTTTAGATTCTTCATCGGCGACGTCTAGAAATATAACCTGTTTTATTAACCATTTCTTTGAACTTTTTGAAAAAACCTTGACTGCAAATATGTTTGCTGAATACATAAGGCATATTAAATATTAACATAGGAATAGCTTCTATGCAGAATATCAACCGAAGAAGCCCAGATTTGCCAAAAGAGAAGAATGAAGAAGCGAAAAGAACGACGATTATTCTTGAAAAAAGCGAACGCGAATTTGTTGAGTTGTTGATTAAGGAAGGAAAAGAGCCTGGAATCAAAGCGCTCATCTCCAAAATGCTTGACATTTACAAAAATATGATGATTTACGACTGGCGTTATCCGGGCGAATACTACTGTGGAATAAGTCGCATAGCTCTCGTTAACGTTGAATTACTTAACATGCTGACTCAACAGATTCCTAAGGAGAAGTGGCGTGAGATTGGTGGAAAAATGGGTAGCGCCTTAAAAGTTTCAATTCAATCAACGTTGGGAATTGAAGCAAGTGAGCAGGAAAATTGGGAAAAGATATTTGAACGGCTGAGAGTGCAAGGATTCGGAGACTTCTATTTGAAAGACAAATTTTTACTTCTTAAAACTCCCTTTATAAACGATTGCGAAATTTGGGAGGGCATAATGGAAGGATTGTTAAGTATAGAGTTAGAAACAAAAAACTCGGTGCCGCCGCTGGTTTTTGAAATTAAAAAACGGAAGCCGCCTTCAGTTTAGTGTCTTTATTAGTATTCGACAGTTAAATATCAGGAAACATGTTTATTAGGAAGAGTATTCAGGTGTCTTCCAGTGGTAAATGATGAGGGATTGCGTTCATACAAGGCGATTGCCTTCATTCAAAGTGAAAGCAGCCAAAATCGCATAAGTACAAAAACGATAACCTATTTAATATCAGGCGCAACCCTTCAAAAAACCGTTTTATCAAAACAAAAAACCCTTAGAGGTTTCTCTGAAAACTTAGGTGAAAAATTATGGATAAAGTAAAATTTGCAATACCAGCAGGCTCCCTATCAAAAGCCACCTCTGAATTCTTCGCGCGCTCAGGTTACAAACTCTCGGGAACTGACCGCACGTACCGACCCACGATAAATGACCCACAAATCGAAATGAAGGTCCTCCGACCCCAAGAAATCCCCGTCTTCGTCAACGAAGGCTTACAAGATCTGGGCATCACTGGGGAAGATTGGGTTAAAGAAAACCGAGCAGACGTAGAAATCCTGCAAAACCTAGAATACGGAAAAATTAAACTCGTCATAGCCGTGCCCAAAAGCGTCAGCGAAAAGAGCACGATGGGCGACTTTATGGAATCCGTTTGGAGCCAAAGCAAAAACTTCCGAGTTAGCACCGAATACCTCAACATAGCCTCCGAATACCTCAAGAATACACCCGAATACAAGAAACGTTTTGGCAATGCCGACCCCATGATTGTAACCCCGTGGTGGAGAAAAGGCGACAACCCGAGAGCAAAGATTTTTCTGTCCTTCGGTGCAACTGAGGCTAAACCGCCGGAAGACTCTGACTGCATAATGGACGTAACCGAAACGGGCAATACCTTAGATGCTAACAACCTGAGAATAATAGACACCGTCATGAAATCCGCCGCCGTGCTCATTGCCAACAAGAAATCCTTAAAAGACATGGAGAAGCGGGAGAAAATCTACGACATAGTCGCTCTGCTTAAAGGCGTCGTGGACGGTTCAAAGAGAATTCACATATTCGTGAACGTTAAAAAAGTAAACCTACACAAACTGCTTACTGAATTGCCTGCCTTGAAAAACCCGACGATAGCGCCGCTAGCCGATGAGAGTTGGGTTAGCGTGAACACCGTAATCGAGAAAGACTGCTTAATCGAGCTCTTGCCAAAAATCCGCAAACTTGCTCAAGGCCTAGTGGTGTATGAGCCACGGCAGGTGCTGGCTTTAGACGAGATTAGTAAAAGAGAGGAGAATCCGTGCAAAGGCAAGCCCAAGTGAAAATCTGGAAGGCAGAAGCGCTACCGTCAGATTGGTTTAAACGGCGAAAAACAGATCAGAAAGCCACTGAGCAGATTGAAAGCGACGTTAAAACTATAATAAGCCAAGTAAAAGAGAACGGCGACAAGGCACTAACTGAACTTACTGAAAAATTTGACAAAGCAAAGTTGACCACAAAAAACCTCAAAGTAACGGCAGAAGAAATCAAAGAAGCATATCGGAAAACCAGCCAAAAACAAGTGGTCGCCCTCAAATTCATGCAAGAAAAAGTAAGCACGTTCCAAAAGCAACAGCTTAATCAAACTGAAACTAAAACTACCTACGATGGCATAACGGTTCAAACGGTTCTGCGCCCGATTGAAAGTGTCGGCTGTTACGTTCCAGGGGGACAGGCTGCTTACCCAAGCACTCTAATTATGACTGCAGTGCCAGCTAAAGTTGCAGGGGTTCCAAGAATAGTTGTGTGTTCGCCGCCTGATGCTGATGGCAAAGTTAACTCGTTGGTTCTTGTTGCCGCTGAGATCTGCGGTGTTGACGAGGTTTACAAGGTTGGGGGAGCTCAAGCCATTGCCGCGTTAGCTTATGGAACCGAAACCGTCAAGTCCGTGCGAAAAATTGTTGGTCCAGGAAGCAAATACGTAACTGTGGCCAAAGTTCTTGTCTCAAAGGATGTTGCAATCGATATGCCAGCTGGCCCTAGTGAAGTCCTTGTGCTGGCGGATGAAACAGCTGATGCGTTGCTTATTGCTTATGACATGATTTCTCAAGCTGAGCATGGAAGAGACAGCGTTGCAGGGCTCATAACCACATCGGAGAAAGTTGCTCTTCAAGTTCGGGATAGCCTTTCATGTCTTGCCGCTTCCGCAGAAAGAGGGAAAAAAATTTTGGAGGCATTAGAAAATTACGGATTCATTATAATCTGCAAAAGTATTGGAGAAGCGGCTAGTTTAGTGAACAAGTTTGCTCCGGAGCATTTAGAAGTTATGACTTCTGAGCCAAAAGAAATTGCTGACAAACTGACTGCTGGCCTCATACTTTTAGGCTCTTACAGTCCAGTTGCTCTAAGTGACTATGGCAGTGGAACTAACCATGTGTTGCCTACAGGCGGCTTTGCACAGGCGTTTTCTGGTTTATCGGTATTTGACTTTACAAGACGTGTAAGCATAGTTGAAGGCTCAAAAGTAGGCTTAGAAAAAGTTAAAGACAACATCAAGGTTATGGCGGAAGCAGAAAACCTTCCAAACCACTACAGAGCAATACAGGCAAGGTTCGAAAAATGAGCGCATCCTTCAGGAAATGGCTAAAAGAAAAGCTATTGAAACTTCAAGCAATAGACTGCTACTCTGCTGGAGCTTCACCCGAAACCATAGCGAAGCAAATAGGCATCTCTCCAACCGAGATTATCAAGCTAAATTTTAATGAGAACCTATTCATGAACAGAGCCAAGCAAACCGAACTAATTAAGGAATTGGCTGATGAGATTGATTTGCGACTGTACCCTGAGGATGAAGAGACCAAGCTGCGCGAGAAGATTACTACATATATTAAGGCTCCAAAAGACTACCTCGTTGTTGGTAACGCGAGCGATGAATTAATCGACCGAATCGCGCGTTTATTTGTGGAGAAAGGCGAAAGTGCTATTTCATTTTCGCCAACGTTCGCTATTCCAAGACTTTGCGTTAAGAGGCAAGAAGGCGAGTACGTTGTGGTGCCGCTTTTGAGTAATCTGCAACTTGACGTTAAGGGAATGCTATCTAAGTTTTCAGATAATACTAGGCTGCTATACATTTGCTCGCCTAATAATCCCACTTCAACTCAGTTCAAAGTGGAAGATGTTGAAACCTTAGCCAAAGCGTTTCCTGGCATAGTAATATTGGATGAGGCATACGGTGAATTCGCGGATTATTCGCTGGTACCGCGGATAAACGAGTTCGAGAACATGATTATTCTAAGAACGTTCTCCAAAGCTTTTGGGTTAGCCGCCCTCAGGCTTGGTTACGCCGTAGCAAATCCCCAATTAGCGAAGATTTTAACTGAAAAAACTCCGTTGCCATATCCGGTAAGCGGTTTCACGTTGAGGATGGGTTCTAAGATGCTGGACAATATTGAGTTGATGAAGGAATCCGTGAGGGAATTGAAACGCGAACGGAGAAAACTCATAAAGGCTCTCAACCAGATAAAAGGGGTGGAAGCTTTCGATTCCCAAGCAAACTTCCTGCTAGTTAACACGCAAAAACCATGTGACCAAGTTAACGCGAGCCTAATAAAACGAGGCATAATGCTCAAGAAAATTGGCAAAATCCTGCAGTACGATAATTGCTTCCGAGTAACAGTTGGCTTACCAGAAATGAACGCTAAACTAATCGAAGCGTTAAAACAAATTCAAGGTGAATAAAAGTGAGAACTAAAGAAGTTTACCGTAAAACCAAAGAAACCGAAGTTCAAGTAAAAGTGATCCTTGAAGGGGAAGGAAAAGCCAGCGTGAACACAGGCATACCTTTCCTTGATCACATGATAACTTCGCTTGCCACTCACAGCCTAATCGACGTAACCGCATCTGTGAAAGGCGATTTGGTGCATCACTCAGTTGAAGACTTAGCCATAGGCTTAGGCGAAGCGTTAAACAAAGCCTTAGGCACACGAGAAGGCATCGCGCGCTTTGGCAATGCCGCCGCTCCTAT
>JBEKFM010000031.1:0-33724 GCA_050013315.1 Bathyarchaeia archaeon
GATCGGAAAAGAGAGACAACTTCGGCAAAATCGGGATAGACAACAACGAAGTGTACACTGTACAATATTCTGATGTGGGCGCGATCGTTAGTGATGTCGCTCCAAAATACGAAGTGAAAGGTGAGGTTGCTAAAATTCATGAAAACGTGTTGCTAAGAATTATGAAGAACCAGGCAGTGATCCCCGTGGGTTTCGGAATCATAGCCAAGGATGAAACGGAAATAGAAAACATGCTGAAGCGCGCTGAGATAAAGTTCAGGAACACTTTGGAAAAAATAGATCACAAACTGCAGATCAACGTCAAGATTGTATGGCACAAATCTATCTTGGCAAGTGTGTTAATGGAAAGCGAACAAATACAAAGACTCATCGAGAAATCAAAAGAAACCCCCGACCAATCAGTCAGAATTGAACTAGGAAGAAAGGTCAAGTCAGCTCTAGATGCGAGAAAAAGCGAATATGTTGAGAAAATCAAGAATTCGCTAGAGCAATTCTCAGATGAACGCGAAGAAAACAAAATCGGCGATCCAGACGCCGTCATGAACTCTGCTTTCTTGGTGGACAAAAAAAGAGAGCATGAATTCTACGACCAACTGGACGAACTAGAGAAAAAATACGAGAAAAAACTTGTATTCTTGGTCGTTGGACCTTTGCCGCCGTACGACTTCACTAGGTTTAGGGTTTTCCGGTTAGACTCCAAGGTTATAGAAGAAGCAAGAAAGAACCTGGGGTTGAGCAAAAAGGTAAGCATTTCCGAAATAAGTTCGGCTTACGACGGGCTGACGCGGAAATACCACCCAGATCTCCACTCAGGTGATGCTCTCAACGCGGAGAGATTCCTGACAGCAAAGAAGGCGTACGGCGTGCTGATGAAATACTGCGAACATTATCTCTGCACCCTCGAGGAATCAAACATCGAAGATACCATTATGATCGAGGACAGGGACAGTTGAGAACAATTCTTGAGGGTCGGGAACTATTATGAGTCAAACAATAGGAATTGACCTCGGAACTACTAATTCAGCAGCTGCTGTTTTAAAAGACGGAAAAATAAGACTTGTTCCTGCATCTGAAGGGCCTACTCTCTATGGAAAGATGTTTCCATCCATTGTGGCGTTCAGAGAAGACGGCGAAATAGTGGTGGGGAAAAACGCTAAGAACTATTTCTACACTCATCCCGAGAGGACGGTCAGATGGATCAAAAGAAAGATTGGCACGCATTATATCGTTGACATAGATGGTCGCGGGTACACGCCTCAAGAGATTTCTGCTCTAATTATAAGGAAGATAAAGAAGGATGCGGAAGCATTTTTGGGCAAGAAGATAGACAAGGCAGTAATTTCGGCTCCGGCATACTTCAGTAATAATCAAAGGAACGCGACGAAAGAAGCAGGCGAGATGGCTGGGCTTGAGGTTTTAAGAATTGTAAGCGAGCCAACAGCTGCTTCTTTAGCCTACGGGTTGGGTGCCGTGAAAAAAAACTTGAAGATCGCAGTATTAGATTTAGGCGCTGGAACCTTTGACATAACCATTTTGCACATGAACACCAGGGTCTTCAAAGTAATGTCCACAAGTGGAGACACTCAAATAGGCGGAAAAGATATGGACGACTTAATTCTTGATCATTTGGTCGACAAGATAAAAGAAAAATATGGCGTTGACCTGAAAAACGATATTAAAAACTTGAACAGGCTCAGAGATACTGGGGAAGGAGCGAAGATTCGCCTATCCGATAGGTATCTGACGACAATAAACACCCAGTTGGATGTAGATGGCTCCAAGCTTCGCTCACGTATTGTCTTAACTCGCGAAAACATAGAAAAACTCATAAGACCACAACTCAAAAAGCTGCGCCAACCCATTGAACAGGCATTAAGAGACGCAGGACTCAACTCACGCGATGTGGACAGACTAATTCTGGTGGGTGGACCCACCCGGACACCTATTATCAGAGAGTACTTCAAGAGCTTCTTTCAGGTTGAGCCCGAGACAGGTATTGACCCCATGGGAATAGTTGCTGTGGGCGCTTGCGCTCTGGCCAGTACTCTAAATGGTGAAATAAGGAACATGTTGTTGTTAGATGTCACACCCCTCTCCTTGGGTGTAGAGACATCTGGAGGAGTATTCACTCGCTTAATTAAGAGAAACACCACAATTCCAACCGAAACCAGTATGACGTTTGCAACTTACGAGGATTATCAAACAGCCATGATGATTAATGTTCTTCAAGGAGAGAGGGAGATGGCTAATGACAATATATCTTTGGGTTTATTCAGACTGGATGGCATCCCTCTCGCACCCAGATATGAACAAAAAGTCGAAGTTACCTTCAAGATAGACCTAGACGGCATACTAACTGTGTCTGCAGAAATCTTGGATACAGAGGAGAAGAAGGCGATTAAGGTAACGAAAACAACTCTGTTGTCTGAGATTGATATTGAAAGGATGATAATCGAAGCAACCAAGTTCAACGAAATGGACGAAAGAAAAAAAGAAATCATTGAGACTCGCAAACGAGCAGAAGCGGCGATTTACGCAACGCAGAAATTAATAGAAGAAAAAGCTGGAAGAGACCCGGAAATAGAAGAAGAGGCGCTAAGAGAAACCTTGGAAAAATTAAATGCGGTCTTGACTCTAAATGGCTGTGCGCTTAACAAAGTCAAAGAGTTCACACGGGAACTGTTGGAACATATAGGAAACGTGAATACTAAACGTAAAAAGGTAAGTCAAGCAAAAATACTGATATATTCGGCAGAAAAGGGGCTAGAACGCGAACTTTCCAAAGAAAAGAGAAAGAAAATGGCGGCTGCGCTCCAAGAGCTTGAAGCGGCACCCTGCAGTGATGTTGACAAAAAAATGAATAAACTGAAAGAGACGATCATGCTTTATTAGAATTCAATTTCAAGGAAAGCCAGACTCGAAACCAATGATGATGCACTCGTGGACCTCATTGTCGGAAACAAATGCAGAGTAAGAATCTTAGAACAAGATTGTTTTCTTTTCTCAAACAAGTGGTTCCTCTTCGTTTCGGAACAAAATCCTGTCCAATTTTCGAGTCCTATGGTCGAGAATAGTGGGTGGCTTGTGAAAAGAGGAAAAATGGAATTACAAAATTTATGTCGGAGCGTGTTTGATTGGCGGATCTCAGTCAAGAATTACGAAGTGACGCGTCGTACATAAGAAAAAAACCAGAATGAGGATTGATGAAAGAACAGAAAGTCTATGACCAGCGAAAAGTGTCATCCGATTAGTATAATTTCTTCTTTAGCTTCCTGGATAAGTTGGGGAGAGGTCTCTCCATGGGTTCTTACAAAACGTGACATTTTTTGAATGGAAAAATTGTAGGCTGCAAATGCTTTTCCGAATTTTTCTTTTCCTTGAAGAGTTACGCTGTAAACTATTTTGCCTCTGTCAAAAGTGGCTTGTATCAATTTGTCTTCTTCCAAACAGTGCAGAAGAGGATAGAGCGAACCTGGGCTGAGCAATATTCCAAATTCTTTGTGGATGGCTGCGATGATTTTGTAGCCATGCATGGATCCTCCATTTAATATAGCGAGAATTACAATATCTAAAAAAGCTTTGAGATGCCTTTCGATAATCTTGTTTACATTCATTACATTTTGAGATGAAAGCATAACATATCACCCAACAGACCTAACATTATACACCACTTCTCAGCATATGGTTCTAGGTTAATGAATATAACTTGTATGAAATTGAAACAGTTAGCATTCTGAATCTGAATACGATTCTACTGCAAATATACACTGTTGTTTGCAAGATATAATGGGCTATTGAGACAATATTAAGAAACAAACAATTAGGCTCGGTAAAGACTGAGATGCCAAATCAGTTCGGAACAATCAAACTGCCCGAGGAGAGGCTAGACACATAGAGTTTACAGTGTCGAGGCATCCGGAATGGGATATCCAAGCATGGCAGATTTCGTAAAGGATTCTGTCAGGACAACTTTCATTTTCTTGCTCAAATCGACAAATTGGAACATACACAGTAAGTTTCAAGAACTAAGAACATATCCTAAATATCTTTATGTTGTCCACGAGAATTGAGATCGTCAAGAGGGGAAAGTGCAAAAAAAGGATACTTCCATTTTCAAATATCAATATCCAGGCAAATAGTAGATTGCAAGTGAGAACCGGGCATAAAGCCTAAGGCCAGGATTTAAGCTCGACCAACTGAAAATAATAATTGAAGCATGGGGACGAATCCAAAACGAAATTCTAATCAAAGACCCGCAAACAATCCTTTTACTCCAATTTGGGCTGTAGTCATAGCGATCTTGTGGCAAGATTCCAAACGCTTTGTTATCACGCCCTAAGAAAACATGGGGCACTTGTTTCTCGCTTGGTTCCTGTTTCTTCAACTATGTGAAGTACTTCTCTGAGCTCTCTCTGAACTGTTTAAGAACACCGAAGTTAATACCTTGAACAATATTTTGTTATTATTAATTTTTGGCAGAAGAGTCACGGTAGCAGTCGGAATTGGTTATTCTCCTATGACTATGTCTGCGAATAGTTGCTGGATTCGTTTTTGAGCTTTAACTGTAGTGTCTATCATTTTTCCGCCCTTATTTGTTAGCTTATATTTTCGTCCTGCTTCGTTGCCATTGCCTTTAATTAAGCCGTGTCGCTCCAAAGAATAGACTGCGTTGTATATTGTTCCTGGACTAAAGGGAATATCGAATTTTCTGCGCAAATAATTGAGAATTTCGTATCCACTTACGAGGGGGTACTTTTGTAGGTGTTTTAGTATTAGTAAGTCAGTGAAGTTTTTAATGATTTTTTTCTCAAGTGGCGTACCACCTGAATATTCAGTTTTCTTTTCCTGACACTCCACAAATACTTCACATGTAGAATTTGTTTTGCTGTTCTCCATCAACTAAATTCCCCGTATCACAGTTTTCCAATTTTCTTTCAAATTGGTGAAATTTAGCAGCTCTCGACAGTTTTCTTTAAATGTGTTGTTTTTGCTCTTCTGCAATTACCCATACCTCTAGTTCTCCAATTTTCTTTCTATCTTCATAGGGCAGTCTCAGCAATTCGACATATTTAGTAAACGTTAGATTTGGTACAAGCCAATTCGGACCGTTCCATTCATAGACACAATTAATTTTTTCATGCAGCTTCGCCATGATCAATATCTCCAAATTTCTGGCGCCTGAACCGAAAATTTGTTCAAGAAAATCTGAAAAATCCTCAAGACGATTTGGGATTTCTATTTTCTTGACGCCATATTTTTTTTCAAGATGGAAGTAGATGGCAGTTTTTGCAGACTCACCTAAAGAAGTCAGGCCTTCATCTATGGCTTCAAGCAGTGACTCTTCAAAGGTTTTCATATGCAATTGGGTGTTGTTGCGTTTTTTCATCTTCAGCTACTGGTCCTTTCTGTTTTTCTAGGACATTATTTTCGGCTAAGGAATCACATCAACAGGTGTCAGTTAAACGGTTAATAAGTTTATGAACTCAGAGCAAGGCAATTTTACTAGTCACGCTTTCTCGAAATGATGCACTATTTGCATTGTATAGGTGCATTTGCGCAAAAATTATGCCAAGAAAGTATTTTTTGCGTAGTGCGGTAATGATAACCATGTCAGGAGCTGACTTACTTTTGAGCTAATGCTTAAAGTGAAAAGAATGAGTATACTAAGACGTATTCCCATGGATGAAGTCTCAACTGCTGCCCACGCTATCTGGTTGAATAATTCAATTGCTGATGCGATAGCTTCGGAGGCTTTCCAAATTATAAATCAGACTTATACACGGAAATTTTCGTTTTTTAGCGGTAAAAGTTCAAAGTGCCTGGTCGGAGGTTTGTTCTACCTTCTAAGCTTCAGGCATAATACTGTTAAGAGACAGACTGAACTGGCAGATCAATTGGGTACTACTGATGTCACCATAAGACTATCTTACAGAAAGTGGTTAGAGACGTTTCCGGACTTGTTTTTGGACGTTATTGGTAAGTTGGCAGCGGATAAAGACCTTCGATCCTACGTGTTGTTAGATCTGAAGCAAAGTCTGCTTCGATCTGAAGCACAAGGCACCTGCTGTATGCTTTCTGCAATCTAAGTTGTTATTTTTTCGTTTTTGTGATTCTTAGCTTGATGGGAGTAAAAGTCACTTTTTCAAATTGAATAAACAATGTTTCTCGTACTGATTTTTTTTGATTAGGCTAGTTTGGTCGAAGAATAACTTGGAAGAGGCGAGATGATTTATTCAATTGCGCAACGTTGTGTACGGGTGCTGAGGTATTTTGGAAAAACAGAAGCTCGCTTTTGGGTTGGCAAATTAACAAGCAAGCCACTGTCTTTTTGAAGGTACCTTAATCTCGGATTTTCTTGTTTAAGCTATTAGTGCTTGTTTTCTAGTATCTGTAATTATTTTCTCTTCAATTTCGGATTGGTCTCCGAAGGGTGAATAGTCCATTTTTTCCCACACGTAGCCTACGGACACGCATATGTGTTCTACGTTTAGTTCTTCGAGAATAACTTTTATGTCTTGGATTATTTTGCCTTCTGTGCCTTTTGGGCAAAAAGCTACAAGCGTAAGATTATGGTTTCCGTAGGTTCGCCAAAGAAATCTTACGTTCTTATTAGTTGTGAGCCGATGGATGGCTTTGTTTTGGTTGGTTTGTGAGATTCTTACTCCGATGGTTACTGGTGTGATATCCATTTGTTCTAAGTTTACGATGCAGCGAAGTGTATTTTTGATGATTCCTTTGTTTTCAAGGGCAGCTATTCTCCGGTAAACTGTGTTTCGTGTTACGCCGCATGTGCGCGCAAGTTCTTCATAGGAGTTTATCCCCGAGCTTAGATATTGTATTATTTTTCTATCCAAATCGTCTAGAACCAAATACAACTATCCCAATATACAATTAAGCACACTTAAGATATAAGATGTCGTTGGTGGAAGATCTTCCAACAGCATAACGCTCTGACAGTTTTGAATTGAAAACGAAGGTTGGATGAAATACGCCAAAGCTTAAATGATGTTTACGCCATACAGAACATTACTACTCAATCTACAATGAGAGAAGGCAGTGTAATTGAGTAATATTGATGAAAACATTAGAACATTAGTTGACCTCGGCCTTAGTATATCGCAAGCAAAGACCTATCTCGCTCTTCTTCGGATAAACCCTGCATCAATCAGGGAAATCGCTCATGTTTCAAAAGTAGCCCGCCCCGATACTTATAGAGCAATTATTGACTTGCGAGAAGCGGGAATAGTTGAAAAAATAATAACAATACCCTCCAAGTATAAGCCTTTATCCATAGTAGATGCCGTCAACATTTTGATGCTGAAGAGAACCAAAGAAAGCACTGAATTGAGCAAAAGGGCAAATGGATTAATTAAGAGTCTTGAAACGCAGAGCCTCAAGACAAACAGTGAAGAGAGTCAATTTGTTTTAGTTCACGAAGGGGAAGCTCTTGAACTTAAGTTGAGAAAGTTGCTTGAAACCGCTCAAGATAGCATATGTGTTATGGATCCTAAGCAGAGAATGTTTCAGTGGACTGCCGCCAACTATGAACTTATTAAAAAAGCATTGGAAAGAAAGGTAAATGTGAGAATCATCACGGAGCAGCCTGGTGATCCAAATGTGTCAAGAGAAATAAACGAGCTCAAAAAACTTCAAAATTATGAAATTAGATATTTTGTTGGGTCGCCTAGTGTTTGGTTTAGGATATATGATAAAAAAGAAATTCTACTCTCGGCATCAGCAAAATATGATTCAACGGATAACTTTGCAGTTTTGTCAAACAATTCGAGTCTGGTAGAATTGGCTCAAAACTATTTTAATTCTGCATGGTTCTCAGCTATTGAACCTCGAGATCAGGAGTTTAAAAGAGATAGGCGGCAGTTTGACTATTTGTTTGCAAATATGATTACCGGTTTTTCCTATAACAAAATGATCTTTGGTGATGATGGTAAACCGATTGATTTTGTAATATTGGAGGCAAATGCTGTATTTGAAGAGATAGCTGGAATAAGCAGAAGTACGTTGGGCAAAAGAGCTACTAAGATTTGGCCTCATTTGGAGAAAGAGCTTACAGGGTTAGTTGATATTTTCGGGGAGGCGGTCACTTCGGGTAAGTCGGTTAAGTTTGAGCAATATTTTGAGAAAAGGGAAAAATGGTTCTCCATACATGCGTATAGTCCTGAAAGGGGGTATTTTGCTGCAATTATTGAAGATATAACTGAACGTAAGCTTGCTGAAGACGCAGTTCGCAGTAGCGAGCAGCGATATCGCGGTCTGTTTGAAGCCGTTGGTGGGGGAATTCTTGTTAAAGACCAAAATGGCTTCATCGTAGAAGCCAACGATATGGCGTGCGAAATTCTTGGTTTGACGCATCAGCAAATTAAAGGTCGTCACGCAACTATCCCAGATTGGAATACAATCCATGAGGATTATTCATCTTTCCCTGGTGACGAGCACCCTTATATGCTTGTTTTAAAGACTGGAAAAGCCGTTCACGACGTGGTCATGGGGGTGTTCAATCCAATTAGTGGTCAATACAGATGGATTATTGTTAACGCAGAGCCAATCAGAGATATTAAGACGCAAAATGTGCAGTTTGTTGTATACACATTCGTTGATGTTACTGAACGTAAAAAAGCGGTGGAGATGCTTGAGGAGTCTGAAGGAAAGTTTAGGGATTTGGCAAAGAATCGCCGAGCATGATTTTCATTTACAAGCAAGGTGGAGTTGTTTACGCTAATAGAAAATGCGAAGAAACCCTGGGGTATGCGAGAGAAGAGTTTTACAGTCCTGATTTCGACTTCTTTACTCTGATTGCCCCAGAGTACAGAGAAAGGCTCGCTTTAAGTTTCAAAAAACATACTTTAGGTGAAGAGGCTTCTCCTTTTGAATATGCGCTTGTTACCAAAGAAGGAAAGAGAATTGCAGTACTCCTTAATTCAAAAATGATAACATACGAAAAAGAAAATGCGATTCTCGGAATAGTAACTGATATTTCGGAACGCAAAAAAGCGGAAGAGTCTTTGAAGAAGAGCCAAGAGAAATATCGGCATCTCGCGGAGTATGCGCCGGTGGCTATCTATGAAATCGACTGTAAGAGCCTTCGGTTCAAGAGCGTAAATGAGTACATGTGTGCGCTGTCTGGTTATTCGGAAAAAGAATTGCTCTCATTGAGTCCTTTTGATCTTCTGGATGCTGAGAGCAAGGAACGCTTCCGAGATATAATGAGGAAAAGCGTGGCTGGAGAAAACATAGATCAAACCGTTGAGTTTGGTGTAATAACTAAAGATGGTCGTCGCCTTTGGGTTTCTTTAAGTGCGAAGTTGGTCTACAAGAACGGTGAACTCGATAGTGCTTTTGTTGTTGCTCATGATGTTACGGAACGTAGGAGGGCGGAGGAGGCCCTTAAGAAAAGCGAGGAAGAATATCGCTTTTTATTTGCAAATTTTGTGGGTCTTAGGGGAAAAGTTGTGCTTGCGAGGGATATGCTGATGCATCCGTGAAGGGTTTTTTGCAGTTTGTGTTCTTTTATTCAGTGTCTTGTGATGTGGTGGATCGTTGATGGGAATAACTTTTTTGTTTTTGCTGTTTTTTGTTCAGGCTGTTTTGGGTTGGTTTCTTTAATTTGAGCTTGAATTGTTTGCTGGTTGCGTATAGAAAGTACATAGACGTACAAGCACGTACAAGGAAGGTAAGAGGACGTACAAGCACGTACATGCACGTACAAGGACTTAAAAAGAATGGTTTTTGGCGTTCCGATGTGTTCTAGAAAGTAGGAAGGTTTAGGTTGTGGTTAACTCGGAGAGTGGCATTTAAGAAGCGGCTTTAGGCATGCACAGGATGGTTTGTAAATGTCTAAATACCTGTGTGGTGCTCAACTCAATTTGTATTCGCATTCGATTTTGAGGTGTTGTGATGTCTAGGTTTGGAGAAGAGGTCAAGAAGATAGTTGAAGTTGTGGGTTTGAGCTGGGCTCCGATCGCGGGAAAGTTTTTGGTTGATAATGGCGGAGCGGGCGATTCTGCTTTGAAGCTCAGCATCTGTGAAGCTTTTGATGTAGTTAAGCGTGGCAACGTGGTTCTTTGTCTTTCAAAGGAGACTTGCGTTTGTCCAGGTGGCCGGCACTTCGCTGGTTTAGAAATTGCTCCATTAGAAGCTTTCGCTCCTGCTTTGACATCGAAGAAACATCGAGTTTACGAATCCATAGATACTGCTTTGGAGTCGATAAGCAAACAACCACAGCCGGTGAAGAGAGGGAATTTTTTTAAGTTGGGTCCGCTTGAGAAATTTGAGTCAGACCCCGATTTAGTCTTTCTTTTTGTTAACCCTGCGCAAGCTGACAGGGTTCTGGGGCTGATTTCGTTTAAGGGAGCTGAACCTTTCATGTATTATCCTGCAAGCAGCATATGCTCAACTATAACGAATGTCCTGGCGAAGGGAAGCCCTGAAATCAACCTTATCTCCACCTTTGAAAGAAGAGCTGACAAGTGGTCTCCGAACGAACTTATATTGGCGATGCCCCTGAATGATTTTAAGGAGGCAGTGGCGAACATCCCAAATTCTGGTTATGGAACATTCGAACTGCAGTCTGGAAAACCTCCCTCAAACTCCAAAAGTTGAGGAATAAAAGCTATTCTTAACAATTTCGGGGTAAGGCAGCGCATTATTGTATAAGAATTCTTATATAGGTTCCCTTTTGTAAGGGGTTGGGAAGATTTGGGTTTTGGGGATAAAATTTATGATTCGATTTCAATTAGGCAACGTCGAAAAGTTGAGTTTTTCGTTTTTTATGGTCATGAGATTAGATGAGTTATTAGTAGGTGACTTAACGTGATTGTCAATTTGGTGATTGAGACTAAGGGGCTTCGGAAGACTTTCATTTCTAAAGAGAGTGGGGGAAGAAAACAGGTTGAGGCGGTTAAGGGTATTGATCTCGCTGTTAGGAAAGGGGAGATCTTCGGTTTTCTGGGTCCAAATGGTGCTGGCAAGTCTACTACGCAGAAAATGCTTTCTACGTTGTTGTGTCCGACTGGAGGGGAAGCGAAGGTTCTTGGTTATGACTTGGCAAAGCAGCAGGAACAGATTAGACAAAACGTCGGTTGCGTGAGTCAAGCAGGCGGAGCGGATCTGAGTTCTACAGGTGTTGAGAATCTAGTTCTCCAAGCTCAGCTTTATGGTTTGGATGCTTTAACCGCGAAGGAATACACTGCCGAGTTTGCGGAGCGTTTCCAGATGAACTCATTTATAGAGAGACCGGCTTCGTCCTATTCTGGCGGTCAAAAGCGTCGTCTGGATATTGCACTTGGGATGATTCATCATCCTCAACTCCTTCTTCTCGATGAGCCTACATCAGGCCTTGACCCGCAAAGTAGAGCATATCTGTGGGGAGAAATAAAAAAACTCAAAGCCGAGGGCGTTACCATCTTTTTAACCACTCAATACATGGATGAAGCTGACAAGCTTTGTGACACAATAGCGATTATAGATAACGGAAAGATTATAGTGACTGGAACGCCGGGGGAATTAAAAAGCTACGTTGGCGGCGACACGATAGTTTTTAGTTTTCTATCAGAAGAAACCGCTCATAATGCTGAAGCTTTGTTAAGGGAGAAGGTTCAGGCGGAGAGACTTCAAACTAACGGCAATTCAATCTATCTAACTATTAAAGATGGGGAGAGAATGATGCCTGATCTCCTGCGCTCACTTGATGCAAGAAACTTGGAGGCGCAAACCGTTACGTTGTCTAGGCCGAGTTTAGATGATGTCTTTCTAAAGTATACAGGGCGTTCACTTAGGGAGGATGAAAGAAAATGAAGATGCTACACGACACGAAATTAATGTTTATCCGCAATATGCAGCATACACTTAGGAGTCCTGTTTTTGTTTTCGTGAGCATGTTTCAGCCTCTTATGTATTTGTTGTTGTTTATGCCGCTTCTGAATGGTCTAGGCGGTGTTCCTGGGTTGCCCGCTGGAAAAACGGTAGATGTTTTCATTCCTGGGCTTTTGGTTTTGCAAGCGCTTTTCGGCTCAGCGTTCGTTGGGTTTTCACTTATTGATGATATTAGAACGGGAGTTATAGAGCGGTTTTTGGTAACTCCAGTGAAACGTTCAGCAATTCTTTTAGGCAGGGTTTTGAGAGATGCGGTTGTTCTTCTTATTCAGTGTGTTTTGATTACTTTGGTTGCTGTTCCATTTGGGCTGAGTGTAAATGTGGGCGGATTTTTGCTCTCTCTATTGCTATACGCTTTGATCGGAATTACTATGGCGTCTATTTCATACGGTTTCGCTCTTATTTACAAAATTGAGGATCCCCTTGCTCCTACGTTGAACACAATAACACTTCCTGTTTCTTTGCTATCGGGTATAATCCTTCCTCTCGCGCTTGCGCCCCTCTGGCTTCAGGACTTGGCGAAGATTAACCCCTTCTCGTACGCAGTTAATGCTGCTCGCGCATTGTTTGCTGGGAATTTTCAAAACGTCGGAATTGTAGAGGGGTTCGTTGTCATCAGCGTACTTGCAATACTCCTGTTCCTATGGGGATTAAGGTCACTTAAGAAAATGGCATCATGATTATGAGATTTATGTCGCGCTGGAAACTTCGCTAAATACAACGAGTATTGAGAGCCATTCTATATGTCAATGTACTCAGCATCAATTATTGGCTAAGCTGGAAATTACTGAGTGTTTGGTTCCACTTATACTGTAGAAAACTGGGATTTTCAGCGATTGTTTTCAAGGATCCTTTATTGCTATGTATTGATAACGAAATTGAAAAAGTATTTGCAGTGGAGTCAACAGAAAAATAAACGTCTTTTGAGGCAGAATTACCTGCATTAAGATCCCAGCTGAATTCTGCTGAAGCTGTGTTAATCTCAGTATATGGCTGTTCTGTTGTTGCTGAAAAAGTCGCATTAACAAATTTTATGATAAGATTAAAATCTCCTTCCGTTTTGCCAGTGTTAGCACAATAGATAGTGATGTAATTTTCTGTTCCCGTAGTATTTAGAAACGCAGATTTTCCTGACAACGAATAGTAAATAATTGCTTCGTTTGCATTAACTGTAAAATCATGATCTTCGTAGAGTACCACAAAAGTTGCAGCTACGACGATTGATATAACCAAGATAACAGCAGTCAATTGCTTATTCTTTTTTCTAATTCTAAAATCCTCAACTATTCTATTATTTTTCAGGCAGATTTAAGACTTATCCATCCACAAAAACTTATTAGTTTTTGATTCATAATTGACAATGATCTTTTCAGATTCTAAAAGTTCTCTTTCAATTTGCTGAGTACATTCTTAGGATAGAATGTGCGTAGTGATAGAAATTTTGTTTTCTTAAATAAACTTCGATTCTAAGCGAACAAAAAAAGAAAAGGGAAGAATTTTACTTAGAAGTACTTGGGGCTGTATTTTGTTTTTTGCTTCTTTGCATAGATGCGTATGCGACGAATCCAATGATTACGATGACTATTATCACAACCAATGCTACAATAATTATGGTATCACTTGAACTCATTGAGCTTTTAGGTGTTGCTGTAGGTGCGTTTGTGACAGTTGGGCTAGTTGGACTAAACACTGGCTGGTAAGTGTACGTGTTCCCGTAGCCGTGATTCACGTTATACGGGTTGTCTGTCGGAGTTGCTGTGTATGAGTATGAACCGTGATTTACTGGAGTGCCTGAAATGACCCAGTGGTCAAATACCCAGCCGCTGTCAGCTGTTGCAGTTAGATTAAGTGCTGTAGCGCTAGCTAAGGCATACGTTCCTTGTGGAGGTGTGGTGGTTCCTCCTGCTCCAGCCAAGACCACGACAATTGCGGCAGTAGCTAAAGTGGCTGTAGTTACTGGAGCATTGGGCTCGGTGTTTTGTATTGCTATGAATAGTGGCTGGATGACATAGGTTCCTATTGTGGCGTTGACAGTGAGTGTTGTAGGGTTATTAAGGTCGTTTGTTCCGCCTAGGCTAGTTACAATTTCCCACTCAAAGAAAGAAAAGCCTGAACCGGCTGTTGCAGTTAACGTAACAACTGTGCCGTCAGGATAGGAGGTTGTGGTTCCTCCCGCAGGGCTCGATGTTCCACCAACTGCAGCTATAACACTGACACTGGCGTTGCCTTGTGCTTTCACGGTTGTGATGTTCGGATTTACCATTGATAGCAATAAGAATGACGCTAATAGAATCAGAGCAAAAACTTTGTGGTTCTTTGTTACTTTCAACATTTTTCTTATCTTCCTAAAATTTAGCTTGTTTGCTTGTTTGTTTTATCTAAAGTCAAAGTATATAAAGCTATGTGACTGAAGTGCCACAGCGACAAGCAAGGGCACTCTTTGTTGCTTTTCACTTATAATGCGTGCTTTGACTCGTCGAACCAAAGCCTGCGAGAAATGGATCCGCAAAATTCCCACCGCTGCGACAGGTCCTTCTCAGACCACATCCGTTAATCTTTGCAAACGGTCAAAGACTTGACGAAAAACTAAGGTGTGGATAGTTGTTGCTAAACCAGTTCGATTGTTATGTTTACGGGCCCGCTGCGAGGCTTCAACTCAAAAATAAACATTAAGGATTTTAGGGACGAACCAGCTGTTCTAATAAAAAAAGAACCTGACAAAAATGTTGATTCTTGCCTTGATTTGAGATGCAATGTTTTCTTTAAGTTTGAAGGCTGATGCAAATTGAATTATAGCAAAAAAATTTTTGATAAGTCTTAAATCTGCATAGCGTAGAAACAATCTAACGTGACAAAAAGATTTACAGCTATCATTATCATTTTCAATGTTATACTGGGTTTGCTTCTTTATCTTTCCAGTAAATTAGTGCTCTTTAACCTCAATGCACCGCCACAAAACCCCGTAACAGTAGCTGGATTTACTTTTTCCTCAATTTATGTTCAGCCTCCGCAGGTTAGTTCTAGAGTTATTTAACCGATTGCTTGGAGCATGCCTAACTACCCGTTCTATGTCTTTCTCCTCTTTTTGATAGTAAACGCTTGTTTCATAATAAAACTGCTAAGCAAAGAAACAAAACAGACCCTTCTAAGCCAACTTCATGACATTTTGAGTATCACGCCAAAGAGGGCATCATTTATTTTTTTATTCCAAGTTTCTTTCTATTCTGCAAAGTGTGTTGAAGGGTCTTTAGGATGTACACGATAAAGTTTTCCAGAGTCATCATTAGAAAGTCTCAGGATTTCCTCAGTAAGGTCTAATTATCAATTTAAAGGGTCTAAGTGTCAATTTATCAATTGAAAAGAATTATATACCAGAATCATGCAAAAAAGAGAAAGTAGATACGTCATTATGTGTTGAAGAATGTTAATGAAATGGCTCTGTTGGGTCTTCGGATTTTTTTTAGCTGCTTGAATCTCAAGCTTAGCCACCGTCTGTTTTAAAAGCAACTTGGGTTCAAATAAAACTAAGGTTATCTTCAAAGTGGTTGTCTGAAGTGAAAATAATCCTGTTAGTAATAGTTGTCAGCATTTTGTGTTTATCTGTGTTTATCGGTTTTTCCTTAAAGGTGACGGCGGCTTCTGTGCCTGTTGGTATTGTGCATTCGATTCAAATAACTTTGACCAATGTGCAATCTGTGGCCACTCCTTTTCCTTATGAGCAGATGATATCGATAAATAGTTCAGCCTATAGCTCATTTGAGGCATCAAACCTGCAGAACGTCGAGTTCTTCAATCCTTATGGGTCGCTGATCCATAGTTGGCTGGAATCGGGCGATAGCAGTTCGTCTGCGAATACGATATACTGGTTGAAATTGCCTGATGGGATTCATGCTAAATCAAGTGTTACCATATACTTGGGGTTTTCTTCTCCAACCACGAATCTGTTTAATGGTCAAACAATCGGAGAGGCACCGAGTCTTAGTTCAGCTTATGGCCAATACGATGATGGAGCCGGCGTGTTTGCTTTTTACGATAACTTTGCGGGAAGAACCTTAAGCTCTTCATGGGTTGATCAGAGCGCTCTGTCCACAAATACATTCGCGATTAATAATGGAATGATCTTGTATTCAGCGGCAAGTCCTAATAATCTGACCGCGGTCAATTCGGTAAAAACTTTTTCGCAAGGTATCACCGAGTTTTATGGAGCATTTCCTTCAGGCACCAAAGGAGGCGTTTTTGATGCTGTAACAGTTGGTTTGCATGGTGAATCAGGATGGGATTCTGATATTGGAGTCGTTGCTGGTTCCTACGGTTTAGTAACAAAGAATGGGGGTAATTGGAACACGGCACCAGGCCTCTCCTTCGGCGCAGATAATGTTTACTCACTCATGGTTCCTTCGGCTGATATACCCTTGAGGTTGGCTGAAGTGAATTATGACTCAACAATATCAGGTACTTCATATCCGACATCGTTGCCCCAACCTATCGGTCTCCAGAATCAAGTATACAGTGGAGTAACTTTAGGGCCAATTTACTGGGTTCGGGAAAGAGCTTATCCACCTGACGGCGTTATGCCGGCTGTTGCAGTTAACGGCCAAAGTTCCCCCGCGCCTCAATCTGGCAGCATTTTAGGCAACCCGTTTGTTATAGGCGGCATAATTGCTGCTGTTGTCGCAGTCATTGGAGTGGCTGTGTACTTTTTCGTTATAGCAAGAGGCGGCGCCGAGGCAGCTGAAGCTGGAGTTACTGGAGCAGCCGTTGCTGAAGCAGGAGAAGCTTCTGCTGCGTGTGGAGAGGAGGGTTCTGGTGGCGGTGCTGGTTCCGGCGGGTCGGAAGGGCTAGGTAGCGGTGGAGGCGGCTCAGGCGAGGAAGGCAAAGGAGACTCCAGCGCTTCTAACCTCGTCACCGTAAAGGGTTCTGGCGGTAATATGCATGGCGACGGGGCACATGAGGTATCAAAGTCCTCAGAGAAACATGAGGGGGCGGATTCAAACGCTCAAGCTCAGGGAAACAACCATGCACAATCTACCGCTGATACTCAAACAGCTAGCGATTCTGGTTCTGATGGTGGGGCATCTCAAAGCAGCAGTGAAACCTCTGGCGATTCCGGATCGGAACAGTCTGGCGGGGCGGGTTCGTCTGATTCGGGTGATGTTTAATTTCGCGTTCATTGGTGTTACTCGGGCTGGTTGTTGCAATTTTGGGTTTTGATTTTCTTAGATTTTGATGCTTCGGTGATTAGCAAAGGTGACGGACACAGGGGTAACGTTTTTTTTTCCGCGGGAGTCTCTTCACATGACGAAGTGTTATTGATGACGCGTTGCTTTGTCCCGATATTGCGTTTTCAATGAATGTTGGCAAAGGCTGAGTCACATATGGCGGTTTTGCCTAATTCTTTTTTAGTGTGCTTGCTAAAGAAGCCAATTTGTGATATTTTCGCAAATCAGAAAGTTTAATAGGGCACTTTATGAAATTAGGAATAGTTAAAGTTTTTGAGGCTATGCAATTTGAGAAAAATAGTTGTTTTTAATTATGTGTCGGTTGACGGCTTCTTTGCTGGGCCAAACGGCGAGATGGATTTGTTCTTAAATATAAGCAAGGATCATGAGTTTAATTCGTTTGTGGATGAGGGGTCGAAGTCTGGGGGTGCGTTGATTTTTGGTCGTAGGACGTATGAGGTGATGAAGAGTTATTGGCCTACGCCGGATGCGATTGAGAATAATCCGGGTATGGCTGAGGTTATGAACAATATTCCGAAAATAGTTTTTTCAAAAACGCTTCAGAGGGTAGATGAAGAGCCCTATTGGAAAAACATTACGCTGTTTCATGAAATAAAGGCGGAAGAGATTGTTAAGTTGAAAGAGCAGGAGGGTAAAGGTATCACGATATTAGGTAGCGGAACTATAGTGCAGCAGCTTGCTAACTTTGGTCTCATCGACGAATACCAGCTCCTAGTTGTCCCTGTTGTTTTAGGCGTGGGCAAATCCTTGTTCAAAGATGTTAAAAAGATGAATCTGAAGCTTCTCGACGCACGAACATTTGGAAATGGGATTGTTTTGCTTCGCTACCAGCCGATAAAGTAATCAATGTAAAAACATGATTTGCGTTATGCCTTTTCCCTTTGTTATGCATTGAAGAATGTCGGTGAGACTGCAGCCAAAGCTGTTCATCAAAGAAGCCCATTTCGGGCTCCGACAAGCAAAAAAGGCTTAACCATTTTTGACTATTTATTTATTTCGTTCCCTCATACTCCAGCTTTTTTTGTTAGTGGTAGTGTGGCTGTAGTCACAATGCCTTATGTTCTGGGCAGTGGATATTTTGATATCCTTACTGAGTAAGGAGGTGAATGATTTTATGAAGAAAGAAATGGATCCTGTAGTGGCAGCGGGCAATGTTTACAAGTTTCTCAATGAGAATGATAAGGTACGCGTTCTGGAAGTGGTTTTTAAGCCGGGGGATGTTGCGAAGATGCATCATCATCCTGACCACGTGGTTTACGCTTTGAAGGGTGGCAAAGGGAGTTTTACTTCTGGAGGTAAGACTCAAGAGATGGACATTAAAACTGGCTCGGTACTTTTCCTCGAAGCGCAAGACCACGAAGTGAAGAACATCGGAAATACAACATTAGACCTCATAGTGATGGAACTAAAGAAGTAATTTCTGACCCTTTTTTTTGCGGCTTCCTATAGAAGCCTTCCTTATATTTTCATGCTAAAGTAGGTTGGGTAGACTGCTTTGTCTAGTCTTTTGATGTTTTCTGCTGCTTCTCTGTTCAGTGTGCGTAGCGTACATATTATTTTATTACTTTAGTGAGATGTAAGATACCTTTAATTTTGATGGAAAGAAATTCAAGAACCGATAGGTGTCCTTGTGCTTCCTGACTTCGCCGGTAAGCTTGTTTTTTCCTTGGGGATCTACATGGATGTCCATTGATTCTAATTCGTGGTGAGGAACAAGTACATGAATATCATGCTCACAAGGAAAGCAATGATTCCGAGTGAGATGAACGTGAAAAACGGTATATGATTAAAGAATAGGCTGTATAAATCGACTTGATCGATGAGTATTCTTGCAACGATATAAAACCAAAGAAGAAAAGTGTATAACCACAGTGTAAAGAACAATGCTTTCTTTTTTCTAATAATCTAACCTCCAACACTGCATTCGCAGACAAGACTTACTTTGCATTCATCCACATTTAAGAACGTTCCCCAATTTTTATCTTCATCGAAGATGGTTACGTTGCCAGATGGCAAGCTTCTTGATTAATCTTCGGGCAATCTACTTGTTGTTAATAGATCCTGCTTAGTTTCTAAGCTTGGGCGGCGCAACACATTTAAATTTCAATTTATGTGTATGGCTGAACATAACTACGAACCCTGTAAAAAGTTGGGAGAATTCAAATGATACGCGCATTTGTTATGCTTAACGTCGAACCTGGTTCGGAAGAAAACGTGTTAAAACACCTTAAGACCCTTGATATCGTAGAGGAAGCATATGTTTCCTATGGCGTCTATGACCTTATTATAAAAGTCAAAGTAGATAACATAGAAGAATTAAAAAATGCAGTAACACGTAAAATCAGGGCTACCAATCAAGTGCAATCCATATTGACATTGTTGATGACTTAGGAATAGCCACCCAGTGTAATTCTACCGCATAATCTTTTTTTGTAAGTTCCTTTAATAATTGTACCCTGCTGTGTTGCGTATTTTTCTTGCAGGGTTCCCTGCTACGATCGTATTTGCTTCCACGTCTTTGGTGACTACCGCCGCCGCGCCGACCACTGAGTGATCTCCGACTGTGACGCCCTTGAGAATAACAGCTCTCGTACCTATCCATACTTTGTTGCCGATTTTAACTGGTCTCTCTAGGGCAGGGTTTCCGTCCAAACCAAAGCCGTCATGATCAATAATCAACGCATAACTGCTTATCACAACAGCGTTCCCAATTTCTATGCTGGCAGTAGAAGAAATTATTGCCCCGTTGCAATAAACGGAATTGCCAATCTTTATCGCTCCGTCTCTCCAAGCCAGCAATTTTGAATCGCTCTCAAAAATTACGTCATCCCCAACGCTAATTTTTCCTTTAACAGTGATTCTTCCTTTAACTAGCAGCCCCGTTCCTGCATTGAGAAAGCATCTTCTATATTAAGGCGTCAAAACTCTTTTGTGAAATATGGCTTTGATGTTTTCCATTCTTTCAGCCTATCTGAGAAACTGTGTCATGTCTAAATAAGTTCTCATATTTACTCGAAAGCTCATATTTTATTTTTTTGAGATAAGTTTTATGTTCTTTCAATACATCTTTCAAATATCACTCACATAGAGCACATATGTGTCCCCAATCAAATGTGAAAAAGAAGAATAATAGTAAACCAGATGATAATATTCGCATGTTCGTCGTTTGGATATCTATAAGAAATATACTGAAGTAGCTATTGTCGATGAAGATGGAGTAGTGACAGAACAAGAGAGAAAGGGAGCGTGCGACATCTTCAGTATGCCTCAGTATATCGCTTATTATTAAATAAGTATGAATATCAAGCATATCAGGGCGCGCGCCACAAAAAACGTAATATTATTTAGTCTTCAAGACGTAACAAATTCTTAGTTTTAGGTGAGAGAAAATACCCGAAGGCAAAACCGTCAGAAATCAAGTGCCGCCCAGCGTCACGGTCCTCTTTCAGGGTGATAGCATCACCGAAGCGAGCAGGTATTACACCCTAGATGATAATCTGGGAACGGGCTACGTCATGATGGCCGCTAATTGGTTCTCCGCCGAATACCCCGAAAAAAAGATAAGGTTCCTAAATCGTGGTGTTGCCGGCGACAAAATAAGAGACATGAAAAACCGGTGGAAGAAAGATTGTTTGAACTTGGAACCTGACGTAGTGTCAATTCTCATTGGAATAAACGATACGGTTGGAGGGCATTTCTGGAAAAGCCCTACCTCAACAAAAAGTTTTGAAGAGGATTATAGAACCTTACTGGAACAGACACACGATATTTTAGGCGCCAAAATAGTTCTGTTAACCCCATTTATGGTTTATTTGACTAAACGACAGCTTATTTATAAAATAATCCTCAAACAAAAAATAGATGTCGTTAAAAAGATGTCCAAAGAGTTCGAGACGCATTTGGTTCCACTTGACAAAATATTTGAGGCAGCTACAAGAAAGGGAGAACCAATCCATTGGTCGGCAGACGGAATCCATCCGACAGCAATGGGGCACTCACTCATCGCACAGTCTTGGCTTAAAACTACAAGCGGAATTTTGACGTAGAAAAAGTAATTCTCTTTTCAAATCGGACCCAAGTCAACAGAGCGCGATATAGTTTTAGTTTGCGAAGTGATTGATGTTCCTGGATTTGGCGGTAATAAGCTGCAATTATCCGTGCTTTGCTAAAATCATGAAAGAATATTTCGACGCAATGTGGAACCAAGCCCAAGAATACAAACCAGCGCGCTAGGTTCTGTGAAGTCTTCGGTTATTTTTGGTTCATGCGAAAAATTGGTAAAAAGGTTACTGAGTACGAATTCACATGCTTTAAGTTTAAACTTATTACTATGTGATATAGTGATGAATTTGGCTAATGCTGTATATCACTGTGGGTGCGCGACTGAAGATTTTTGTGAGGGAGTCAAAATTAGTCCGTGCGTAAATCATTCTGAGAACGATACGTTTGGGTTGCCCTCCAACACCCAAAAAAGGTAAAAGAACCATCTGTAAAGCTTTCGGTCATTTTTGATCATGTGAAAAATCGGTAAAGATTACCAAGCACATATAGGAAGAATAGGTAGGTTTTCCCTTTGCAATTAAAGAGCTTTTATTGTTGAGGAGACATCGGTGGAGTACCTCGACACTTTTTTAAACTCAAAGTTAAGTCTTAAAGCAGGCAAACATGAAGCATACAGAATTCCCTCTTTGTTTGACTCTCCAAATAATAGAAACTATCAACAGATAAACCGATGATTGAATAGCACTTGTAATTACATTTAGTTCGCTTGATAGTACTTTCTGCCTTAAAGTTAAAATTATCCAAAAATAAGCCCATTACAACAACATTACAGCACTTAGTAGTTGTTTAAACGTATCATCATGGGATTACAAGTGCTTGAGTGCAAGAATTTTGGGTTAAATCTAATTATGGTGTTAATCGGGTAAAATCTGGGAAAACGGTTTAAGGATAAAAAATCAGCTTTTAGACGAAAACGAAGGGCTCCATGTTAAACATTACGAGGTTCATAATAACGACAATCCCATTTCATAGAACTATTAAAATGGCTCGTAAAAGAGGTTTTGAAAAGACAGCTTCCATATTCATCGCAGTGTTACTCAATAGCCTTATTCTGCGTCTGAGATACTTGCCCAAAAATGGCACTATTGTAGAAGTAAACAAATCCAAAATGCTTCTCTTCCCAAAAGATGGAGCTATTCAACTGGACTTATTTTTGCACAGGAAGAGAGAGTTCATCTGCACTGATCATTTGATTGGTGACGGCGTCATCAAGGAAGGTGATGTTGTCTTAGATATTGGTGCCAACATCGGCTACTATTTATTAATTGAGGCTCAAATCATAGGACCGAGAGGAAAAGTCTATGCAATCGAGCCCGTAAAAGGTAACATCGAATTGCTGAAAAGAAACCTGCACCTGAACAATCTAAAAAACGTGGATGCCTTTCAACTAGCTCTAGGAGAGCGCGACGAAGAATCCAAGATTTATGTTTCCAGCTCTTGCAATCTATGTTCCATGGATAACAATGGAGGCAAAATTATAGGAATCCAGAGCGTTTCTAAACGAACAGTCGACACATTCCTAAAGAATAAGCCTTCACCCAGTCTTATTCGGATGGACGTCGAAGGTTATGAATACAACATATTCAATGGTATGCCGCAGACACTTAGAGGAGACCTGAAAATTCTCGTAGAATTACATCCTAACCTTCTTTCTGATGAAAAATTGAATGAAATCTTTCAAATCTTGATTCAAAATAATTTCTGTGTTCGATTTGCAATCTTTGAAGGTAAGGTTAAGGAAAACAAGATTGTTGATTCTCTTTGGCAAAAAGGCGGAGTTCTGCCTTCGCCTACTTTTGTCATCGAAAATGTGTCAGTGCAAAGACTTCAAAGGGTGATGAAAGACTGCCCAAGGATAGCGCCTAATGTACTGTTTGAGAAACAAAGTTGTCAATAGCTAACTTCAGAGAAGTTATTGTTGCTCAAGTTGAGGAAATTAGTTGAAATTAAAAGCAGATTCAATTTAAATGGGGAACAAGATATCCAGTTACGAAAAATTCTGGCATTGGTTCTAATCATATTTATTGCTGCTGGTAGCATAGGGTCTGTTTTGGTTTTAAGCAAAAAATCCTTCTTTGACCCCCTTGCGCATTTAGCAAACGGCTTCCAGGCCCGAAATCCGAGCAAGGTCGTGAGTATCGATAGCTTTGATTTCCAGTTTTTAAAATGTAAAAATTCATAAAAATCAAATAATACCACACTGTAATTTAACTTAAGGCATTCACCACAAAAAGGCTGAGGCTAAATAAAGTATGGTCACTCGAAACCTCGACAAGATTTTCAACCCGAAAAGTGTAGCTATCATAGGAGCAAGCGATGTTGAAGGCTCAGTAGGTTACGTATTAGCAAAAAATTTTACACAACTAGGGTATGTTGGAAAGGTTTATTTTGTAAATATTCGCAAACCAGAGATTTTCGGTGTGAAAACTTACAAATGTGTTGACCAAATTTCTGAGCCTATTGATTTAGCCATAATTGCCACACCTGCCAAGACCGTTCAAGAAGTCATGGAAGAATGTGGAAAGGCACATGTGAAAGGTGTTATCATTGTTTCCGCAGGCTTCAAGGAGATAGGTCCCGAAGGAAAAGCTTTGGAAAAAGCGCTTCTTGAAATCGCAAAGAAATATGACATCCGAGTTATTGGTCCCAACTGTATTGGCGTGATTCGACCAAGGATAAATCTAAACGCCACTTTTTTGGATACGATGCCCAAACCAGGTAACATCGCTTTCTTATCTCAAAGCGGAGCTTTAGGCTCACCGATTCTTGATTGGGCAATCCACGAAAACATCGGCTTGAGCAACTTTGTTTCAGTTGGTTCAATGATTGATGTTGACTTTGGCGATTTAATTGATTATTTTGGCTCTGACCCGAAAACTAAGAGTATAATAATGTACGTGGAAGGAATAACTGACGCTCGAAAATTCATGAGCGCTGCAAGACATTTTTCAAGAACTAAACCCATAATCGTCGTAAAAGCAGGCAAATTCGCTGAAAGTGCAAAAGCTGCCGCATCTCACACAGGCTCGGTTTCAGGCGATGATGAAATTTATGATGCTGCCTTTAAACGTGCTGGCATAGTCAGAGTTGAAGACATAAATGACCTATTTAATGCAGCTCAGGTTTTAGGGACTCAACCCTTGCCGAAAGGGCCAAAACTTGCAATAATAACCAACGCTGGCGGGGCTGGAGTAATGGCAACCGACGCTTTGATTGCTCGAGGTGGAAAATTGGCTAGACTGAGCGATAGAACAATGAGTATGCTTAACAATGTCTTACCTTCTTTCTGGAGCAAAGGCAACCCGATTGACGTTGTTGGCGATGCTAAAGCTGACTGTTATAAGGTTGCTGTTGAAGCCTGTCTTGATGATGATACGGTCGATGGAATACTGCTTATTTTTACCCAGCAAGCAGGCTCGGAACCGGCTGAGATAGCAAAGTGCATAGTTGATCTTGTTAACAGTAAAGCTTACAAGAACAAAACAATCCTGACCTCTTTCATGGGTTTTGAGGGGGTGCTGCATGCAAACAAAATCTTCAACGCCAACAACATACCAACTTACTCCACACCTGAACAAGCGACCAAAACATACATGTACATGTACAATTATCAGCGCAACCTTGAACTTCTTTATGAAACTCCTGAAGAGTTGCCGGTTGATGCATCACCGCCCAAACGCCCAATTATGGCTATAATCAGAAACGCCGCTTTTGAAAACCGTGAAGTGCTAACTGAGGAAGAAGCGAAAAACATACTCAAGTATTACAATTTTCCAATTTTAAAAAGTGTGGTTGCCAGCAACGTTGATGAAGCAGTTTTGTTAGCCAAAGAAATGGGTTTCCCTGTAGTCTTAAAGATTCTTTCACCTCAGATAGTTAACAAGAAAGTTGCAGGCGGCGTTATCTTAAACGTTAATTCGCCGGGCGAAGTCCGTGAAGCCTACCAAATTTTAATTCAAAGGGCAATTTCATATAATCCTAATGCGCAAATAACTGGCGTTACAGTCCAGCATATGGTTGAGCAAAAAGCTTATGAAATATTATTGGGCGGAAAAACGGATCCCGTTTTTGGCCCAGTAATCTTGTTTGGCATGGGGGGAGCAGGCTTGGATTTCTACAAGGATTATTCCATCGGGCTTCCACCGTTAAATATTACGCTTATACGCCGTATGATGGAGGAAACTAAGGTTTACCAGCTTTTGAAAGGATACTATAACACGCCTCCAATGGATATTAAAAAGCTCAGTGAAACTATACTGCTTCTTTCTAAGTTGCTTATTGATTTTCCACAGATAAAAGAAATCGACATTAATCCACTACTTGTAAGTGAAAAAGAAGTTTGCATCATTGATGCACGTATAGCCATCAACAAGGATGATGTTTGCAAGAAATTTGAACCGCATGCGCATATGGTGATTAGCCCCTACCCAAAGAAATACGAGATGACGTGGTCTCTTAAAAATGGCCAAGAAGTGATCTTGAGACCTATAAAACCTGAAGACGAACCGCTGTGGCTGGCTATGTTCCAAGGCTTCTCTGAGGATTCTATACGGTACCGATTCTTCCAAATACTCAAGGATACGCCACATGAAGTACGAGTACGTTACTGCAACATAGATTATGATCGGGAAGTAGCTATTGTTGCGGAAATAGTGAAAAGCGGACAAAGAAAAATACTTGGGGTCGCCCGGGTTAGCATTGAACCTGATGGGAAAAGCGGTGAGATTGCTTTCATTGTAAGTGACAATTGGCAAGGTTTGGGCTTAGGCACTAAGATGGTAGATTATGTGCTCGAAATATCCAAGGAAAAAGGTGTTGCTGACATATATGCAATAGTGTTGCCTGATAATTCTCGAGCTTTAAGCCTTTTGAAGAAAATGGGTTTCAACCTTGAATACTTAGGCGACGGTACAGTTAGAGGCAGCTTAAATCTCAAAAATGAGGATTTGGATAACCGATGTAATGAGCAACCCAAGATTTCAGAGAAAATTGAAGCAGAACATCTCACTTTAACGGCCGAAAAAACAAATGAGGAGAAGTCAAAAGCAGTTACCGCTGATAGCCCTATTTAATATTTCAAACAGCTCGAATCTAAAGGCATCTGTGCTTATAAAGTGGGCAAGGGGAAAATTTCTTGAATTTTAGTCGCAAAAAGAATAAAATTATTTGGTTAGCTGATTTCGTAGTTCGCTGTATGTTTTTTTTATGTCCTCAATTGAGGCTTCATCTTCAAGCGTTGACGTGTCACCGAGTGGAGCCCCAACCAATACAGCTTTGAGTAGTCTACGCATTATTTTGCCGCTTCGTGTCTTTGGAAGTTTGTTTACAATAACGATTGCATCAGGAGTTGCTATTGGACCAATTGTGGTTCTGATATGCTTAATCAGTTCGGCGAGTAATTCGTCGGACGGCACGAAACCACTTCGCAACGTTACGAATGCGACTGGAACTTCGCCTTTAATAGCATCCTCTTTGCCCATTACGGCTGCTTCTGAAACCGAAGGGTGCGCGACCAGTGCGCTTTCAAGTTCCACCGTTCCTATGCGGTGTCCTGCAACTTTTAGGACTTCGTCTGCTCTGCCAAGTAGCCAGAAGTAGCCGTCTTTATCTCGGATTGAATAGTCGCCAGTGTAGTATATTCCTGGCCATCTGCCGAAGTATGTTTGTTTGAACCGGTCGGGCTCTTTCCACAGTGTTTGCAGCATTCCTGGCCATGGTGATTTAATTACGAGAAAACCTTTGGTGCCTGCTTGGACCGGTTTTCCTTTCTCATCATAGATGTCAGCGTTGACGGATGGCATTGGGAATGTTGCTGAACCTGGCTTGAGTGCGGTGAGTTCTAAGCCTGATGTAGGAGAAATCATGAATCCACCAGTTTCCGTTTGCCACCAGGTGTCAATTATAGGAAGCTTTTCTTTGCCTACAATCCGGTAGTACCACTTCCATGCTTCAGGGTTTATAGGTTCACCCACTGAGCCTAAAATGCGCAGGGTGCTTAGATCATGTTTTGTTACCCATTGTTCGCCGAATTTCATGAACATTCTCACGGCTGTCGGCGTCGCGTAGAGGATGGTTATTCCATGTTTTTCAATCAATTCCCACCATCGGTCTTGCGCTGGATAATCAGGTGTACCTTCAAAGAGGAACGCAGTTAAGCCTAAGCTTAATGGAGCATAAACGTTGTATGTATGCCCGGTAATCCAGCCGATGTCTGCAACACACCAGAAGATGTCTTCTTCTGTTGGGTTAAAAGCCCACTTGAGCGTCCAGTAAGCCCAGACAAGGTATCCGCCTGTGGCGTGTTGGACTCCTTTGGGTTTGCCTGTCGTTCCTGAAGTGTAAAGGATGAATAATGGATCAGTGGATCTCATGCTTTCAGGCTTTACATAGGCATTTGCACCCGCGCTTGCAAGAGCGTCATGATACCATAAGTCTCTGCCTTGTGTCATTTGAACAGATTGGCCAGTACGTTTAACAACAATCACTTTTTCAACGTTTGGCATGTTTAGTAATGCTTTGTCTGCGTTCTCTTTGATGGCGACTGTTTTTCCTCTTCGGAAGGATCCGTCTGCGGTAACTAGGATTTTTGCGCCGCAATCGTTTACTCTATCAGCTAATGCTTCAGCGCTGAATCCTGAAAAGATTACTGCATGAATTCCTCCTATCCTCGCCGTTGCTAGTAAAGTTATTGGCAATTCTGGGATAACTGGGAGGTAAACGGCAATGCGGTCGCCTTTTTTGACGCCGAGATCCGCGAGTGCTTTTGCGAGTTTGTTTACTTCTCTGTATAATTGATAGTAACTGTAAGTTTTTACTTCTCCCATTTCGCCTTCCCAGATATAGGCAAGCTTGTTTTTTCGATTGCTATTTATGTGCCTATCTAGCGCGTTATAGGAAATGTTTAGTTCTCCATCAGGAAACCATTTGTAAAACGGCGGGTTCGAATCATCAAGGGCCTTGCTGAATGGCTTGAACCAGTCGATGGCTTTTGCTTTTTCTGACCAGTATTCTTGAGGGTTTTTTATTGACTTTTCCCATTCTTCTTTTCGTTTTTCTCCAGAAGAAATCTTTGCGGTGCTCGGACAATATTTCTCGTCGAAGGGTAAGCTATTTTCCGACATTAGTCTCAACCTTGATTTGCAAACGCTTATGGCTAAATAAATATAAGCATTCCGCTTAATTGAAAAAAAGATTTAAGACGATTTAGGCGATTTTAGTTTGTGGGAAAAATTGGCAGGGTATTTTTTTTGTGGGTTTCATTTAAGACTTCAGCTATTCCGAGATACACCGCGCTTAAGCCGCATATAACGCCTTCGATGCCAGTGATTGTGTTGAACGTTACTGATCCAAATAGGGTTGGGTTGTTAGTTAGCTCTCTTATTGTTAACATGAAGAACAGTACAGTTAAGCTTCCAAAAACGAATTGCAAAATGCGATTAGCTTTTAAGGTACCAAAGAACATGCCAAAGGTGAAGATTCCCCACATTATGAAATACGCCGCCAATGAAGACGAAGAGGGACCGCTGAATCCACTGAGGAACGAAAAATTAGGCAAAACAAGAAGTAACACAAAACTCCACCAGAACAAGCCATAAGACAGGAACGCCACAGTTCCGAAAGTGTTGCCTTTTCTGAACTCCATTATTCCAACAATAACCTGTGCTAAACCACCGTAAGCAATACCCATAGCTAAAATCACCGTATCTAACGGAAAAGCGCCTGCGTTAATCAAGTTAAGAAGAACAGTGGTTATGCCAAAACCGAGTAGCCCCAACGGTGCAGGATTCGCTAGTTTGGTTCCAAGGTCATTACTCATCTACGATGCTCCTTAAGTTGTTGTGTTACGCTTTGCATTTGCTTGATCATTATAAAACCTTTTTGAAACTGAAAGTTTTCAACGCTACATCTTTTTGTCCTTAGTTGAAGCATAATTAGCGTGCGCGCAAAGTGGCGCGCAGTTTTTCTAAAAGTAGCTTCTGCGTTTGACCCAAGCCCATGAAACAGCTGCGAAAATTGGCAATAGAGAAATTAAAGTTACTATATAGTTTATGCCGGGGCTCAACCCGTATGGAAAAACTATGCTCGTTAATAGGTCTCGGACAAAAAATTCCCACACTGCTAAGTATGAAATGACGGCGGTTATGACTACGGCCCACACCGCGATTTTGCGTGTGTTGTAGATTTCTAGAATGTCGATGTGGGCGCGGTGGGTTTCAGCGAGGATGGTGACGTGATCAGTTAATTCTGCTATGGCGTCTTTGACTATCTTATCTAATTTCGGATGGGTATCTTTGACTGTTTGGTCGATGTTGCTCCATTCATGCGATAAGTCTAGTACGACCAGTTTTTCTCGTTGCAGTTGCTGGTACTCTCTCCAAAGTTCTCTTTCATCATCGTGGGTTACTCTTTTCATGGCAGGCTCAATATTAACCGTGGTTTCCTTAAGTGCAGCTGTGAAAGCTTTAATCTTATTGACTATTTTGCTGTCGACTTGTTGCAGCTTCTCTATCTCATCTTTGATTTCGTTGAAGTTTATGTGAATTATGTACTCGTTATCCATAACAGAGACCTTTTAGGGTTGGATGAAACATTGGTTGGTTCTTAACCAGCCTTCTGCCGACAATTTGGCAATGTACTTTAGGGTTATTAAATTGTTTGCAGGTTGCGTACAAAAAAGGACGAGAAAAGACAGGAAAGGCCAAGCAAGGACAAAGAAGTGTCTGAAGAGGGGAAGAGCAGTGGTCTCAAAAAGGCTTTTATTCTAGAAACATTTTCTAAGTCAATGGGAGGCTGATTCTTTTGGTTAATTTAAAGGAGCTATTTGGAAAAAAAGTCATAACTCAAGATGCTTTTGCAATCGGCGAAGTTGATGGAGTTGAATTTGATATTCAAAAGGCGATCGTAACACATATACGAGTTGACTTGTCGAAGGAGGGAGCAAACGAACTGAAATTTAAGAAGCCTTTCTTGGGCAGCGTGATTATCTGCATTCCCTTGAGCCTTGTACAAGCATACGGTCACGTAATCAACTTGAACGTTCCCCTCGCGAATCTAAAGACTCTCCAAGAATGCCGGTGAAAAAGGTCTAATTTCGGGACAACTAGAGCGCTTGCTTGTTTCTATATTAATAAAGTGAGTCGCGTCCCTCTTATTGGTGTGAGCAATCAAGCGCGCTGATTCAAATCCCATGTTTATCACCTTTATGTTCACGCATCTGATGCTGTCTCAAATCACCTTTATAGCGAAACCAACAAGTACAATTCGGATAAGTACACATGAAAACCTGTTTTCTTCCCATTTTTATTTCCTCTTGACGCGCGAGGATACTGTGAACCTCTCCTTTCTTCATGTATTATCAGGTCTCTTAGGCAAAATATCTGTTAATTCAAGTCTTATTTAGACGATATTGCAGAAATAGAAATATGTCAATACTTTCAGGCCTTAGCTTTTTATTCCGTCTCAGTAACTGATCTAACATAACCAACCGGCGAGTGCGCGCGTCCCGAAATTAGGCGCTTGTGCGATGTTTTGTGACTGCGGCATCACAGTAACACATTGTTATTAACTGCAATTTGTGCTCTGTAGGTGAGGTAAGTGTATGAGATTTCATGTAACGTTTACTGTTAGGGAATCAGTTTCTCTTTCTGAGATAGCTGGAGTGCAAAACAGGATTGGAGACACGATACAGAAATTGTTGAAGACTGGAAAAGTCAAGGAATCAGGAATCCTTATTGGTGATCGGAAAGGGTTCTTCGTGATCGAGGCGGATTCAGCCGAAGAACTTTGGACGTGGTTAGCTCCGTTCTACGATGTTGCCAAATTGGACATTCAGCCTATAGTTTCGTTTGAGTTTTTGCCCAAGGTCTTCGAGGAACTGCAGAAACTTGGATACTAGCTGAGGTGAATTTTTTGTCGATTAAAGCGAAAGGAACTAAAGAAGATCCTTGGTTGCTTAAAACTCCTCCTGGCACTTCTGAATTCAAGGCTTACCGGGACGAGGCTGCAAATCCGCCGACAGTTGTTGTTTGGGTGGGTAAAACAGAACTCAGATATCAGCTGCGGTGCCTGGACGATTTGCATAAAATGTTGAAGGCAAAAGGAGATTGGATGCCGCTGGGCAGCGTTGACGAGCAGAAGCCAGCTGAGGAAGGAACTGTTGAAGCTTGGGGTAGGTCGTCTAAAAACCCTGTGGGCGGATGGTACGGTATCAAGAAGGGTTTGCGTGGGCGATTTGCGAACTATATACCTCCAATCTTGGAAGCTTTGGGATTAGCGGAAGTTGAACATAACCCCCGAAACAATCGAATGCGAGCAATTTGAATTTTCTTCTTGTTTGAGTCGTTGAAGCGAATCTTTGTTTTTCTTTTTGTTTTTTAATGATTTTGATTTAGTTTTGCTAAACTTATGTTTAGTTTGTATTTTAGCGCATGCGTGTTCCTTAAATGGTGAAAAATGGTTTTAAGTCTATTTTCTGCTTTGGTTCACGTTTCAAAGCATGTTCTACGAATGGGCATAATATGTAGGAAAAGAGCGAAAAATGGAGTTATCACCAATTTTGACCAATTTCGGAACAGCCATACGCGCGCCCAATGGCATCTGCAAACGAACGTGAATATAATGTTTCGAGAAAAAGACGTTTTTGCGGAAAATCCATCTTGTGGCATTCGCAAATCGCGTTTTTTAGTTTTGCCTTCTCTGGAGTCAACATGACAACGTGTCGCTTATTGTATGCGTGGAGTTGCGCTTAGCAACATTGAAGGCATGTTTTCGCGGATAGTTATGTTTCATGCGTTTAAGTTGGTATGGTCGTAGTTTCAATTATTAAATCTAAGCTCAACAAGAAAAGAAAATGAGTTTTTATTAAGATAATTACAATTTTTTTTAAAATAAGTACATAAAATTAGTTATATTGGGAGCGTTGCTAAATGGTTGTTACTTTTTCAGAGTTTTATAAGGCGCTTTAAGGTTTTCGTCTTAAACGTCTAATGGCTATTATTGTGGCGATTACAACGATTTCGGCAATGGTTGTGACAACGACAAGCGCAAGTCCTAATGATAGTGCTGACGGCTTTGTTGCTGGCGGAGTTGGGGTAGGCGATAGCGTTGTTGTTAGGGTAGGAGTAGCTGTAGGCATAGGTGTTGGAATTGGTGTATGGGTCGGAGTGACAACTGGTGAGGGCGATGGCGTCGGAGTTGGAGTAGCAGTAATAGTAGGATTCACCGTAAATGCGTTACTCGTCCCAGTGTGAGTGCTATCAGTAGCCGTAATAGTAACGCTTGAACCCGCAGCATTCACCGTAACCGAAGTTGAACCAACACCAACAACGAAAGTATTCATAGTACTAGGACTAATCGATCCAGCAGAATACGTCAAAAACAGCGCACCAGTATAACTTATAACCGTATTGTTATACGCGTCCTTAGCAGTAGCCGTTATGCTGAAAACAGAACCAGCAATCTGAGTACCCACAGTATTAAAGACAAAAAGATCCAAAGCACCAGAATTCACCATCAAAGTATTCGAATCAGACTTACCGTTTTAGGTTGCAGTAACAGTATAGGAACTAGCCACAGTCGCGTACACCGAGTTCCCAGTAACTGCAGCACCAGGAGCAGTAAACGTAGCCGATGCAGTGACATCGCCCAAGCTGTTACCATACTGGTCAAACGCCTCAACAGTGAAAGCTTGAGAATCACCAGCAACTATACTCGGCAACGCCGGACTAATCACTATGTGATCCAAACTAGCAGCCACAACCGTTATGCCATTTTGCAAGCCCGTAATCGAACTGTTCACCGTGTCAGTGGCAGTAATCGACTGAGAACCAGCAGTCTTCAAAGTAACAGTGAAAGAGCCGACACCACTTGTAAGACCAGCATTCGCAGGCAAAACCGCTACGCGGTCACTTGAAGTAATCGCAACCGTACCCGCATAACCCGTAGCCACGTTACCATAAACATCTTTAGCTGTCACCGTGACATTGTGAGCGATACCAGCAACGGTAGCACTCGGGAAACCAGAAACCACAAAGTAAATACCAGAAGCAATGTTCACAGTTATCCCAGTTTGAGAACCAGTAATTGAACTAGTCACAGTATCAGTGGCAGTAATCGACTGGGAACCGACAGTTTCCAAAGTAACAGTGAAAGAGCCGACACCACTTGTAAGACCAGCATTCGCAGGTAAAACCGCTTTACTATCACTTGAAGTAATCTTAACCGTGCCAGTATAGCTAGTTGCTGTGTTTCCATCTGCATCCTTTGCTGTAACCGTAACGGACAAAGCTCACAGCACCACCGGCATTCACAGTTATCCCAGTTTGAGAACCAGTAATCAAGCTATTCGACGTGTCAGTAGCCGTAATGGACTGGGAACCAACAGTTTCCAAAGTAACAGTGAAAGAGCCGACGCCACTTGTAAGACCAGCATTCGCAGGTAAAACCGCTTTACTATCACTTGAAGTAATCTTAACCGTGCCAGTATAGCTAGTTGCTGTGTTTCCATCTGCATCCTTTGCTGTAACCGTAACGGA
>JBEKFM010000032.1:0-33143 GCA_050013315.1 Bathyarchaeia archaeon
TCGGCTACATAATGACAATCAACTTCCTAAACCGCGGTCTCCTATCTCTCGAGTTCCTGTTCGCCTTCCTAGGCACTGTCCGCCTAACCGAAGGAAACATCGCCAAATACCGCAGGGGTTTCTTTCTTCTCGGCACATGGTCAGTCGGCGCGTTGCTACTCGCAATCTTCCCCACCGATGTTCCCGCCACACCAATCTCATGGCACGGAGCAATCCACCTCGGGGTAGCAGCGTTGGCGTTCCTCACAGGCGCGTTCGGCGCACTTGCCCTATCTCTGAAGATGGGCGGAAATCCGACCCTCCAAAAAGTTAGACAATTCGCCCTACCAATTGCAGCAATGGCGATTGTCTTCTGCCTGCTTGAGCTACTGACCCCATTCTTCACACCGCACCTAGCAGCACACTTCGGCGGACTCCTCGAAAGAATATTCCTAGGAACCATACTTGCCTGGATCGCAGCGATATCAGCCTACCTACTCAGACATGAACCGAAAACCGTCAACCCGACATCGTAGCGGTTTCTGCGAGAAAAAGAACCATTTCTCGTATTTCTTTGCGCAAAACATTAAACATGAGTTCTAGAGTGGATTGATAATCCACAAAACTTAATAAAATGAAATCTCAGAAAGAATATTATGTGTTCTCTACCAAATATACAAGCTCGGGATTTAGAAGAACTTTCGCAACAGGAAAACAATCAAACAAAAAAAACCGACGCCAAAACGATGAAAATGATTTTCCCCGACTTTCCGTTGCTGGAAAACTCAATTTAAACCCCGAATAAATGTATCCTAAATTTTAGTATTCTTTACTATACTTGACGCTACGAATAATTCTCCGATTTACCTTACGTATATGTCCATATGTTCACAAAACCAAAAGCCTCTGGGATTGAACTGCTAGAAGATCAAAGTAGCTATTTTACGGAATATCTGCGTTTTTTGTTTCAGAGGCACGTGATCCAAAACTAATGCGGTAACACGCTCACCCTATGGTGTAACTTGCAGAAAAAGAGCATGATATCAGAAGGGTAATCTAATTAGTTCAAGTGTGAAAGAATAACTTGGACAGTGGTTGTTTGCCTGAGTATCTCGTTGGCACTGGCGGCTGGGCTTACTTTAAAGTTCCAGATAAGCCTTCTCTAAAGGCATATTCTCAAGTTTTCAATTTTGTGGAAGTCAACCATACTTTCTACGAGTACCCTGATACTCGGATGGTTGAAGGGTGGAGAAAAACAGTGCCCAAAGACTTCACTTTTTCCGTTCGCTGCCACCAAGACCTAACCCACAAGATAGGCTTAAGACCCGTCAACGACGCTTACCGAGTCCTAGATCAAATGGTGACTTATTGTAGACTTCTTAATTCGTCTTTTCTTGTCTTAGAAACACCCGCCAGCTACATTCTTGACAAAGACAGCATCGACTCTGCAAGGAATTTTTTTGCTTCAGCAACCTTGCATGGAGTTAGGCTCGTTTGGGAAATAAGAGCACCCCTAACAGAGCAGGCTATCGATTTGATGACGGACTTCAACATTATTCATTGTGTAGATATCTCAGTGGCTAAACCAGCAGAATGGTCCGATGTAGGGTATACAAGGCTCTTCGGCAAGGGCAATCATAACATATACCAGTTCACAGACCAAGAACTAGTGGAGATTGATAGAACCGCCTCGGAAAGCAAAGCAAGGGTTGTTGCGATGTCTTATCATGGCTTAAGAATGAACAGTGACGCGATAAGGTTTCTGGAGTACAAGAAAACAGGCAATTTCCTTCCAACTACACAATTTACAGGTGTAGCCTCTGCAAGAGCCGTTCTTTCCGAGGACGCAGTCTTTCCCTCTTCAAAGCAATCGCTGATAGGTGATCAAGGCTGGAAAGTCGTAGACTTAACTGCCAAAAAAAGAGTTCACCTCTCAGAATTACTATCAAAAATTCCAGAGAAAACATACACATCACCAAGCGAAGTTGTAAGCGCCCTGGAGGCAACCCAATGAACGAATCCAAAATCCGCCTCGGCACCTCCGGCTGGAGCTACAACGAGTGGGAAGGACCCTTCTACCAAAAAGGCGAAAAAAGAAAGCTACGCGTCTACTCAAACGTATTTAAGGTCGTTGAGATCGACTCAACCTTCTACCGAAATCCCTCCAAAGGCGCCGTCATGGGCTGGCTCAAATACTCCCCCTCCGACTTCATCTTCACCGCCAAAATGCCAAAAACAATAACACACGACAAAAAACTAGGCCTACAAAGCGACGTAAAAGCCGATTTAGACACCTATTTCGATCAAATGCGCCCACTCCAATTAGGCGGAAAACTCGCCTGCTTCCTAATTCAGCTACCACCAAAATACAACTACAATTTAGAAAATCTCGAATCATTCTTCAAACTACTCGATCCCCTCTTCAAGTACGCCGTTGAATTCCGCAACCTGTCATGGATGAGAAATGAAACTTGGGATTTACTCAAAAAATACGAAGTAGCCTACACCAACGTCGACGAACCCTTACTGCCACCCGAAATACACTTGACAGCTGACTTTGCATATTTCCGCTGGCACGGAAGAGGAGAAAAAATCTGGTTCGACTATCGATACTCCAAAGAAGAACTGAACCAATGGGTCCCCAAGATAAAAGAAGCAGGCAAAGAAGTCAAAAAAATCTACGGCTTTTTCAACAACCACTACCATGGCTACGCACCCGAAAACTGCCTGTACCTAATCGAACAACTTGGTTTACTGTCAGAAGGACAAAAGAAAGCAAAAGAAAAATCAAAGATCAAACAAGCAAAACTAGGCTCTTTCTTAGGGTAGTTACCGACTAAGAACAAATCAAGCTTATTTATCGAATTTTATTTGTATAAGATTACGTGCAAAATGATGCTTCCTCTTTCTTGTCAACGAGTTCTTTCTCATTTTAATTGGGTAAAGTTGGTTCAACTTTTTTTGTGCAAAAAACTTATTTTCGTATTTGGCTTCCATTGTTACGGTGGCTGTGTTCGACGTCTAAGCCTTTGGTTGTAAGAGTGCCTGCAGAAGTGGAAAAAGAAATACGTGAAATCATTGAAGAAGAAAAACTCGATAAAGCAACAGTAGTGAGAAACCTTCTCGAGATCGGCCTAGCGGAAAGGCGCACAAAGACCGCGCTGGAACTCCTGCAGAAAGGCAAAGTCACCTTCGCGAAGGCAGCAGAAATTGCTAGACTTTCACTTTGGGAGTTTGCTGATTTAGTCAAACAACATAACGTCGAATGGGTTAAATTTGCGCCAGAAGAACTAAACAAGACTTTCTAGGACACTCTAGGACACTCTAGGACACTATAGGACATTACAGGGACATTCTAGGACATTCTAGGACATTTTAATACTCAACCTGGAATCGATTCAAACCCTGAAACAAAAAAGCAACCCAAAACAACTTGAACAAAAAACAACAAAAATTTGTTACTAGAAATATTTTGAAAGATAATTTAGGTTTAAGTTTTCATTATTTGGTTTGATACGTTTTTCCACAGTTTTTACGGTAACCAAACATTCTCTGCTTTAAGACACACTATCATGGACTAAGGTACTTCCTTGTACTTCTGTGTACGTCCTTGTACGTTCTCTTACCTTGCTTGTACGTCCTTGTACGTGCTTGTACGTCTATGTACTTTCTGTACGCAACCAGCAAATGATCCAAGCTTTGATTCAAGAAAGCAACCCAAAACAGCTTTCCAAAAAAACAACAAAAAATTTTCTTCACATCTAACAAGAACACCAACTTCAATACCCAAGTTTCATTATTGACGTTCTTCTTTGCCCAGCATTCTGCGTAAGATGATACTTGCAGCTTTTTTGTCTAAGGGTTCATTCTCATTTCCGCATTTTGGCGAGTAAATGCATGAGGGGCAGCCATCTTTACATTCGCAGTTATCAATCAGATTTAAGGTTTTTTCCCAAAGCTTCGCTATCTTATCGTAGAGAACTTCTGAAATTCCAATTCCGCCTTCAAACCCGTCATAAATAAAAATGGTAGCTTGACCCGTATCTAGATGGAAAGAAGTCGAGAGCCCCCCAATATCCCACCTGTCACACATCGCATAAATCGGCGACATCGCAATCATCGCATGCTCCGCAGCATGAATTCCACCCTCAAAATCCAACCCCCCTGCTTCCACCTCGACTTTAACCTCATCAGGAACCGTGAACCACATTCCCACCGTCGAAAAAGTCAAAGGCGGCAAATTCAAAGGCTTCCTATCCACAACCTCATCATACGTCTTAAGAACATAATTATGATAAAACTCCGTTATCGCCAACTCACCCAAACCAACATCAACAGCGTTCCGCTTTTCCTGATGAGTCTTCTTAACAGCTACATCAACAGTTTTCTTTGCTTCAGTATAATAGTTAACATCCTCTTTCCTTACCTTAGCCGTTAAAGTTTCCAAATCCAACTTTTCAGAAATATACGTTTCTCCCTGATGAAGCAAAACAGCACCCTCATGAACCTCCTCGTAAGCCTTAGTCAAAGCCAAAGTTTCAAGCAAATACCCGTCACAAGTAACTGTAATAGTCTTGTCCGAAATACTTTCCAAATTCACAACTTCAACCGGTCTAGCCGTACCGGAATACACCCAACCCCGGGAGGTTTTGCGAACCAAATTCTGTTGCGCAAGCGCCTCAAGACTCTCCGAAAAAAGTTCAGGAAAAAACTCTCGGTCCCTTTCAGTTATCGGCAACTCACAGGCTGCACACATAATATGCGCTAAAGAAATATACCGATTATGCAAATCAATTATAGCTTGCTCATGCGGCCTACCAAAGAAATCCCCCGGATGCTTCATAAAATATTGATCCAGCGGATTCTGAAACGCTACCAAAGTAACTAGCGAATCCGCATTACCTCTGCCCGCTCTTCCCGCCTGCTGCCACGTTGAAATAACCGTGCCAGGATAACCCGAAATAATAACCGAATCCAAAGAACCAATATCAATGCCCAACTCCAAAGCATTCGTGGACACAACACCGATTAGACTTTTAGTTTTTAATCGATTCTCGATCTCACGCCTCTCCTGCGGAAGATAACCAGCCCGATACGCCGTCACCGAATTCGCAAGCCTCAGCGACTTCCGATAAAAATCTTCCCGCGTCCACCTCGTAATAAGCTCCGCCATCTGCCTCGAAGTCGTAAAACACAAAGTCTGCAGATTATTCAAAATATTTAGGGTCAGAAGATCCTTAGTTTCTTGATGAGTAGAACGACGAATCGTATTGGTATAATCAATAAAGGGAGGGTTCCAAAACACAAACAGTTTTTTTCCTCTCGGAGCACCATCCGTAGATACGACATCAAAATCTTTTCCCGTAAGTTTCTTAGCATGCTCCAACGGATTTGCAATTGTCGCTGACGAAAGAATGATTTGAGGGTTAGCACCATAATAGCTGCAAATTCTCAATAGCCGCCTAATCAGCATAGCTACGTTAGAACCGAAAATTCCCCGATACTTATGCGCTTCATCAATTACTATAAACTTGAGATTTTGCAAAAAGCCGCGCCATTTATAGTGCCAAGGAAGATACTGATGTAAACCATACGGATTACTAAGTATAATTCTGGAACTCTCCCTAATGCCGGAACGCTGATGCGCAGGCGTATCACCATCATAAACATTCGAGTTAGCTTGGATCCCAGTTTCCGCCTCCATCTCCCTTAAAACCTTCAACTGATCATTAGTCAAAGCCTTAGTCGGATAGAGATACAAAGCAGTCGCCTTATTGTCTAAAGTTAACGCTTCAAAAACAGGAACATTAAACGCCAAAGTTTTACCCGAAGCCGTCGGAGTCACAATAACAACATTCTTGCCTTCCCGAGCCTTATTTATTGCCTCAGCCTGATGCGAATAAAAACGCATATTCCGAGCGACCAAAAAATTCTGAATGGATTCAGGCAAAGGTTGGTCCAATTCACCAAAACAAGCTTCCTGAGGCTTAATTACCTCTATATGCGTTATTTGTTTTTTATAAGAAGCCATTTTCTTTATGGTTTTGAGGTAATCTTCAATCATAAGGCCCATTCCTCATAGAGCCTCGAAAAAAGATTACCCAGAGTAATGAGATCTTGTTTGTTATGCTCCACGATGGCAACAAGCGGTCCAACATTTCGAGTACTAAGATAAGTACTATAAAAATGCGGAACCATGGCACCAGGAATGTCAATTTTTCTTTCAATACAAAGATATTTTTCAACTGTTTCAAGACGACAATTCGCAAGTTTGGAAGCTAACGCACGCCTCGTAAAATGTAGAACATCAAAATGCGGATGACTCAGCGATGCATCCATGCCATAATAAGCCAGCCTCTGCCTTATGTACGGAATATCAAAACTTCTCCCGTTAAAAGTAATCAGCGAAGACGACTCATCAAGCTGAGATATTAAAGCCCATATGGCACTTGGTTCATCCTGAATATCACGCAACAAAAACTGGCTTACACAAACCATCTTACCTTTCGGTCTGGCAAGGCCCAACAAAATTATCGGCCTCTCCGACAGACCTAAAGTCTCAATATCAATTATCGCAAAATCTTCCTCATTACACAGCCCCGCAGTATAGTGAACTAAGGGATGAGATTTAGGAAGACGCTCCCACAACCACTTTTGTGCAGCACCAACCTTCTTCGCATCCAGCAACTTTAAGAATCTCTTAGCCTGTACACTCCAAATCGGATGTTTTTCCAACGCTTCGATTGTAACATACCCCTGCTGTTTGAGCACTCGTTCACGCACTGGACCAATGCCAGGAATTATCTTAAGGTTTGAAGTAATTAACCGCCGACTCTCCTCGTAACTTACCCTCTTAAAATTACATGAACAGCTATCTGTTATCGAATAGCAATCGCCATGTTCGTTTGAGACAACTTTTCCAGGAAGCGCTTCCTCTAAACTCTTGCCTTTAAATTTGTGAACTAGTTGTTCTTCAAGCTTCAGAGCATTATCAAATTCCGAGTTCCACATCCAACTTTCTACAGGTGTTTTTAGATAGCTTTCAGTTTCCTTCGGCACATCAGAAACTATTTCAAACTCTCGAACATTACCAACCCTTTGACTAAGACTTTCCGCAGCACGTCTAAGTGCTAAGTTCTCTTTTTCAGCGGTGCGGGTCTTAGAAGTTGATAGCTTAGGGGGATTTAGTTTTCGAAAGAATAGGTTTTTTTGAAAACCATCCTCTTTTGCGTACTCTCTCAGCAGAAAAAAGCCGCAAGTTTTACAGAATTTGCTCTCTTTATAATCTTCCTTCGAATACCTCTTATTGCACTTTTTGCAAACAAAGTATATTTCCAAAGTTTACCAATTTAGAGTCTCGTCAATGATTATAAAAGCAATACGCCTAATCCGCCGCTTAGAAGTTTTTTTCTTTCATTGCAGTCCAAACCAGAAACTCGTGCAGCAGTATGTTTGCAAACCTTCATTTGATGGCATAGTTGTCGCAAATAACCAGTCACAAATACTTTTCACAAGTTCGAAACGACAAATTAAACCTCATTTACCTAAGAACGTATTTCCCAAGATCCTATCTCAGGTGAATTGTAGTTTTTTAGAAAATAGAAGGAGTTCAATAGCACTAGTAAGGATTCTGGATTCTTAAAGGTTAAATGAAGATTTATTTGATAAACAAAAAATAGCGAGTTAAATGTAACGCGCGAGTGAGTAAGCGATTACATATGCGAAAACCAAAAGCTAACAGCTTATTCTTTAGGTTAATGAGTAAAGTCTCTACGCCGTTCAAGTTTATTATTCCGATTCTATTGGTTCTTTTGCTGTTTGCGGGACAGATAACGCCATTGTATGCTCAGCTTAGCGCCGCCCGAGATTTAAGTGGAACTTGGCAGAGCTCATCGTCCGGCATGTACTATGAAATGGACCCCAGCGGCACAGGCGTACGCGAGACGGACGTAACCGCAACATTTGAGTTGGACATAACTCAACAAGGCAATCAAATATCCATAACGTTGGATCTCAACCCGACAAGTTGGGTCACAGACCAAGCCTACTGGCAAGAATACGGCATCCCAGCTGCTCCTGAAATTGCTGGAGCCATCGGCTTCACGGGAACCGTTTCAAGCTCAAGTTTCACCGCAACTTCCCAAGGCGACTTGACTCAAGAGCAATTAACCGGAACGTTCACCTCCAACATCATAACGGCAACACTGACAGGAAACGCGCAGGAAACAGACCCCAACGGCATAGTTGTAACGCTCACAAGCTCACACACATCAACTTCAACTTCCACGCCAACTTCTACAACAACGCAGTCAACGTTCAACCGCTTTTTAGGCGGCGTTACACTAGATAAAGGCCAAGCATGGTTCACAAACACGAGCGCAAATATGCTCGTCTCTAAAGGCCAAATGAGCTCAGGAACAACAGTTTTAACGGGCAACAACTCGATTGTCGCCTTCACCTACCCCGAGCAGGATGGAACCGTCTACTTGGACGGAAACACCGCAGCCGGATGGGTAGCTCTTACATCGCAACCTGCACCGGATAACCAAATCGCCTATTCAATAGTTCCCTCGAAAACCGCTCTACCCCCCATCTGGGGACAAGACGCTATAGATATGCTGATATCGATGCCATTAGAAGCAACACTCGCAGTTGCACTATTTGGAGAAATAGTTCCATTAGCCGCGGCAGTCGCATTCGCCGTTGAGGGCGGAGTATTTCTAATACATTATGGAACCGCATACATCCGAGAAACTAATCCACACATAATAGAAGTGCCCCAAGGAATAATTACAGGTCAAGGAACCCAATACGTCGTAAACGTCACCGACACGGCGACAACCCTTCATGTCATCGACGGCTCAGCTGTATTCATCGATCCAGTCACAAACAACACAATAACCATAGACGCGAATCAGATGCTTACACTTCCCTCGGCAGGGCAAAGCGGCTTTACTGAACAAAACCTGCAATCTGATGTATCTGTTTTCAACCCAGCCTCAACAAACCAGTGGTGGACCCAAACAACCAACACTTCAAACGGCCTAACAAACTTCCCACTTCTAGATCAACCCACACTTCTAGTGATAGCAATTATGGCAATAGTTATCGCAATAGCCGCAGTCGTCGTTGTCACGCGCAGAAGAACTCAGCTACAAAATCCTGGTGAACCCAACCAAAACTTCAGCGGACGCAACGGCTCAAAAAATCTGAAGAAACTATTAGCACAGGCAATTGTGACCCTTATCTTCGTAGTGATCTTCGGCTACGCCATTATTAGCATACTAAACATAGACATCTTCGTCGGCGACCAACTAAATGGCTCCGTGTCAAACTACACCCAAATGGAAACAATCGTGATCACTCTGTTGGCGGTAGCTTACATCACACAAATTGCCCTCCTAGCTCACCGATACCTCAGAAAAGAACCCAGAACGATAGCAACCAGTATGCCCGCACCCTTTATGCTTACACCTATTATGTCCTCATCCGCAATACCTCAAAGCCCAAAAACAACTGCAACTATGCAAGTAATAGCAACCGAACCCTCTTTAGAATCAAACGCCGGGCAACAGAATTTTACGTTCTGCCCCAACTGCGGAAAACAGTTTGCAATCGCCAAGAAGTTTTGTCCTTTTTGCGGCTTCAACTTCGTCTCAGCACCCGCACCCCCATCTCCGCAAGTGAGCGGTGCTGTAACTCAACCCCAAGCTCAAGCTCCACAACCTGCCGCAACTCGAAACATATATCCGAGCAGGCCACCAAGATTTCTCTCGCATACGCCACCCTCAGGCTGCATTCTAATTATGATGAGAAACCGTCAGATCAACGTAAGATTAAGCGGCTTCAAAAATGATAAAATTGATTTTAAAGACGATAATTTCGTCTTGAAGAATAATGAGATTCCTCCAGAGATCGCTTCAGCAGCCAAAAATTGGGATGAAACAACAGTAATAAACTGGCTCGCACAGCATATTCCGAGAACGCTCGCAAAAGCCGGGATTATTCAATTTGTTTCAGCAACGCCTCCACAGATGGGCGGAACTCAAGTCGGCTCAATGACATCTCCGCAAATGAGCGGCCCCGCAGCTCAACCGTTTACTCAAACGCCACAAGCCGGTGCCACTTTGAAAGTGTATCCGACAAATTCACCAAAATTCTTCTCGTATTTAGACGCACAAGCCATCATTGTTTCGATGCTGCGCAATCACAAAATTGACTTAATTCCGCCTATGAAATTCAAAGGTGGCGGCCGCTTCAAGATCCTGGATGACGACTTGATGGTGATAACTGCAGAAATACCTCCACACATCGCCGCAGCAGCCAAAAGATGGGATGAAACAACAGTAATAAACTGGCTGGCACCATACATTCCAAGAGCAATCGCAAGAGCAAAAGCAAATCCACAAGCCGGAATCGCTTAAGCGCCCAAATAATTATACCGGTTTCCTACAATGCAATTTAGGAAATAGAACATAATCAGAAAAAGAAAATCTGCTTAATCTAAATGTAAAAGAATACCCAGGATGGTGTGTGTTTGTCTGGGTATCTTTTTGCCACTGGAAGTTGGGCTTGCCTTAAAGTTCCAGAATACACAATGTTTACAAAGACGAGTGAAACCAACATTAGCTAATTCACCGTAGCGTGTATGCAAGATGTTCGCCACCAAGCCCTTACCCAAGAAACTCTATCTTGTAGGTGTAGCAGTCATCTTCATAGCTGTCTACTCACAATACCTCATACGTTACGGGTCAATAACTGGGTACATAGTAGTCTATGGCATACCTATTCTCGTTGTCAGCCTCCTCTTCGGCAAACAAATACTCCGTCAAGCGGGCAAAAACAACAAGGACGCCGCCAAATACGGCTTAGGTCTCTTCGGTGTCTTAACCGTAATCGGCCTTTTCCTAGCTGTTATAGCTTTATTAATAATAATGCGTTTTGACCCACATGCAGTAAACCTGCTAAACAAGCCCAACCCAGTACTTAACGTATCGTCCAAGGTTGCATGGCTGATGATTCCCGTCTCCATATTTGTGATAGGTCCAGCCGAAGAATACCTGTTTCGAGGCTTCATCTACGGCGGCCTACTCAGCATCTCCAAGGGGCGATACTGGATTCCGTTAGCAGTCCTCTCCAGCGTGATGTTTGCTTCCGTCCACGCATATTACGCCGTCACATACGGCGTCGCCAGCGCCCTGCCGTTCATTGAAATAATAACCTTCGGCTTAGCCATGTCAATCACGTACTACTGGTCAAGCGGAAATATATTGGTCCTGGCACTTATCCACGGTACATTCGACGCCACAGCCTTTCTAGGCGTAGCCACCACAACCCAAATCGGCGTAACCGCAGAACTCCTGATGATATTTGTCGGCATAGGGTTTGCAGCAGTTTTCCTTCTCAAAAAAATAACCATACCCCCACCTCCCAACCCCCCAGCTCCCCCAAAAACACCGCCGCCACCCGACCCCCCGCAAATCAGTCGCACATTTAGAACCTAAAACCAAAAGAAGTCCAGTTTTTTCTTAAGATTTTGAAACACTACGCAGAGAAAAAGCAACTTAACGGCGCAATAAAGTCGCACAAAGGCGTTTTTGGCATGAAACGAGATACGACAAACCTTTTCAAGGCATTCGCTCATAATGTAAAGTAACGAAACATTCTTGTCCATAATCCAAAGGCTAGGTGAAAAGGTTGAAATCGGGGGTTTTAGCCGAGCCAGTCATGGTAGGCAGACAAACTGAACTCGAAGAGCTTCAGCAATACTTCGATTTGGCCGCTCAGGGAAAAGGAACCACTATTTTTGTTTCCGGAGAGGCTGGCAGTGGAAAAACAAGACTCATAACCGAGTTCATAGACAAAGTCAAGAAAAAAGGAGCAACTGTGCTGAGCGGATGGTGCCTCAGTAACGCCGCAGTTCCCTACTTCCCGTTTGTAGAAGCCTTTAACGCTTACTTCTCTTCCAGTTCTGAAGAAGAACAACTTATCAGTTTCCAGCAGCCAGGATTTAATGCAGAGTTTGGCGGCGTGGAAGAAATTGGAAAAAACGGGCCTGGAATAACTTCTTGGCTGACGAGTCCAAGACCATTTGAAATGGCTGGGAAGCCTGAAGCGCTGACTCCTCAGGTTTGGAAGGATCAGGCCTTTGCAGCTGTTACTAAAATGCTTCACGGAATATCTGCCCAGGAACCCTTAATCCTGTTTTTGGATGATGTTCACTGGGCCGATTCAGCCTCATTGGCACTTCTACATTATATTGCACGTTCAATTGCTTCGGAGAGGGTTCTCGTTTTGGCTGCTTTCAGGAGCGAAGAACTCATTCCAGATATTGAAGGACGCTCTCACCCGTTAGTCGAGGCGTTACGTTTGATGAGGCGAGAGGACCTTTTCAAAGAGGTCAAATTGCAAAGCCTCGATCAAACAAGTGTTTCAATACTTGCTGGAAACATGGTTGGGGGACTTGTCAACTCAGAGCTTGCTGAGAAGCTTGAGAGTAAAAGCCAAGGCAATCCGCTTTTCGTAGTAGAGTCCTTAAGAATGCTGTCCGAGAAAGGGGACCTTGTTAAAGAGAACAACAGATGGTCTCTTTCAACCGACGAGTTAAGTATTCCTGCCAAAATCAAAGACATAATTCTGCGAAGAGCAGCAACATTAAAACCTAACCAAAGAAAACTCCTCGACGTAGCCTCTGTAATAGGCTCAAAGTTTGACCCTGAACTGCTCGGAGCGGTGCTGGGCCAAGATAGCTTTGAGGTGCTCGAAACGCTGGGAGCTGTCGCGCAGTCATCTTCCTTGGTCGTTTGCGAGGGAAGTTTTTACAGGTTTGATCACGCCAAGTCTCGAGATGCACTGTATGAAGAGATTCCTCTGCCATTAAGAAAGGCTTACCACAGCAGGATCGCGGACAGGTTGGAGACTAACTTGAAAGGCAGTGAAAAGCCGCCGGTGAGTGACCTTGCTTATCATTATTCTCAAGCTGGAAATAATGAAAAAGCAGTGAAATACTCGTTAGCCGCTGGTGAGGATGCGCTTGCCCTGTTCTGCGGGACGGCAGCGATTAAACACTTCAAGTTCGTACTTGATGCTACAGCAGAAAGCAAAGAGTACTTCGGTGATAGGGCGATTGCCATGGAAGGTCTTGGAGTTGGTCTTTTTGCCAACGGCGAATTTAAGAAAGCCGTGAAAGTATTGGAACAGCTAAGTAGCGGCACTAATTCTGGTCTTCTAAAACTGAGAGCCCAGAAAACGGCAGCGCGAGCGGCTTTCTTTCAAGGAAACTACGCTCATGCGTTGGAAATAGTAAAGAAACCAGTTGAAAATCCGCCTGTGGATCGTCTGGAAATTGCTCGATTCAACTCGGTTAAGGGGATGATAGAATCGTTAGGCTTTTATGTTGCGGAAGGGAAGCAAGATCTGGAAGGGGCATTACGGGTTTTCGAAGAAGAGTATTCGCTTTCAGACATGACTGATGCGCTTGCTAATCTGGCGTTAGATTATATTCTGCAGAGGGACCCTGAAAACAGTTCTAGCCTCGGGCAACCGGAAAAATCTATCGCGGCTATGCTGCGTTCAATCACGCTTAGCGAGTATTTAAGAGCCTTTGACAAACAAGACTGGGCCTTTCTAAACTCGTTTATAGTTTATTTAAAATGTAACCTTCAAAAAGAAGCTATGGACGTCGTCACGGAAAGTCTCAAAACGGTGGAGAAGATAAGTGACCCAATGACTCGAGCTTCGAACCTAGCCATTGTTTATTGGATGGCTGGATGGGCAACTGAGCTTGAAGCAGAGGACAAACTCTTCTCAAGTTTGCAGTTTGAATCCACGCAAGACTTTGGAACTGAAGCCAAGATTAATTCCTTCATGGCACCCCTTATCTCTGGTGCAAGCGAATTCAGAAGGGAGCTCGGAGACGCGGTCGTTCAAAGCTTGAAAGCTTTAGAAAACGCTGAAGAAACAGACAGTTACGAGTTTCAAGCGCTCAGCTATGGAAATTTGGCGAGAGATTATGCGCTTTTGGGCCAAATTGTGCAGGCGGAAAACTACTTCGGGAAAATGAAAAAAATATTCGATGAAACAAGTCTCGCAGGATTCGGGTTTGCATCTTTAATGTATATGTTAAGCAACGCCGTCCTCTTTTCTTGCAAAGGCCAGTGGCAAGAGGCGAACGAGTATTATGAAGGAGTCATAGCAGCTTACAGGAAGGGCAGCCCTGCAACAGGTGTTGAGGCTGGAATGAGACGAGGCTATTCAATGGCTCTTCTGCAACAAGGACGATTTGAAGATGCCAAAAGGCAGTACGAAGAGGCAAAAGAAACCACTGATGAACTTGAAAAGCGACTTGTACATTCTAACATTCTAGGATACCTTGTAGCACCAATGAAGGTTGAAGTAGGCAAAGAATTCAACATGCGCCTAGACTTAGTCAACGTTGCCAAGAATCCAGGTGTGCTGGTTAAAATTGAAGGCTTGTTTTCCGCAGATTTCAAAGTCACTGACACACAGCCTCACGCTAAACTGGAAAGCGGCTTCATTAATATGGAGAAAAAGAGAATCAACTCTTTTCAAGAACAATCGATAACTTTTACTGTGCAGCCAACTAAGGCTGGCGATTTCACCTTGAACCCACAAATCCTGTACATCGATGACTTAGGAGAGACCAAAACGTGCCTGCCCAAGCCAGTCAGCATAATGGTGAAACCAGTCCGACCTGAATTTGAAGTGGTTCCAGGCAGAGTTTCCAGCGGTCTTGCAGACCTAGATGCTTTACTCTTGGGAGGCATACCGGAGCGTTACGCAGTAATGTTGACTGCACCTTCGAGCGACGAAAGAGAGCTTCTCATCAAGAAGTTTCTTAAGGTAGGAGCAGAGACCGGCGAAACAACCTTCTTCCTCACGTGTGAAATTGGAAGTGCAGGAGCCTTAGCTGAAGCGTTTCAGTCCAACTTTTCTCTTTTCATATGTAATCCTCAAGCCGAAGCCATAGAGGGAGATCTTCCAAACGTCTACAAGCTTAAAGGAGTCGACAACTTAACAGATATTGATATTGCACTTACCAAATACTTCCGCGCGTTAGACTCTGCTAAGCTTGGTCCAAAAAGAGCATGCATCGAAATACTGTCCGATGTTCTTCTGCAACATCACGCCGTAGCAACGAGAAAATGGTTAAGCGGTCTGTTGCCGAATCTAAAGTCAAAAGGTTTCACAACACTGGCTGTAATAGACCCGCAGATGCATCCACCGGAAGAAAGTCGAGCCATCATTAGCCTTTTCGACGGAGAAATCGTAATCACCGAAAAAGAAACCGCAAAGGGTCTTGGAAAATTCCTAAAAGTGAAAAAACTCGTTAACCAAAGATACCAGGATTATGAACTAGCCATAACTAAAGAAAAACTATTACCATAGCAACAAAAACCAACAGTCATCGGTAAGTTTTTGTCAAACTATGTTCACACAACTTTCTAAACACCGACTTTGGGTTTTGGGAATCTATGAAAAGCTTTTTGAGGAGTCCAGCCTATAAGGTAGATTAGCAGGGAGAATTTGGGTGCCCCGTGTGAGAACTCGGATTGTTGATGATTTTGACTTCTGGAGTTTTAGCTGAACCCATTCTGGCTGGAAGAGAACGAGAACTTGGAGAGCTACAATCTCTCCTGAATTTAGCAGTTGAAGGAAAAGGAACAACCGTTTTTATCTCAGGTGAAGCAGGTACCGGAAAAACAAGACTCATAAAAGAATTCCTAAACACCGCAAAACAAAAACACGACTTATCAACGCTGACCGGTTCCTGCCTCAGCAACGCCGCCGTCCCCTACTTCCCCTTTTTCGAAGCCTTCACCGGATATTTCTCAACAGAAACCAACCAAGAAAACAAACCATCCAAAATCCAAAACGAGGAACAAGAGATAAAAAGCTGGCTTATGGGTCCAGCACAAGCCGAGAAGCTTGAAAGACATGAAGCTTTGGCACCTCAAGTGTGGAAAGATCAAACGTTTGTCGCAGTCACACAGACCCTGTCAGCTATCTCGGACGAGAAACCTGTAGTCTTGTTTTTGGAGGATGTTCACTGGGCTGATTCCGCTTCGCTCGCGCTGATGAATTACATTGGGCGTGCCATAAGCTCTAAGAGAATCCTTGTTTTAGCTACCTTTCGAAGTGAAGCGCTTACAACTGACGCAGAAGGGCATCCGCATCCGCTTGTTGAAACGCTCCGTCAAATGAGACGAGAAGATCTCTACAAAGAAATCAAACTCTCAAACCTGGATCAAGTCAGCGTTTCAGCAATCGCTAGAAGTATGTTGGGCGGAAATCTTCAGCAAGAGCTTGCGGAAAAACTTGCAAAAGAGAGCCAAGGAAATCCTCTCTATATCGTGGAATCGTTGCGAATGCTCCATGAACGCGATAGTTTGATTAAAGAACACAACCAATGGCGCCTATCGATAAACGAGTTAGGAATACCCGCCAAAATCAAAGACATAATCCTGCAAAGACTAAGCACACTCATGCGAAACCAGCGAAGGGTGCTTGACGCTGCTTCAGTTATCGGGGAAAAGTTTGACGTTGAATTGCTCGGAGCGGTGCTCGGTCAAGACAGTTTAGAGGTTCTTGAAACCCTGAATGCCATCGCCCAATCTACAGCGCTTATTCTTTGCATGGAAGGTTCTTTCAGGTTTGACCATGCAAAATCCCGGGACGCAATTTACGAAGAGATTCCTCTAGCTTTGAAGAAGGGTTACCACGATAGGATTGCGGAGCAAATGGAAAGCGCATCCAAGAAAAACAAGGTGCCGTTCAGCGACTTAGCGTATCATTATGCTCAGGCAGGAAACAAGGAAAAGGCTGTGAAGTACGCCTTGGCGGCTGGTCAAGATGCGGTGGCAAGGTGGAGCAACCAGGAAGCCATCAAACACTTCTCGTACGTGCTGGAAACAATTGGAGACAATCTGGAACGTTTCGACGAAAAGGCTATTGCTCTTGAGGGACTGGGTGATGCATACTCCGCCAACAACAATTTCAACCAAGCAGCGGAAGTATTCGAGCAACTTGCTGGCATCACAATGGATGTAGCGAGATTGCGCGCACTTCGGAAAGCAATGTTCGCTGCTTTTTATAAAGGCGATTTACAAAAGTTGATAGCACTTACTCAGAAGGCAGAAGAGAACGCTGCCGCTGATCGATTGGAGAGTGCAAGGGTTCTCGATCAAAAAGCTACAATCCTTGGGCTTCAAGGTCAACATGTCGCTGCTTTGGAGTTCGAGGAAAAAGCGTTAAGGATTTTTGAAGAAGAATATTCTCTTCCAGACGCGGCTCGGAGCTTGCTTTTTGGCAGTTTTGTAGCCTCTACGCAAGGTCAATTGGAAAAAGGAATCGCATCTGCATTAAGAGCCCTTGCACTGTACAATGAACTTGGGGATTTTCGTTCCCAAATAGAAGCTTTCCATTATATGGGCTATGACTTCGACATTTGTACGCTCAACAAAGAAGCATATAGCTTGTACGCGAAAGTTATCGAATTTAACGAGCAGTTGAAGATGGGCGCTTATGTCATCCTGATTGCGACATATGTATCATGGGGCATGAGCCTTCCACCCGAGGATATCGCAGAAGCTATTTCTAAGACTTTGAAGGCTCTCGAGTATTCTGAGAAGACAGATTCATATTTGTTTCTGGGCTGGATCTATGACACGCTTATTTTACAATATACTCTTGCTGGAGACATGGTTCATGCGGAAGAGTACTTTGGAAAACTCATGAGCCTTCCTCAAGAGGTCTTCTTAGACGGAACTACAAAGCTCTGGTTGGGTCTTGCCAAGCCAGTATACTCTGCTGGGAAGAGCCAATTCGAAGAATCTAATCGACTGTTTAAGGATTACTTTGAATTCATCAAGATCAACATGCCAAACCCTCTTATGGAGTTGCTGACCAGACGAGCTTACGCTTGGGCTTTAAGCAAACAGGGAAGAGTAGAAGAAGCCGAAACACAACTCAAACAAACGCAGCAACTCATTGAAACAACTCGGAAAAGGTTTAGCCACGTTGACGTTCACGCAAGTTTGATGACTTTTACACATCCTGAAGTTAACCAGACGTTTGAGATGCGGCTTGATCTGATTAACGTTTCAACACTTCCGGGTTCGATAGTTAAAGTTGAAAACCTGTTAATTCCTGGACTTAAAATCGTTGATTTTCCCGCGGATTGCGTTTTAAAGGACGGTCTCTTCGAATTTAAAGAGAGCAGGATTGGGCCTTTCGAGGTCAAAACCCTCAAGCTGACTCTGCAAGCCACGAAACCAGGCGTTTTCAACTTGAATCCCAACGCAACATATGTAAACGATTTAGGAGAAACCAAAACATGCAAACTTAACCCCGTTGTTGCTACGGTTAAGCCAGCCCAGCCTTCGGGGCACATTGTTGAGGGACGAATCTCAAGCGGCTTCGATGAACTCGACGACCTACTGCAAGGGGGAATACCCGAAAACTACATGGTGATTCTGGCTTCGCCTTCCTGCGACGAAAGAGAACTCCTCATCAAACGCTTTTTGGAAGCTGGCGCTGAAGCAGGTGAAACAACCTTCTTCCTCACGGCTAAAACTGAGAACGCAAAAGATTTAGCTGAAAAGCATCAGTCAAACTTTTCCCTCTTCATATGTAATCCTCAAGCCGAAGCCATGGAAGGAGATCTTCCAAACATCTACAAGCTCAAGGGGGTTGACAGCCTAACAGATATTGACATTGCCCTTACCAAATACTTCCGTGCGCTTGATCCTGCGAAGCGTGGTCCAAAGAGAGCCTGTATCGAAATACTATCCGATGTTCTACTGCAACATCACGCGATAGCAACAAGAAAATGGTTAAGCGGTCTGTTGCCGAATCTAAAGTCAAAAGGCTTCACAACGCTGGCAATTATCGACCCTAACATGCATCCACCAGAAGAAACCCAAGCAGCCATAGGTCTATTCGACGGAGAAATCAGAATCTACGAAAAAGAAACCACAAAAGGTTCAGAAAAAATCCTAAAAATCCGAAAACTCTACAATCAAAAGTACTTGGAAAATGAACTAACGTTAACCAAGGAAAAGTTCGGATCTTCCTGACAAGAATTCATCGAAGAAACTAAATCTAAATTGCAAACAAGGAAACATCTGAAAATGTCTCTTTGGAAGAGTCTCAAAACTCATTTTTTCTCCGCTTATTTCTTAATTGATGATATTTCTCTTATGGTTGCCCTGATCTTATCATCTTCCTTGGCGTTCCTAAGTTCAACTTCCACGAATTTTGGTTCCACATTAGCTCCGTACAGCTCCACGTGAAGAAAGTAGTCTCTTCTAGGTGGACGCAGATTAATGCCTATAGAATCCTTCTCAACACCTGCAGCCCTAATGAGGAAGTTTTTTTCGTTAAGCACGTTTGTCTGAACCACGTCTAGGTATTCATCTTCATTTCTGTTAATATCAATCGGTTTGTCAACCGTCGAACCAACCCAGCGTAAAACAATTGGATCAAAGTCCTTTCTTTCTTGTTTGGTTACAGCGTCTATTATTCTCACCATTTTTCCCTCACAATCTTTAGCCACAGACTTCCCCGAATTGACCACTCTAAGTCGAATCCAGTAGCCTTCCGGCATATTTCTGCAATAAGGTTCTTCATTCTTGAAATCCACCTTGAATATTGGCCTCGTCAAATACCTCGCAATTTGAGGAGCAACTGAAAGAATAACAGCAGCAATCACAGCAAGCAAAGTCCCTATTGCCGAAATCCAACTAGCAAGAGATTCCCCACTTGAGGCCTGTTGAGTCGCCTGAGCCAACACATAAACAATGCTCATGCTTTAGATTTAATGGACCTAATTACATTTAAGAATTTGCGACGCCTAAATCTCGTTGGGCATGAATTACTATGTCGCCGAAACACCACAAAACCAAAAAAACAAAGAGGATGAAATACTCCTACTAAACGAAAGCGTAGAAAAACAAAACTGAAATCCTTTAGAAACCCAGTTTTTCATTCACAAACATTAGAGTAATGGTCCGAAAAGGCAGAATTTCTCTTTCAATTATCAGTAACTTGCCTATGACGCTGCCTTTGAAGCCAGCCTGTTTCATTCTTTTGTCTTCAAGCGGTAAACAATACTCGCGCACTCGCCTCATACCTTCCTCCAAATTAAGAACGATTTTCTGCGTACCGACAACCCAAACCACATTACTTGACGAATAAGCATAGGCAGACAATTGACTGCCCGTAAGGCTTGCAATAATTACTTCTCCTGACTGCGAAACGGCCTGAACACTTCCCAAAAAATAATCAGCAGTAACGCTCCTCTTGCGCAATTCAGCTTGCTTCTGAGGATCCTTCTCTGAAAGTATCCTATCTTTGAGGTTGCTCCATTGATGCTTACCCGATTTCAAAAGATCAACAAAACCAATTTCACTCAGAGTCGTGGAACTGCCAGTCATTACGTCAACTCCTGGAGGAACAAAATTAATCAACCTTTTCAGAGCTTCTTCCCTATTGTTCAAAAACTCAACATGAACGCCTCTATCTTTAAGCGCCTCCACAGTTCTTTTTACCACGGCTTCATCAGCAAGTTCAACCCACATAACAACTTCTCTCACACTTGTTTACCGCTAAATTCTATTAAAAATGTTGGCACGAAAGCATCTCAAACTTTCCTAATACATTTGATTTGGACAGCTTTAGCAACGTCAAAGCAGAAGAAGAAGAGTGCTTTTTTCGGGCTTCTTCTTCTCTTAAAAGTATTTTTGAATGCGCCCTTTGCGGTCAACAGTTAGTTCTTCAATGCTCATTTCTTTCCGACAAAAAAGTCACAATGTGGGAAACATAAAACTTGCGACGAAACAAAATTAGAATTTGATCACACACGCAAAATACGCGCTTTTCGATTTAGGGACACAGCAGTGCTCATCGTTTGGCGTCAGCTAAGGGATATCGGCTCATAGCAGCAAGCATAACTTCACTGAAGGATTTCTTGCTGAGGTGTCGGGCAAAATCAGAAGTGGCTATTATTCCAACCAACACGTTTTTCTTCGTGGTAACGGGAAGTCGCCTAATTTTGAACTTGACCATTTTCCTCGCAGCATCTCTAAGTGAGCATTCCTCATCGATTGTTATAAGCGGATCTGACATTATCTCAGAGACTTTAGTATCAAACGATTTTTTCTGCGCCATTACCCTTCTAACTAAGTCCCTTTCAGTAACAATGCCCTTAGCCACAATGCCATCCATTACCACAAGATCGCCTACATCTTGTTGGTGCATCAATTTTGCAGCCTCGAGCACGGTCCCCTGAACGTCAATTGTGATGACATTCGGTGTCATAAAATCTCTTACAGTTGGCATCATTTTACAAAGTCTATAAACTATCGTATAAAAGTTTTGTAACCTCACAATACTGAATCAGAATCCAAAAATGTTATACCTGACTTCCCTCAAAAAAACACCAAAGAAACGCATAGAAAAGTACAATACTCACCTTGACTACTGGAAAATTGAAGAAACTATGACAGGTTGCCGGTGAAATAAATGCATGAAATGCATGCATTTGTAAACATTTTCGCGGAGGCGCCCTTCATTGACGACGTAGTTCAAGCCCTTTCCAAAATAGAAGCAGTGGAGGAACTCTACGAAGTAACAGGCGAATTTGACATCGTTACGCTTGTGTCGGCGTCGGATATAGACGAATTAAGCGATATCCTGAAAAACAGAATCATGAAGATCAAAGGCGTGAAGAGCACAATAACCTCACTAGTATTGAGCCCTCACAAAGGTCCAAAATGCACAACTTAAAGTTGCCTGACGAAAAAACAACAACAAATTCTGACAAATTAATATGAACGCGATTCAAAGAAATAGAGTACGCGCTAGGACTTGTGGCGCTTTCAGTAAAGCGAAGCTACAATTGCAGTTACAGTTCCCTGAATATGTGGAACTTCTTCCTGTATTTGAGAAACAAGTCGTTTTAGATCTTCCTTGTCGCTTGCCTTAACGGCGCATATTACATCGTAGGGTCCAAAGACTGTGTCAGCCGACAAAACCTTGGGAATATTTTGAAGCCCTTGTTGGACCTGCTCGAGATTTCTAGGTTGCGTATTTAGGAACAGAAATGCATATGGCTCCTCAGTGAATGACTTGCCTTCTGATATAACTATGAGCGTTTGAGTTTTCTCAATCATTGGTTCTTGGGGAGTTATTGTTCTAATAGGATTGAACCATTTATTGATGAATTCGTCAAGATCTTTTAATTCGCGGAATTGGACGAGAATGTCAACGGGGCCAAAAAGCAAGAAAACATCTTTCTTGGAAAGGTTCATTTTCAGTAGCTCGCCCAAGACTGTGTTAAAAGCGCCTATTTTGCAGGATAATGTCATGTATGCTTTCATCGTTGATCAATAAATTAATGGGGCTCGCCATTGATAAATTTAACTGCAGCGAATGACGAAAATGAGAAGTTCAATTGCAATCTTGCTTCAAACAGCTCAAGCAACCGTTAACACTCATGATCAATGCAAAGCCAAAAACATCAAATACCCTACAAACTAATTTGGAAAGCCATGCGCCATTTCCTTAGCCTTTCTCTTTGGCATAAGTTGGCTTTCAAGAAATATGTCGTTTGAGGGGTCCAACAAACGGCACTATAGTTTTTAAAGGCTTGCTCTAAAGCACTTCTTGTACTCAAACTCTGAAGACTGCGCCATCTTTATGGAAAAGTGGCAGGGTAGCGGCCCATGGCCTCCAGTATTTCTTCTGAGATCGACTTTTTTCCAAGGTTACGCACAAAATCGGCAGCGACAACTATCCCAACTAATCTGTTCTGTTTCAATACTGGAAGCCTCCTAATCTTGTTAGTTGACATTAGCCTAGCCGCCTCCTTAAGCGAAGCATCAGGATCAACAGTAATAAGAGACTTAGACATAACCTCCGAGACCTTGGTGCCCAAAGGCAATTTTTTCGCCACAACCCTTCTAACAATATCCCTCTCCGTAACTATCCCAATAGGCACTTCGCCGTCCATGATCACCAAGCAACCCACTCGGTCAGAACTCATAAGCTCCGCTGCTTCAAAAACGCTATTATTAACACCGATTGAAACAACATTCTTCGTCATTATATCTTTGACTGTCGGCATAATCTTTCTTAAGAAAAATGCGACTAAATAAGATTTTTGTAATCAAATTTTATGATTCCGGTTAAACCCAAGGACAAGGTATTCATCACTTTCTTTTGTTTGCATGCAGTTCTCTTGAACAAAAATTTTGAGTGTGTAAGCTTTTAGGTTTTTTCCGTGGGTTTTTTTCGTTCGTATACGTATTTTCCGCCTCTTAGAGCTGAGCAAACTGCCGCTATAACGCACATTGCTGCGCCGATGATGAACGCTTCTCTCAGTGCTGTCATGAACGGGGCTGAAATTGCATTCGGGAAGAAGGTTGATCCCGTTAGAAAATCAATCGTTGCCTTTGGTATTGAGCTTACTAACGATGTGGGAAGGGTCTGAAGTATCGTTCCGACTGGGTTGTAGCCCAGAAATGAGGCGAAGAGAGCCCCCGAAGCTGGCGTAGTGCTGAAGACCTTTGCAAGCTGCAGGGGCGCACCGGCATTCGTAACTGCAGTTGATAATGCCCCCGGAAGACTTGCGCTAAGCGACACTATGATTATAGTGAAAAAGACAGCTTGGCTTATCGTCATCGCACTGTTCTGTATTGTTGCACGCATTCCAGATGCTGCACCTCTGTGCTCTGCGGGAACTGAATTCATTATAGATGCCATGTTGGGAGAAGCAAAGACACCACCTCCAATTCCCATTAGGAAGAGCACAGCTGCGAAAGTCAAGTAAATGAAATTGACTGGAAGCAACACAAACCCTGCAAAAGCAACTGCGGAAATCACCATACCCAAAGTAGCAAGTAATCTTGCGCCATGCTTGTCGGATAGCCAGCCACTGATCGGTCCAGTTAAAACAAAACCTATAGACATGGGTATCATGAAAATGCCAGCCCAGAATGGTGTGGAGTCAAAGCTGTACCCATGCAGAGGAAGCCATATTCCTTGAAGCAATATAATGAGCATAATCAAAACCCCGCCCCTTGACATGGAACTGAAAAGCGAAGCAAGATTTCCCGCACTAAATGCTTTTATCTTAAACAACTCAAGCCTAAACATCGGCTCAGCAACATGATTTTCAATAAACGGAAAAGCAACAAGAAGACCCACCCCGCCGACGAGAGAAGCAATAACCCAGGGATTACCCCAACCCATAGCCGAGTTTCCATACGGAATCAAACCGTAAATAACACCTGCAAGAACTAATGTTAAGCCCCCGCCAAAGGCAATGTTCCCCCAAACATCCAATTTCTGGTTTCTTCTAATAGTGCCGCGCTCCTTCAGCTTCAAATACGACCAAATCGTGCCTATCACCCCGACTGGCACACTTACCAAAAACACAAGCCTCCAATCATAAATCGCCAAAATTCCCCCCAAAACCAGACCAATTATAGAACCGGCAAGGAAAGATATCTGGTTTATTCCAAGCGCTTTTCCCCGTTCATTACTTGGAAATGCATCAGTTATTATTGCAGCACTGTTTGCGAACAAGAAAGCACCCCCAATTCCTTGAACTATTCTAAAAACAATTATCTCAATAGCCCCCGCATCGCCCTGACTTGGAGTTATTGAAAGCAGAATCGAGCCAACTGTGAATATAGCAAATCCAAGATTATAGAGCCTCACCCGCCCAAACATATCTGAAAGTCTACCAAAAGTAACAAGCAAAGTAGCGGTAACAATGCTATACCCAAACAGTATCCACAACATATACTGAAAAGACGTAAAAGGATTAATGTTAATCCCACGAAAAATAGCAGGAAGCGCAATCAATACGATAGTGCTATCAATTGAAGCCATCAAAGTGCCAAGCGTAGTATTCGAAAGCGCAACCCACTTGTAATCAACCATGTTTTCTCTAAAGTTTCAATTAGTGTAACAAATGTACCATAAATAGTTTGTCAACCAAAGACCACTATTTTCGCATAACCTCTACTTCTTTTGGCTAAATTTTGTTTTAACAAACGTCGTTCCTTTTTGGACCAACCATGCTGCCGTCAATTTCGGGAAAAATTGCGTTGTTCATGTCAAATTGCGTAGTTTATGTCAAAAATGAAATCGGGCTCTTCCAACTCTCATAGGTAGTTTCGGCTGATGAAACCGAATTTAGAAAGAAATAAGGTCTTTATCCGCAAAACAAATGGATCTATTGCCGCAATCTTGTCCAAGACAAGTTAAATCAAACCTACGCTTATCGTATTAGTTGCAGGCTGGGGAGCAAGCTTTAGACGCGATGCATTGAGGCAAGGAGCGTGTCAATCAAAACAGCGGAAAATTGATACGCAACAAAGACCAGGCTTCGATGGGCTGGACATCAATATGCTGCAATGAGGAGATGAGCGGTGTGGTCAAAACGGTGAAAGACCATGCAGCGACTAAAACATCACCTCAATGGGCCGCGAACATGTTTAAGGCTCAGACCCAACCTGTTCTTTTTAACAACCTTAACTAAAGCAAGCTCATTTTCATTAATTCACAAAAAGTTAAGCCATATAAAAATTGATTCTTTTTGAATTCAAATCATTCCTCCAAAAAAATAACTCCATCGATCTCTCACCGAAATTATTCTTGTTGAACCATTTTGCGAAAGGATATATTTTAGAATCTTGCCAGTTGTCTTGGAGAATAATTCTATGTGCATGGGAAAAGTAATTGTTTGTTGTCCAATATGCAAGAGCCAGATTCAGGTCACTAGACCAGATAGCAGTCACCCGTTTTGGTCCACAGATAAACCTGGAAAAGACGAAGGCATATCCAATGTTATTGAGCAAGCTCTTGAATGCAAAAACCCAGCATGCGCATCAAAATTTTCGATTTATTGGTACGACAAATGAACACCCTGACAAAAAATTGCTTACATTAAGAAAGTGAATAAATGTTTATTCATGTAGGTTTCAAGGTCTTTTTGAAAATTTCTTCTCGCCATCTGTTTTCCCAGCTTGCCCAACCAGTCTTTACAAGACTTTCTCTCAAGTGAGGCTTTTCAGCAACCCACTCGAGAAACGTGTGGAAGCGCCTTTTGTCTTTGAGCATTTCCTCAGGTACACCTTTTTCGACACACCATCTAATGTAGCCTCTTTCAACCAACTGCTTAAGTTCACCCGTAGATTCGACATTTTGAACCTTGAACCCACGGCTTAACAAGTACGCGCCTACATTGGACAGAACATATTCTGAACAAACCTTAAAACAAGTTTCCGCGTCAGGTTGCATAACTGTAACAATCTCATTGGCGATCTTCACCGCGTCATCTAAATATTTCTTGTTCCTGAAGTTCGGCGGCTGAAAAGAAGACGTGGGAATTCTGCGCTCCATCACCATGGGATGCGGAGGCTTGAGCGCACCGACCACAACACCCAATAAGAGATCACCCCATCCCGAAGCGTCTATCAAAATTGATTTCCCAGGAAAAAAACAATCCAACGCCAAACTCAATCACCGCACTAAGAAATAATTAGGCGGTCTCTGTTTTTCTATCTTTTGATTATTGCGGCTTTCAACATAAACAACGGACACTAATTCTATTTTAAGAGCCATTGCAACTTTCAAACATTTCATAGAAAAAGCTTGCTAGATTGTTTTAACGCATTATTCTTTTCGGTTAAATAGCTGCGATAAAAATAGGTTACGGTCTGATTATGAAAGCTACAATTGTGGGATAGATCTTCAGATAGGAAAGATTGCAAAAAGAAAAAAAGAGGGAAGGTTTAATCTATTTTCCATCTTTTGGCTACCTTCACTATGAGGAACACGATAAGTGCCACAAAAATGAAGGTGATTAGAGCTATTAAAAAGTCACCGATACCAAATGTCTGTTTCAAAACCGGAACTGCATAGGTAGCTAAGTTTGACATGCCGGGTATGGCTAAGCCTAAGAGCGGAATAATGAAGTCTGCGACAAGCGCCTTAACCACAGCACCAAGATACAAACCTAAAACGAACGCAACAGCTAAACCAAGAACCTTGTAACTTGAAAGGAAGTCTTTGAATTCGTTCCAGAGTCCTTTTGGCGGTGCAGGCACCGGAGGTTTTTCTAGCAATTCGCGTATCTTTTTCAGTTCTTCAAGCATCTCTTCGTCGTTTGACATAAAAACCACAAAATTATATTTATCGCTAAATGCTAATAAAACTTTGCAAGTCACCCAAACAAGACAACTAAACGTCACAATTGTTCAAATCGCTATCAAAAAATCGACAAGTAACTGTGCATTTGTTTAACCATCAGAACAAAAGTAGAAATAGATTTAATATTGTTGCTTCTGACTTTGGAGCTAATCTTAAACGGATACAAAGCGTTTAAGGTAATGCCCAAATGAAGGGTGACCAGAAGTTTTGTATGTTTAGTCACTTCTAGACAGAAACTTTCGAAATCAACGTGCCTAATCAGCAATTAACCCTGAAGAAGTTAACGACAAGCCTTTCATGATGTGGAGGCTGAAAGAAAAAAGAATTACATTTGCAGGAGCAGTTTTTTCTTCTTCCGCATAAACTGATTTTGATAAGAATCAATTCAAACATTGATCTGAAAGACCCTGTCCACCATTGGTTTGGTGTCTGAACGGTTCCAAAGCTGATGTCAATGAGTCAAATTTAAATTATACCCCATCCTAAGGCATAGAGCAATAGAGTAGTATTCATGAGACGGATTCCGACACAGTTCTTTACTCCGGTGTGCAGAAACCCTGACCTCTTAAAGAGCTTTATTAGAGGTTCATATAGAGAGTTTGTTAAATCAAAATTAGATTACCGAAATGGAGACGGAAGCAGCTCTGCCCTTTGGTTGCTGAGCCTTAGAATTACGCATCGCTGTAATCACAGATGCGCAATCTGTGCACAATGGGGACAAAGCGGGTACAACGCAAGAGAAGATACGCCAAAAGTTACCGGAGAAGTCCCAGTTGAAATGTATAAAAAAGTAATAGACGAAGTTGCCCCAAAAAAAGTTCATGTTTACATAACGGGGGGAGAACCTTTTCTCTATCAACCACTGGTCCCCTTAGTTAACTACATGAAACAAAAGGCACTGACGGTTCAAGTAGTGACAAACGGGGTTGGTTTAGAAAAAAATGCTGAAGCCATAGTTGAAAACGGATGGGATATGATCTGTGTTTCCTTCGATGGCCCAAGAGAAATTCACGACAAATGCCGAGGCGTTCCAGGCGCATTAGATACAGCAATCAAAGGAATTTCAGCGATCCAGAAATTAAAGAAAGAGAAAAAAAAGTCAAAACCTGCCATTTTCATTATCACAACAATCTCCAAAAACAACGAATCCTCATTAATTGACACCGTGAAAGAAGCAGAAAAAATAGGTCCTGAGGGCATGACAATCTACTACTCATGGTTCACTCGAGAATGGATAGGGCAAAAACACACAAAAATAGCAAATGAAAAGCTAGGCATAACACCTTTCGCATGGAAAGGTTACGTCCGCGACACGACACAATTGAACATAGATAAGATTACTGAACAAGTGCAAGAAATAAAATCTAGAAAATCCAAAATACCAATTCTGTTTGTACCCGACCTCAAACCAGAGGAGATCCGAACATACTATACTGAACCTGAAAACTTCTTCGGATACAAAAAATGTATTTCACCCTGGTTCCAGTTAGACGTAATGCCGAACGGAGACACCGTCACATGTAGAGACTTTCCAGACTTCGTTACAGGAAACATTATGGAATCAAGTATCTCAGAAATATATAATAACGAAAAACATCGCAAATTCAGACAAGCCCTAAAAAGCTGTGAAAATGGAGTTTTTCCAATATGCTCTCGATGCTGCGGCCTAATGGGCTATTAAAACACTTTTCCCCAACGAGGACAATACATTGAAAAACTCATCCGTTACCAATTCAGCCAAAAAAAGAATGGCAACAATAAGCAACCAACCACTTTCTATTCAACCAAAAACAAAATATCATCAACTAAAAAAATAGGCTGATAATAATGGAGCCCGTAGACGTTGCCATTCTCACCATGAACAGCGGACGGATGCTGAGGGAATGCATTAATTCTGTTTACAGGAATGTACCAGTTAACAACCTGATTATTATTGATGGCCACTCAACTGACTCTACCGCAGAAATAGTGAAGGAGTTCCAAGAAAAATACGGGAACGTTACTTTTGTTCAAGAAAAAGGAACCAGAGCCACCGCTAGGCAGAAAGCAATTCAGATGGTAAAAAGTGACTGGTTCATTTTTGTTGACAGCGACGTTATTCTGTCAAGAAACTGGTTTGCAGAGGCTGAAAAACTAGTAAAGGACGATGTGGGTGCAATTTGGGGAATCGAAATTTGGTCGGTGCTAAGAGAAAGCAAAAAACTGCTGTATCTGTTTGAAAGGGTTACAATAAAAATATTCGAAAAAAGAGGCGGAACCCACGACACGCTAATTCGGCGGAAGACAGTTGAAGACATCAAAATCCCCTTTCAGCTACATACTTACGAGGACGGGTACATCAAAGATTGGATTGAAAAAAAAGGCTATAAGGTCCTAGGCGTCTACGAACCGTACTGCGTCCATTTTCGGCCAGATGAAGTGTGGACAACCAGAAAACATATCGAGTTAATGGTCAGCGACCTTAAGTACGCCGTTCACCGCCCCAAACTTATACTTTCGTACGGCTTCTACGCGGCCATTGTTATTTACCAAATTGTCTCAAGCAAATTAAGTCGAACAAAATAGAAAAAGCAAACGCAGGCTCTCGTCATCGCTAATTTTGGCAACAAGATCGAAAAACCAACCCTCGAGAAGCGCAAATACTCGGCAAGACTTTTTACATAAAGTTTATTCAAAATCGTGGCATATCCATTTTTTAAAAATATTGCGGGAAATAGTTAGTGAGCATAAAAAATGCTATGCTAATATACCAACTATTTCACTGCCACTTTGTGCTTTTTAGGTGCGGGTGCGATCGTCTTCTTTGGGATAGAGACTTCAAGTAATCCGTCCCTAAATGTCGATTCAGCTTTTTCAGGAATTACTTCTTCAGGGAAGGCCAACTGTTTGTAAATATGCGAGTAAACACGTTCTCTGACGACAAAGTTCTTCTCTTTATCTTCCGTTTCAACATCTGTTTCAGCCGAGATTTCAATGCCATCCTTCGTCAGGGCTACGTCAATTTTATCTTTAGATACGCCAGGCATCTCAGCATGTACAACAAACTTGTTTCCCTCATCAACCAGATCTACAGTTGCCTCACGAACCGGAACAACAGGCTCAAGACTTATCCACTCAAATGGAAAAGCTATACTTTCAATGAAATTTTTGCGAAAATCCTCCATCAAATCGTCAAAGGTCGTCAGAACATGAACTGCAGGAACTTGTTTAGCAGGAATGCGCTTAACTGGAAGCTTTGCAGGAATTCGTTTAGCAAGAAAATTTTTTACAGGTTTTACTGCGACGTTAGCTTTTGCAATCGCCTTTACCGGCGCCTTTTTTTGTTCTTCAGTCATTTTTTTTCACCTCGATTGATTTTTTTTATTAGAATACTAAGAATACGAGAATCAACTTTTGCCTGAGCTATTTTTGTATCGCCGCAATCTTCTTTTATGTTATTGCTGCCGTTTTATTCCAGCTCGCGGAAGAAAATTTTTTCGATGCTCTATTCTTTCTTGTCGATCCACATTCTTACTGCATCTTCAACAGCTTTGGACAAGTCGCCTTTTTTCCCGCCGAACCTCTCGACTGTTTTAAATCTAAGCTGCTTTTCCAAATCATTCGGGAGATCCACACTAATTCGACCCATATTCAATCACTTTTTTTTGGAGTTTTGTTGTACGGTTCCATGTGTAAAGCATCTTTCGAATAAGCGAGCGGCCGAACGCCGATTTCTATTTCTGTTTGTGCTTCTACTTTCATTTATCTTTTCGCTTATTAGCTTATCAACATAAACTATTATATGATTACGCGCTTATATAGATATTGGCTTAACCTAACTCTTGACCGAAGAGACAAGCTTCGCCCATCACAACAGCGATCAAATCGGCCACAAAAATTCTACATTATTTTCCATCAAAAACCATTGGACAACCATGTAAGCATCAATTAAAATCGCCAAGTTTTTACCTCAGAATAACACAATACTACTGTGAGGAGAAATTATGACTGAATCTCAGTTCGTCCTCAAATGCCCTTATTGCAGCTACACATTTGTACCTCAACCACCTGAAAGTGACAGATGGCATTCTGAATTTTCACTTGAAAAACCTCTCATGAGCAGTTCTTACGGTGACGTCCTCGAACAAAAAATTGCCTGTAAAAATCCAGGATGCAAAAAAGCGTTCACAATCTACTGGTATGCCCCAATGGAATACTTCAACAGAATGTAACTTACTACATACGCAAATAAATGACCGAAATATAGCGTACAGCAGATTAAGTGATAAACATTAACAGGGTAAATAAGTTATTAGTTGGTCATGAGTTAATCAGTAAACGTTTTGGAAAAATTGTTTTTAAGAAACTTGGCTGTTAAGAAGGTTTGATAACACTTCTAAATGTTTTTTAGATATGGTCAACATAAGCTCCTGAAGACGTTTTTTGTTTTTCAGGGTATTCCGAGTTGTATTTTTGTGGTTTTTTGCTTCTATTTTTTTGCATAGATATAGACGGCTAAGTATGGATTGAATGGAACTTTAAGGTTCGTGACTGTACTGCAGTAGCTACAAGACTTTCTTATAAAAACCTAAAACCCAAAAATTAATATTCTGGATTCATAAAGTCCAAATTCAAATGCGGAGTATATCTTGGTGTGAGACCTCGGGGCGATACCGTTTCAAATGAAGTCTTCAACTAAAAAAATCTTAGTTATCGGCGTTATTGTGCTTTTTATAGCTTCAACATTAGCGGGCGCGCTCGCTGGACTCCTATAATTTATTGTAATTCTTAGACAGTTTAGGCTTTTTAGTTATTTAAGTGAGCTTTAAATCAGGTTTTTCACGGAAGAACTAGGCATTAAGCGAAGGAATATCGTATTTTGAAAGTCCAATATCATATTTAGCCATCATTTGAACTGCGAGTAGTTGTATTTCCTTGCCAAAAAAGTAAGAGCAGGCGCGCACGACTTACTGCTCCACGCATTTTTCGACATATTCGTGAGGTGGAAATATGCTTTAAATTGAGTTGCAAACAACTAACTCTTAAAGAGGTATGAGAATTGGCATTAGAAATGGGCAATAACGAAAGCAACTTGGACACTAAACTTGCTGCTGTCGAACAAGGTTTTCAGAAAATCAAAGAAATTAATGCTTACATAGAAAATCTGGATAAGAAAATTAGCGCGTACGCGGATGGCGATAACATTGAAAACTATGTGCGTGCACGCCTTGAATTCGAAAATGAAAAATACGTGATCGCTAACGGTTTCCGAGATGTGTTCAAAGAAATTGAAAAATATGACGGAGAACTGCGTCAAAAGGCTGAAGAATTACGCTGTGAAATAGAGACAAAGCAGGTTATGGCTCAAGTTATTCAAGAAGAAAATCTTAACCCTGACAGAAGCAAAGAAATCGAACAAGAGATCCAAACAAAACAGAAGGAAGAAATAGAATTGACTTCAAAGCTGGAGAAAACATCTCCGATTGTAGACACAATTAGGAGTATACTAGACGAAATTGATGAAGAACATAAACTATTTTCAGAATCTCTTTTGAATAACTAAATAACTATTTGAATCGTTTAGAGTGTAGCATATCATTACCCACAGAGTGCAATGCGGCACCTAGTGTTTTTTTAATTGATGATTAGCTCTCGGTTTGAGTTTTAGCTTATCACACAAATACGAATTAATCCGTACATGGAACTTAACAACCCTTTCTGAAAATAAGGAAACATTTTAGTTGTCTTTTTTTGTTACCACCCGTGTTTGATCGTTGATGCGGTAACCGGGTGCCTGTTTTTCTTAGCTTTCTTTTGCTGCTTGAACCTGTTGATTTTGACCACGTTATTTTCCACTGTTACCCAATGCGTGCTGTTTAGATTCTTGCGATAGACAAACTTGTTTACCATTCTCGCCAATGCGTGAGTCGAAACATCTTCCA
>JBEKFM010000033.1:0-32858 GCA_050013315.1 Bathyarchaeia archaeon
ATCATAGGCTAAGCTGACGGGTTTGATTCCCACGGGCACGGTTGTAACAACGGTATTGTTGCTGTCCGATATAACCGAAACCGTGTTAGAGTCATGATTGGCTACCAATATCTCGCCCCTGCCAGAATCATAAGCTATGCCCCAAGGGAGAGTCCCAACGGGTATTTTGGCGGTTACTTCAACGGCGTGAACAACGTTAGCCGCTGACAACGCAAAAATAAAAATGAAAAAGAAACCTGAAACCTTCCAAACTTTGGCTTTCATATCATTCCTCAACTTTTCTATCGGAAGCGAGCGACTTAAGTCGACTTCTTTCACCCAATTGCAATCTCGCCCGTCTGTATGTCATATCATCGTTATGCAAATAAAAAGCATTTTCAAGTGGCAAAATAGAAAAAAGGCTAAGTTTGTAGTATTTCCCGCCTCTTCTGGAGTAGCGCTTTCTTTGGGCTGCGTTATCAGCCCAGCGTTAATCACTCTATCGGGCGCTTTTCTTTTTGCTTAACCTAGTTAAGAGCGCACTGGTCATTATCGGCATGATTACGGTGGCGTCGCCTTCAATCATTATGCGCCTTGCTTTCTCGTTGATTTTTCCCCATGAAACCGCTTCTCGGGGTCTTGCGCCGCTGAGGCTCCCGTCCCATTCGTCTGCAGTAGTAATGTAGACGACGTAGTCTAAACCGTCTTTGAATTGGTTCCACCAAATCGTATGGTGCTTGGAGATGCCTCCGCCGACAATGAGGGCGCCGCTTTTCTTTGCGTCAAAAACGATGTTGTTGAGGTCGCCTTCGTCTTTAAGCAAGTTAATCCTGAAGTCATGGTGGTCTTGGCTGAAGAACCATAGTTGGTAGCCTACTGACCCGTCGGTTATGCCTGGCACAAAAACTGGAATATTATTTTTGGCTGCCCAATAAAGAATCGAGCTTTCATTGCAACAGCGTAGGCCGATTTCGCGGGCAAGTTCGCTCGTTGAAAGCTCACGTTTGCCTTCCTTGTACAGCTCCTGCAGTAAGGCTTGGATTTTCTGCTCAATAATTATGCCGTAGCTGTCATTTGGGACAAGCACGTTTCCGAGGCGGTTTACGCCTTCTTGGTGAAGCTTAGAATCGTTCATTATGAAGCTGCCTTTATAGTAGTCTTTCCAGCAGCGTGCCACGTCATGGTCAAGTGTTCCACAAGTCGTAATTAAAATGTCAACGAGCTTGCGTTTCACCAGTTCTCTGATTACACCTCTCGTGCCAGTGGCAACTATGTCGGCGGTAAATGAGAGGAACTTAACACAGCCCTTTGTGTTAATCATGGATTCCATTATGTTGACGCCTGTGGCAAGCTTGCCGGCGGTGAAACCCCATGCTTTATCCATTTGGTTAACAAGCTCATCTACAGACATCTGCTCGGTAAATTGATAATCTTTCACTGCTTCTTTGTGTGACGTTTTAGGCATGAAGACAATCTCCTATGCACTGGATAAAATAAGTGTTATAATAAATAGGTGTCGAAAGCGCATTGAGGCTATTCTGACAGGTAAGCGATGATTCTCTTGTAAATGTCTTTGTCTCTTGAGTCTTCGTAGCCGGCGTAAATGCTCGGATTATCGTTAACTTCAACCACAACGTAGTTCCCGTCAACCTCTTTTATGTCAACGCCGTAGAGCCCTTTCCCAACAACACTGCACGCCTTCAATGCCACTTCCCTAAGTCTAGCTGGCATTTCTTGTTTCCTCAGAGTCACAGTTCTCCCCCAAATCACAGTTGGTTTGCCGCGGAGTTTGGCACCGTGCTTCCATTTACCTTTAGGAATCAAATACTTGCACACATACAATACATCGTTATTTAATACGCCGACTCTCCAATCAAAAGCTGTTGGCGTAAACTTTTGAATCGCCAAAACATCCGATTTCTTAAAGAAACGTTTAGCAACGTCTTTAAAGCTTGTTTCACAAGCAGCCTTCTCTACATAACGCGAGAAACTCGTATATGGGGCCTTTATGACAACAGGTTTTCCGAACTCGTCGAATATGTCGCTGATTTTTTTATGGTGCAGTTCATCTTTGTTAAGGAATATCGTGGGTATATGTGGAACATTAAATTTCTCGAACAAAGCATACTGGTGAATTTTATTGCCGCATATGGTTATAGATTCAGGGTCATCAATAACCTTCAAGCCGAGTTCCCAGGCCGTTTTGGAAACTACGTACGCAGCGTTCAGGGGGTCTGTTGTTGCTCTTATGAAGACCGCATCATATTTTGGGACATCTGAGATGTCTTCGCGGAAAAGGAAATGAAATTCCTTGCCTTGTTTTTCTGCGGTAGACTTGAAGTTTTGAAGTGCGGCTTCTTCTCTTGGATCAGAAAAATTATATTTTTCAACAAAACAGGCGAGTTTAGACACCGAAGGGTTCACCCTGCTCTGAAATGAGCGAGACCTCTTTGGAAAGTGTTTGTAAATCTTGTTCGGAAAGCTCTTCTTTGCTTACGGGTTGCAATCCGCAAAGGTAAGCTTTGTCTGGTGTTTTTTGAATGTGGAGTTTGCAGAGGGGAATTTTGAAGGTTTCGTAAACTTTTTGGGCGATTTCTTGCGTCTGCGGCTCTTGGTTCGCGATTTTGCCGAAGAAGGCTTTGATGGTTAAGAGTTCACCTTTGATGGGTTGAGCGCAAATGGCGAATTTATAGTTCATACCGAGGCTTTTCATAGCGCGATAGAGTGCACTTATATTGTTGGCGATTTTGTAGCCGTCGTAAATGAAAGGATTTACCGCGAAGAGAATTACTGGGAAGCCGAGTTGGGTGGTTATTTTTTTGACGGAGTCTGTGACGACGAAAGGTAAGGTGGGAACTCCGGCTTTGGATGCTCTAAGAAGAAGAATTGGAATTCTGCTGGAGTCAATTATGTTTTCACATGATGGGATAACGCGGTTGCCGAGAATTTCAGCATGCATTGATACGTAATAGCCAGTTTTGAGGTATCGGTATTCGTTGTTAATGTTGAGTGTGGGTTCTTTGATTGTGGAATCTAGAAACGTCGCGGGCTTCATTACTCGCATATTAGCGGTTAGGTCGATGTTTGAGACGACCAACACGGTCATGAGACACCAGGTTAATTGAAAGGCGATATTCGTGCAGTTATATTTAAAATTAACTGTGATCATATTCGCATCCAAATTAACGCTAAAGAATTAGAGGCGTAGGCGTACGTATAAACCACTTGAAGTCCTTGGACCAGAACATGAGTTTTTACTTGTAAACCAAGACTTAAAAGTCCTACCCGTCGCGGACAAGGTCATAAAAGATTACTGCGGAAAAATAATCAACTTCGTTGAGCTGCCATCTTTCACGTTTGGGAAAGAGATGCAGCTGCATGTAATGGAAGTAAAAGCCAGCTCTCCCTTCAAATCGCCCACACAATTTGAAGAAACAATGCAGAACGCAGTCTCAACGCTGAACCACATCGTACGGAATCATGGTGCCCTGCTTCTTGGAACAGGAATGCATCCTCTGCTTAAATTAAAAGACACTGCCATTTGGCCTCACTATCACAGAAAAATCTATCAAGAATATGGCAAAATCTTCAACCTAAACCAGCATGGCTGGCTAAACATTCAAAGCTTCCACCTAAATCTCCCATACCAAAAAGAAGCTGACGGCATCCTAATGCATAATTTGCTTGGTAATCTATGCGCTTATCTTCCAGCAGTCGCTGCTTCCTCGCCAATCTACGAGGGCAAAAACGGTTTAGACACTGACAACCGACTGCAATTCTACAAGATAAACCAGAAGGAAATTCAATCTATAACTGGTGAAGTCATCCCAGAATACGCTTCCTCATTTAGCCAGTACAAACGTGATGTCATCGGGCGGTATTCCGAGGATTTGGCTAAAGCTGGCGCTGGAAAAACGTTGCTATTTCGGGAATGGGTTAATTCGAGAGGCGTAATTTTCAGGTTTGATCGCTCAGCTCTTGAAATCCGAGTGATGGATGAGCAAGAATGTGTTAAATCCGATGTTGCGTTGAGCTGTTTCATACGATCTGCTCTTAGAGGTTTAATTGCTTCAAAAGATGAGCTTTTATCGCATGACCTGTTAGTAAAAGACTTCAACGTGATAATTAAAGAAGGGTTAAAGGCTAAAGTCTCAAATCCTAATGCCAAAACAGCAAGGCAGGTATGCCAACGCTATCTTGACTTGGCTTTTGACCATGCTGGTGAAGATGAGAAAAAGTACCTATGGATCATTAAGAAACGGATAGAAGAGGGCAGCCTGTCCGAAATCATAAGGGACAGGGTCTTGAGGCGTGCAATGAAAACCGATTTCCATGAAGCAATAATGAGCATTTATTCAATACTTATTAAGTGCCTCTCTGATAATGAACCGTACTTCTAAAAAATGGTGAAATGCCGTAATGCTTGAAGGCAATAATGGAATAACTTATTCGTTTGATGTTTGTAGCCAATGCAAAGTTAGTTGCTGCCAAGACGCAAAGCCACCACTAACGGAAAAGCGAAAAAAAATCATAAAAGAATACTTAGAAAAGCAGAAAACAACGATTGAAAAATCATTTGCTAAAGAGAATTATTCTTATCCAGTCGTTGATGATCTTGTTTTCTGCGGGCTTTTCTGTAAGGAAACGGGAAAATGTTTGGTGCACCCTGTTAAGCCTGAAACGTGCCAGGCTGGACCAATAACATTCGACGTTAACTTTTCTGCTAAAAAGGTTGAGTGGTTTCTTAAAAAATCAGAAATCTGCGCTTTCGCTGGAGTATTGTATAACAACAAAGCTGCTTTCAAGAACCATTTTGAGGTAGCTAAAAAAGAATTAACTCAGCTTATCCGAGAGCTTGATCCTGAGGAGTTGCGGGCGATTGTTAAAATTGGGGAGCCACAGACATTCAAAATCGGAGAGGACGACTTGCCTTTAGAAGTTATCCATAAACTTGGCTTGAAATAGTCTTAAAGGAAGCCTGCATCCTTTAATTTTAATGCTAAACTTATGTTCCCTTCAAAATTGATTTTTCCTGTGAAAAAAGCTTTCTCAGCGCTTAATTTTTCGTTTACTATGTTCAGGAAATCATTTTCTGTCATCTTTAGTGTCAATGTGGGCGATGGATGGGTTCCTTCTGTGACCTGCAATTCTTGATTTTTTATGATGACTACCCAGTCGCCCCCGTTTGGGCCGCTTAAGTTTAGTTGAGCTATAACATCAATGCCTCTCGCTTTATCAGGTTTGAATCTGGCGGGTAGCGTTTTTTCGAAAAACTCCTTGGGTGTTTTAGCTTCCATCATTTTCAACTCGTGGTTTCCTGTATTTTACACGATTGGGTTATTGAACTTTATTGAATCGATTTATCTAAAGAGGTCTTTTTCTTTTGGCCTCGAGAGTTCAATTGCTGATGCATTTTCGTTTGTTTGATAATTGTACCCCCGGATAATGGCGGCTGGGATTCCCTCATTCGCTTGGCCAATCACAAGTTCCGCTGCTGAGGCTAATTCGTCTGCGACGGCTGTCTGCTTTATTCGAAGAACATATCCAAAGAGGTCTTTTTCGCCTCGCCTGTCTCTAATAGGCTTGATTCCAGCTAAACCAACTGCCACGTTTATTTCACCCATGCGAAAAGGTCTTCCATGCGTATCAGAAACGATTACCGCAACATTGGCGCCCGCTGACCGTTTAATTTGTTGTCTTATATTTTGTGCGGAAACGTTTGGGTTTTTTGGCAGTGGAACAACATTTCTGTCGCCTGAAACATTAGACCTATCTACTCCAGCATTAGCGCAAATTACTCCATTTTTGGTTTCCGTTATAATGCTGTTTTGGCCAATTCGAACTATATCTTTGGTCTCCCTGAGAATAACCTCTACTAAAGCTGGGTCTTTTCCTGTTTGTTGTGCTATCTCCTTTGCCCGCTCAGATGGAACGATTTCGTCAAGATTGATTATGTTTCCCTCAGCTTTCGAAACGGCGACATGGGTAACTACAATTACATCTTTCTCTTGTAAAGGTGTATTCTGTTTTTTTGCTGCTTCGACGATAAGCTGACCGATGTTGTCTCCTTTCTTTATTAACGGTAAATTCTCAACAGCGATTACTTTAACCGTGTTCACGCAACATACCTCTCACGTTTGAGTTAAAGGCTAATTATACAATAAAACTTAAGGTTATCTCGCTTTACCCGTATTTTTTCTGGAAAAATCTGAGCTGAAAAGGATTTTTCAATAAAGAGAAAAAATAGAAGAAAGATTTGCTTGGAAACCTATATGGAGAGAAACAGCTAAAGTGTCTCTAGTTTTTTAGTGGTGACGTTTTTAGCTTCTGAACTTTTGCAGTTTCTGTAGCATCAGTTTGTCGCCTTCAGCATCGCCTGCACATGTTGCGATGATGCCGTCGACGAGTCCGTTGAGTTTAGCTGCTTTTTCTTCAACTGTATCCATGGTTGCGGCGGTTGGCCATCCGATCATTTTAACTGTTTCTGCGTTTTTTGCTGTTCCAACTAGGAAGTATGCGTAGATTGGCTTGTTTAGTTTCTTGCATTCTGCTGCTACTTGTTCTAGGATTGGGAAGGATTTGTCTTCTAGTCTCATGAAGTAAATAAAGTCCCATGGCTCTCTTACTCGGGCGAGAGTTTCTTCTACGGAGCGTCTTGCTGTTAGTAAGCAGCCGAGCTTAAGGTTCTTGGTCTTTACTGTGTTACGAATAAAGTCTCGGGCTTCTTCTGAGGATTTTAGCATTTTTATGGCTTCGCCGTATTTGGGGTTGTCTCCCATGGTTACTGCTAGGCCGTCTAGACCTATGACGTCTGCTGCTAATGCTAAGCCTCCTACTTCAACTGGACCTTTATAGTGTAGGATGAATATGGGTACGATGTATTTTTCAGGGTATTTGTATTTTAGGATGCAGCTTACAACTACGCCGCTGGGGGCTGGATAGCCGGCAGCGCTGTCAGTTACGTTCCATCCATCAACGAGGTCTTTAATTTCGTCGGCAAGCTTTAGAAATTTGCGTGTTGGCACAAATTCGTTTAGTATTTTCATGGAGATTTCATCTCAGGTTAAAGGGAAGATAAGTTTTAGGTTAAAAAATCTTTTGCATCGGCATAGTTGGGCTTCAAAAGTTAGTTTTTTCTCCTGTTCCCATGTAAATATTTTTAGGCTACAAAGATAATCAAGATTTGCTAGCACAGTGGTTATATTCGATGTGGGTTTCTGGCGGCTAGGATATGTTTGTTTACGCGGTTGTACCTGTCAAAAGCTTGGGTGCCTCAAAGAAGCGTCTTTCGTCTGTTCTAAATCCGCAGGAGCGTAGGCAGCTGACGTTGGCTATGTTAGAGGACGTTTTAGGCGCGCTGCAGACTTCGGTTGTTGACGATACCGTTGTGGTGAGTAACGATTTAAGGGTGAGTGATGTTGTGGGCAAATTCGGTGCTATGTACCTTGCCCAGAAAACTAGCGGATTGAACTCCGCGATTGAAGAGGCAACTGAATGGTGCGTGCAGGAAGGGGCAGAAGCCGTTCTCGTCCTGCCAGCGGATATTCCTCTGTTGTCTTCTGCAGACGTAGACAAGATAGTTGAGTTGGGAAATTTTAAAGGGCAAACCGTGGTATTGTCTCCTTCCTACAATGGTGGCACGAATGCTATCTTCCAGAATCCGCCAAACCTGATTCATATGTGTTTTGGATCAAGAAGCTTCGCGAGGCACATCAAAGAAGCACAAAGCAAAGGCGTCTGCGTTAAACTTAATTACTCAACAAGCGTGGCTACCGACATCGATTCTTCCGAAGACCTGAGCAAGTTGCGAAAAGCAGAAAGCAACACTGCAAGCCGTCGAGTTTTGGACCAGTTCAACATGGAAAGTCGTGTTGATGCGGTGGTTTCGCGGTCAAAATCGCTCCAGAATTTAAGAAAGAGGATATAGTGGAGAGCGAGACGGGATAAAAGGGGTTCCTGCGTTTTTCCGTATTTTACTGTTTTGGTTGAGCTTGGATGGCTGCGACTGCGTCGTGTTTTTTCTTCGTTAGCTTAAGCAGTAGTCCCTTCGAGAAGGCTCCTTCCTCCAGAGGCTTTGATTCTAGAAATCCTGTTTTTTCGGCGTTTGTGAAAAGTTCTTCGCCTTTTTCTGTTCGGATAATCGTGAATGTCCAGCCGTCAAGTCCCAGTCCGCCGACTGAGATATCTGCGAGTTCGGAGCTGAAGTCTTCGCATACGCTGCAGCTTTTTCTGACATACTGTTTTATGTCTGCGAGGGGGATAGCTGTAGTTCCTGCGGGCGTCGTTACAAGCATTTTTCCTTTGATGTTCATTTTTGTAATGTCGTTCAGGTTGATGCCGAGTTTGCCTTTGATGTGGGTTTCCATGAGGCCTTCGTAGTCGAAGCATTCTGAGCACATTAGCCCCACAAGGTACTTGATTTGAGAGCTGTACTTTTTCACGCCTTTCATCTGCATCTTTCTTATAGCGTGGATTTGGCAGGGTGTGCCTACGAACGCGATTTGAGTCTTTTTCTGCTTTATCAGTTCGGGCAAGCCGAGAAGCTCAGAGGAGCACGTGTATTTTGTTCCTGCTGCCTCGACGATTTTCTGAGGCGTCGTGGCGAGAATCGGAATCGGAAGGAACGGTTTTTCTTGGCTTTTTTCCGAAACGAGGGCTCCATCGATTAGTCCGTTCTGCAAAGCAGCTACCAGCATCGCAGTGGCAGCTCCGCCGTCTTGGCGAACCTTCTGGATGTCGCTGGGTTTTGCTTGGGCTGCAGCTATTCTGCGGAAAACTCCGAATTCCTCTTCAGGTTTTCTTACCCTGCCGAAAACAAAGTTTTCTGCTTCCGCCAAAGCCCAATTGTATCTGGGGCAGGCTTGAGCGCATATGCCGCAGATCTTGCATTCTTTCACCAAATTGGGTTTTCCCTTGGCAAGTTCAAGGCTGCCGAATGGGCAGACGACGACACATGTACCGCAGCTTGCGCATTTTCCGGTTTGGACAACTTCAGTTAAAAGGGAGTCTTCAAAGCCAAATTTTTTGGAGCTCATGGCGATAGCATAATTGACAGAAAATATATAAACATTCAACGCGGAGCTGTTAAGTTTTTGTTGTTTGTTTTTTAGTAAATTTTTTATTCCTGAAATCTGAAAGTATGCTTAATCTGTTAAATGGGAGGACTCTTTCGTGGTTAACATTACCTACGTTTCTGGAAATATGAGCCTGCTAGATAGAATTAAGCCGCTCTGGGAAGAGCTGAACAGGCAACACCTTAGCCTTTCGCCCTATTTCAAAGATTACTATCTAACTTTGACGTTTGAAGATAGGGAGCGCGCTATTTTGCAGAGGGCTTTCGGCGGAGACGTCAGTGTTGACCTTGCTTTGGATGCTTCAGGCGCACTTGTCGGTTACTGCGTAAGCAGCATTGATAGGTGGCTGGTGGGTGAGATTGATTCCATTTTTGTGATTGCAAACTACAGAGGACAGGGCATTGGCAGAGCGTTAATGGAGAAATCACTTGCGTGGTTAAGCGGCAAAGAGGCGCATAAGAAGATTGTTTCGGTCGCTGTTGGCAACGAACAGGTTTACGGGTTCTATTCGCGGTTTGGTTTTCTTCCGAGAAGAACTTTGCTTGAAAAAAAGAAGCAGTAGAGTGTCCTTGATTCAGTGTTCTTATTTTCTTTAAGTTTGCAAGGAAATGTAAATTAACCTTAGGACGGAAATTGTTTTGGTTGTGAGATTATGAAAGTTGCTGTTTCTGGTAAAGGCGGAGTCGGCAAAACCCTTATCGCGGGTGGTTTAGCGCGTGGTTTTGCTGAGCGAGGATTAAAAACTATGGCGATTGATGCAGATTCTTCTCCAAACCTCGCTTTGACTTTGGGTTTATCCGCTGAGCAAGCGAGAAAGATTATTCCAATTTCAGAAAATAAGGAGCTTGTAGCTTCTAAAACAGATACAGGTTATTCGGGCGTTTACCGCTTACAATTTACTGTTGAAGACATAGTTCGTGATTACTCGGTTAGTACTCCGTTGGGGGTGAATTTGATTGTTATGGGTACGGTTCAGTCGATGGGTGCAGGATGTATGTGTGCTCCCAATGCTGTTATCCGCGCTTTGCTTAGGCATCTTGTGGTGGAACGAGATGAGGCTGTTGTTTTGGATTTGGAGGCTGGTGTTGAGCATATTGGCAGAGGCACGGCCAGAAATGTTGATGCATTACTCATCGTTGCGGATTCCAACCTGAAATCTCTTGAGATTGCCAAGCACGTGCATGACATGGCGAAAGCCGCGGGAATGCGGCAACTATTCCTCGTAGGAAACAGGGTGATGAACCCCGCTCAGAAAGAAGCTATCAGCAGTTTCGCTGAAAAGAACGGTTTGTCCTTGCTCACTTTTGTGCCCTTTGACCAGAAAGTTATTGAAGCTGATATGCTTGGTGAAACGCCGCTTAAAAACAGGGAAATCGAAGCAATTAAGATAATAGATAATATATGCGAGCTTTTGCTAAATAAAAACCGCATAACAGTGGGAGGTCTGTCAAAATGAAGACTCTGGTAACGGTTGGGCGTGGCGGAACAGGGAAATCCAGTTTTACGGCTTTAATGACTAAATGCTTCATCGAGTCTGGACAAGCGCCGCTGTTACTTGTTGATGCTGACCCTGATCAGAACCTTGCTGAAATGCTTGGGGTAGACCTCAAAGAGGCTGGAAAATCAACCATTGCCGAACTGCTTGTCAACACATTCATTGAGCAGGGAGGAACCACTGTCGGTATTCCTCCGACGGAACGTATTGAAAGTAGGATTTGGGAAAATGGCTTGTTTGAAAGCAAAAATTTCGACTTCCTCGCAGTTGGCACTAAGTGGGTTGAAGGTTGCTATTGCATGCCAAACTCTGCTTTGAAAGGTGCGTTAGAATCGTTAACTAAGAATTACAAGTACGTGCTCATTGACTCTCCAGCGGGACTTGAGAACCTGAACAGGCGAATTACTTCAAAAGTTGACGACATATTCGATATTCTTGATCATTCAAAGAAATCTTTCGACCACGTGAAAAGAGCATTCAAAATAGTCAAAGAAGTCGATATACGGTTCAATAATTTCTATTTAATTGGCGGCTACCGGTTCCCAGCGGAATTAGGAAAGCAGGTCGAAGCTGATTTAAAGTTCAAGTTTTTAGGAAAAATCGCCCAAGATGAACAATTAGACGAGTATGTTCTCAATGGAAAATCCCTGCTTGACTTGCCATCAGATAGCAAGGCGTATTTTTCAGTGAAAACGATAATGAAAAACTTGGGCTACTTGTAGATCCAGTTTTTCAATAAATACCTTGAAGTCTTCTTCAAAGCGGTGGCTGAAGTAAACAATAAAAGAACCTTTAAATTCTTAGAATATTCGAATATACGGAGACCTCTTTATGGAAAAAGCAAAGATTGACACTGATGTCTTTGAGATGCAAGCTGAGATCTGTAAGACCCTAGCTAACCCTACGCGGCTAAGGATACTTCACGTCTTGCGAGAAGGCGAAAAGTCTGTTGGAGAACTTGCGGATACTCTCGGTTTAAGGCAGTCAAACCTTTCTCAGCACCTCTCCATAATGCGGCAAGCACAGATCTTGAAGACCAGAAAACAGGGCTCCAACATATACTACAGCGTTGCTTACCCCAAAATAAACACGGCTTGCGACCTTGTAAGAGAACTACTTATTGAGTCAATTGGGCGAAGGCAAGAACTAACAAAAAACTTGGCTGCCCAATTAAGTCAAAAATAAAAAGCATGTGATTGAACGAAAGGATGGTTTTGGCCAAAAAGATCGAGGCTTAACGTTCAAGACAGAAAAGACATAAATAAGTTAACATATTCTAATAACAGAATATCTGTAAAAAGGATGTATAATAATGCCAGAAATGAATTTTGAAGGAACTGCAACTTGGAAAAGCGGAACAGAATGTACACTCTCAATTAAGGGAAAAGAACTCATTACGGTTAGTCCCCCGCCGATGTTTGGAGGAAAAGAAGGCTACTGCGTACCAGAAGACATTTTTGCCGCCGCGTTAGCCTCTTGCATCAATACACTGTTTCTCTTAATCGCTAAAAACAGCCAGTTAGAACTCAAAAACCTAGAAACAAAAGCAATTGTCAAAATGAACATCGAAGGCATGGAAAAGCTAATTTTCACAAACGTGCATTTTAACATGAACGTAGGTCTGCAAAACGACAACGAACGAGAACGCAAAAAAGCTAACACCGTATACGGTATGGCACAAAAGATTTGTCCCATTAGGCAGTCTTGGGGCGAAGCCGTTCCAATAAGCTTTGAACTCAACTTTCTCTAAAACGCTCAGAGCCAAGATAGTTAAGGTGAAAAATCAATTGGTCAAAGACCCTGTCTGCGGAATGAACATCGACGAAAAAACAGCAAAATACAAATCAGACTATAACGGCCAGATCTATTACTTCTGCGCAGCCTCCTGCAAGACCGCGTTTGACAAAAACCAAGCACGTTACTTGAAAGCCAGCCCCGGAAGCTCTAAGAATTCTGGCTGCTGTTGCGGGGACAATAGAAACTGCTGTTAATGAAATATTCTCATTCCAACTTTTTTTGAGATTAATCTCGAAGAAAACAAGAGTCAGCTTAAAATTTATGTCAAGTTTAAGACCGAAAACTAATCGCTGTAAATGTGGATGGAAAAAATTCAGGTGAAAGTTATGAAAGTTGGAATAATTCGATGTCAACAGACCGAAATCTATTGTCCGGCTTCCGCGTGCATTTATAGCGCTGCAAACGGAGAGGGCGGCTTCGCGGAAACAGGACCAGTTGAAGTAATCGGAATCAACAGTTGCGGTGGATGTCCAGGCAAACAAATCTACGCCAGAGCCTTAGAAATGAAGAATAGAGGCGCAGAAAGAATTGCTTTGGCGTCATGCATAACCCAAGGGGCACCCGCGTATCTTGAGTTCCCATGCCCATTTGCTTCAAAACTCAAGAAAATAATAGACGAGAAAGTCGAAATAGAGAGCATAGACCACACCCACTAGAGGCCGTGTAATGCCAACATTTCAATGCACAAAATGTGGACGCAAAAATAGAGCAGAATACGAAATTAGCTGCACGGGTTCAGCAAAACGCAACGTAGAAAAACCTCCAAGCTGTTGCGGCCAACCCATGATAGAAATAATAGACGAATAAAGAACCATTCGCCCGTTGTGCTCGTGCATGACATTGGATAGTGATTTGAAAATTGAGCAAACTCAAAGAAGATAAGAGAGCCTATTCGGAATCAAAAACAGCTTTAGGGAACATAGGCATTCTTTTGTGGATAACCCTGGGCACGGTCGCTATTTGGTTCCTCAGTTTAGTGGGTGCTTTGATTTTCGCGTTCGTTGCCTTCATTGTTGTTTACGGTGTTGTGCGAAAGCCACTCTGCAAAACTTGTGCTTACTGCAAAACATGCACAATGGGTTTTGGCAAGCTATCAGCGTTAATCTTCGGAAAAGCTGAACTTGGAGGTGTAAAGCCTCGCACTCTGCTAATATTGCTTATTGTGACTTATAGCTTATTGACGATTATTCCAGCAGTCCTTCTCGCGGTTTCAATAAGCGAAGGATACATATTATCCAAGATCTTAGTGCTTGCTTTTCTGATAATAATTTTGTCCTGCAGTATTGCAGCTAAAAGAAAAAGAGAGTTCATGAAAAACTAACTAAACCTCAAGCTTTCTCAAACCTTAAACGAGAATAGATTGCCTGCTTTCAGTTGCCATTTGAGACAAATCTCGTCCGCACATAAGCATATAAATCATTCAAGTAAGTACTTCTCAAAAATGATAGAACTGAATAATGAAGGTGGAGAGGTTGAGTCTTTGTTTCAATCCGATTGGTTTTGTCAGAACGAAACTCAGCGACGAAGAGGTCAGAAATAGGCCGCATGACAGACTTGAAGCGGACATCGAGATTCTGAGTGAGTATGAAGAAGGATTAGAGGGCATAGATGGGTTTTCTCATTTGTTTGTCTTTTTCTATTTAAACAAGATCACCGCGGAACAGAGGAAAATCTTGAAAGCCAAACCTCGCAGCGTTGTCAGATTCGGGTTGACTCTGGAGGAGTTGCCACTTGTTGGCGTTTTTTGTTTAGATGCGCCGCTCAGACCTAATCCAATAGGCTTGACCGCGGTGAACTTGCTATGGCGAAAAGGTCGATTTCTAAGGGTCAAAGGACTCGACGCCCTCAACGAAACGCCTGTTCTTGACCTGAAACCCTACTCACCGGCAAGAAAAATCGACAAGTTCGAATTGCCTGAATGGTACAAAAACATAATATCAAAAGTTAAAGCCAGAGGACATGATATAATAGACTTTTGAAGGGTTTGAAAATGAAATCTGCGATAATAATCTATTGGTCAAAGACAGGTAATACCGAGAAAGTGGCCACAGCAATCAAAGAGGGTCTTGAAGCAGCCGGAGTCCACGCGAACATCAAGAGATGTGAAGAGGCCGAAAACGTAGAATTCTTCAATTACGACCTGGTTTGCCTCGGATCCCCTGCATACGAGTTTCATCTTCCAAAGCCCATGGCTGATTACATAAAGACTAAACTGACCGATTATCGCAAGCGAGGCTTCATCAAAATAGCGGCTCCGAAAGTTCCTGGGAAGAACGCACTAGTTTTCTGCACCTACTCAGGGCCTCACACCGGAATCAACGAAGCAACAACAACTGGCAAGTACATCGGTCAATTCTTTGAACATATCGGTTTCACGGTAATCGATGAGTGGTATATTTTAAGCGAGTTCCACGGGCGTGAGGATTTCAGCACCAAGGGGAGGATGGGCGACATTAGGGGAAAACCCACCAAAGAAGACCTGTTCAAAATAAGAAAAGATGCTGAATCAGTCGGGAAAAAACTGTGCGGTTTCTAACGAAGGTTTCATTCTTCGCGTAATATCTTCGGAACATAAGCGCAAGCTGGATCAGACACGAGGATATCACCCGTATAGAACAACGCAGAAGTGCGGCATCCTCCACAGATCTCCCGGTATTCGCAGACTTCGCCTTTGAGGATTTTTCTGACGTTTCCAAACCTCTGCTATTGGAATTCTATGTTTGGTGCCTATATCCATCCAATACTCAGGTGTGTGTTAGCGTAGTTCTTCGTATTTTTCATTTTGCTGAATGATCTGATAAACCATGCTCATGCCCGCATCTCAGTCTCAACAGGAGACAACTAAACAAGAAGTGAGCGCATTTTTGTCTTATTTTGTTAAAGCCTTGATTATCTCAGTTTTTTGTGGCGCCAATAGCCTATCTTTCAGTTGGCCATCTCTAAATATCAGAATACTAGGTGTGCTGAGAACATCGTAATCGTGGCAAGTGTTTGATGTTGAGATATCCATTTCATAAAACTCAGCTTGCCCAGCTAACTCGTCTGCTACTTGCGTATAAACCGACTTGGTTACTTTACAGGTAGGACAAGTTGGAGATGAAAAGAGAACCGCCACAGGCTTAGACACATGGAGAACCTTTGAAGCAAAATCAGCGTCAGAAATAGCTTTCACGGTGCTTGGCTTTGCTTTTCGAAACAAGTCCTTTAGTTTTGAAGCAACACTAGGATATTGCTTATACGCGATTTGGTAGCCCACCCGCTCAATCGCTGCTTCTATATCAATTAATCCAACAAAATCTGAATAATAAATGACTTTCACAGTTTTTGTCATGTAGTTAACTCGGGCTTCTTTAACTCCGTTAAGCTTCAAGAGCTCTTTCTCTATTGGTGAAACGCATGTTGAGCAATTCATCTGCACGATTGGAATAAGTTTCATTGTAAAGATTTTCTCATTGTCACTCATGATTGTTTCTCCGGTTTAAAGCGTCTTAGAAGAAGCGAATTAGAAACCACTGATATTGAGCTGAATGCCATAGCTCCGGCTGCAATGACAGGATTCATAACGATACCGATTGAAGCAAGTACACCTGCCGCTATTGGAATAAGTGCTGCGTTATAGCAAAATGCCCAAATGAAGTTTTGCTTAATCTTTGAATACGTTTTCTTGCTTAGCTGAATCGCAGTCACTACATCCATCAGGTTATTCTTAATCAGAACAATACCCCCTGTTTCTACTGCGATATCAGTTCCTGATCCTAAAGCAATTCCTACATCTGCCTGTGCTAAAGCCGGTGCATCATTTATGCCATCACCGACCATGGCAACGATTAAGCCTTCACTTTGAAGCTTCTTGACCTCTTCAGCTTTTTTATCAGGTAAAATCTCAGCCAAATAACGATTAATGCCCGCTTTCTTAGCGATAGAGTCTGCAGCTCTCTTATTATCTCCAGTAATCATAATCACTTGGAGATTCATCGATTGGAGTTTCTTAACTACGTCTCTAGCGTGATCTTTGAGTTCATCAGCGACAGCAATTAAGCCAGTAACTTGTTTGTAATCTGCTATGTAAATGACGCTTTTTCCTTCGCTAAACAGATTCTCAGCGTTCTCTTGGATTGCTTTACTGATTGTTATGTTTAATTCTTCGATAAGCCTTTGAGTGCCTATTATGATTTTTTCGCCTTTGACTTTGCCTTTTAAGCCCTTTCCAGGAAGAGCCTCAAAATCTTCTGGCTGCTCTAATCCAATTTTTCGGTTTTTTGCTTCGCTAACAATTGCTTGACCTATTGGGTGTTCTGACAGATTTTCTAGTGAAGCTGCCAACCTCAGCAGTTCTTCTTGATCGTCTCCAACAATGTCAGTAACAACGAGTTTGCCTTTGGTTAGGGTGCCAGTTTTGTCAAAGACGATTGCTTGTAGCTCTCTTGTTTTTTCCAGATATTCTCCACCTTTTATTAGTATGCCGTTTTGGGCACCTTTTGCAGCTCCGACCAGTATTGCAGCAGGCGTAGCAATGCCCATAGCACACGGGCAGGCAACTATAACTACGGCTATGAAAGCTGTTAAGCTAAAGCCAAAGCTTGCTCCGAACCCAAAATTCCATAGCAGAAAGGTGATGACTCCGATTGAGAGTATAGCAGGTACAAAATAAGCGGATATTCTATCGGCTATTCTTTGGATAGGCGCTCTGCTTAATTGGGCGTCATTTACCATTTGCACAATCTGGTTGAGAGTTGTGTTCATGCCTATGCGTGTAACTTCAATTTTTAGCGCACCTTCCTTGTTTATGGTTCCGCCAATAACTTGTGCTCCTTTTTCTTTTGTTACAGGTATGCTCTCACCAGTAACCATGCTCTCATCAACAAAAGAAGAACCGTCTACAACTACGCCATCAAGTGGAATTTTTTCGCCTGGCCTAATGAGGAGCATTTCACCCGGCATTACTTTCTCAACTGGCACTTTCTCTTCCGTTTCATCCTCTCTTATCACATTAGCAATAGCCGGCTGAAGATCAACTAGCTTACGTACTGCCTCAGAGGCGCGACCTTTGGCAATTTCTTCTAAATATTTTCCAATCAAAATTAACGCTAAAATCAATGCTGATGTATCAAAGTAGACATTTTGGCTGGGCATTAGTTGAGGCAGAAAAGTCACTAATGTGCTATAGAGCCAAGCTGTGGTGGTTCCAACAACAATTAGTGTGTCCATGTTTACTGTTTTGGCTTTGGCTGCACCATACGCGCCTCGATAGTATCTATAGCCAGCTATGAGTTGAACTGGAGTGGCTAGCAGAAAAAGCGAAAAGTTAAGAGGCAAAAATGGGAAGTGGATAGAGAAAAATCCAAATAAGAAAGTTAACACACCCAGTGTGGTGCTTAAAATAATTAGACGTCTTAGGTTTCGTCGCTCTACGTCCGGTTGAGTGAATGTGCGCAAGCATTGTTCGCTGCAGAAATAGTAAGTTTTTCCATCAACAACAGTCTTAAAAGCTGTTGTTTCTTCGTCAACGTACATTCCGCAAACTGGATCCCGAGCCAAACCGTTTCCCCCTCAATCTAACCTATGGGATAATAATTGATTATAGTTATTAGTGCACGGCACGCGTAAGCAGTTGTAGTTGGAGGCGAAAGTGCATCGCCAAGGCAAAATATACAAAAGTTCCTTTCTCTGCATTGCTTATCGAAACCTCAAATTGTTATTTAAATCTTCAGAACATTTTGGCATTGTCTTTCATACCTCGTAAAGGTTCCCCACGCTGTTACAAACGAAAGCCTCAGGCAACACATTAGCTATGGTGCACATTCCTCTCCATCCAGTACAATGCGAGGGCACTATCAGCTTAGGACTTATCCGTGCCAGTTCTTTCGCAGTCTGGCCGATTCTACTCTCATTTTCTTTACCGGCAAGGTGAAAACCTCCAATCACTGCATAAATGTTCATAATTCCCGAGATCCGTTGCGCGTATGATATCGTGTTAATTATGCCCGCATGTGCACAGCCAGAGATAATCACCAGACCTTTTCCTTTAACGTTAAAGACGACTGCGCGGTCATCCAAAATCAAAGGGTCCGATTGCCAAACCCCATCTTTCAGGGTTCTGTGCTGCAAAAACCCTTTTTCAAAACTTGATTCACGTGGGATCTCGCCTGTCACGAGAATCATGCCGTCTCCAATTAGATAAGGTTGCTTTGTATTGATTAATTGTGCTGAGCTTAGTTGCTCCCTCGCTGGAAATTCTGGGTAAGTGCGTATTGTTCCGTCTCTGTTTGGGGTTCCTCGTGTTTTGAACATGTCCTCGTGAACGATTAGAGGGAGATTAGCTTTGTTAATTGTTTTCAGTGCAGATACAAGGCCGCCAAAGTGGTCATAATGCCCATGCGACAGGACAACGTATTCCACTTCACTGAGTTCTAAGCCCATCCGCTTGGCGTTTTCAACGACTCCATCCGCGCTAATGCCCGTATCAAATAAAATGCTGACTGTTTTTCTTCTGCATAGAACGCGGATAAGCATTGAGAAGCCATGTTCAGCAAAGGGCAGTTGGAAATGTGTTCTTGTCCATTCTTGACCGTGTCGCTTTTTTGTCCATTGTCTAAAGGATTGAGCTTCTTTTCTGTCGATGGTGGAGAGGAAATCTACTGAATTATCAACCAAGCTGAGAACTTCTATGCCTTCGACTTCTACAATGTTAAAGGGTCCATGTGAAGTAGTGCTCATGTTGTGGCTTCCAATCTATAGAGAACCTTTGTAGTGACTCGTTGTTGGGCAACCTACGCATTTCTGCGTTTCATATCGGTTGCAGGGGTCGCATTCCACATTACAGGGCGTGACCTTTTTTTCTTTGTGAGCTAGGTTTTCTCTTATTTGAAGAAATGGTGAGAAGTAGGTGTCGCTTACAGGATAGAATTCCGATCGGCGTATTCCTTTGCTGCATCTTAATGAGCATTTCTCCATGGATATGCTCTCAAGTGTTTCTTGGGTTTCCGCGACGACTAGGGCAATTAGGTTGTAGCCGCCTACTGTTTTGAATATCTGGATTACTCTTGGGCACTCTTCGAATCGATTGAGAAGGTCTTGCATTGCTTCTGCGCTTTCCATTTCTAGCATTACGATTGCTGGGTGTAGTTTAAGGGCGTTTGGATTGATTAAAGCTGTCACTTTTATTGTGTCTTTTTTTATGAGTTTTTCCAGTCTTTTCTTGGTTCCCATGCTTGTGAATCCAACGGTTTTAGCAAGGTCTTGTAATGTTGTTCGTCCGTCTGATTGGAGTTGTTCTATTATTTTTTTATCTATATCGTCCAAACTGATTCCCTGTTTATTTTATAAACATAAAGTATTAATAAGGTTTATCTATTAAACTGTCTCTTAAACACGCCTTAACATACATCAAGCAAAGAACGGTGACAAGCATGAATGAATTTGACGTAAAATATGATTTTAGCATAAAAGCCAGTTTGAATGAAAAACAAGGAAAAATTTATGTGCACACCAGAAATGCCCCCGTTAAAAAGGGCAGAGATTGAGACTAAAACTGCCTTGAAAGGTGAAAAAAGAAAGCTGAAGGGTTCCCTATGGCCTCAACAATAAATGAGCAACACATGTTTTCCTCCGAATCCGTGGCAGAGGGTCATCCCGATAAAGTCGCCGACCAGATATCGGACAGCGTCGTAGATGCCATAATTAGCAAAGACCCTAACGCAAGGGTAGATTGTGAAACATTAATCATGCAAGGCAACGTCATAGTCACAGGCCAAATCACAACATCCTGTTATGTATCAATCCCTAATGTTGTTAGAATGACGTTGAAGGAAATAGGCTTTGACAATGCCAAGGACGGTTTGGATTTCGAAACCTGCGGTGTGCTGACTTCTTTTACGGAGCAGTCTCCAGACATCGCAGTAGGTGTGGACGAAAACAATGGACATGAGCAGGGTGCTGGAGACCAAGGCATGGTGTTCGGCTATGCCACAAATGAGACAGAAGAGTTAATGCCTCTGCCTATTATGCTTGCGCATAAACTTGTTGAAAGGCTATCTGAATGCAGAAAAAAAGGAATATTGCCCTATTTGCGACCGGATGGCAAATCTTAGGCCACGGTCGAATATGTTAATGGAAAACCAAAGAGGGTCGATGCCGTCGTGATTGCTGCTCAGCACGCTCCCGAGATTGATGCAGAAAAGATACGGGAAGACATGATAAATGAGGTGATAAAGAAAGTGATACCTGCCAACCTGCTGGATTCAGAGACAAAGTACATAGTCAATGGAACAGGAAGATTCGTGGTCGGAGGAACTTTGGCAGACTCAGGCTTGACGGGGCGGAAAATCATAGTTGACACTTACGGTGGCGTCGGAAGACATGGCGGAGGATGTTTCTCAGGAAAAGACCCTTCAAAAGTTGACCGCAGTGGTGCTTACATGGCAAGATACATCGCCAAAAACATTGTTGCTGCTAGATTAGGGGATCAATGCGAGATTCAAATATCCTATGCAATAGGCGTTGCGCAACCAATCTCAGTCTTCGTGAACACGTTTGGCACGGGCAAGATACCTGATGCGAAAATACTTGAATTGGTAAAGAAGCATTTTGACATGAGACCCAAAGCAATTATAGATCATCTGGATCTTCGAAGACCGATATATAGAAAAACTGCTGTGTTTGGTCATTTCGGAAGAAGCGATCCTGACTTCACATGGGAAAGAACTGACAAAGCAGCAGCACTGCGAAAAGCTGCTGAAGGAAATGGTTTTGGGTAATCAGGTATCAAATTCGAAACGTTTGACATAAGTCTTCAGGGAAAATTCGTTAGGATGACGGTAGAACTGACGAGATATGATGAGAGACATTGTCATAAATGGGCTGTCTTGTTAGAGAAAAGAAGGTGCAAGATGGAGCAGGCCATAGTAGCAATCCATTCTGGAAACTTCGAAACGGCCCAAATAGTTGTCTCTGAAATTTTTTATGGTGAAGAATCGCGAAGCAGCAAGGACATAGATCCTGGTATGGCAGGGTCATTGCTTTATCATATGGCGATGGTGACTAAAATGGAGACAGAACCCAAATTTGTGTTGGAGGAACTTGGACTTGTTGAACCTGATGTCACCGCTCGTGCGTTGCCTTTTTTCGAGGCGTTTGTTTCGGATGTTAGGGAACTCAGTCGAAATCTGCAAACAGAAATAAACCATAAATTAACATTAAACAAAGTTGCTCTTACCGAAGAAGAAAAAATCGCCTTATTTGACAAACTTGCAGAAAAGACTAAAATCGTTGAAGCCATGCTTAAAAGAGAAGATCTTAATGTTGAACTTGAGCTGCGAAAAACATTCTTAGACTGGGCAATAGGTGTCATTGACATGCGTATGAGGCAAGAATATGAGACAATAAGGGGCTCTTGATACTGGCTGATTTAACAAGTAATCTTGGAATTGAGCGCGTCAGCAAGGTTATGGATAGCATCCGAGAGAAATTTGGAAAGGCAACTGCAACTGCTGCCCTCAATGTAACTCTTAAAGTTGGAATCTCTAGACAAAAACTGCAGACGATCATGCTGAGCGATCATTATATTGAACATGAAATGAATATGACTGAGCTAGAAGGTTTTATGCGATTTTTAAACTGTCCCATATTTGGAAGCCATCATTATGTACTTGACAGAATAAAAGGAGAGACCGGAACCGCAGAACTCTTCTGTGATCATTTCTGCGTTGCCCACGCAAAGGCCATGTTTGAAACCGTTCTTCCTTTCACGTTTCAAATGTCGCGACCCAAGCGTATGTCCTCTGATGGAACATGTGAATTTCACCTTAAACTTGCCCAACCATCAAACGAGACTAACGCGAAATTCATTCCTCTAGTGATTTCTTGGAACGTGACAGCAAAATGCAACTTGAAATGTGCGCACTGCTACATAAATGCAGATGAAAAGAAAGACATTGATGAACTTAGTACTGACGCTGCAAAACTGCTTATACACCAGATTGCAGAAGTTAGCAAACCCCTGCTCATTCTGAGTGGCGGGGAACCTCTACTCAGAAAGGACATTTTTGAACTTATTCGATAGGGTGCAGAGCGCGGTCTGAAGATGGCTATGGGAAGCAACGGTATGCTAATTGACGATGTTATGGCTCGAAAATTGAAAGATGCCGGGATAACTACAGTCTCAATCAGTCTCGACTCAAGCGCGCTTGCACTGCATGATCAATTTCGAGGAGTAACGGGCTCTTGGCAACGGGCTGTGGAAGCAATTAAAGCACTCAAAAGAAATGAAATAGTTGTTCAGGTAAACACGACTGTAACGCAGCAGAATTACAATCAAATTGGAGATATCCTGGCCTTGGCTGAAAAGTTGGGAGCAGAGAATTTTCATTTGTTCTTTTTAGTTCCTACAGGTAGGGGAGCAAGAATTGAAGACATAACTCCTGTCATGTACGAAAAATTGATCACCTCTTCATTCTCAAAGAGTATGAAGTATAATCTTAACGTTAAGCCGTCCTGTGCACCACAGTTCATGCGTATTGCACAGGAAATTGGAATTGACATGACCCGTTGGGTAAGGGGCTGCATGGCTGGACTGTATTACTGCCGCATCTATCCTACTGGAGAAGTCACACCTTGCCCTTATCTTCCGATTGCGCTAGGTAACATACGCCAAAAATCCTTTAAGGACATATGGTTCAACTCAGAGATCCTTCGAAACATGAGAGACTTCAAGAAACTGAAGGGCAAATGCGGTAAATGTGAATACAATGAGGTTTGCGGCGGCTGCCGGGCTCGCGCTTATGGTTTGACCAGTGATTTCATAGACTTCTGCGGCGATTTACATGAACCGACTGAATTACACGGTGACTACTTAGCAGAGGAACCTTGGTGCACTTACAAACCAAAGGTTATTGGCTAACGTGCCATTCAAACAAGTATCCTGAAAGCACGTTAGAGCAAGCAAAATAAACAAAAGAAAGTACTGGGATTATTTGGTATGCATTGCGAGCGTTGTGGTTTAGTCCTAAAAGAGGGAGAATCGTACAATTTCCATGAAAAGGTTTTATGTGAAGACTGTTACTTTTATCAGACAAATCCGCCCAAGGCATGTGATCCGATGGCGGTGGCAGCTGCTACATCGATCCGTAAAGAATTGGGGCAGTCTGGAACCGCTGGCTTAACAGAATTACAAAAACAAATTTTCAGTATAATCGAACAAAGAGGAAAAATTACAAAGGAAGAGCTGTTAAAGAAAATTAGTATTAAACCTGAGGAACTGGAAAGTCAATTCGCTATTCTCCGACACTGTGAACTTATTCGTGCCTTCAAAGAAGGAGATAAAGTTTATCTGACTAAATGGTGATCGTTACCATCTTAATTGATTTGCTTTTTTCTGATTTTTAAAGCGATTACTTTTTTGTTTTGAACAGGGGTGGACATAGCTATCACTGCGAAAAGTTGCATATAGGGCTTTTTCCTATTTATTCGATTAATAGTTTATTTTATAAACAAAAAGTATTAATATAATTTAGCTAATAAACTCTAATCACATTAAGCGGTGTAAAAATGACAAATACAACTAAGCAAATAAGCGCCTTCGAAGAACAACAAAAACTAAAACTAAAATTGAGCAAGATTAAGCATAAAATAGCAATTATCAGCGGCAAGGGAGGCGTTGGAAAAAGCACTGTAACCGTGAACCTTGCTATGGCGTTTGCAATGCAGGGGCACAAGGATAAGGTCGGGGTTCTTGATGCAGACATTCATGGTCCATGTATTCCAAAAATGTTAGGACTCAAGGGACAGACGCTTATAGGCGGACCGGGTGGAATGCTGTTTCCAGTTACTGGTAAATTAGGGATAAAAGTTGTATCAATGGGTTTTTTGCTTCCAAACGATGAGGCGCCAGTGATTTGGCGGGGACCATTAAAAATGAGAGTTATCCAACAATTTTTATCTGATGTAACGTGGGGTGAACTTGACTATTTATTCATAGACCTTCCGCCTGGAACTGGAGATGAACCATTGAGCGTTACGCAGTTGATTCCAGACATGGACGGCGTAGTTATTGTCACTATGCCTTCTGAAGTTTCGCAAGCCGTCGTCAAAAAAGCCGTCACGTTTGCCAAGCAAATAGGTGTGCCCATAATCGGCATAGTTGAGAACATGAGTGGTTTTGTCTGTCCAGATTGTGGAGCTAAAGTTAACATTTTCAGAACTGGTGGAGGCAAACATATAGCCGAAGACCTATCCGTTCCTTATTTGGGTAGTATTCCAATAGACCCTGAGGTGTGCAACGACTCAGATAATGGATTGGCTTTCATAGCTGAAAACAAAGCTTCGCTTGCAACTAAAGCGTTCATGGAGATTGTCAAAAAGATTGATCAGTTCTTAGAAAATGAAGAAACTGCATATGGACATGCGAAAGGTCTGAGAAAACAAGGAAGTGATTAAATGAAAATATGTATAAGCGCAACAGCGAACAATTTGGAAGCACAGGTAGACCCTCGTTTCGGTAGATGTGTCTACCTGTTAATCGTAGATTCTGAAACTATGCAGTTTGAAGCTATTCCAAACACGGCTTCTGGTGCCACAGGCGGTGCAGGAATTCAAGCAGCTCAAACCATAGCAAACAAAGGAGTCAAAGTAGTCATAACTGGAAATGTGGGGCCAAACGCCTTCGAGGCGTTGTCAGCCGCTGGTATAGAAATTGTGACTGGTGTGGATAGGACTGTGAAAGAAGTTGTTGATAAGTTCAAAAGAGGCGAATTGCAGAGAACTGGCATACCTTCCGTTGGCGAGCATTTTGGTATGGGCAGAGGACAAGGTCGACGACAATGGAGAGTATAAGCGAATTGAACGGAGTTAAAGGAAGAAAACGAACATACTTGCTTAACGGAAGCGGAGGTGAGTAGATTGACAGATAGAGTAGTAGTTCCTGCGGAGGATCAAAAGGGCTTGGACGCTCGGTTAGCAGAGCATTTTGGAAGGGCACCATACTTTGCAGTCGTTGACTTAGACGAAAGTGGAGAGGTTTCTAACGTTAAAACTGTTGCAAACGTGGGTGAACACGCTGGAGGAGTTGGACAAGCGCATGACCATATTTTAGAGTTAAAGCCAAATGCGATTATAGTTTACGGAATGGGACCCAGAGGATTAACCAGTTTCCAAAGCGCTGGAATTGCAGTGCTAAAAGCAAACGCAGACACGGTGTGCGAAGTGATTGCATCTTATAAAGAAAACAAGCTCCAAGAGCTTACAGAAGGCTGCGAGCACGCACATCATCATAACGATGACCACACCGATCACGATACGCATCACCATTAGCGGGTCGCTCAGAAATATAACTCATAGACGTCTATTTTCCCACTTTCTTACGGAATTTTTCAAGAAGGAACCTAAATGAAGGTATCTGTTGCTAGCGGAAAGGGCGGAACAGGAAAAACATCAGTAGCTGTAAACATGGCTCTTTCAATAGACGACGTTCAGCTTCTAGACTGTGACGTTGAAGAGCCGAACGCATATTTACTTTTGCAGCCAGAAATACAAAAAATAGAACCTGTTTACAGTTTAATTCCTATCATAAACAAAGAACTGTGCAGTTACTGTGGAGAATGCTCCAAATTCTGCCAATACAACGCCATATTTGCAGCCTCAGAGAAAGTACTCGTCTTCCCAGAGCTTTGCCATAGTTGCGGCGGGTGCGCTTTGGTCTGCCCTAGAAAGGCGATCACTTGGGAGAAGCACAAGATCGGTGAACTGAATTTTGGGTCATCTGGCGATTTGGCTCTTGTTTATGGGGAGCTTGAAATAAGCAATCCTATGGCGGTTCCAGTCATAAAAGCGGTTAAAATGCAGATTAAAGATGGCGAAAACGTGATTCTTGATTCTCCGCCTGGAACTTCATGTCCTTTTGTTGAAACTGTTAGAGGCAGTGATTTCTGTGTTCTTGTGACGGAGCCTACACCTTTTGGCTTGCATGACCTGAAGATAGCTGTTGAGGTTTTGCGAAAAATTGCGGTTCCTTTTGGTGTAGTCGTTAACCGTGCAGGCGTCGGCGATAAGAAGGTGTATGATTATTGCGGAGAAGAGAGCATTCGCATACTGCTGGAGATTCCCTATGATAGAAGAATAGCGGAACTCTACTCCAGAGGTGTTCCGTTCAGCTTGGAAATGCCTGAATGGCGAGAGAAGTTTCAAGCGCTCTATAGCGAAATCGTGGGGTCAGTTGGGAAATGAAGCAGTTGACGATTTTAAGTGGTAAGGGTGGTACTGGCAAAACATCGATAACCGCATCTTTCGCTGTTTTGGCAAAAAATGCTGTTGTGGCTGATTGTGATGTGGACGCGCCTGACCTTCACATGCTTCTGCATCCTGAGGTAACTAAGGCGCAAGAGTTCATGGGTTCAAAGGTGGCTATTATTGACAAAGCAAAATGTATTGAGTGCTGTTTGTGCAGGGAAAAGTGCAATTTTGGCGCCATAACGAGCGATTTGGAAGTTGATGTGATTGCTTGTGAGGGATGTGGCGTCTGTAGGGTCGGTTGTTCAGTTGGTGCTATAGCTTTGGCTCCGAGGGTCTCTGGGAAAGCCTTCATTTCAAAGACGAAGTATGGTTTTATGTCTCATGCCTTGCTTTTTCCTGGCGGGTCTAATTCGGGAAAACTCGTTACTTTGGTCAGGCAGAACGCCAAAATTTTGGCTGAAAAAGAAAGTTGTGGCCTAATTATTATCGATGGTTCGCCTGGAATCGGCTGTCCCGTTATAGCTTCTATTACTGGGGTGGATGCTGCGTTGGTGGTTACTGAGCCGACCCTGTCGGGTATCCATGATCTTGAAAGAGTCTTGAAGCTGCTAGATCACTTTAATGTTGCTCCCTTTGTTTGCATAAATATGTATGATGTAAACACGGGCAACACTAACGAGATTTTGAGTTTCTGTAAAGAAAACGGAATTGAAGTTGTGGGTACTATTCCTTTTAGCTCTGAGGTTACTCAGGCGATGGTTAACGGGAAAACCATTGTTGAATACTCTCCTGAAAGCAGCGTTGCAGGAGAAATAATGAAGATGTGAAAAAAGTTGTATCATATTCTTCAATGAGTGAACAATAAAAAATTATGAAAACAGGTAAACATATGTGCATAATTAGCGTTTCATTGCCTAATGACTTACTTGAAGATTTAGACGCCATTCTTGGTGAAGAGAGATCAGCAACGCGATCTGAAGTGCTAAGGCAAGCCATCCGCACTTACTTAATTGAGTATAAAGAGATTGGCAAACTCAAGGGCAACAGGGGATATCTTCTTTTTCCTCTTGCAATGCCCTTTCTACTGGCGCAGTATACATTTCAGTCATTTGCTTTCGGTGTATGCATTGTCTTAATAATTTTTGGGCAGCCTCAACCCAGTCTATCTCAGGGTATTTGCTCATTTCCTTTTCCAATTCATCATCTATATTTATAATTAGTTGTCGCGTCAAACACTGCATCTCCAAGTTAACTACTTGAAGATAGCACAAAATTAGTCTTGCGGTAAAGGCGTATTATAGAAAAGCCAGGTCACGAGGTCTCGGTAATCATTCGACCTCGTAGGTTATCATGATTAAGAATTGTACTTGTTTAACCGGGCTTGTTTGCCTTTAACCCATCAATCAAACTTTTTAGGCGCTTAGCTGGACCTTTGATTACCATGGCCTCAAGACAACTAGTTTCTGTCACATGTGAATGAAGGTATGCCGTTATCACATCACTAGATTCATAACGTAGCCTAGACAGTTCATCGTTCCGATCTTTCTTTTCATAAAGAACCGTGACTGAAGTGATTATGTTTTAAAGGACAACTACACGTATGATCCAAAAATCCTTTTACTCTAGTAAAAGTTGAACCTGCGGCTTAATAACAAGCAAAAGCTCAGTCTCGATTATTTCTGTTGCAGAATCTGCCGTCATCTTTTGCTTCTTTGAGTTTGCCAAGTTTGCCGCGGAACCAGCCTATTTTGGTAGTTCTTCTGCAGTCAAATTTGGGAACGTAAGGTTTAATGTCCAATAGTGGCGTGCCGTCTAAGATGTCTACATCTTGGATGTGCAGTATGTTGTTTTCGATATGTGTGAGGCGCACAGGGGATATGCCAATTGTATTTGGTTTAGCGGGCGAGCGGGTAGCGAACACTTCTTGGAGGTTATCATCCAGAAACGGCTTCACCAACAAAGAACAGGTCTTGACCAAGCTGAAATGATAAAGGAGAATAATATGAGAAAAGCCTTTTAGGTCCTTTGAGCCTTCGGTATATTCGGAGTTTACTTCTATGGTTCCTTTAGTGCCTTTTGATGCTGAGGCCTGTATAGGCACGTTTTTAGGTTCCTTAAAGGGCGAGTGCACAACTCCAATAGGCTTGTATGTTACTTCGTTCATCCGCTGCACCCTTCGTGGTCTCTTAGAAGAGAGCGTAAGAATTTAGATATATCTGAAAAGAGACAGCGCTTCAGCTTCGTTGCAAAATCGGAGTTTCATCCGTACCTGCGCTTACACTATGCCGCCCTCAGCCTGTTATTTCTCTTCCGAAACTTGGGTACTGTCTTTTAACATCAAATCATTTTAGCTTAAACCGGTACTTCATTCATCTTCATCAAGATTTACCCAGATTTTGCCCGATTTAATTTTCCACTTATAACTTATTAACTTCATCGATGGTCCATCCTCATATTCGCCAGTTTCCAAATCAAAGCGCCAATCATGGCAAGGGCAAACAATTACGGTGCCATCAAGAGTTCCACCTGAGAAACCGCAGCTCATGTGGGGACAACGGTTATCTATGACGAAAATTTTGCCAGATTGCTTAATGAATAAAACTGGCGTGCCTTCCACTGATATCAGTTTCATTTCTCCTTCTTTCAGCTCTTTTTCTTCTAAAACAGGCACAAACCCATCAAACTTATCCAAATTGTTTGCCTCCGACAAGCTTCCCACTCTCTCGCTTTTTTAAGAGGATAAGCTACTTCATTTCATTATCGGTCTGAGCGTTTTTGCTTGGAGTAGATGTGACTATGTAGATTGGTCGTCCTTCACTGAGGGCTTGCGCCGCCTTTCTTCTTGCGCTTTGAACGAGTCTCCAGATGGTTCCTCTTGAGATCCTCATTCTTTGTCCAGCTTCTTCCTGTGATAAACCCTCCATGTCCACAAGCCTGAAGGCTTCTACTTCAGCAAATTCAATGAATACTGGTTCCAAATTCCTTGACGGATTAGGCGTAAAGCTGGTTATGGGCGGAACGATTCCTAAGGTAACGGGCTTTGGAAATCGCCCTCTTCCACCGCATCGATGTCTTCCTTGCCACATAACAGATTTTCCCTTCTCGAGATTGTTTGCCCTTTCGCGCACTTAGTATGTTAATAGGCTCTCTGTCTCTTCGAGAACCCACTCTAACGCTTGCTTCGCTGCTTTTCTAGCGATGATTTCAAACTCGGTGAATGGTCCATCGGTTAGCGTCTCATTTTCAAGATCGCTTAGGTGTTTTCTGATTTCTTGCTCTTTTCTCATGTTCTTCACACTCCGATGCTTTGTAAGTTTCGGTTCCTTTCATGAAGCTTATGTTATGCAGAACTTTTATATATTTCTGTGCACTATCACACAATTGATTGTGTGCATAAACACAAAAATAACCTGAAAGAGGTGAAACTAAAAAATGGGATGTAGAAGAAGAGCATATTTCGATCAGTGGTCCGGCAATGGGCCCTTCAGCCACCTGCCACCATGGCAAAGACCGGGACATGCATACGGCGGCAGAGGCTATGGTGGAGGACGGGGCACTAATCAACAAACATGTGCAAGGTTTCCGGGGCTTCCAAGATGGTGGTGGGTAGACCCAACATACGCGTATCAGCCTTCAACGCCTAATCCACAAGATGAACTAGTCGCATTAGAAGACTGCAAAAAGGAACTTGGAGAAGAGAAAGCCAGCATAGAGCAAGAAATCATCGACATCGAAACGCAGGTAAAAGAGCTAAAATCCAAGCTTGAACCAGAAAAAAAACAATCTGAAGGACAGTAAGAGTTGTCAAGTTTAATTAGTCAAATACTTTCCAACATTTCAAGACTGCGAACGGAGAATTGGAGAGCAAAGAAATTTGTTGTCAAGAATTCCAATAAGCTTTGAAAGAATAACGAAAGAAGACTTGGACAAAGAAATACTCAGAGCAGCAATAATCACCGAGTTGGATGCAGTAAACCTTTATGTCGCGCAAATGTGACTTGTCCAAGCATCAAAATCTCCCTTTTTTGTAGCGATCAACTTCAGATGGAAAAGTTATCGTTTTTGAAAAGAAAATAAGCTTGGTCAAACAAGAAATAAGGTGGTAAGGTGGCACTTTCGAAAAATAGGCGGTTGGAAATGGGTGAGAATAGAATATCCTTTAGAAAGGGAGAGAAAGCAGCAAAGCTTTCCACGATTATTCTTCTGCCACTCGGCATTTTGAAAGGAATTGTGGCTATTGTTAGTGGCAATGTGGCTCTCTTGGCGAGTGCAATCGACTCGTTCTCGGATGTTTTTTCTTCGATTGCGGTTTGGGTTGGACTCAGAATCGCAAAGAGAAAACCGACCGAGAGGTTTCCGTATGGATATTACAAGGCAGAAACATTTGCGTTGCTGACAGTTGCTTTGATAATCGTGGCATCCAGCATATTAAGCATGTTAGAGTCCGTTCAGAAGTTTTTTGAAACCAGTTTCATCTTGTTTTCGGATCTAGCGCTCGCTGTGGCAGCGTTGTCAGCTGTCATCTATTATCTGCTTGGCATATACAAACAGAGGGTTGGTCGTCAAGTTGGTTCACAAGCGTTGATTAGCGAAGGCTTACATTCTATGGTAGACGCTTACACTTCCGTGTTGGTTTTCGTCGGGGTTTTTCTGGCTTTACTTGGTTATCAATTTGTTGAGGCTCTAATCGGCGTTGTGATTAGCGTTTATGTATTGATAAGGGGACTAAGGTTTGGAAAAGATGCTGTGCTGGTTTTGATGGATGTTTCGCCGAGCCCGCAGAGAGTTAAGGAAATGAAGGAAATCGCTGAGAGTGTTCACGGAGTTAATGGGACTCATGACGTTAGATTGCGAAAATCTGGTCCTGTTTTCTTTGGTGAGATGCATGTGGAGTTGCAAGAAGGGCTTTCTTTGGAAAGGGCACACGTGATATCGGAGGAGGTTGAAACAAGAATTAAGGAGCGTTTTACAGACTTGGAGTTAGTAACTGTTCATGTGGGGCTTGCGCATAGGAAAAAGACGAGGATTGCTATTCCAATAGTTGAAGATAAAGGTTTAGAATCATCAGTTAGTCTTCATTTTGGAAGCGCACCTTATTTTGCCTTCATAGATGTTGAAGAAGGACAAATAGTGGGTTCTTACGTTAAGGCGAATGAAGGAGCAAAATTGTCTCATAAGAAGGGTATACAAGCCGCCAACCTCTTGGTTGAAGAAAATGTTAACGTGACACTGGCAGCGAATGTTGGAGAAGGCCCATTCCACGTATTAGGAGACCAGCTAATACAGATTTATTCTATCCCCAAATCCATGGAAATAAAAGAGGCAGTTAACCTCCTAAATAAAACCTTGTTAGAAAGAATGACTTCGCCGACCGAAAATCAAGACGAGAATAAAATTTGAATCATCCATAAATTTTTATTAGTCTAACGAAGACACCGTTAATATTTCCATTCTTTGAGTCCACGTTAGCTTTTTTCAGCCAGTTTTTCCGATTTGGTTTATGCGACTATTCCTCCACATTATTAATGTAACTGTGGATCGCACTTGATTGGTTGTTCGTATTTTGTGTGTTACTGCTTCTTATGTTCCTCCATGGTGTCTGCCTCAATTTTTATGATAAGGTCATAAAGAAAACCTTCCGCATTGGGTTACAGTGACTAAAATAGATGACAAATTTGTATACTTCAACAATCTCTTGGATGTGAATCCACTAAAGAGAAAGCTCACTTGGAATCTGCTGAAGCACCTTCACGATTAACGCTTTGAATATGCCCATCGGTTTCCTGGGTGGCCTGCCCAGTCCATCTTCTTTATGGTAAGCTTTCTTAACAACTTTCTCAATATCATCTAAGTTCAGTTTAGACAGAATGGTGCATGCAAATTCGGGTTTCCCCATCTTTCACCCTAAATATTCAAGCTCAAACAAGCTTAAACAGCAACATGTCAACTTTCATAATTTTGCAACAGAAGCTGTGTGAAAACTATTTTCAATTTCAGAAAATTGCTATATTCATGCCGAAATAATGGAGCCAATTGACGTTCTTTAACAAATAAGACTCAACTTCTTGAAACGAATCAGACTTTTCACACACCTATGTGAAGTCTGTTATTATGCTTTTCCTCTTTCACTTCTTCACTCCAATCAATTTTCATATATTCTTTCTTTTTTCCTCGCAGTCGATTGAGGCAAACACCTATTCGCCCACACTAAAGAGGCAATATGGCTACGCATCCAGGCTTCCTCAATCAGTCTCTCGTCCACAAAAGGGACAGTGTGAAAAACGAGGAAA
>JBEKFM010000034.1:0-32263 GCA_050013315.1 Bathyarchaeia archaeon
ACGCCATCTTTTTGGTACTTCAAACGATATGGGCATTTTTCATAAATTGAAGGAATTGAAAAAATAGATTGAGGACAAGTTTGATTTCCACATTCACGAATACTTAATTCAAATTCGCCTAAGCCAGTCTCAGCTTTAGCGTATTCACAACACCGCACTTTTCCACCGTCTTTCCCATTGTCGGCTGTGGTCATGTCTATTACATTCTCCTTTGAATCAAAGTTTTCTGCATCCGCTAAACTGTGTTAAGGTAAGACGCCCTAATGAACTAGTCAGAGATTAAATTTCATTCATAATGGTTCGTTAGAGTTTTCATCTTTTGAGGTAACTTCTATTTCAAGGTGTATAGGGGTTTTGTCAAATCTTCCCTGAACAGTCACATTATGGCCAACGCCTAACTCCTCAACAGCCCCGTCAATATGTGCTTTCAAAATCGTTGGTATAGGCGTCCCCTCAGGTGGCAACTTTACAAAATCGTTTAGGATCCATAGGCTCCGGACTTATCCTTATTATTCTTGTTTGTTACAACATTTGAGACCCTTTATTATTCTTATTTTGAGTTGCAGTTCGAATATCATTTATTCGTTGTTCGAGCGTTGGATAGAGCTTTGGTAGTAATCGATCCAAACTCGTCATTTTTTTTGGTCTAAGATTATTTAATTTAATCAAAGCTGATGCCATCGCTTCGCTATTCAAGAACTGTACTGAACTTAGATCGCAATATGTCTCTTGTTTACGACACCACTTAGCATTAACATATAAACCAGCCAGGTAAGCAATAAAACAGGATAATAAAGCAATCAATAAGCTATCCTCGACCTTTCCCCAATCCATAATGAAAGGAAAATGGTCAATTAATGCAAAGTTGAAAAAAACAATCAACCCCACTACAACTCCAATCATTATGGGGGGCAATATTAACCGCAAGAATTTCTTTATGCCATGTCTCTGATTTAGGTGAGTAAATTCATGCGCTCCTACAGCAAGGACTTCATCAGGAAGAAGAGTTTCCAAATATTTGGCATCAAAAAATATTCTGTCTGAGAAAGCCATACCGCCCTGCAGCAAGAAACGCGCTTTATAATACCTATCCAACTTGCTTCTTTTCAAAATCTTTGTTACCTGCATAATTTCTGCTAGGTTATCAAGGGATTCCGATTGGAAAGGACTTGATTTTAGCAACCGTGAAAAAAATACGCCATCCACCCTAACATTTAATCGCCAAGAACGCAGTGAATCGCGAAAGCGAGGAGCACCGACCCTCCAGGCAGGAGGATTAACCTTGGTCACAAGTGAAACCCAACAAAACGCCCAGCGGGAGGGCACAGCGCAGCTAACTGACAAAACCGGAAAAATCGTTGAGTTCCTTTGGAATCTAAGCCAAAACGGAGTCAAAGCGAATACTCTAGGAAGCTACAGTGCAGTACTAAGGAAACTTGCAAAAAATACTGACTTAACTCCAGAAAGCGTTAAAACATACTTAGCTAAAGACAAAGAATGGACTGACGCCACAAAAGGCATGACGGTCATAGTTTATGGCAGCTTTCTAAAATTCAACAACCTCTCATGGCAGCCACCACGATACAAACCAACAGATAAAGTGCCATTCGTTCCAACAGAAGCCGACATCGACCAACTTATATCAGGAAGCGGCAGAATACTTGCAACATTCCTTCAATTCCTAAAAGAAACAGGGGCAAGAAGCGGCGAAGCAGCAAGGCTAAAATGGAGCGACGTCGACTTCGAACGAAGAGTTGCCACCATAACGCCTGAAAAAGGCAGCAGAGCACGCATTCTTCCAATAAGCCGCAAGCTAATAGACATGCTCAACAACCACCCAAAACAATCAGACAAAATCTTCGCAACACTCTACAGCCTAAAATCCAACTTCTACAAAACACGCAAAAGCATAGCATTCAAGCTCCAAAACCCAAGACTCAAAGAAATAGGCCTGCACACATTTAGGCACTGGAAAGCCACCACCGAATACCATAAAACAAGAGATATTCTACATGTTCAGCAATTGCTTGGTCATCGAGACCTAAGAAATACGCTGATCTATATCAATCTGGAAAAGGCCTTATTTCAAAATGCAGACGAGGAGTTCTATGTGAAAGTAGCTGAAAATTTAGATGAAGCTTGTAAACTGCTAGAAGTCGGCTTTGAATACGTCACTGAAATAAACGGAACCAAACTCTTTAGGAAGCGAAAGTAGTCTTATATGCTCCAAGTTAATCTTTTATTGCTTCAATAAAACTCATGACGTTCCAAAGTTTTACCCGCGTGTAGGGCGGCATGTTTGGGTCTTGCAAGATTTCATCCAGAAGCGAAACAGCATTTGAAGCCCGCACCGCAGGAGTGTATTCAGGGCTTTGCAGAGAATTCACAGCATCCTTCGCCGAGCGCCTAATGTTTCTAGGCGTTGTGCTGTCCTCAGAGACCTCTCCAAGCACTGCTAGCGCTTGCTTAATTTTGGCTTCATATTCTTCAGCTTTTTTCTTTCGAACCATAAATCGGAACTACCTACTGCAGTTCACGCAGTAACTGCTTATATAAGCATTGACACGTATTTACTTTGGGGTTCAAATTGCAAGAAAAAAAAGAAAACACACCCATCAAACGAATGGCTGACCTGCTAATTCAAGGTGCCACCCTAACCGACTTGGCATGCCCAGTCTGCGCGTCCCCACTCTTCAGACTAAAAGATGGCACACTATGGTGCGAAAAGGATGAAAAAAAAGTTGTAATAGTTAAAGAAGGCGAAGAACCACCAAAACAAGCAGCAACCAGCACAACCTATGATAAACTCGAAGCAACACTCTTGGCGAAGACACAAGACATACAAGGCAAAATCGAAAAAACCGAAAACGTGGAAGAACTGCAAAAGCTATCTAGCGCACTATCTGAATTACTAACCAGCCTAGAAAAAATTAAGAAATTGAAGAAAGCTTGAGAGGGACATCTTGACACTGGGTTTTTATGAAAATTTCCCCTCAAACATTCACATGGTTGAGAGCTTTAATTCAACTCTCTCGAGCAAGCAACTTCAGGAAAGGCTAATCCAAACTTTTTATGAAATTAACAAAAAAGAATTCAGATTTGAAGAAATCGCTAACCCAACCATTCCAGAATGCAAAATAATTTTCGAGTTAGGCTTGGCTGAGGCTAAAAACTTCAACTACATAGATGAAGAAGAGCTTGAAAGAGTACTTAATTTGCCTGAAAAAGAGCGTTTGAACACAATGGATTTCTTCTGTGCCATACGCTACTACAAGGAAAATCCAGAAAAAAAGACCGCATTAAAGTTTGATTATTACATGCTCAGGACAATCTTTAGCAAAGAAACCTTTGAAATTCAAGTTTTCCATGAAAGAGGCCCAAGACATATTTCACCAGAAGATCTAACACGTTTAATTTCTAACAAAATAAATGAAGCCGCAAAAAGGAAAGTTTTGAAAAAAGCAAACCCCTAGTTTTTATACAATGGAAAAGGCAGCGGGATATATTTATTTTATAGCCGAAAATTATATTTCTAACAGCGTAATTTCGTAAATGCGAAAAGACAAAAGCAAGGTATCCTCATAAAAGAATCAAAAATAGGAGCAAAATATAGTTGATTTCGATTGAAGTTTCTTCCCTCAAAAAGTGCTATGGAGATTTGAAAGCGGTAGACGGAATATCCTTTACAGTCAGCAGAGGCGAAGTTTTTGGTCTTCTAGGTCCAAACGGAGCAGGCAAAACCACCTGTATTGAGATTATGGAGGGCTTGCGTGAAAGAGACGGAGGAGACGTGAAGGTTCTTGGTCTTGACCCCTGGAAGAACGGTTACGAACTTCACCAGAAAATAGGAGTAATACCTCAGGAGTTTACTTTTTTTGAAAAAACCACGCCAAGAGAAGCAATAATATATTACGCTGACCTTTTTAACGTTAAAGTTGATCCAGATGAGATTCTAAAGGAAGTTTTGCTTGAGGATTCCGCTAAAGTGAACTTCGACAGCCTCTCAGGTGGACAAAAGCAGAAGACGGGGCTTGCTCTCGCCCTTGTGAACACTCCTGAAATGCTCTTTCTTGACGAGCCCACTACTGGACTGGATCCGAACGCTCGAAGAGCAATCTGGGATGTCATACGTGGATTGAAAGATAAAGGTAAAACAATCATTTTAACGACTCATTACTTAGATGAGGCTCAGCAATTAGCGGATAGAGTAGCTATCATGGATCACGGGCATTTCGTTGCCATGGGAACGTCAGATGAAATCATTGCTAAGCACGGTTCAGGAGAAAGACTTGAAATTCGTGGAGCTGAACAATTGGCTCATTATATCAAAGCAAACACTGAACTGCAAGTTGAGTACGACAGGAATAGAAGCGTAATTAGTATACCTCTTAAACTAAGAATCGATGCACTAGCAGCCTTGGCAGCTGCGGAACAGTCAAAAATGGAGTGGGGAGAAATCAACACACGCCGTGACAGCTTGGACGACGTTTTCATTAAGCTTGTAAGCGGAAGAGTAAACGAGCATGGCGAAATCGCAAAAGAAAATGGAGCGAGGAGTTAGAAATGCCTAGTGGAAAGAGAATCTTTTCAGATTTCAAAGTGTTCAGCCGTGGATACCTAAGAAACAGGTTTGGACTTTTCTTTGGCTTAATATTTCCAGTGATCTTAATTTTGATTTTCGGAGCAATCTTTTCAGGAAACAGTTCTGGAACAATCAATGTTTACGCTCAAAATCAAGACACTGGTCCGTTTGCGTCACCACAAATGGATATAGCTACACAGTTTTTAAGCGCGCTTAACAGTTCGACCACAATCAAAGTCATAACAGTACCTAATTCAGAGAACTTTTCAAAGTACTTGGCGGATCACTCATCATCTGACGGTATTATTATTCCTGAAAACTTCTCAGCTAACTATTTGGCAGGAAATCAGGTAAACGTAACAGTCTACGGTAATCCAACATCAAGCACAAGCGGTATCGTAAGTGGAACAGTTGATGGAGTCATAAACTATTTCAACCTGAACTATTACAAACAGAATGCCATACCCATTATCGGCATTTACCCGACCACGGTTAATACTCAACAAACAAAATATATTGACTTTCTTGTTCCAGGCTTGATTGGTTTTGCCATACTTGTTAACCCAATGTTCTCGCTGGTAAACATATCCTCGGAATACAAGAAGACAAAGCTGTTCAAGCAGCTTTCACTTACGCCGCTCACAAAGATGGAGTGGCTAACCTCTAAAGTGCTCTGGTACATCGTTTTGAGCACCGTAAGCTTCGTGCTCATGGTAGGCGTGGGAATCTTGGCCTATGGCGCGCATATTACCCTAACGGTTTGGCTTATACCCTTCCTAATTATCGGTCCAATGCTTTTCTCCTCACTAGGCATGCTTGTTGGAACAGTCACAAAAAACCCAGAAACAGCAGGTGTAATAGGCAACATAGTAACGTTTCCAATGATGTTCCTTTCAGGCACGTTCTTCCCCATTAGCATCATGCCGCAATACCTGCAGAGCATCGCTCACGTACTGCCCCTATTCTACATAATCGAGGGCTTAAACAACGTCATGGTCTACGCAAACTATTCTGGAGCAGTAATTGACCTGGCAGTCGTTGCAGTCATAACAGCCGTCATATTCATTTTGGCAGTTAGACTATTCAAGTGGCGAGAAGACTAAACCACAAACCTTTCACTTTTTTGTGCTGTTACCAGTTTTAAGTAAAATCAAAACTTTTGAACATAGTGCATCTGCTACTGCGTCTTTTGATTTGTCACCATCTATCCGGATAAGCTCACCTTTCTCAACAAACTTCAGATAGACTTCTCGAACTTTTTGCTGTATTTCCAAAGTTTCCATCACAGATTTCTTTCTTTCTAAACGCTCCAGCACTCTCTCTGGAGATGCATCGATAAATATTCCAAAATCTGGCTGCAAAGCATGAGAGTTAATTTTTTTGATCCATGTTAAACTGAGACCTCCGCTGCCTTGGTAGGCTAAAGACGAGTAAATGTAGCGGTCGCAGATTACCAGTTTTCCTTCAGCTAAAGCAGGTTTTATCTCATTTTCTATGTGCTCTATGCGGTCCGCGGCAAATAACAATGCTTCAGCGGCTGTTGGCAAACGCCTTTCTTCGTAGAGGCAGGATTCTCGGATGAAAGTGCCCGTTTTGCCGTGACTGGGTTCCGCGGTGTAAATTGCATTATAGCTTTTGGAGAGCATTCTGGTTAGTAATCTTGCCTGCGTCGTTTTTCCGCTTCCGTCTAAGCCTTCGATGCAGATGAAAACGCCCTTCTTACCCATTTTTTTCAACTCGACTGGTTAGCGTTACACATTATAGGGAGATAAATAAATAACTTACAATTGTGAGGTTTGCTTGTGCCTAAGGCTTACTGGGGAGAAATAAAGGATCCCGTACACGGGTACGTGTATATTACCGAAGCAGAAAAGAACATTATTGATACGTATCCAATGCAGCGATTAAGGCGACTACGGCAACTGGCAGGTTCAGAATACGTTTACCCAGGCGCTAACCATACACGTTTTGAACACTGCGTCGGCGTGATGTATTTGGCAGGCAAAGTTTTAGAGAACCCTAACGTTTCGCGCATTGTGTGTGATGAAGAAGTGGACATGTGCAGGATTTCAGCGGTGCTTCATGATGCTGGACATGGACCTTTCTCGCATGTTTTTGAGCAATTACTAATAAAGGACTTGGAAAAAACTCACGAGGATATCACCTCGTGGATTATTGAAAAGAGTGAAGTTGGCGATATGCTATCGAAGATGGGTTATAATCCTAGAGATGTAGCTGGACTTGCCGTTGGGAAACTGCATAAGCCTGGTAGAGCGTTTCTTGATCAAATAATAAGCAGCGCCGTAGATGTTGACAAGCAGGACTTTATTGTTAGAGATACTTATCACACGGGCGCTGAATACGGTTTCATCGATGTTTTCCGTTTAATACATGCGCTTGATGTTTTAGGCGAAAATTTAGCCGTAGAACTGGGCGCATTATCGGCGTTGGAAGCATTCATGATTGCTAGGATTGAATCGTTTAAGAGCATTTATTTTCACCGTGTTGGCAGGGCAGCACAGATTATGCTGGCAACCGCCATGGAAAAAGCAAACAGTGAGTTAGGGTTGACGGCATTCAAGACGCCTGAAGACTATTTGGCGTTGGATGACTACACTGTTTGGTCAGCCCTCAAAAACTGTAAAGCGTCTAAAGGGATAATTGGCAACTTAGAAAGACGCAGAATGCTAAAGTGCGCCTATGAGCGGACTTTCTACGAAAAGGACACTATGATTTCCAACATTTTTGGTCGCGAATCATACAGGCGCCAAATGCAAATTGAAATTGCCAAGGAAGCAGGCGTCGACATTGAATCAGTGATAATTGACGTGCCAACAGTGCCATCCGTGCCTTACCATCACGCTGTGCTAATGGAGTCTATGGAGATTCCTGTTTTCACAAGAAGTCAAGCGGGCGACAAAACGCCGCAGCGACTTAGCGAGATTTCAAAGATTTTTGAAACACTAAAAGGCTTCATGAACATACTACGCGTCTACACCGAGGCAGCCGACCGTGAGAAAGTTGAGAAGGCAACAGCGAAAATCTTGGGCAAAATCCCTTCAGCCGCCAAAATCTCATTCTAATGCTTTTATATTTAGCCTTAATTCGGTTTCCCGCTTTGTAATTTGATTTTGAACTTTGAGTATTCATACTCAGCATCCTTTTTTCGACCAATTTTGACTTCATTCGACTTTTTTTGACGAATTTTGACGCGACCTAACCACGATTCAAACCCTGAACTAAAAAAGCAATCTGGAAAAGGCTTTTAAAAAAACAGGGAGGAAACTCATTTTTACGTATTCTTCTTACACATTAGTGCAAGGTCATGCGAAGGCACAAAGCCTAACCACAACTAGTTCTTGGCAAAAAAACTCCGTCTAAAAACACTAATGCTTTTTCTTAAATACTAGTCATGCTTAAGAAGAAAAGGAGAAGAAAGAGTGTTGATAAGCTGTGGAAGGGAATATGTGATGGAGAAAAACTCTGAAGATAAGAAAGTAATAAGTGTAAGGATTAAAAAGAAAACTGAATCAAAAATAGAACCTACTTTACTTTTCAGTCAACAAGACATTCGAAAATATGTCACCGAATTTGTTGCATCATGGATAAGAGGGGACATAATAATCCGTTTTCCAACAGCAGCGGAGCTAGCCAAGAAAACGCCGCTAAGCATTGCATTTCCAACCGACCCTTCAGTTAATGCAGAACTAAAAATCAAAGAACACTATGTGGACTTATTATCTGTAATTGCTGGAATAAAACCGGCACCGAACGATGAACAAGAGAGAGCCATTTCTGAAGTTTTCAAAATGCTTATGATGTTCCGCTCAGCAAACAGAATCGAAGGCAAAATCATCTCAAACGATCTTGAAAGAAGAATGGAGGAACTAGAGAAAACAGTGAAAAACCAAAGCAAACTTGTTGATCAGATAACTGGATTTTTGTTTAAGCCAAAAAACCAAACCAGAAAAGCCCAAGCTAACTAAAAACCCTGATTCTGAAAGGGTAAGGTTTATTCGAAGGAAAAAGCATTCTGCTTGATGCTTCTGGCTAAGCGCTCCGGTAGTATAGTCTGGTCAAGTATTCCGGCCTTTCGAGCCGAAGACCCGGGTCCAAATCCCGGCCGGAGCACCAACTATTAACCTTTGATTCGCAATAGAAGCTTGATTCATGGTTATTTCAGGGTTACAGTTTTCTGTTACTTGGTTACAGTTTGGCGTAACCGACACGCCCACATTTTGCATAAGGTTGATTTCTTCGCGGAACGCGCGCATCTTCAGGCTAACACGGTGCTTCAGAACTTTGCCGTATTGCGTAGAAAAGCTTTCGGGATGCCTCAAATATTCAAGCTCAGTTTTACTTAGCAATGTCATTCGACTCCGTGTTTGGTTAACCATTCTTCTAAAGATTCTTCCAGTATCTGTTTCACCATTCCATGAGTTTTCAGGGGAAAATTCTTGTTTATGTATAGTCGCAGTTTCTCGTTTAATGCGTCATTTAGGTCGAATGTAACTTTCACCATTTTTCATCATGTTATAGAGTGTGGTGTGCTGTATTTAAGGATTTCCATAAAGCAGTAAAACCACAAAGTTTATATGGTAATATGGCATTATGGTATTATTGAGGAATATGGAAATGTGGAATCAAACCAACTTGGACGGAAAAATTTTAGAACTCCCCACAGAGCTCCAAACAGTTTGCTGCGCAGAATGCTATAACGCGCAGGAGCCAGAATGTAATTGCCGGTGCCACGGCGCTTATCATGGCCTCGGCAACCTAAACAAGAAAAACGGAAGGTGATTTAAATGACGACACGAAAGAAAGAGAAAGTTAACACTGAGACTTTGGAAATGCTCAAGAAAGCTTGCCCTAAAGAATTCGGAGCACTGCCTGCCCCTGAAATTAACCCTCGCTTTGTATCTTTTCAAGCGCCGCCTGAATGCTTCAGGTTTATTAGGAAATGGTTAGATTTACACCTACCCCTTCAAGTGATAACAAGTTCGAAATCATGCGGTTTCGAGATTTTCATCCTAAACGTTGATGCAGTCAGAGACTATAATTTAGGTAGAGATCCAAAACAAGGGTATTCAAAGAAATGGAAGCAATGACAAAGACCTGCATGTTGCTGAATTGCCTTCTGCATTGTTTAGGATAAGGAACATTAAGGAAGCACTCCTTCCTTACAAGGAAGCATCGAAAAGCAAATAAAATTTTACCGAGTACATTCACCTTTTACAATTCTTGGCGTTTTTGTCAAACGGGGCATTATTTGGGTTTCCCCGTATCCACGACTTTGGAGCCTCACCCGACTCAGAGCTGAGAGCTGACTGAGCGCCGGAAACGGTGGATATGGGGAGACCCAAATTAGGCTCTGATGGCGTCATGTACTCGGTAAGCTTCCTGAAAAGGAGTCTGAATTGTCTTTATTGCTATCGAAGGTTTTGACAAAGGCACCCTACCCTGACACCGAGTCGGAGGAAGGCTCCGAAAGTGTCGATAACAATAAAGACCATTTAGGCTTCTTTTTCAAATATACCTTGGGGTAGGAGTCTTTTTCTTAGACAGCGAGTTTTATCTTCGGGTTTATTTTGGTTAACGGCGGTTTCTAATACTGGCATTTTTGATGCCGAGTCTGTAGAAACCACGATTTTTGTTTTAAACAAGTTAGCGAGCTGGAAAATGACACTGGCACACTGGCATTCTACTGGCACACCAGTTTTAAAATCAAGCTTTTTTATTTCGCCTGCTCTCTCCAATGTCAGTATGTCAGGGTTTTTTTTTAAGCCAGTTTCCGTACTCCATTTGCAAATCGGAGAGCGTAAAACCGTCGGCATCCGAAATGTCAGTATCTGCACCGAGTTTACCGAGGCATCTTGCGATTGAACTCTTACGATTTAAGAAATACGGAATCTGTGCACACCTTAACACAATACTGCACACCTTAACACAATACTGCACACCTTAACACAATACTGCACACCTTAACACAATACTGCACACCTTAACACAATACTGCACACCTTAACACAATACAGCACACCCTATCACACTATATTTAAATATACGCAGTTAAATATGTTTCAAATGAAACATAGAACAAGCAGTAAAATGCAAGGCGAAACATGCCTTAAATGAGTTGAAAAAAATGAATGAAGGTTTCGGAGTCTTTAAAATCGGAAACCACAGCCAAAGCGGTTTAATTTTCGTTCCAAGCAAAGTAACGAGTGATTCCACTTTCCCACTCAAAGCACAGACAAGAGTCAAGATCACAATTGACAATAAACGTTTAATCATTGTGGAGGCAGCCGAATGACTTACACGGATAAAACAGGGCTTCGCCACTTTATTAAAACACGGACGCCTAAAAAACATTTTCAAGAATGGGATTTCGAGAAAATCGACTACAAGTTTCTCATGGAACAGTTGAACATAGCATTGAACGCATACATTAAGGCAGACTATGACAATTCAGGGCCACTCGGTAATCTTATGGGCATCGTCTCAGAATTCGCATTTGACGGTTTACTGACAGCGCTGAAATTAAAGTATGAATGGAACATTCGAAGGGCTGATAAGTGGGAGAAACCTGATGAAAGACCGTGGGATTTTCAACTATCAAACGGAACCACTTTTGAAATCGGCAGCATCAGACCTTTCCATCAACACGCAATGTTAACCGCGAGCGAGCACAAATTGAAAAGTGATTATTTTGTTCAAGTTAAAATTTTGCACCTAAGACTTTTTGGACGCGCATCCTGGAAAGATATGGATAGGATGCTCTTATTCGACGCGAATGCTTCTGGTTCAGAGCCACGCGAAATCACCGACCCTACAGAAATTAAAGAAGAGTTAGAAGCCCAAGAAAAAAAGGTTCTTGCTACAGCACGCATCGAAGGATTTGACTTGATTTCCAACATAAAAGCGAAAAAGGGTTTGTGGAGATTCAGCGAAAAAGGCGAAAAACTGACGCCTAAAGAAGCCGCGTTTTGCGAGCCTTTAGAAGCCATTCAGAATTTTCCGGAGCTCATAATCTTACTGACGGGCAAACCAACCCTTGATAATCAACCTAGGAAAAGTTCTGAACAGTTACATTTCAGAAAAAAAAGGAGCTAGAACCAAATGAATAATAGAGATCGGATAAGCTGCGTGCGTACAGAGCGAATTCGCATGCTTCAATGGGTTCTTGAAACCTACTTTAAAAAGAATGAGATGGAAGAATGAATTTATTTAAAAAGAAAGTGAAACAAAGCGCACCAATACAAGCTGTTATTTCAAGTCAAGCAGGGCCTAAAATTGACGAACCAATCAAGCTTAAAACAGTCTGCAATCCTCCATGTGAAAGTTGCAAAGTGGTCTGTTGCCTCAGTTGCAATTCGCTTAGAAGGCTCGAATTATCGCAAAGTTTGGTGGTGACTAATCCGGACGACTGGCGCATCAAATTTAACGCTCCTTATGACAGACTGGAATTCTCATGCGTACATGATGACAAGCGTCATGTGGCCAAACTCAGCGAGCCAGTCAAGGCGTGTCCATTATGGAACTTGAAAATTATCACAGCACAAGATAGGGCTACCCATTGGGTTTGAGGGGGTGAGAAAAAAATGCAAAAAGAACTTTACGATGCGTTATATCGACAGGGTGCAACCGCTTACATTAGAAAAAGGCTGGATCGAGCAATGTGGTTAAAATCAAACGAGATCGGCGAGTACATAAAACAAACTGATTTTCAACCGCCTAACCGTTCCGGCGGATCAGGCCGCGATTTTTCACTGCATGCCGTAACTCGCGCAAGAGAGCCACTCACAGGACGAATACCTATGCGTACTTTGCAGCATGTTAAAGAATTCTATGAATGTTGCAGCGACACTTTTACATGGTTTAAGGGTTTCCAAGACCGCCTTCATCACAATCAACTTGAAGCAAACGCCATTTTGATTGAAAGCAACAAACTGTTGGAAGAAGACATAAAGACAAATAAAGGGTTGGCACTAGACCTTCGACAAAGCAATTCTGACACGGTGCCCATGGACGCGCTTGAAAAAGCCTATAAAATCGGCGTTTTAAGTGTATTAACGAGGGTTACGCAGTTTGACAGTGAAGCATTAGACAGAGAATGGAAAGACTACGAGTTGATTCAAAAAACGTTAGATGAACTAGTGCCGGATCGATTAGAATACATTAAACCAGACAAAGACGGCAACATTCCAACCGACGCAAGAATCGACAGCGAAGGCAACATTTTAGCGCCAGTACATTTAGTGGGCCATCTTAGTCCGGATCGCCCCGCCAAAGCAGTTAACACGCCACTAAACAAGCCGAACGCAGCAACATACGACGAGCCGGGCGGAAACCGCAGCCCAGCTTGAGGAGGCGAATGGTATGGGACGACAACAAAAAGGACGAGGCAAACCTAGAACAAGCTGGTATGTCTTTTTCCAAAACGTAAGACAATACAGCGCGCTGCCGTGCACCGTCAAGAACCACAACTCATTACCCTTTGTACGAAGCCCCCTTCATGAGCAACCATTTTCCACTGACAAGGGTCGTGATGCATAAGTCAGCCGCTGGACATGGCTTGTGCGTTCATTGCTTCGTCGGCGCGCGCAGGGTGGGTTTTCCGCTTCGCTTGGCTCTCACCTTGCGCGCGTTAGGCACCGCCGCTTTTTTATTTCTAAAAGTAACCGCCGCGTCCAATTAAGGAAGCATATCTTCCTTATGTCAAGGCTCGCGTTTGAAAGTGAATTAAGAAAAAGAATAAAATCAAATGAGGCGTCTGAAATGAAAAGTTTGATTGTCGTCACTGGAACGGAAAAAGAAATTATGCAAACATGGCTTTCAAGCTTAAGGTCTAAAGGCGTTTATCAAGGAGACGCTTTAATTTGCGATTATGGAAATTTTAGCCCAGAAACAGTTAATTATCTTCAATCTCAGAAAAACATAATTTATAGAAAAGTGTCTAAAGTCCATGAATGCTTTGCGTCGGACAGAATCCGCGCTTTCTATGAATGCTTAACTGATTTGTGGGAACAGTACGATTGTTTACTGCTAACGGACGGAAATGACATTGAATTTTTCGCGTCGATTGAACCATTGTTGAATTTGGCTCGCACTGGATTGTGTGCTGTCAAGGAGCCTCGTTTGATTCAGGCTTATAAAATTTGGGCGTCTAAGCTAAAGATGCCATTACGCTATTGGCGCGCGATAGAAAACAAACCCGCTTTTAATGCTGGAATGATTGCCGCTCCGACTGTTGAAATGAAGGCTCTTTTAGGTTTTATGCTTAAAAACATGAATCTCTACGGCAGCAACTTTGGAAGCGAAACATTCGCCTTAAACGTTTGGTGTTATTGCTTCGGCCACGAGATTAGAAATGTTGGTGTGCGCTGGAACTGCATGCCATTTATGGGCGTCAAACTAATGATGGTGGGCAAGGTCTTATTTGATCAAAGCATTCAGTATGAGAGCGCGCGTTTAACCCCGTTTTCTGGCGGTGGCGTCGATATTGCGATTTTACATTGGCACAAACAAAATCAGGAACGACATTTTCCAACCAACATTCACAACGATGAACGCTTTCGTTATCTAGTCTCTGGAGATTTCGTAAAGTTTGAAATGCCGATTTTAATAAAAAATTGTGAGGATTACGATCCTGAAATTAAACGAAGGTTGAAAACTCAAGCTGTTGGCCGCCTCAATTCTTTCCCGTTTTTTAGCCTCTGAAAACACACCACTCTCTACAACGCCTTTTTCACTTTTACCTTTTCCAGAACTCCTCTTTATAAGGTTTAGTATATTCTGAGTCTCTAAAACGGGGTTAATTTGAGCTTCTTTTTCTAAAAAAAATAAGGAAGGAGTGCTTCCTTCTAAGGAAGATATGCTTCCTTAATGTTCCTTACGTTTTCTCAGGCTTCATCATTTGTTTGGTTGAAGAAGAGAAGAAACGTAATCCGCAACTGACAAACCCTTAACTTTCGCTCTATCTTCTAACACGGTAAACAATTCATCACTGACTCTTAATTTCTTCATTGTGTTTTCACCCCCTCGTCACGTTCCGTGAGTTGGACAATAAACGTGACACCGCATTCTGCGCATGTAGCGGAAAATTCAGTCAATGCGCCAGCTAACAAATCGCCTAAATCCTTTAATTCGGTTTCTGGCAGTGTCACACCGCATTCCGGACAATTAACCTTAAACGTTTCTTCATGATCCAGATTTTAAGCCTCCTCTGAGATCGGCGAGATAACGCATGTATTTCGGGTAAAAATTGTCTGCTTGCCTTCGCAGAGCCATGTAATGCTTTGCGCCGACACGCTTTGGAACGCGACCCTCAATGAAATCGGCGACGCTTTCTGGAATTTCAAGTTCAATCATCTTGTCGAACGCGAATTTCCTGATATATTTAGCCTGTACAAAGTGCATCTTTGTGTAGTAGCGAGAAGCTGGAACTGTGCCTAAGAGTTCAAGCGGAGCCGCCGTTAACAGTTTAAAAGTGGCTTCAGTGAAATAGCCAAAGAACGCTTGCTTTGTGCCTCTGAAAGAGCCTATCTCTACCCTGTAGAATCCGCCGCTTACGCGCTCGGCGTCTTCAGCTTTAAACTCGCTGGCTAACTGGACAGCCTCAACGAGCCTTAGCCCGGAATCCACCATGAGATTATAGAGAACCTGATATTTCCACGGCGCTTTGTTGAGACGACTTAATGATTCTCTCATTAACTCTTCAGCAGGAACATTCAGATCGACACCGCAACCGTTAGCCTTTGAAGGCAGTGCCTTACGGAGTACATTTAGAAAGTCGGTGTTGTATCCTAAAGCTTCCAGATAATTGAAGAGAACCCTTAAAGCGAGCCAAACGTGCCTGCGTCCACGTTTCACCTTGCTAAATATGCCCATTATATCTGTTGGTTCGTTAATTACTGTAACATACTGGTCAAGATAGTGCTTCAGGTCTTCAACGTACTTTGGTGAGTAGCCGTTCGCGGACAAATAAGTCATGAAGCCTCCGCGTAGAGAAGCCCATTGTAGCGGTGTCTCAGCGTGTTGTAGGCCTTTCGAGCCGAAGACCCGGGTCCAAATCCCGGCCGGAGCACCAACTACAAAATATGTGATCGTGTTTATTGTTCATTTAATAGACTTTGTCAACATTAGGAAACAAAAATCTTGATGCCCGTAGTATGCCTTCGCTTGTGTGCTTCTAGTCAAGAAGAGGCACAAACAGTCGCAGAAAGTCGCAATCAGTCACAAAAAGTCGCGAACAGTCGAAAAGAGCCGCAACCTGCAAACTATTCAAACCCTAAACCAAAAAACAAATTAAAAATCTCAGAAAACAAGCGAGAAACATCATTTTTCCTACACATTTTGCTAAAACATCAAGAGCAATCCCATAAAAACAGTGACAAAGTCTAACCATAACTAGTTTCTAGCCAAAAAGGCCCAAGCTAAATACGCCCAAGGTTTTAGATTCCAAAAAAAAGAACAAAACTTCAACTTCTTTTAAGCACAATAAGGGATGGCAGTCATCTCCGAGCACTATCATTAGCATGTTTAGCACAAGAGTAAATAAAAGGCTGTTCACCTATGAACACTAAAGGAGAAATAGATTTGAGAAATAATACAGGTTCGGTTTACAAGGAACTTTTATCGAAAATTAAGGATGTTATGGTGTTGCAAACAGCTGAAGGCGTAATTCACTGGGACATGGAAACTTACATGCCGCCAAACGCAGTGGAGCAACGGAGCCAGCAACTCGCATTATTAAGCCTCATCCACCACAAAATGAGCACTGACCCAGAAATAGAAAAACTTCTAAACAACATACAAGCAAGCCCCGAATACGAAGCGCTCGGCCAAGCAGAAAAACGCAACATTTACCTAATCAAAAAAAGCTACCGCGAACAAAATAGTTTACCCGAAAAACTGGTGGCAGACCTCGCCAAGCAAGAAGCAGTAACAGTAAATGTTTGGAAAAAAGCTAAAGCCCAAAAAAACTTCAACCTCTTCAAGGCTGACTTGCAAAAACTTTTAGATTTAAGCAAACAAGCGGCAGAAATTCTCATGAAAGTTAAGGAAACCAAAACGCCATATGAAGCAGCGATTGATAATTTTGAACCTAAAATGACTGCGGATAAGATTACGGCAACGTTTAATCAACTTCAGAAGGGCTTAAAACAGCTAATAAATAAGATACAAGCCAGCCCAAACAAGCCAGAAACGGCAATCCTTTATCAACCAGTTCCAGCGGACAAACAACGACAAATCGCTCAACTCTTGACACAAACATTAGGATACGACACCGCTTCGCCGACGGCAAATGGAAGAATTGACGAGACAGAGCACCCCTTTACCACAGGCTACTACGATGACGTTCGCATAACCACTCATTATCATCTGAACAATTATGCCAGCTCAATTTTCTCTGTACTGCACGAGACTGGACATGCACTCTATGAGCAGAACCTAAACCCAAAATGGAAGTATCAACCAGTAGGTTCAACATGTTCCTATGGCATACATGAGTCGCAATCACGGTTGTACGAAAATGTAATTGGCCGCTCCAAAGAGTTCTGGACAAGTTTTATGCCTAAACTCAAAAAAGCAGCCCCAAACCTTGCTAATGTTAAATTAGACCAGTTTGTCCAGGCTATCAACAAAGTTGAGCAGTCAAAAATCCGCATTGAAGCCGACGAGGTAACATATAACTTGCACGTGATCATACGTTTTGAAATTGAAAGAGACCTTTTCGCCGACAAAATCTCAGTTAATGAGCTCCCTGAGGTATGGAATCAGAAATACGCCGAGTATCTTGGTGTAAGAGTGGAAGATGACTCTGAAGGAGTGATGCAGGACACGCATTGGGCAAGCGGTTTATACGGTTATTTTCCGAGCTACACACTTGGCAACATTTACAGTGGACAAATAACCGCTGCAATAACAAAAGACCTCCCAAACTGGCGCAACCAACTTTCACAAGGAAAGCTAAACCTCGTAAACTCTTGGCTAAAAAGAAACATTTACAGTCAAGGAGACCTCTATGATCCAGAAGAGCTTATCAAGAAAGCAACAGGAAGAAACATGGATTCTGAACCTTACCTAAAGTACCTAAATGAAAAATACGGAAACCTCTATGGCTTTTGAACAGGCGTTTGCTTTGTTAATTCCTTGTATATGTACATAATAAGATAGGCTGCGATTGCGCCGATGGATAAGTAAAGGCCAGTGTAACCGACAATTGCGTTATAGACGTTGGCTCCAAGTAGAAAGAGCAAGAAACCAAGTATGAAAATGCCTAAACACGCCCAGTTAGTCCAAGACATCGGATAGCCTCATAATGTTGCATTCAATAAAGCTTCAAGATATATAGATTTACCGATAAACTTGTAAAAGCCAATCTTTACCGCTGCCTCAACGAAAATAGACGCTGAACGGCGGCAACCGCTAAAACCACCTAAAACATCCTTGATACTTTTCATCGCTTCCGACATTTTTATATATAAGATAAGATACAGAGAGCGCTGAGGCTAAAATAAATGTCGGGAGTAGATGTTAAAAAGCCAGAAACTCGAGAAGAACTTATTAAAATATTAACTGAAGCAGCAAAAAGAGAGGTTGGTTTAAGAAATAAGCCGACAAAACCGACAGTTGTTGGAACAGCAAAAGAAATAGACATCCATAGAGATACACTTTACACATGGTTAAAGGAGTTCAATGTCGATTTCAAAGAGATTGTTGACCGCATGCCGACAATGGTTGTAGATGTCGCTGAGGAAAATTCAGGAAGCACTTACTTAATCGGTGAATCGCTGGTTGGAGAGGGAAACGAAGTCGCACATATCGACCTTATGATAGGGGACAAAAATGGTCCAGTTGGTCAAGCATTCGCTAATGGCATGACAAGCTTGTCTGCGGGCCATACGCCATTGTTGGCAGTGATTAGACCTAACTTGCCGCCGAAACCTCACACGCTAATAGTGCCTAAAGTAACCGTTAAGAACATGGAGGATACAGCAAAAATTTTTGGTCCCGCACAAGCTGCAGTTGCCAAAGCTATCGCTGATTCTGCGGAAGAAGGAATAATTCCCGCAGAGAAACTTGATGAATGGGTTATCATTTGCAGTGTGTTTGTTCATCCGAAAGCAAGCGATTACCGAAGAATATACCAGTACAATTATGGCGCAACAAGAATGGCGCTGCAACGAGCATTAAAGAAGTACCCGTCACTGGAAAAGATTATCTATGACAAAGACCGTGCAAAGCATCCGATAATGGGCTTCAAAGTTCCACGCTTATGGAGACCTCCATACCTGCAGATTTCCATGGACGCACCTGAACTTGAGAAAACAAAGAAAATTCTCGCTCAGCTTCCAGGAAGTGACAGAATTATCATTGAAGTCGGAACACCACTAATCAAACGTTACGGAACAAGAGTGATCAACGACCTGAGACAAGTAGCCAAAGACGCATTCATGGTTGCAGACCTAAAAACTCTTGACGTTGGAAAAGTCGAAGCAGACATAGCCTACGAAGACACCGCTGACGCAGTAGTTGCCGCCGGATTAGCGCCGCCAGAAACGCTCGATGCATTCGTACATGAAGCCAAAAGATTAGGAATATACGCTGTCATAGACATGCTTAACGTTGAAGATGTACTTGAAAAACTAAAATCACTCAAAGAGTTCCCAGACATCGTCATATTGCACAGAGGAATAGACCAGGAAAGCGGAAGAACATGCGGACTTGAACGCATACAAATAATACACGAAGCTTTCCCAAACAAGAAATTCCTAATCGCGGTCGCAGGCGGAATAGTACCAGAAACAGCCAAAGAAGCTTTAGAAAAAGGCGCTGACATATTAATTGTTGGAAGATACGTTACACAGTCAAAAGACGTTGAACGTGCAGTGAGAGACTTCCTTGAGCTAACACCAAAAATGCTCGAAGACATCGACCTATTCAGAGTCCACACAGAATAAACTTGAACCCGAGCCAAAAGCTCGCTTATCTTCCTCTTTATTTTATTTTTATTTTTCATGCGAAAATAATTTTAGAGTTATAAAAGCGACCAAGAAAACCAGAGCTGCAACTAGAAAAGTTGGGAGATAATTTAAGTGCTCAGCGAGGAAAGGTCCAAGGAAAGCGCCTATTGCTGCGCCTAAGCCTACAAGTCCATCGAAAAAGCCTGTTTTTCCCTGAGGTATAAGCTCCATTGAGAGAGAAAGCATCATGATGTAGTACATTGCATATGCGAAGCCGATAAAAATGAGTAGAATTCCAGTCATGATTGCAGGCGAAAAAGCAAACCAAATAACTCCGACGAGCGTAAATATGAGAAGACTTCGAAAAAGCACAAAACGCGGCATCTGTTTTCTTATGTCCATTGATCTTGCACGTCCACGAATCCAGAAATAGCCTGCTGTTGCCCCAACAGAATTTAGAATGTACGCGACATAAACTATGCTTGTCGGCAAACCTAGACCTTGTTTAAGGAATATTGGCAGAGGCGTGAAGAAGAGGCTTGTCGCGAGGGAAAACATAACTATTGCTAAAGCAAACCCGCGAAAGCTGTCTTCCTTTAGTGAGCCATCCATGCGCAGTCCATCCATAAGCCTAGAAAAGGATTTTACGCCACGATAAGTATAATCTATCTTTTTCTCTATGCCTACTAAGCGTCTTTCAAAAATCATCAATGGGTCAGCAATCAGCACTAAGGCTAAAATGAATGCAACCAGGCTTAAACCGCTACAAAGGTACAGAGTGTAAGTTCCCAAGACAGAAAAACTGAGAGCAGATGCAAACGCAAATAACCCGATGGTTAAACCTACAATGAAGCCGATTTCTGTAAGCCCCTCGTAGAAGCCGTAGGATTTTTCCCAATCATCCCGGCTATAATGCTCGGCGATAAGCACATTTTTTGGCGATTCATGCGCCACATGAAGTATTTGCATCGCAACATACAAGACAACAAAAAAAATAAGATTTTGAGCAAATGGAAGCGCCATAAGAAAGAGAATTATTGATATCGAAAGGAAGGAAAGAAGAATGAACACTTTGTAGTGTCGCGTGGCGTCACAGAGATATCCCCAGAGGAATGAGGCAGGAATGGAGCAGAAAAGAGCGATTGATGTCATAACTCCCAGAGCAACCAGCGGCCCGCCAAGGAGGCTGGTATTTTTGAAAGCGACCACATACAGTGGGATGAAGACGCTTAGCAATCCGAATGCTATCTCGTGGAAGAAGAAACCCAGCCGCCACATAGCAAAAGGACGACTTCAAAGTCAAATTAAAACATTTACCTGAATAATTTAAACTCGCTTAAAAAGTCAGTATTGAGCCAATAAACTTCATAAATCCTTATGAGGTTGTTCGTGGAGACATCTCCCGCAATTATTTCCTCCTCTTTTCTTTTGTTTCTTGTTAGATGATTGGATAGTTTTTTTTGAAACGACCCCCCCTTAAATTTGCCGCGCTCGCCTCCAGATGTAGAAATTTTCAAATTATGCTTGCACTTTTGCCTGTTTTCAGTAGTCTTATGCAGATCAGGCATCAAAGCGTAGCTCGTTCCCAGAATGCTTTTCACGTGGAAAAGTCTTAATTGGTTTCTTTATTGAGTAGTGATGCAAAGTTGTTTACAGGCCATGCGGGAAATATATCTGTTATAGCGAAATCTACTTGTTCAACTCCATGAATCGTACGTATTTCCTTCTGCAATCTTATGAGTGAGCTTAAATCTTCCAATGCAACTATGGCTCTCAGATCGTAAGATCCAATAACTCTGTAAAATACTATAATATTTGGCGATTGAAGTATTTTGTTGCCGATCTCTTCCATCTTGCTCCTTTCACCTTTCAAGAAAATTGCCGCTAAAGCGTTGTATCCAAGCTTTTTGAGGTCAAGAGTTATGGTGGAGACGGATAGTACGTTTTTACGAAGTTTCTTGTATCTTTGAATTACGTTTTTGGTTGAAATGTGGAGATGTTTAGCTATTTTCCTGAACGATGTGCGTGAACCGTGTACGAGTATCTTTGCTATCTGCCTATCTATTTCGTCGATTTCCGCTTGTTCTTTACTGATTGCTGTCGGGGGTTGCTGAATGGTTTTTTCTTGTTTCAAGGATTTGATTTCTAGATTTTCCGAGTGGTCCATTCCCACCGGTTCTATCCATATCAGAGGGTCGACCATTTTGATGTGTGGAATTGAGTCCAAACCGCGCAACTCTTCAGCCCAATCCTCTACGTTTTTCTTTGCGACCAGGAGTCCAATGTTGTTTTTTCCCCAGTATTCCCAGAGTTGTGCGTGTGGGTCTTTTTTTTTCAGAAATTCTATGACTGCGTCCTTATTCTCAACAGATGTGTCTATTCCTATGTTTCCGATGCACATGTATCCCAAACTGTACGGGTTTACCTGCATGATTTCTCCGTTGATTATGCCTGCTTTTTTCAAGTGATTATACCGCATTCTCGCAGCGCCAACTGAGATTTTGCAGTCTTTAGCAATTTCAGTAAAACTTGTGCGAGACTCCTTCAGAAGCATTTTCAAAATTCTAGCGTCGATTGGATCGATGCTTATTTTCTCTTTCAATTAGACAACCTTTTTCTGCTATTTTCTGAATCTGTTTTGCCCGTTATAGTTAAACGTTTTGGCAGGAACACTTCGCAAAAAAAACAGAAATAATCGATGTTTTGTTGCCTAAAATAATGCTAAAAAAGAAAATGTTATATACGCAAAGCTCTAAAACATACTTTTTGTTCCTAAATAAAATTAAAGGAAAGAAAAAACAAATGAAAACACTAAAAAATAAAATAGCAGCTATTGCGATCGCTACATTCTTTATACTTTCAATGACAGCTTCAGTAACGCTCCTACCGAATGCTAATGCGCATACGCCAGCATTGACTTATCCTACATGGAGTTATGTTGCTATTTCACCTAGTCCTACAGGTGTTGGACAGACAGTAACGGTTGTTTGGTGGCTTAGCGACGTGCCACCAACAGCCACTGGATCTTATGGCGACAGATGGAATAATGTTACCATAACCGTCACAAAGCCTGACGGAACCACCCAGACCCTTGGTCCGTTCTCGTCCGATCCTGTCGGCGGTGGATACACTTTATATACGCCTGAAACAACCGGAACATACTATTTTCAAATGAACTTTCCTGGGCAAACAATAGCAGGTGCTAACCCACCACCAGTGGGAAACTACACATGGTATGGTCCCGGAAATGATTATATTGGCGACTACTACGCACCGAGCATCAGTACAAAAGAAGCATTAACCGTACAGCAAGCACAAGTTTCTGGGTTTTCATACGCCCCACTGCCCAATAACTACTGGACTACACCTATAGACGCTGAAAACAGAGGATGGTATACTATCTCAGGCGACTGGCTTAGTGGAGTCTCGCCTGTAGGATGGGTCAATTCGTACACTCCAGCGGTGGACAGCGCTCACATCGTTTGGACTAAACCGATATGGTTTGGAGGAATGGCTGGCGGAACATTTGGTAATATACCCTACTATGATGGGCTGTCATATGAATCTCCTTGGACGCCTCCAATAATCATGAATGGAAGACTATACTACAATGAAATGGCGCTACCGAGAGATCAATGGTACTGTGTAAATCTATACACTGGACAGACTGAGTGGGTTAAAAACATCACTGGTCCAATACAAACAGGCTTTGCTGGTTTAGAATCATATCCGCAAATGTCATTTGGCCAGGAATATGACTATAGTTCGCCGAACCAATACGGAGTGCTCCCATACATATGGTCATCATACACTGGGGTGCCGGTACAGCTCTCGGGCAATGCTCAGGTTGAGGTTGGACAGACTACCATATGGTCAATGTATGACGCATTCACTGGAGACTATATACTTTCAATCGACAACGTTCCTGCAGGAGTTGATTATGTTGCTCCTGACGGAAGCCTCTTAGTTTACGTTTATGATAACAGCGGTTGGCTTGCTTGCTGGAACTCAAGTTACTGTATATGGGACCAACCCAGCACAGGTGCTTATTTAACCAACCAATCCACATTCTGGGGTCCAACCATGGACTTCGTGCAATGGGCTTGGAGACCTAATTTAGGACAGACAATCGACGGAAACTACGGCTACTCATGGAACGTAACAGCGCCACCAAACCTAACTACTGGAGGATATGTCACCACCGCTCTTAATGACACCTTAATTGGAGTAAACGGCATATTTCCATTGCAATTTTCAACCAGCTCATACAGCGTATGGGCTCTAAGCTTACAGCCAGGCTCACAAGGCCACCTCTTATGGCAGCAAAATTACAACTCACCGCCAATACAAAACGCAACGATGGAAATGGGACCTGCCGATCCATCGACAGGAGTCTTCGTGATGGGAATAAAGGAAACAGCGCAACTGTATGGTTACAGCCTTGCCACTGGAGAACAGGTATGGGGACCAACACAGCCTGAGGTTGCATTTAATACGTACAGTATAGGTGAGATGTCATTTGGTAACGGCATAGCTAGCTGTGCCTATGGCAATCTTTATGTGACCGGATACGGAGGAGTACTCTACTGCTATAACATGAAGACAGGCAACTTATTGTGGAACTACACAAGCCCAAGTAGCCCAGACATTCCCTATCCTAACTATCCGCTAAATATTGGTGCCATTGCTGATGGAAAAGTCTACTTGTACTCTACTGAGCATTCACCAACCAAACCCTATTGGCCTGGTTCAAGCATACGTTGTGTCGATGCATCCTCAGGAGACGAATTATGGTCAGTCGACACTTGGGCAAACCCGCCGACTGCCATAGCTGATGGTTACCTTGTAACTCTCAATTCTTATGACAATGAGATAGAATGCTTTGGCAAGGGTCTAAGTGCTACTACTGTAACAACTGCGCCTGCCATTAATAACAATAAAGAGATTCTATTATCTGGAACTGTCACTGACCAATCTCCAGGACAGACTTGCGTTGGCATTCCAGCTGCAGGAACCCCTGCCATTTCGGATGCAAGCATGAGCGCATGGATGGAGTACCTCTACATGTCTCAACCAAAGCCATCAAATGCGACTGGCGTTCCTGTAACATTGTCGTATGTTGACCCGAACGGCAACTACTATGTCATGGGCAACACTACAAGCGACATAAACGGACAATACAAATATGTCTTCACTCCCACCGTACCCGGAACATACACAGTCACTGCAACATTCGAAGGATCCAACTCGTACTACAGCTCAACAGCGGAAACCTCCGTGGTATTCGATTCACCTTCAACGACTACAGCGCCTACAACTACCCCTACATCTGTTGCTGACATGTATTTCATGCCTGCAATCACTGGCTTATTCGTCTTAATCATCATAGTAGCTATCGTACTAGTATTATTGATGCTTAGGAAACGACCATAAAAATGCCAACCAAAAACACCACATCACTTTCCCCTTTTTTAGTCTTAAGCGCAATGGAGAAAGAGAAGGGCTGAGAAGGCTCTGGTTGAATTTACAAAAAAAGAGTGAAAAATAGACATTCATTCTTTTTCTCCTATATCAAATGTTCAAAAAAATGCTCCAGAGCCTCAGCAAACCCTTTTAGTGTGCCTTGTTCCCAAACGAGATTTATTTCCTTTTTGCTTTTTTAATTAATACAATTGATCCTCGAATGTTCTTCTGGGTGCCAATTTCTGTGAATTAGCCTTATTTTCTAAAAATGGGCGTTGTTTGATGTTACATCTAATTTTGGTGAAGAAATGGATTAATCTGCGTGCTTTGGTAAACGTTTCAGTGTTATCGATATGACCGCACTCATGCCTGCCAATGCTATGCTTAATTGGAGAACTGTGGCAAGGGTTCCGGTCATAGTTGCTAAGTATCCTCCGATTAAAGGCGCCAATATCCTGCAAATTCCAACTGAGGAAATTATTACTCCTGTTGCCGCTCCTATGACTTTAGGGTTGAAGTAGTCACTAATTAGAGCAAAAATCACTGGTGCAACTCCTCCTTCTGAAATCCCCATGAGCCCTATCACAGTATACACGCCTATTTGGTTCATTCGGAAAGTCAGGAGGATGAAGGTGAACACAGCCAACAAAGACGGGCAAGTTGTTAGAACATATTTTCGTGGGAAATAATCGGATAGTATACCCCATAAATACTGGCCAAAAAACACTGATATCATGTAAACACTAAATCCAAAGCCGGCTTCCACTAGTGGCAATCCAGTTTCTGCAAGGTACGCAACAAGAAAAGTCGCAATGGATATGCCGCTCATAAGAAAAACCGTATAAAATGCAGCAAAGTGCCACGTTATTTTCATTTTTATCGCGTCTTTGGTTTTTATCTTGACTTCTTGATCTATCTCTATAGTCTTCACTATCTTCTGTGTAGCTCCAAGAGGGGTTAGACCCTTTTCGTAAGGGCTGTTTCTAACAATGGCGTAAATTACGATAGAAATGAAGAGACTTATTGAACCTAATACGTAGAAGGGAGCTCGCCAATTGTATGAAATTGCGAGCGTAGGTACTACTATTCCCAAGATTGAAGCAGACACAGCCCCGCCACTGACGATGTAGCTTGAAGCCGCGCCTTTTCTTCGCATGTCAAACCACGCCCGTGTAAGTTTTGGTATTATAGTAATTAGCGCTGCCGATCCGAATCCGATCAATGCATAAATCGTCATACACGTAATAAGTGAGTTTGCGCCGCCCATAGAAAATATTCCAATGGATGTAAGTATCGAACTTGATGTTAACGCTTTTCGTATTCCAATTCTGTCAACTACTACTCCCCAAACTGGGGCACCTATGATGAAAAATACGCCGTACATTGATATTATCAATCCTGCATCTGCATTCGATATTCCTAGCGCCTCTTCAAAAGCTACCAAGATGAGGGGCAACGTAGATGTACCGATAAGCAGAATGACTTGTGATAGGAACCCGCCGGTTGCGACTACCCAACCGTAATGTATCTGCGGCTTTCTTTTGTTTTGTTTTTGAATCAGCATGTTTCTTGCATCAACATTTTCTAAATATGCGTTCTATAGTTTAACCTCTTTATAACAATTTGATATTTAGCGCACGCTACGTAACCTAGTCAGAAGCATCTGGCTTGACCTTTAGTCGACGGTTTGCTATTCCTCAAACTTATTAACAAATAAAAGTTTGCTATTTATCCGCTAATGCGTTACTCAAGGTTTTCTTTTTTGTATGCTGCCCGAGTAATTGCAAGGCATTCACTGTTAGGTCATAAGCAGAGGAGTCGCGCCAGTATAGTTATAGTTCTTTGCCGCATCTCTCGCAGTTATCCTGCATATCGTCTGGTCGATTTACTTCTTCCATTTTGAAATGCATGGCCTCGTCTGAGGTGATGCCTGTTTCCCTGAATACTTCATCTATTGATTGCTTTCTTTTCCAGAGTGCCCCCTCCCTTATGTTTACGCTGTTTAGAAAAAAAGATTTTTCCACCAATCGATAATTAGCTAGAAGACATGGAGGAGGGCAATCAACTGCTGATTCCTCTTCAGTAATACATGCTTTTCCACCATTAAGAATGCCCTATGTTTACCCCATGTTAAGTTAGCCAAGGGTCGAGGTAACAATTAATTTTTTATTTTTTTGGATAACTGGTTTTATCTGTTTGGCGTTTTTTAGTCCGGTTATTACCCTTTTCCTGAGGCAAATACTTAAAGGCGTGTCTTAAATGGCTTGGTAATCTCAGTATGGCTTCTGGGAATTGTTCAGGTTCATAGATGGGTCTTCTCGTTTGTGATAAATCTTCATGGTTTATTGGTTGTTCAAAGTTAGGTGTTGCTACCATGTTTTGGATTACTGGCTGGAAGTCGGCATCTTTAATCAAGCCTTTTTCAACAAGAAGCTGTTTGGCAAGCTGCAGTTCTCTTTGGGCTTGTGATTCGCTTCTTGTTCATATTCTAATCATTTTTCCCGAAGAGAAAATTGAGACCTTGCCCTGCATTTCCTTGGTTTTGAAGTATGCAACTTGTCCGCCGTAAACATCAGAATAATGGAAAATCTCACCATACCTTCGTAGTTCCTCAAAATCCATCTCTTTCTCTTAGCGCTATTCAATTCATAATCAGAAGAAGGAATTTTTTGTCTGATGGTCTAATTGGGTTGTTGCGTCAATCCGAGAGAATCTTAGGATATAGTGGCAGGGGGAATAGTTCGGGGCACCTGTGAATTGTGGAATTTACGCTCTCGATGCCTTCTATTGCGTGAATTTGTTTTGATATGAGAAAGATATCCTCGATATCTGCAAGGGGAATATCGATTCGCAAGTCATAAGCCCCCACATGTTCGATTAAGTATATCACGTTTGGTATTTGTAGAAGTTGTTGACGGATTTCGGGGATCTTGACTTTTACTCCAAGTTTTAAGAAATTTATGCTCTTGGTTCCGTAGCCAAGTTTGTTTAAATCAACGCTTATTGAAGACCGAGTAATCACGTTTCCTTCTCTGAGCCTTCTGTACCTATTAATTACATTATGAGTCGACATGCCAAGTTCTTTGGCAACCTCACTAAAAGGTTTCCTTGAACTGTTTGCAAGTATTCTAATGATTCGCTTGTCTGTTTCGTTTATGCATACTTCCTCGGTTTCGGCAGGTATGGTTCTTGTTTCTATTTTGTCTTCAGAAAGGTCAGTTAAGGGCTTGATTATCAAGTTTTCCGGATGAAAGATGTCTTGTGATTTAGCCCAAATTAGAGCCTCAACATGCTTGACTTTTGGGTTTGCTCCTATCTCTTCTATTACGCTCCTTAAGTTTTCGAGTTTGGACAGTAAAGCTAAGCCCATGACGGCGTCTCCAAAAGTGGTAACACCTAATATGAATGCGCTCGCGCTGCGCGGCTTTTTGTTTAGCATTTTTATGATTTCTTCCTCATCACTCAAAGATGTCTTGATGCGTATGTCGATGGTGTGTTCATAGCCCCAAAATTCTGGGTTAACGTGCATGTATTCGCCATTGATGATGCCTGCTTTTTTGAGGCGATTGTATCGCATTCTAACGGCGCAGACAGAGATTTTGCAGCTTTTTGCCATTTCTGTGAAGCTTGTGCGTGACTCTTTCAGCAGCATCTTTAGAATCTTTGCGTCGATTTCATCGATTTTTTTTTGGTTCGCCAAGCGCGTATCCTCATAAGATTTGTCTTATGAATGACTTGAATAAATTAAGTTTTTCCCTAATTTTCCCTAATTTTCCCTATTCTTACCTACTTACATAGCTACCGCGAATGTTTTGAATGTTTTAGTACCAAATTTGTTCGCTTTGTGCACATTCGATTGTTAAATTGACAAATTTTATATAGTTATGGGTCGATACCTTGTCCTCACAGAAAAAAGGAAAGGACAAAAATGCAAAAACCAAAAAACAGAATTACAAATAAATTGAAAATCTTAAGTAAACAAACGTTAACCAGCATTGCTTTGATTCTGCTATTGACAATCTCTGGAATAATGATGTCTATACCTACTTCAAAAGCGCAGACTGCGTCTTCGCCGTTGCCAACGAATGCCTACGTTGCCGTTTCACCGAATCCAACGGGAGTAAATGAGCAAGTAACAATTACAATGTGGCTGGTCCAGATTAACCCTATAGCCTCAACTTATGTCGGGAGTCATTGGGGAAATTATACCCTGCTAATCACAAAGCCTGACGGAACAACGACAAATCTTGGACCATTCACCGCTTTCGACACATCAGACGCATTTACCACTTACACCCCCGACACAACTGGCAACTACACTATAAAGTTCAGCTTTCCCGGACAACTCGTAGTAGGCATTGGTCCATATGGAAATTCTGTTAACTCCTATTATGGAGCAAGCAGTTACACAATATCGCTTGCGGTGCAGTCGCAACCGGCAGCAACAATGCCTCAAACTCCGCTTCCAACCAGCTACTGGCAAAACCCAATAAACTCTCAAAATTCACTTTGGAACACTATTTCAGGAAACTGGCTTGGAACAGAAGGATCCCAACTTGGACCTGTTAACGATTTTTACAACGATACTGGAAATTTCAACCCCTACACCACCGTTCCTAATAGTGCTCATATCGTTTGGACTAAGTCGCTCTTGGCTGGAGGATTAATCGGAGGCGAGTTCGGAGGCGGCGGCTATAGCAACTACTATACTGGGAAGTCATATGAACGAGCATTTGCTCCGCCGGTAATCATTAATGGAGTGCTTTACTATAACCAGCCGACCGCTCTCCACGTTACGGAAGGATTCTACGCTGTCGATTTGCGCACTGGCAAGACGTTATGGTATCAAAACAACACGCTTGGAATTACCAACGGACAAGTACTAAACTTCATATCCCCCAATCAAGAAGGAGGCCTTCCGTACCTGTGGTACATGGGTGGAACTACCTATTACATGTATGACGCTAACACTGGACAATTCGTAGCGCAAGTTGTAAATGCAATCAAAACCGGGTTTAATGCCGCCGCTACCTGCGTTGAAGGTCCGAACGGTGAGCTGCTTGTCTACGTTCTGGGCAGCAACTGGCTAGCTATGTGGAACTCAACACTATGCATGTTAGCCCCCAATAATTTATGGCAATGGAGACCTAGCGGAGGAACTTATGCCTTCTCAACAGGAATACAGTGGAATGTTACAGAAACGACGTATCCAGGCGAATCAATATATGAAGTAGATGAAGGCGTAATACTGGCGACTACAGGATCCATACTCTTCTCACAGAGTTCGCAAATTGAGGTAGGTTACGACGCAACTACAGGCGCCCAGCTCTGGATTCAGAATCGCACAACACCCACTGGCAATACGGCCTATGGGTTAATGGGGTCGATTGGGAACGGAATCTACACGGAATACAACGAACAAACGGAGACGTGGACTGGATACAGCCTTCACAACGGGCAACTAGTTTGGGGTCCCTCTACACCCGATACTAACCCTTGGGGCTCCATCGCAGATAACAGCGGCCTGTTTGCGCAAGCTGCTTACGGCATTCTATACGGGCAGGCAGTGGATGGGATTCACGCACTCAACATGACAACTGGCCAGACGCTGTGGAATTTCTATGGCGACAACAGTGGAGCAAATTTTCCAGGATACAACACTTATCCTTTTGAAACCAACGGGCTAAACACTGTTGCAGACGGAAAATTCATTGCCGCTACAGGTGGCTCTCATGGCGTCCCAACATTCAGAGGAGCAGAGTTGTATGTTGTTAACGCATACACGGGACAGCAAGTTTGGAGCATAAACGGATTCTATGAAGATATTATGCCAGTCGCGGATGGCTACCTAGTAGCGTTCAATAATTATGACAACCAGCTTTACTGCTTTGGCCAGGGACAAACCGCAACCACCTTAACAACCGTGCCAGTCATAAACAACGCCCATCAGGTATTGATAAAAGGCACTGTCACCGATCAATCGCCAGGCAGCACTTGCCTAGGTATACCCGCAGCGGGCACCCCGGCAATTTCTGACAACAGCATGACCGCCTGGATGGAATACTTGTACATGCAGCAGCCAGAACCTACGAATGCAACCGGCGTTCCAGTAACGCTATCCTACGTTGACCCCAACGACAACATCTACACCATGGGCAACACCACAAGCGACATAAACGGACAATACTCATACACCTTCACTCCCACCGTACCAGGAACATACACAATTCTCGCACAATTCAGCGGATCCAACTCGTACTTCGGCTCATCAGCGGAAACTATCATGAGCTTCGATACACCCGCAACCACTACTGCACCTACAGCTACCCCTACATCTGTTGCTGACATGTACTTTATTCCCGCAATCGCAGGCCTATTCGTCTTAATCATCATAGGCTTAATTGTACTGGCTCTATTGATGCTCAGAAAACGACCATAAAAACAGACAAACAAAAACATCACTTTCCCCTTTTTTAGTCTTAAAGAACAATGTAGAAGAGAATAAGAGCTGAGAAGGCTCTGGTTGAATTCACATTTGTAGTGGGGATTCAGAGGGTACATTCTTCTCCTTCAGAATGTTCCAGAGCCTCAGCAAACCCTAAATGCTCTAAGGTAGAATTGTTGAAGCTTACAGAGTTGGAATTTTCTCATGCTGAGATAATAAAGGCGCTGGGTATTATTTATCAAAAGTCTTTTATCGTTAAACGACGTGATGTAGCAGTTGTTGTCTTGTTTTGTGTTGTCTTGATGAGCGTACTATCTGAATTGCGCTTTGGGTGTTGTCTAGAAGAACCTCCAATCTTGTTCAGAGTCGAGGAGGTTTGAAGGAAAGTTGCAATTCGAGGGGGTAGGTAAAGCTGGAAACGGTCGCTAGACGCTTAGAATTGTTAAAGCTTGAAGGTTTAGGCTTCTCGCAAGCGGAGATTGTGAAGGAATTAAGCCAGAAAAATGAATGCTCTAAACGTACTATCTACAATGATTTTGAGGCTCGCGCAGCTTGGCAGCCTATTCTGCAGAGCGATGTTAAGCCTAATGAGGTTTTGTTGAAGGTTATTAATCGCTATGAGCAGGTTTATCGCCAAGCGAGCATTCGGCTGCTTACGTTTGAAAATGAGTTGGCTCAGCTCGGCGCCTTGAACACTATGTTGAAGGCTAATTCTTTATTGTTTGAGTCTGCGGTTTTGCCTGAGGTTCTCGGTCGCTTAAGAGATTTAGAGGATAAAGCGAAACGTGGAGTGTTTGTGCCATG
>JBEKFM010000035.1:0-31858 GCA_050013315.1 Bathyarchaeia archaeon
CTGTTGGAGAGTACTTAGGAAGCCAGTTTGAACCAATTCCGTTTGACTACAAACTACATAGAGTAAAATTCTTTGACATTGAGAGAAATGTCTTCATAACAGCAGATGATCGAGAAATTCACATAGCCAATTTGTCGCAAGGACAGAGTAAAATTACCTCTTTAACTGGTAGCTTCAAGAAAATGGACCCTGCCAAAAAGAAGATCGTGTTGATTGATGAAATCTCTGAACTCGATCCACAGAATTTAGAAGATGTTAAGGCCACCCTGAGGAATAAACTTGATGAAGGCTCTCTTCTAATTGCTATTCTCGTCAGGCCTTCTTCCGAAATGATTCGAGTTAGAGACTGGGGATAAGAACATTGGAGAACAGCTCTGATTCAGAGTTAATGAAGTTATTTGAAATCATGCTAGACGTTGCAATAACTCAATCCAAAAAGATCAACAGGGAAAATGCCCCATCAAGGCTAATTTTTGAGATCTTCAATATGCGGTCAAGCACCAAGTCTAAAATATTTACCCAAAGTGCAGTATGGATTAGTCCGGAGATTACCAATTCATTAGTTGAACAAGGACTAGTTCAGAAAATCTCTTCTGAAGAAGGCGAAAAATACGCTTTAACTTTTGCTGGAATTGCTCAATGTATTAGAAAGAAATATGGTAAGACATTTGACGTTCAATTCACTGATTTTTTAGCCTTAGTGGACCAAAAATTTAACGCTGTTGAACAAACTACATTGAATTGGGATGAAAAACTGGCGATTCTGTCTCTGACGCTCTTGGCTAGCTCTTCCGAATCATCAGCGATTCGCTTGAATAATGAAACAAACAAAAAAATCTTGGGCGAAGTTTTTCAAAGAACACTGACTTGTCTTAAAAACTACGGCCTAATCGATAAGAAAGAAGAACTGAGGACTGTAAGTAGAGGAGAATCACCTGCTTCAGCGTTAATGAGTAGACTTGATAACATAGCGCGAAAAACAAATCATTATTACAAATTCATTGGTAAGGGTTCACAATACTACCTTGATATTGAAGACAATGAAATAATCGATGAAAGGCGATTGAACTTCCTGCTGAAGAAAGTGTTTGGTCAATTTGACGCTAATTGCAATTATGATCAGATGCAAAAAGAATTGCAAGAAATTAGTCAGTCGTATTATCCCAGGTTTCTCGCTCGTTCTCTGAACCCGAATATCCTATACAATATTTCAAGACTTCTAAGAGATTTTATGCAAACTGAGATCCTGCATTTACCCATGAAAATAGACCAAACTAGGAAAAAGTAAACGGTATGCAATCTGAGGATATAGTTCAAGAATTTATCGAATTCGTTGCCTCTACCGGCAGATTACCAAATCTAAATGAACCAGGTTTGGAACAGTTGATTCAAGCTGCAATTAAGACATTCGGCTCGCTTGAAAATGCACTGAAAGTAGCGGGCCTATTGACTAATAATATTCAGTCAACACCCATTTCCATAAAGAGCAAACGTGTGGCTATGCAAACTTCCGAATCTAAGCATTCATTTTCTTCCTATCCGCAAGATTATTTCCTCGAACTTCTAGATTTGAAACGAACGCAACGCTCCGGCTCACCATCACCGGATGGTACTCCGAACTGGTGGGAGAGAAGGGCAAACGCCCAATATGACTGCTCATCCTGCCAAAAGGTAATAAAAAAAGGGGACAGATACATTGGTCGGAAGAAACTACATCCTGGCCAACGTGGTGTCTACGGTTACAAGGGCACTTACTCAACTGATTATTTTCATATAGCGTGTTTGCTTGGAATTGCAAAAACTGAAATAGAGTCCACAATTCAAAAACTCGATTTTGAAATCGGCAAAAATCAAAAGGAAATAGGCGACTACCAAGGAGAGCTGTCCTTAAGAGGGGCGCAGGCTGAAAATTGTCGAAGCATAATAGAGCAAGCAAAATCTGACTATAAACAAGCTTCTAGTTTAAGCAAAAAAATTGGCAAATGGTTCGGAACCACCTACACATCATGGTCAAGGAACAGAGAAATTCAACAATTACAGAGAAGAATTTTTCAAGTTGAGAATATTGAAATCCCTAAGAGGCAAAAACAAATTACAGGTATTTCTGAGAAAAAACTTGGCTTTCAGCATAAATTGAGTGAAATTGTTAGTAGATTACTCGAATCAGATGAATAAGCCCGCGATTTCCTCGATAGTCGCTTCGTTGACATCGCGAGTGTGTATCTAAAATGGTTAAAAATCATGTTTTTTTTGGGTTAGATCCCATGTTAACGCCTAAACTTTGGAGGAAACTATCTGAAAGGTTAGGGAACAAAAAAGGAATTATCACAATTTGTGACTAAATTTCGGAACAACCATACGCCTCTGCAAAAAACATCAGAAGCAAACACCATACTCTTTCAAGAGGGTAATTATCACTAACTTTGAACCGTTTCGCTTCTTTCTGCTATTGAGTAGCTCGCTTCTTTTCTAACGATGTAAATAATGTCGGCGACGTCTTCTATTTCGGGGTGGTGCGTGATTATAAGCATTTGGGGGATTATTCTGCCTCCTTCACTGAAGAAAGAATTGAGGATATTTACGAGCTCTTTTCTTCTTTGTTCGTCCAAGTGCGTTGTTGGTTCATCCATTATGATGGTCTCGATCTTTCCTGACAACACTTGTGCGATAGCTAATCTGAGAGCAATGGCTAAGGCTACACGTTCTCCCCCACTGATCTGGTCAATATCTTGCTCTCCCGTAAGACCTATCAAGCTGACGTTGTAGTCGTCATCAATCTTTATATCTGAATAGGCCAGGTTAAAGCGCTCAAACAAATCCCGAGTGGCTTTCTCCAAAACAGGCCTAGCTCGGGCGCGAATCATCTTCTGAATCCCATCTTTGCCATAGGCGTCTCGGATCTGGTTTAAGATCGCAATGTATTTATCTACTCGCTGCTTTTCTGAGGCTTTAGCTTCGAGACTTTTAAGCTCAGTTTCCAATTTTTTTGAGTCTTTTTCAAAGCCATTCTTCTCCTGTTCCAAGCGGACAATTTCTTTTTCTATTTCTCTCAAGCTGTTTTCCAGTTTTTGGAAATTTTCCCTTTGCTGCGAATGTTTAACTTCATCGTAGTTAAGTGCCTCTATAAGGCCAATAATTTCAGAAAGTGCTTTTTGTGCTTCTTTGAGCTGCGTTGAAGTTGAGTTCACATTCGACTCGTACTCCTGTTTTCTTCTGGCGATAGGAAGGTTCTGATCGTATTCTTGTTTAGTCCGCCTTAGTTGATCCAGTTCTTTTTGAGGGGATTTAGGGTCATAGCCAAGCTTCTGTATAAAACGCTCAAGCTCGGCTTTGATATTCTTCAAAGCAGCTGCTAAAGGATTTTTTTCCACTTGAATTTCTGCTTCACTTGGGAGCCTGTTGAGTTGTCGTTCAGCAAAGTTATACTCATTGAAAGCCTGCTCGAAAACCTTCTTTTCATTGTCGATCTTCGCTATTAAGGCGTCAATTTCCAACAGCGACTCATTTTGTACGTTGAGTCTATCAACTTCAATCTGTTCTCTAGACGCTTCCTCGGTCGCTTCTGCAAACTCTGAAGCCAGTCTGCGAAGCTGGTCCGCGTCTAAAGATTCGATTTGCCTGCTCAACACATTGTTTTTATCTATAGCTGCCTCTGATTTGGAAAAAACTCCGTCTGTGGTAACTAGATGGGTACAAGCAGCATTTTTTTCTTCAGAGTATTTCCCAAGAAGCTGCGAAATTCGTTCCTTTGAAAGTTCAGTCTCGCATGTTGGACAAGCTTTCGTCTCGGACTTAGATGAAAACTTCGCAATGTTGTCCTCTAAATCTTCGATCCGCTGTTTGACAGCAATGCGAATGCCGGTGAGCTTCTTGAGATCAGCGTCTAACGCTTTAGTTTTGTCTTGCTGGGAACGCTTGACCCTTAAAAGTAGCTCATCAACATTATCGACGGAAATAGGTTCTGCGAGAATTTTTGAATATTTTTCAATTTCTCTTGAAAGAAGAGTTTCTCTTTTTTCCTTTTCTTTTGCACATTTTTCAAGTTGCCTTTTAGCCTTGGCTAAAGCTATGTTCGACCCCTCAAACTTCTTTCGGGATTTATTTTTCTCAACCAACAAGGCATCTTTCTCGAGGAAAAGTTCATGTCCTCTTTGGTTTTCTCTGAGGACTTGCTCTTGAGATTTAATCTCATTTAGTTTTTCATCAAGAGCTGCTATTTTTGCTTCGAGTTTTTCCCTTTCAGACAGATTTGAAACGTAAGCCTCCAAAAATGATAGCTTGGATACTTGAGACTCAAGATTCCGAACAGTTAATTCAGCGGTAACTGCCTTGCCTAACTCTTCATTTTCTTTTTCCAGCTTTTCAGTGAAACTTTCAATTTTCTGTGATGCCAACCCTTTTTGATTGATGCGCTGTTCAAAATCCTTTTTCTTAGCCTCTAACTCACTGAGCACTTCTTGAAGCGATTTGAGTTGAGATTCAAACTCAGTCTTGTGGTTCCGTTTAGTGGTTAGCATCTCTTCGAGGCGTTTTGATTCCAACTCGGCCTCAGCTTTTTCTTTCTCTGCTTTAGGTTTCCGAATCAAAGCTTCATCAAGAAGCAACTTCTTGTCACGAAAAACCCCAATAACTTCCTTGGTTCCGTTCCAGGCTCGTTCCAAATCCTCAACGCCGAGCAACCTTGAAATGAGCTCTTTCCTATCTGCTGGCCTAGCATTGACCAACTGCTCAATTTCGCCTTGACGAACATAAACCGACTGCAAAAACATGTTCTTATCGATGCCCAAGACATTCTGGATGGCAGGGCCAACTGAGCGTTCTCCTCCAGTTGCCAAAATCATTTTTCTTCCGTCGACAATCCGAAAGAAACTTCCGCTTGCAGCTCCCTTCCTCTCCAAAGACCAGTCTATGCAGTAGGCAATTCCGGCTTCGGTGAAGCCTAATTTCACTTTACATTTCTTGGCTTTAGAGTTGATGAGATTCTCTTTCTTTCCCCGACTACTATAATCATTGAACAAAGCAAAGCTTATTCCATCTAAAATCGAGGTTTTTCCAGCACCGTTCGGACCTATGATCACGTTGATTCCATAGCCCAAATCAATTTGCGTTTTCTTGTGGGAGATGAAATCTTCAAGCGTAATTTGGTTTAGGATCATGCCGAATTCTCCTTCCAGTAGTAATCTTCGGCTACCTTCTTGGCTTCGTCTACATCTCCGCTTCGAAGATGCCGCCACAACTCCACAGCCAAACCCGCCACCTTGGGCTCTTTGAAGTATTCCTGAATTACCTGGTTAACCTGGAAGGAACCTGGCTTTAACTCGGGCAACCGCTGCTGAGTTTCGTCCACGAACTCTTGTCTAAAACTTAAAACGGCACCCGATAAAGCATTAGTCAGTGTTTGGTAGACACTCTGTCTGTCAATATTCTTGCCTGTTACTCGCACATGAACAAGAGGCTTTTTCTCGTAACCCTCAAGCTTCTTGCAAAGTTCGTCAAGTTCTTCATCCAAATGGGCACAGTTTAGCCTTACTTCAATCTGAGGCCTGATACAATCAAGATTAACATCTCTAACTTCAACTGAGTCATCCTCGAGATCAACGATAAAAAAGCCTTTTCCCTTTTTCTTCCAAGAATCAATCTCTGTCCTGCTGATAATTTCACTGGAACCAGAATAACCCAATTCTCCTTTTCCAACTGAAGCTTTGATGCGCGAATGCAAATGCCCCATCGCAACATAACCAAAATTTTTCGGGACCTCTTTTAATTCAAGTTCAAAAGCGTTCTCATAAGGAAGAAACTTGTCAATGCCCTCATGCAGCAGCAAAATAGCCAACTTAACATCCAAGTTCAAGGCGCCCAACTTCTTCAACTCATCCAACAATATTGGCCGATAAGTCCGACTCACATTCGACAAACCGGCAATCAAAACGTCCTTGCTATCGATAGTCAGACATTGTTGTTGAGCAATCCAGTTGACACCTAGGGTCTGCATTTGATCGTCAAAAAGAAGTTGCGGCGCTAAACCTTGACTTTTAGGTCTATCATGATCGCCCAAAACAGCAAAAACCTTGGTTTTGCCACCTATTTTTTTCAGAAACCTTTTGAAGGCTCGATAAGCTTGCGGAGTTGGACGAGGAGAATCAAAAAGGTCACCGCTATGTAAAACGATGTCAGCGTGCTCTTCTAAGATTTTGTCCCCGATTTCTTCCATGCAGTCGTATATGTCTTTCTCTCTTTCATCTAGGCTGTATTGTTTGTAACCCAGGTGGGTGTCGCTTAAATGGGCGATCCGAACCATGAAGCTTAACCCTCTTTCTCATTGGCCATGAAACCCTGCAGCTCAGTTCTTAAACGGCTACTTTCGTTTTCAGGAGTCTCCTGGCTAGCTTTTTCAATTGCAGTTTTCATTTTGGCGACGATATCAATATCACTGCCGCCTTCCCTTGTCCGACGCTTCTTCACCTTAATCATAACTGGAGCGCGGGTCATTTCTCCCACAACTACTGCTTCCCCAGTGTTCAGTCCAGGCAAGTCCTCCAGCAGAGTTTGCCCAAGCCGTTCTGAACTCTTCGCAATCGCCACCTGATCGTCAGGGTTGGATATTCGCATAATAATTTGGCTATTACATTGGCTCAACGCGTCAGGATGAATCTTTGAAGGCCGCTGCGTAATAATGACAAGAAAAACGCCAAACTTTCGACCTTCCGCTGCGATCTTCTTGATAATTCTACTCGAATCAGTACGCCCCTGATAAGGAATAAAACGATGGGCTTCTTCCACAAAAATAAAAACTGGAAACTCTGACTCGTTGTTAGACGCTTTCTCATAAATGTCCGTTAATATCTTGTAGGCAATGTAGTCAGCAACTTCATCACTTAACCCAGATAGGTCAACATCGGATAGATGCTGGGGTCTAAGCATCGCGTCTATGTTAGTGGATGCTGAAGTGAAAACATGCATTTTCACAAGCTGCTTTATGTATTTTTGAGCAGACTTTGCCCCCGCAATCTTCCGCTTCGCGTCGCCACCAAGATCCTTCCAACTGTCAGCAGACTGCAACTCTTTCAGGAGATCCTCAGGTTGAAAGACTTCTTTGCCAACCTTCAAAAACTCAATAGCTTGCTCAAGACCCTCGCGAATATTAGTCATAGATTTGCCAATGTTGGCAATTAAGCAGATTTCATCCACATCCAAATCTGAGAAGCAGATCTCATAAGGCTCAACTTTCCCAACTTCCCCAGCCGAATACCGCCCAGTGCTAGCAGGGTTTCTGAAAATTGTAATGCGGTCAGATAATTCGTGGCGTTTGCCATCAACATCTCTTCCCAAAAACACATAGTCTGCGTGGGGATCTAACATAACCACGGTGCCACCTTTTGCAAGCAACTCGTCAGCAAGAATTCCAGCCAAATAGGTTTTCCCCGAACCCGTCTGCGCCAACACCGCCAAGTGCCGCCTAAACCCCCTAATTGACAAGGCAACCGGAACCTCGCTACGAGTGATCAAGTTTCCAATTTTGATCGCTTCCGCCTGGGAATAATTATAGAATTTTTCAAGCAAATCGGCTGGCGCAATGTAAACAGGCTTTCCTGGAGTGATTGCTTTCTTAGGCAGTTGAAGCTCTCCACTTTCTGTCAGATAGCCTAACACGCGGGCTTTTCCCCAGACTTTGCTATCAGCCAACCCTGACTCAATCAGCTTCTTGATAATTTCAAAATCCAATTCCTTCGTCAAAGCTTGACTAGATGAAATAACACGCTCAATCTGAGCCACAACCTCAACCCGCCTAATAACGCCGTCTTGATCCTCATCGGAGTACGCCATCAAATACTCCCAACGCGAAGGCATACTGCTTGGCTTAGACGAAAAGAAAAACTCGCTCGAACTAGCTTCACCTATTATTACACCAACTTCTTTAAGGGAACCTGACACGTCTATAACTCCTCCCGCGAATTATTTTCTCCCCGAACAACTTTTCCATGTACGGGACATAGATATTATCAACAGTTTTCTTCTTAAGCCTGACCCTCTCGTCAACATTCTTCAACCACAAGTTGTGACAATCCAACCCACAGTAACCAGTAGCCAAAACCTTCAAGGCACCCTCCAAATCTATGGTCGCTGGCTTATTCCACCCAACATCAACTAGCTTTTGATCCCAAAAAGGAACATCAATTCTAATGGGGGAATCACGCCTGTCAAACAAAACATAAAAAGACGCAATAGCGGGAAAATTTGGAATCCCCGCAATAACCTGCGCCGCCTCATCTACAAAACCTTTACCCACCTCTCTAAGGGTGTTCGGAAAATTCTTTCTAACATAAGACTTCGGATCTGAACGCCACTCTGCAAAATGCCTAGCCAATCGAGGTGAAGGCCCAAGAAGCAAAGGCTTAGTGTAGCCCACTGACCCAGCAAAATTCATAACCAGCTGGTAATCAGGCCTTGAACGTGCCAACTCCTCAAAAACCAGCCTGATCGTTTCCAACTTCTCGCCATACTTCTGCCTAAAACGCTCAAACTTATGCAATCCCAGGGTCGCGTTGTCCACAACCTCCATAAAAAGAGGTTTCAACATTCGAGAATCATCATCCTCAATTTCCAAACTCTTAAGCTCCTCCCTAAAAATCAGGCTCAACAGATAATCCCTAAAAGAAGTGGACCGGCTCTCCTTGGCCACACCGAGCAAGAGAACATTGCTCTTTCTACACAGATCAAGCAACTCTTGATAAACTTTAAAATAATCAAGAAGTATCAAACGTTCCTCTTCCACCTTGGACTCAAGCGGAACATGCACCAACCGCCCAAAAAGCGAACCATCAATCAAAATCGTGCCACACCCAAGACCACTCTTCAAAGCATCTATAGCCACCTGAAACTCCAACATCTCCATCTTAACCGAAATAAACTCCCGCTCAGCAACAGAACCACCTTTAGAGAAAAACACGTCACTCTCAAGCCGCTTATGATCTACATCCCTACAAACCGCCAAAGAACGCACAACATAGAAAACACCTCCGGTTGAAAGCAGATTCGAGTAAACACTAGAATCAACAGCCATAACACTCAATTCAGCTAAACTTGCACCAAGCTTCGCTGCGTCACTAATTTCAACCCAAAAAGAAGGAAACTTCTCTCTGAAACGATCTGCCAACGGGTTTGGCGTACCCTTCAAGACCTTATCTTTTATCGCATCTTTCTTGGGTGCTAAAGAAGCCGCAAACTCATCAAGAAACTCAGGCATTAACATACCAACCTTGAATTATTGCACAGCAGAAACAAGTTGTACCGATTTAAATTTAAGATTATAGCTCTATCTTACAATGAAAAAAGAATCAGTCTCCAACCGAGATAAATGGTAGCCTTTTTCAAACTTGGTTTTTCTTTTCGCTGAAAAAAAGCTCTTTCATTGAGTGGCTTGTCTTGAATGCTTATAGGCATTCATCGTCAAAAAACAGGTCCTCGGAATCCTGATTATCGCCAGAATCACCTATTTCGTCAAATCTTAAAGCACCACAGAATTCGCACGCTACCGAATCTTCTTTGTCTTCGTGTCCACAGTTCTTACAAGGCCACAAAAATGATTCATCCCTTTTCTCGATTTACATTAAGTCTCCGAACATGCTGTCTGATTCCTCAGTCAGCTGGTCGTCCCAGCATTCCCAACACATGCCCTCAAAGTTATCGTTATCTTCCTTGGTGATTTCTCTGCCACAAACTTCGCAATAATATTTTTTGTTTTCATGGCTCACTTTTTTCAACTCAACGCTAAGTTAAGGTTCCACCATGCACTTACCTTACTAACTTCTATTGTTGTCAGTTCTTTTTAATTTTGCCACAAACCAACAGATATGACATTTTATGGTGGCTTCAAAGAAATTGGCAGCAATAAATCTATTAGAGAATAAAGGAACCAAAATATTTCTAGACTTTGTCACCCGCTAAATGCAGCAAAACGAGCTATTCACATTTCGCTTGATACTCGCATCTTGCACATTTGTTCTGGTTGCTTGTTGGTTGAGCTTCTCTGTTCTTGCTCCAAAACTGTAGAGCCCACGCCAAATCCTTTTCTGCGTTTACTCGGTTGAATTTGTTATAGTAAATCTTTGCATCATTAATGGAATGCACTGCTTCCCTTGGACCATTACTGATTATTGTGTTCACCACGTTTTGTCTTAGCTTTCTGCTTCCTTTCGTTTTCGGGTCAGCAACTACTATCGCATAAAACAGCCGGCTTGTGTCAAAGCCCATGTTTTCAAGCAAGAGACCGTAGGTTTGCGCCTGCACATGATAAGACGGATAAGCTACACTGCTTCGACTAAACTTGTATTCGAATACAACAAGAGGAAACCCACCAGTAAAAAGTACCGAATCAGGCTTGCCAGCCAACAAGACACCATCATAATTGGCGAGCAAAAACATCTCCAAAGCAAACACAGGCTCAGGCTCATAGATCTTCTGCCACAACTCTTCTCTTTTGACTTTTACCGAGTCCTCAGTCAATTTTTCATGAGCTTCAGTGCCAATATTCTTCGCTTCAGTCTCAACCTTTCCGTGCAGGTACTGCATTTCAACCTTCTTCTCGCAATAATACTGACCTGCTATGTCACTTGCAATTACAAAATACCGGTTAAACCGCAGCTCTCCTTTTTCACTTTGCTTTTGACTAAGTCCTTTGAGCAAAGAATCAAACCGCTCAAGCTGCCCTTTCCACTCAGTCATACTTCAAGCTCACTGTAATATCGTCGAAACCAAGTTAAAGCGTATTGGCTTTGTAATCTATAATTTGATAAGTTGCAGTAGTGCGGTCTGATTTTGGATGCAGCAGTTGGCTATATATTGCATTTTGCGCTGCAGTTATAAAGTCGTCAAACATCAGAACTTGATCTGTCAACGTAAAACAGAAAAATATGTGTTCCTTATTCATCATCTGGTTGGACGGAATGAACAAAGACAAATCTGCCAAATTGAACAAGAAGAAAAAACTCTCTCGAGAAACAACCAGGTTGCTTGCTGAAGGATACAAAGAGAACGGTGAAGAAGACCTAGCCATAGCAAAAGATTTTGAAGCTGCTGAAAATGAACTGGATGAAAACTGCGACAAATAGGACTGATATTGTTAGGGCCGAGTTTACTCAACAATATTAACGATTATCCAAAACATGCTAATTCTTTGGATAACATGTATCTTCCTTTATGCACAACGCACCTAATACCCAGTGCATAACGTATACTAAAGGTTTAATATAACAGCAAGCAGATAGCACAAGTCTTGTGGCCCATGTGATTTTTGTTATGATTGTGATTATCCATAGTTACTAACTTTGAGATTTGCGTTTATTTGGTCCTTTATTCGGCTTGTATCGCTGAATTTTGGCTACGGTAGAATGTTTCAGAATCGTTTTCTGTTCCATATAATTAAAAAGCTTATATAGAATTTCAATATTATGGAACCTTATGAAAACTACAAGCAAAGAGTACGCCTTTACTAAATCAGAACTACAAATACTCGAACAACTCGCTAAAGGAAGACACGAGTTGTCCTCAATAAAAAAAGAATGCTCAATCAAATCGTCTCTCCTCTCTTACAACTTGAAAAAACTACTAGATAAAGGGCTCATTAAAACAGCTGGTCAAGGATATAAAAAACAAGTGAGCTTCAATGATTCAAAACACGCTTCCCTTTACAGAGACCTCTTATTGTCTTATGACTACATCGACTGGCAAAACATCTTGACCGGCAAAACAATTGAGATTCTCTTCCAGACGCTCACAACATCAGGAAAGACTTTAGCGAAATTCCCAAGAAACACACGCTGGCGTAACCTAAAGAACCTGAAAGCACGCGGCATAATAGCACAAGATAAAAAAGGATACAATATCAACCCTCGATTTAGCGTTCTAATCGATTTCCTAAAAGAATATCAAAAGTTTTTCGCAAATAAGCTCGCGCATACAATTTCAGATAGCACGATAATCCTGTGGCAAGAAGACATGGAATTCATAGCAAGAGCACCCAAAGCTGCGAAACTGCCATCTGAAGACTTCCACAAAACTGCAACCTCAATATTTGCTCAATATGACCTTCCACTTCTTTCTGAATTTGACATCTACTTTTACTCAACAAACAAAAGAGCAATCAAAACTGAGGATGCTATACTGCATACGCTTCTTTTAGAACTGGGCAATGTACGATACACAACTTATACTCTTTTGCTGCTCAAAAAAACTCAAAAGGAAATCGACAAAACATACTTGCTCAAGGAAGCTGAACGGTTTGGGCTCAAAAATCAAGTAATCGGTATGCTTGAATTCTTAGAGACGCACAAGCGACCAGAAGGTCAACCACTTCCTACTTGGAAGGAATTTGTCATGAAAGCAGAAGACTACAGGATAATGGCTGAATGAGTCAAAACTTTATGTTAATAGCAGAATATGAACTAGCTGCTCTTTTCCGTTTCAGGCAAGCCATTTATTACCTCTTTTAAGTAGACTCTCAGTTTTTCAACGAACTTGTAGAAATCCTTCTCATCGATTTCCTTCAATAGCAGTCCTTTCTCTTCGCCCCAGTTGAATGACGTTGACATGATAGTGGGCTTCTTCTCTTCTAGATTTTCTCGGTACCTTGCGTAAAGATTAAGCGTGAATCTGGTCTTCTCTATAGCACAACCAAAAACTTCTTCCAATGAAATGCTAAATTCCTTTTGAATCAAGTAAACATCTAGAAAATCCCGCGCCTTTATTGCTCTACGCGTGAGTATTGCTCGAATTTTCTCTGATAGAATCTCCCGTGGATCATATACATCGAAGGCTATTTTCTGAGAGTATTCTTGGTATTCTGGAAATAATAACATGAGTTCTTCTTGATTCCCTGAAATTAGACTTTTCAATTGTGCGCTTTTCAAGGGATAACATAGTTTTTCAACAAAGTTCATTTGAATCTTAAGAAAGCTCCTGCGACCGAGTACTTCAGATTGATACCAAACCTTGAACGTGCAGGTCTTGTCTCCTCCTGTAAGCTCAACGTAGTTTCTATCGTCTTTCAAACTTCTAAAGTCCAAATCGCGCGTCTTAGCTATACTTTCAAAGATTTTTCCGATGCTATCAATGACCGTTGACAGATACCTTCGGACGCCTTTCTGAGATTTACCATCAAAAGCGCTCTGACTTTTCCAAGTGAAATCGATGTCTTCAGAGAATCTAAAGTAATCGAGGTAGCATTTAGCTAGGCAGGTGCCACCTTTGAAAGCAAAATTATCATGGAAGAATTTGTTTTTCGAGAGGTCAAAGAGCACTTGGTGTAGGATGAGGTCTTTCTCTATCAGGTCTGCTCTCTTGATATTCTGAGTTTTGGCTACTTCATTTACGAAGTCTTTTCTCAACTAATCACCATTTCAGCGATTTCCTGAACCGTTTTTGGATAGTTACCTGCGTATTTTTTGGTTTTTTCGCCTGATATGCCCTTAGCCCACTCTGAAACATCAAGGGCTATCTTCTCCTTTGGAACTCCATTATATCGCCATGTATAAATAAAATCTAGTATGGTTTTTTCAGGATCCGAGTATCTAAGGCTGTCTTCGATAATGCCGAATTGCAGCAGCCTGGGTACCAGCTTGATGAATCTGTACTTGTACCCGGCTATGTTAATGGGCTTAGACCGTAACAGTTTGTCGTTGACCACGTAATCGACAGAAAAGGACTCGTGTGTCATGTTGTTAAATTTTAGGGCTGTATATAATCCGAAGTACCAATCCTTGACGCCTTTGAGTTCAAGACCTTTAGCAACAAACTCTAGATTGCTATACTTGGACTTGCCAAGCTTAGCCTCGTCTAAGGATTTGACGTAGAATATTCCTTTAAAAATTCGGGTTAAATAGCCTCGGTAAACAAAATATCTGATAGTTTTCTCGTAATTTAGGCTCATCAATTTGCAGCAGCGCTTAAGCTCTTTGGAAGTGATGAATTCCTTGTTGTCTAATCGGAGCTTCTTGAGCAGCAAACTTGACTTTATCATTCATATCACAACATCATACTTTATGTAATGTTATGATATAAATCACAAAGTCACATTTAAGCTTTAACTAAACAACAAGACAACGCCAACCCGATAGAAAACCAAGTAAAAAAAGCCTTATCTATTTTGGGTTTGAACAGGTTTTATTCAATCTGCCTGCGCGCATTTCCGGAGGCTTAGTTATCCAGGATTTTCCTTGGAAGTACACGCGCACGCCTCGGGCATTCAGTTAATTTTAAAACACGGTATATGATATGCGTTAAAATGATTGAGTGGGTTGACCGCTGCTGGAGAAGAAGAGGTTCATTTTGAACTCAAAGGATGCCTAACGATGCAGGAACGAGCAAGCGGAAGCCCTGAGACTGATTCTCGTGTTCAAAATAGTCCCGCTGTCGCCGTGAAGGCAAACCGTGTGGCTTGGATAAATTCGGTGCTGCCAATTAGCATTGCTTTGGGACCTGTTTCGACCATTATTCAGCTCTTTATTTTAAACATGCATGGAACAGTTATTGAAGTCGGCCTCGCAATTACACTATATAATACGGTCAGCATTCCTGCTGCTATGTTTTGGGGTTTTGCCACTGATCGAGCCCACAAAAGAAGACCGATTATCATTGTAAGTTACCTGGCGACCGCCGGAGTTTTCGTATTGTTTTTCGTTGCAAGAAACTTTTACTCCATCTCCTTGCTGTACGCCTTGTTCTCTTTTGCAACGACCGCTTCGACAACACCTTTGAACCTTCTCATCTTGGAGACGGAGCGCAAACAAAAGTGGGCTAGCGCATTTGCAAGATTATCAATGATTTCTAGCATAGGCAACACTATGGGGCTGGTTCTCTGCTTGGCTTGGTCTTTGGTTTTCTCGTTAACCTACATTGTACTGGCTTTGGCAATTCTGTCGTTGATTTCTGCCGCTCTCTCCGTTCTGATGATAAATGAACCGGAAGTCACCTTCGAGAGAAGCATAATAGCCCTGACTAGGTCCAGCTTCTTTCAACGACTTCAAGCCATTCCGTACCTGTTCTTGCGGATTCCGAGGTTAAATGATTTCAGAAGGGTATTCATAACATTAAAATGCGAACTTACCAGACATGTGCCGCTTCTTTATCTTTCCATCTTCGCGTTCTATCTGGGGTCGGGAATCTTCAACACTTCAATCGTTCCCTCTTTGCAGGCGAATCACGCGTCTAACCTACTGATTTTCTTAGCCACAACAATCGGCATGGTTGTCCAGGTAGTTTCATTCAGGTTTGCGGGACCCTACACCGAGAAAAAATCGCCTGCTAAGGCAACTGTCGCAAGCCTTGTCCTAAGATCAACATGCTACGGACTATTGGGTGTCTCCGTATACCTCGTAGCCGGAATATGGTTCCTCGCCCCCGTACTAATTTTCTACCCGCTCGCCGCCGGACTTGCCTATTCAATATACTACACCGCATCCAACACTATGGTATTCAACGCCCTTGGACAAACAAACCAAGGCTCATCACTAGGAGTCTATAGTGCACTGGTAGCGATCGCCACAATGGTCGGATCCCTAATCTCAGGATTCTCCTCATTTTACCTCGGATTCTACACAACATTAATAACAGCCGCCGCATGCATTGCAACTTCAGCCTGGCTCATTTCAACATCGACTCACACGCAACCCGCACAAACGAATAGCTAATGACAGGGATTTTGCTAAAAGCGCCGTGCTTATACACTGAACGACACGTTACTTACTGATTTCATTTCTTGATAGGTACACGCTTATCTGGAAGATTCCGTCGAGCAGGGTCTTAACTGAGCTGACAAACGCTCCAAAGCTGATCTCTTTTTGAAATTATCCGAACACCCAGCCGCGTGGAACATGTACTCAAGTCCATCGATCGTTTCCTTGAGGGGCTCGTATGGGATAACGCCGCCGCACCATGCACATCTAGGCGTGCTGTCTTCAACCATCGATATTCCTCTTTCGGTAACGGTGAAGATGATCCAGCGAGTCTTATGGTTAACGCCCTTCATTGAAAATATCCTGAACAGCCTGGTGATCTCCAAACTTGTATCGTCTATTCTCGTCTCGAATATTCCGTCGAACATGGTCCTAACTTTGCTGACAAACATGCTGTCATGGGCGGCTGGGATTAGGGTAAAAAACGATAGGGCATTCAAGCTTCGCATCTTGGCTGTCACTAATTGAAGAAACTTTAGAGTTGTATCTGAGCCTGATTGGACCTCCAGATTTGTAATTGAATCAAAAACAAACCTTGGCTTCGACACATCTTGGCAGATTTTCTGGCAGGTGATCATGACGCCTGTGAGATCCGCAGGGTTGACTGTTACGAATGGTTCGTTTCCCCTGACGCCTCGAACGCGCCATGAATACGCATCAACCAGCCTAAGGTCACCTTTCGCTCTGTCCCTTTCTTCCATAAGATTTCGAATTGATGGTTGGATTTCACGGCAATCTTCATCGGTAGACAAGTATATTCCGGTTTCTTCGTTCGACAGCCCCTTGGCTATAAAAGTCTTACAGAACGTAGTTTTGCCAGCACCTGAAGGACCTGTGAGTAAGTAAACGCCCCGCGGAACCTTTCCATCTATCAAGAAACTTGCTCCAGGAAAAACCTCCGTTGAGATCCCCTTCGTCAACTATTGCACGATAAACTATATTGGTGTTTTCCGTTAAATCTTTTTTGCATAAATCGTTGATTAATAGTTAAGGAAGAACTGAATAACCATGCCTGTCAAACGAACCTTCATTGAAGAAAGTTATTTGTAGGCTACTAACCTCTTCTAGCGTGCGCTGGTTTGATTACCACGTTCAATCGCTTCAAAAATCACCAGCTTTAAATTATCCTGCCCGATCCTTTTCGTCTCTAAAACTGGAAGACCAAAATTTAATTTGTCTATTTCTTCTATGTTCTTCTCAGCTTCTCCCAGAGTATCCAAGAGCATAATGCCTTTTAGACCACTAAAAAACTGTTTAAAATCGTCGTCGTCAACCCCTGCTTGTCGCGCTTTATTCTTTAGATACTCGTAAAAACCAATCATTCCTGGATCCAATAACAGAAGTTTATGGGTAGGATCCACTTCGAAAAACTTCCCTTTCCCACCGAGCAAGCAGTCAATGCAGGTCACGGCATCCACTTTAATTACGCCATATTCCTCTGCGAGTTGTCTCATCTCGTTGTTTGGACCAAGACACAAGTCCCCATAAACCAAAATTACTCTTCCGGAAACACGGGAGAGAGTTCGTTTAAGAACTTCTCGAAGATTCGTCTCCAACATAGGGTAATCTCCATGAAAGAATTTACTTACAAAAACCAAATCTGCGTCCAGATCGCCTTTTTTCATAAGTCCCAAGATTTCAGCCTTCAAGGCGCTGCAAGAAACTAGACAGGGTTTCTTCTTGCATGCACGCGCGTTTCCCTCAGGCACGCCGCCTTGGGCTAAAACTCGAGTCTGCATTTCCCACTAACCTCGCATTAAGAAACAGCCTGCATTAAGTGAATAGAGATGAGAATACTAAAAAGTCTTGTGCACTTCGCTCACGCTAATAGACAAGAATAATGATTTGGAGAATATCAAAAGATAGAGCTTGGTAAAGATAGTTCCAAAAAATTTAGCCAACCCTAATTCTCATGCCGCTCAAGTTTAGCAAATTTGTTTTCCGACGCGATGCTTCTGATTGCACCCGTATTTAAGCTGACCTCTCTGTAACTAATCTATCCATTTTCCAACGTTTTTACTTGTAAGCGGTTTTAGCTTGTTTGAAAGAGCGAATCAGGCAGTTTCGGATTGACTATGATGTTATAGATCGTAACGGGGTTTCCATTTGATGAAGTATATGAATAGTCGCCTGTGCCACTCCAGCTCTTAAGACTTGTCACAAAGTTCGTCCAACTTGTTCCCCAAAAGTTCCAATCAGCTGTGAAATTGCCAGATGCATATGCGCCAGAGTTGGTGTTGTTCCAAGATTTTTCTTGACCCGTATCAAGGATGTAGCTCCAGTTGCCACTCTCTCCGCCCAAAATGTCAATTCGTACTGTGAGGTTTGATGTACCTATGTTTTTCCCATAGCAAGCATGTGTTACCACTATTGACCCTTGGGTGGTAACGTTGGCCATAAACTCCAAACTGGTAGCGTTCGCAACACTTACTGGTTGATTATTTCCGCCCCCTTTACTATTGACCGCATTACTCCCGCCATTGTACACCCAAAGGACACCCCCAACAGCAACAACGACAATAACAATTAAAACCGCAACGAGAATGTATATTGTTTTTTTATCCATAAAGGTGCCTAATTTCTTATTTGACCAAAATTTGATTTAAGCTTTTCCAAAAGTTCCTTAGGCAGACATGTTATCAATTTCCGAAAATAGGATAATGAAATGAGCTGAACCTGAAATTACATTATGAGAAATACAGCGCGTCTTTTCTAATTAGAAAACCAATCACAAATAATAAAAGTATTGACTCCCAACCTAGAACATCTCCGATAATCTGACAAAAGGTTTCGATTCGTGAAAAAATGTCCATCTTGCGGAGCAAGTTCTTTCTTCGGAGTCTCAACCAAAAACTGTGCTTGGTGCGACAAAACTGTTTGCGATAGTTGCACGCCGACTTGGGATAGTCTGCTAAGAATTAAGACCGTTCCTGAAGGTGTTGCAGGGGGAATTGCGCCTTACGAGATTGTGATATTCTGCTCAGAAAACTGCTTCTACCAATTTTGGCAAAAAGTAACTGAAAATCCAGCTGAATATCCAATAGGCACAGACATGGACGACTTTTCAACAAAAATTGGATAAAATACTACAATGATTCCGTTCTCGCCGCATTTTCAAATAACCCTACCAGTAAAATCGTTAAAAAAGCCAGATGGGCTCTCCAGATCCACAGTCAAAGATTTCCAGCTTTTCCTTGGCTTGATTCTTCTGGCAAGACCACTTGACCAGCCGATCAATTCGCCTATAATGCACGATTAGCACTAGCTCAAAATCTGGAAAAATGCGGGCGAACAATGGATTCTGCCAAAACATTCAAATCACTGAGGTTGTACGACAAGGCAAGAGAACTGCGTGAGAAAGATCGGCACATAATTATCAAGAAGACTGACGTATCAGTCAACCTCAATGCTTTATTGCAGCAAATCAAAGACAGTGGACTTGTGGCGATTTACGGTTGTCCACATTGCGGTGCTAAACTAAAAATTGGCAAAGCAACTAGCCTGGACTCACTAAGAAAGCGTGAACAGTGTGGGTACGAAATCGAAACTATGGACTTAGCCGATTTTCTCAAAACTATCCTTTCCTAAAAAGCAAAACAATCTTCCCAAAATAGAATTTTAGGAAACGGTCTAGCAAGCTCAAATCACATTATAGGAAATGGAAACAATTTTGTTGCATGCGCTGCAAACGATTCAAGCCTGAACCGAAAAAGCAACCCAAAACACAAAGAACAAAATTTAGCCTGCCCTGAAAGCTTATCTGTCAACCTTAGTAATAGAATTTAGAGGACCAGTTCTTTGGATAGAGCTTCGAAGGTTAAATTTGCCAAGCATGCTGCTGAAAAATTTAACATGCTGAAGCGATACGGTTTTGAAATAGAGCAGAAACTGGTTGTAGAAACCGTTCTTCAGCCAGAACGACTGGATGAGAGAGGCGGTCAGTTTCTTGCAACCAAAGTCATAAGCCGAAGACATGCCTTAAGAGTGGTCTATGAGAGCAGAAAAGATTTTTTAGTTGTCATAACATTTTATCCTGTGAGGCGTGAGCGCTATGACCTATAAAATCAAATACGATGATGATGCAGACGTCCTAACCATTGTTGTAAAAGAGAAAGGTAAGCTTTCCCATGCTGAAGAGGTAGGCGACATAATACTTCACGTCGACGATAAAGGTGAGCCTCTCTTTTTGGAGATACTTAAAGCCAGCAAAATAATCCCGTTAATGGTTGAAGGCTTAGCAAAAAAAGAAGTAACCGTTGCCTAAACCAAGACGTCTAAGCTAAACACACTTCAAGTGCTATGTTGGCTTCTTTCTTTTGACATATCTTAATTGGACTTTTTAGAACTTACCGGACTTTATAGGAGTTCACTGGACTTTTGCTACGCGAAGGTTCGCACAAGTGCGCGTAGGGACGCAGGCGGTTTGCAGGGGTACTTTCTGGTGCTCTTAGGTACTCAACCTACAAACGATCCGAGCCTGCTCAAAAAAGCAACCAAAAATAGCTTTTGAAAAAAAATGCAAAAAAACTGTTGCAGTTCAATCAAAGAATAAACCAGAGAAAGCAGTATGATATTGCGAAAAACCAGTTCAAAAAACGGGGAACTGTCATGGCCAAAACAAAGAAAGCACCAAAAAAACTCAAAGCACCCAAACAACTGACATTGGACAATCTACCGAAGGCGCCTACAAAAGAAAACAACAAAGCAACTACAACTATTCAAGAAAAACAGATAATCATAACCGAAATCGGCACTAACACAAAAGAGGACGAGTTAGCACTAAAAGTCGCCTTCAAGCTGCTTCCCTCAAAAACCGCGTTTTCAAAGATTAAGAGGGATTTGTGGTTTGACAACCAACAAATAAGCTCCGTCCAAATCAGAATACCCCAGGGACCCCTGGCAAAAGACGATTTCGAGTTAACAGGGCCCGTGCTGGACATGAAGGGAATAACCGCGGGACCACACACCGTAAAAGTCGAAATGTACGAACTGTGGTCTTCAGGCGAAAGACTCTCCCAAGTGGCCAAGGAGATATCAGTGGAATACGTGCCACAAACCAGAGAATCCAAATTCGTCAAAATCCCAACCGTAAAAAGCGTGGCGGGCGCAGATTTAGCAGTCGTTTCCGAATCCGAGAAAGACATTTGCCGCGAAATTGAAGAAACAATGAAAAAAGAAACAGTCACCAAACGAGATGGGTGGTAGCACCTTTCACACTTGGTTTTCCTTTTCCCTGAAAAAAGCTCTTACAACTTGCGGCTTGTTCTCGCTTTCTATGCTTATTCTGCACGCTCACTAGGAGTTTTACCTTCAATGCTTATGAGATCTAAGGTAAGCGCGGCGCGCGTTCTCCTTTGTCTTTAGGATTCTTCAAAGAAATGCTTGAAACGTGCTCACAATATTTAAATAGTTAGTTAGAAAAGTCAATCGTTAACAAATGCAATTAATTATGAGATGCAGTTAATATGTCTATAACTCCAGAAGAAGTCGCCCGTGAACTACTTGAAGTGGTCCCGACTATTTCCAAAGAAATACGCTCAGAAATGCGTAGCCGAAGATCACCTGATCTAACGGTTCCCCAGTTTCGCACACTCGCCTTTATAAACAAAAACGTAGGATCCTCGCTTTTGCAAGTGGCAGAACACCTGGGACTCACACCACCCTCCACATCCAGACTTGTAGACGGCTTAATCGTGCGCAGCATGATAACTCGAGAAGATTACCCAGCAGATAGAAGACGCCTTCGATTAACCGTCACACCACGTGGACAAAAAATTTTGGAAACCTCGCGCCGATTCACATTGGCTTACCTGGCAGAAAAACTGAGCAGCGTCAGCACTGACGACAGAGAAGTCATACTTAAAGCCATGAAAACTCTACACCCCATCTTCACAAATAGCACACAAACAGGAACGGCAGTGAAGTAAATATGGCTATTCTCACAACAGAAAACCTCACTCGCCGTTTCGGACAGCTAACAGCGGTTAATGACCTAACCATATCAGTAGATGAAGGCGAAATCTTCGGTCTCCTCGGTCCAAACGGCGCAGGCAAATCAACAGTCATCAAAATGTTAACCACACTCTTACCTCCGACTAATGGAAGCGCAAATGTTGGAGGCTTCGACATTGTACACAACGCAAGCAAAGTAAGAAGACTAATCGGCTACGTACCCCAACTCCTCTCCGCAGACAGCACCCTCACAGGCCGCGAAAACCTGATGATATTCTCCAAACTATACGACATCCCCAAAAACGAATGCACCCCACGAATCAACGACTCACTAGAGTTCATGGGACTAACCGACGCCTGCGACAAACTCGTGAAAAACTATTCAGGCGGCATGATCAGACGCTTAGAAATAGCTCAAGCCATGCTGCATCACCCCAAGGTTCTGTTTCTAGATGAACCCACCATAGGCCTTGACCCAGTAGGACGCAAAGCAGTCTGGGACCACATCCAAAAACTGCAAGCAGACTACGGCACCACAATCTTTCTCACAACACATTACATGGAAGAAGCAGACAGACTATGCTCCCGAGTAGCGATCATGCATTTAGGAAAATTGGCTGTTATTGGTGTACCTGCCGATTTGAAGGCATCTCTAAACAAGGAGAACGTTACGCTCGACGACGTATTCGTACACTACACTGGAGGAGATCTCGACAGTGGAGGAAGCTATAGAGAAGCCACAATGACAAGACGCACGGCAAGGAGACTCAGTTAAATGACCACACAAAACAAGTTCAATAACGCCGCCACCTCGGTTGTTTCCTTCTTCAACAAGACGTTAAGCATAGCCGAAATGGAGGTACGAAAACTACGCCACGACCCAACCGAGCTAATCACCCGCGCCGTGCAACCCGCACTCTGGCTGCTGGTCTTCGGAGAAGTCTTCACAAGAGTTCACATCATATCCACCGGCAATCTTCCTTACATATCCTTCTTAGCACCTGGAATTCTGGCTCAAAGCGTGCTCTTTATAGCCATCTTCTACGGCATCCTCGTTATCTGGGAACGAGACCTCGGCATTCTTCATAAATTTCTGGTCAGCCCCACCCCAAGGCAAGCATTAGTTCTCGGCAAAGCATTATCAGCAGGCGTCCGAGCACTCTCTCAAGTGGCAATTATCTACATACTCGCAGTGTTAATTGGTGTAGGAATAAACTGGAACCCCATAAACCTAACACTGGTAGTAGTCGTCGCAATACTGGCCTCAGCATTGTTCTCAACATTCTCACTCATCATAGCTTCACTGGTGAAAACACGCGAACGCTTCATGGGCATAGGTCAAATATTGACAATGCCTTTGTTCTTCGCAAGCAACGCCATCTATCCAATATCAATGATGCCGAACTGGCTACAAGTTGTTGCACGAGTTAATCCTCTCACATACGCAGTGGACGCCATGCGCGGACTAATGGTCACAGGTGGATCAAGCGCCTACGGCATTGGCTTTGACTTGCTTGTGCTCTTCGTAGCCATGGTAGCTTTGGTGCTAATCGGAGCTGAACTCTACCCAAGAGTGATCGTTTGAAACACGCGCGGCGCGCACTATTTTCCAGAATTACTTTTGCTTTAAGGTTTCATTAAATTTCTTGATTTCTTCGGACGCGTTGGGTTTGAGAACTTCACCATGCCCAGGCAACATAACGTCAAAGTTTAACGTGGATACCTTGGCAATGGATTCTCTGACCTGATTCAAGTCCGCGCTAAACTGTTCGGGTGCGCCACTGACCTTCTTGCCGTCATACCGGACGGTATCACCTGCAAACAGAACTTTTCTTTCTTCATCTAACAGCACAATACTTCCCGGCGTATGCCCAGGCGTATGAAAAACGGCTAAGCCTGCGATTTTGTCACCTTCCCTAAGGATTACATCAACTTCAACAGGACCAGGCTTGACGAAGGATGAAACAGCTCTGAACAAAATATTTTTAGGTTTTGGAAATGGCTTTTTCCCTGAAACAAAATCGGCATCTTCCGTGTGTACAGCTACTTTGGCGCCAGTAAGAGTTTTCAGTTCTTTCGCGCTTCCCATATGATCCATATGAAAGTGAGTCAGAACTATATTCTTGACATCGCCAGGTTGGTGACCTATCTTTTGGACGTACCCAACAATTTTTTGGGCATTCCCCGACGTTCCAGTATCAATAACCGTCAGTTCCTCTCCGTTGATTACCAAGTACACGTTAGCGTGAGCCATATTGGCGCTCGCTTCATCCACCCGATGAACGCCTTCAATTATCTCCATAAAACACACCCACAATCGTCCTCAAAAAAAGATTCACCAATATATAAACAGTGTTTAGCCTAACCTAATAATGGAAAATTGGCTCGCAATTCCCTTCCTTAAGAATTCTCTTGAGTTGCCATCAGAAATTACGGCACTCACCAAGACAGTGGTGTCAAGAACAACGCTTAGCATTTAACGATCTATTCTTTAACTGATCTTCTTCTAGCCTGTTTTACTTCTTCTTCAATTTCTTTCTCAGAAATGTCAAGTTCCTTTTTATCCATCATTTCAAAAATGTTATCCCATTCTTTTTTCACATCAGGGATCGCTAGTTTCTTCATTATGATAGTGTCGCCTTTTCCGTAGACGAGAAATTTGTTTTTCGGCTTTATTCCTAGTTGATTCCTTATAGACTGCGGAATAACAACCTGCCCTTTTTTGCTAATTGTAGTAACCTGTGGTTCCTCTGTCATAAGTAAGAATAGTTTACTTTCACACTATTATACATTATCAAAAAAAACCAAGTATACATTCCACTGATCAATGGAAGCTCCACATTATCAAGTGAACGATGTACACAAACCGGATTTTAATTTGCTAAATCAGTCAAATAGCAAAACACTAATTAGTTAATTTGCTAAAATAATAAAGTAGTTGCCCATAATTGAGGTAATGATCAACATGAACATCGAAACGGCGCTCACAAGATATGTCAATTATGCAGAAAACATAGAATTAATCGCAAGAGACTTGATTTTGCGAGAAGGAAATTTCATCAACGCTGCAACAACCTCGCCGTAGTGACCTTCAACGAAGAGAAAAATATCGAGCGAAATGACAAGGTCATCAGGGTGCTACCCGCATGGAAATGGCTGCTAAAATAGCTTCGAATTTGCAGATTACTCCCATTGACCTCTTGATTTCCATTTTATGTTTGTGTGACTCACCAAAACGGGGTAAGATGAATTTGAGTTAATGGAAACTTGAAGCTCTAATTTTTTATCTCAGAAGCCCTGTAAATTAACATCGTTGAGGGTTCACATTGAACTTGGAAGAAGCATATTCCGTTAAGATAGAAGCGGTTCCACCATACAGTTTTGAGCTTACCCTGCACAAGCCCGCAGGTTGGTGGTGGTCAGCACCGGACGAAGAATTCAAAAACGACACCTGCTGGAGCGCAACTCGCTATAACAGCGAACTCTTAGGCCTAAAACTGCACTCCACAGGAACCACAAACAAACCGCAAATACACTGCACAATCTACTCCAGAACCAAAATAGGCATCTCGGAAAAACAACAGATAACTCACATGCTGAAGAGAGCACTAAAAACCGAGGAAGACCTAACCGACTTCTACAAACTCAGCCAAAAAGACCCCATCCTGCGAGACGTAGTCAAGGACCTCTACGGCATGCACACCATAGGCAGGCCAGAACTGTTTCCAGCGCTGATTTTAGCGGTCACCCTGCAGATGGCACCCATGAAAAGAAGCAACCAAATGATGGACCTACTGACCACAAAATACGGAGACCAAGCCAACTTCGATGGAAAAACCATCCGCTACTGGCCTTCAGCCCAAACCATCGCCTCCAAAACGCCCCAAGAACTAAAAACAGAAGCTAAACTCGGCTACAGAGCCACAAACCTCATAAACATCGCAAAAACACTAACCCAAAATTTCCCCACCATGGACCAGCTATACGCGATGCAACCCGAAGAAGCAAAGAAAAAACTCCTAACACTACAAGGAATCGGAAACTACTCAGCAGAACTCATAATTCCCCAAACGGGCTTCCCACTCGACGTCTGGAGCGCCAAAATCTTCCACATCCTATTCCTCGGCAAAGAAACCCAAAAACCACGAGAAACCATACCCGCCCTCAAAAAAATAGCTGAAGAACGATGGGCAAACTGGAGAGGCTACGCCTTTGTCTACATCCTAAACGACTTAGCAAACCTATCAAAAAGAGTGGGCACTGACTTAACAAAATTCTAAATCTCAATCGGAATCCGCGGCTAAAAGTAAGTCGATAGTGTTATATACAAAAGTCGTATTACATACTCAGTATGTCTGAAGTAATCACCGTCAGGGTTAAAAAGACCCTGAAAGAAAAGATAAGAAAACATAAAATAAACGTCAGTAAAACCGTCAGAGAAGCACTAGAAGACGAAGTCAAGAAACGAGAAGACGCGGAACTGACCCAAGCGATTAGCGAAATGAAAATCATATTAGACAAAATCCCCGACGACGAAATCATAAGGACCATAAAGGAATCAAGAGACCAACGATGAAGCACTACCTACTCGACACAAGCGCATTCATGTTTCTAATCAAGAAGTCCAATGCCAAAGACGTGATCGAACGCTTGCAAGACTCTACAGTACTTGATTTAACTTATTACGAAGTGGGAAATGCAATTTGGAAAGAAAGCACTTTAACAAAGTTTCTAACGCCCGAAGATTCCAAGACACTGGAAAAGGTTGCACAGGCTATCCTATTAAAAACTGACCGGATAACAATCGAAGCAGGAACCTTTCAAAAAATCCTAGAAATCGCAAAAAACGAGAAACTCTCCTTTTACGATTCCAGCTACATCTATTTTGCCAAAGAAAAAAACCTCAAACTCATAACCGAAGATAAACAACTCAAAGCAAAAGCTCAAAAATACGTTGACGTTCAAACCATAACAACACTACTACCTCTTTAGACACCATCACTAACCCAAAGAAGAATACATCAAATTTACAGCCTTTTAGTCATCCCACCCCCTTTGCCACTGAGCCAAAACCAAAAAAAACAATCAACAAATTCCTTTAACCTATAAAAGCAAAAAATAACCAACAAAACTTCTTCCAACAACAAGACGCCCACAAACCAGAAACAAACAATCACGCATAATTCCCCGAAAAGAAGCCTAACAGGCCGATAATAAATTTGGCGTCGGCACAAAGAATTTCTTTGAAGCCCCTCGACGCTTTTTGACTCATTTAAACTTATTTTAACTTACTTTGACTTATTTCGACTTTTTTTGATTTTTATCGACGCGTAAAGATGTCTGACGACGCCTATTGACGTTCAGTGACGTGAAGTGACGTGTAATGACGTGTAATGACGTGTAATGACGTTTAGTGACGTGTAGTGACGTGTAGTGACGTGTAGTGACGTTTTGGATCGCAACCTGCAAACAATTCAAGCTTAAATTCAAGAAAGCTACCCAAAACAAACAGAACAAAAAACTACAAAGCAGAAAATGCACTCATGCCAACAGTTTAATAAAACGTCACCATTACAGAATCAGTACTTGCAACGCTTTTCAGCAATAGAGACAGAATAGAATTAAGGTGTCGTGCACCATTTTGTTTTCAGGTTTTGTATTTCTTTAAAGTGGGCGTCATCGGAAAAAATAGAACACTGATAAATTTGAGCCGTAGCAGCAATTACGCTGTCAGCCATCGGTATCTGATGCCCACTCCTTAATTCCGCACTTTTCACCGCTGTCTCGTAATCCACGTCAACAATTTTGAAGTCTCTGCGTATTGTGTCGCTTCTCAGAGCTGCAACATCCTTTCCCTCTCTTTTCAAATTGATGCGATGGATCTCATGAATCGTCAACGTGGAAACCATCCTTTCTTTGACGGACCTTAGTTCCTCCTTGAGTTTCCTTAAAAGCTCTGCATCATCTGAATAAAAATACTCAACAAAGAAACGCGTGTCATACAAGCACCTTTCAAGCATCCTCATCCCTCATTTGATCCAGCATCCTCTTTAATTCAGCAACATTACCCTTTCCAGCACCACTTCCCGCCAGATCAAAAATGCTTGGACGTTTCCTTATCACAATCACGCCATCCTGCGCTACAATCTCAACCTTGGAGCTTTCTTCTATGCCAAACTTTCTCCTTATTGCCACAGGTATGGTTACCTGACCCTTCCGGGTGACAACAACTTCAGTCATACTCTAACCAAAGTACAACTTACACAAAGTACTACTTAACTTTTCTTCAACCCACCAAACAAACCACTATCCGTTAAGAAATGGTCATAAGTAGTCTTTAACATGCAGCACGTTGAAGTTTCCCTTTGCTTTTTCGTAAAATTTGTTATCAGCTGTAATGAGTTGCGCCTTCATTTTACTGGTCAGAAAAACGTAACATGCATCGTAAATTGCTAAATCTAATTTATAGGCGATTTCTAATCCTTGAGATGCTTGACCCCAATCTAACTCTTGAAAATCTATTTTCATATCGTTTAGCGCCCTCAAAGCTTCTTGAGCATCTTCTTTAGAAAGCCTCTTCAACTTCACTGCCGTCCAAAGCGAATTAGCAACCTCCAGCACAAGAAAGGCAGGTGCGCATAAATCAACTGCTCCCGAAACATGATCCTCTTTCAGTTTAACTGCCTTTTCCTGATACGGCTCACCGGGCAAAACCCACTTTGCGACTACACTAGCATCCACAACATATAGAGGCGTAATTCATCTCTCCCGATCCTCTCTAATCCAAGACACCAGCTCGTCCGTTGATACTGGTTTAACTCTGGCTCTGACCTCGTCAAGCTTAGCAGAAGCTTGCTTCATTTTCTGTTCTTCAATCTTTTTTTGGATGCTATCTCTGATATACTCGCTCCAATTCAATTTAATCTGCTTCATCTTCTCCTTCAGTTCACTCGAAACCTTCACCGTAATTACATTAGCTTGACCCAATCGCAACCACCACACATATACATAGAAACTATACATTTAAGCATTACTAACAAACATTACGAGTAAAATACCTAAACCAAAAAAGCGACCCAAAACACAAAGCACAAAAAATTAGTCCGCCCACTTTGCTACTTTCACAGCCAAGGCTTACAAATGATCTCGCGCACTTTCACATCAAAGAAATCTTGAACATTAGCTGGCCGAACCACAAGAGCCGTGTCAGCCCCACTGCCTGATCCACCTATGGAAATCACATCTTCCGTGACACTTACAAATCCCGAATCTGCCGCCATCAACGCGATTTCAACCGCCACCTTGGTTCCTTGACCAAAAACACGCAAGGTATTCGCAACAATCTCATCAGACTGATAAGTACCAAACTTCCGCCTCACTGCCCGACCTAACCCACCAAACGCATGAGTCGTCGTCAAAATCCTGCCCCCAGCCCTAAGAATACGCTCCCGATTCCCCGGTGCCAACTCCTGAACATCCAACCCACTAAACCCCGTACTATGCGTTACCACCACAACATTATAACCCCGAAACAACTCCGCCGCCTTAACCCCAGTCTCACCCGCAGTAGAAGCCACAACAACCGACCTAATCCCCAACTCCTCCGCCCGCTTCTTAGCCACAAACAAAACAGCATCAACATCCAACTTCTTAACTCCACTAAGCTTTTCGCCCTTTCCAACCTTCGACACACCTTTCACCCTAAAAGAAAATAACCTCAACCAAAATTTAACCCTTACACAAACGAACCTTTGCAACAGCTCAAACTGCATCCTTGTCTCACACTTCACTTCCCAACGCCACCAAGCACACAAAAACTTAGGCAAAACCAAAAGAACTGCCAGGCAAGTCAAAACGAGAAAAGACACCATTCTTGACCAATACAGAGCCACAATTGGTTGAAATATGATTGCTAATCAGAATTGCAGCTTAACAATCCTTATAGTATCTATATAGCGAATCTGGGGTATGGAAGAAGCGTCAACGAAGCGAAAAGAGGTTTCCTCCTCAGTTATTCAATCACCTCAAATAGAACTAAATCTAGCTTCTGAAACTAAAGAAAAACACTTACGCATTCTACATGTCGACGACGACACAAGCTTCTCAGAGGTTTCCAAGCAAATCCTCTCTTTAGAAAGCAATTTTGAAGTTGACACAGCTGAATCCGTCGAGGAAGCCTACAAAAAAATGAAAACCACCTCGTATGACGCAATCGTATCAGATTACGAAATGCCCATAAAAAACGGGCTAGATTTCCTCACAGAACTCAGAAAACAAAAAACAGAAATCCCATTCATACTCTTAACCGGAAAAGGCAGAGAAGAAATAGCCATCAAAGCACTAAACCTCGGAGCAGACGGATACGTAAACAAACAAGGAAAACCCGAGACAGTTTACGGCGAACTAACCTACTACATCCATCAAAGCGTCGAAAAGAAACAAGCAAAAACCGCCCTCAACTACAGCGAAAAACAACTAGAAGCCGTAGTCATGAATGCACCAATCGGAATTGCTGCTTCACCTACAGCCAGCAAACTCTTTGAGAACACGAACGCCGCATTCTGCAAAATACTCGGATACACGCAAGGCGAACTACGAAAACTAACTTTCAGAGAAATCACCCATCCCGAAGACCTACCCGAAAGCGTCACCAAAGTGGAGGATCTAAAAGCAGGAAAAATCCCAAACTTCAGCTTAGAAAAACGGTACATAAGGAAAGACGGAAGCATAATCTACGGAAAAATCAACGCAAGCACACTACGAGATAAAGACGGCAAAATAGCTCTTTTCATAATCGAACTCGAGGACATCACCCAACGCAAAAAAATGGAAGAAGAAGTCCGAAAAGACCGAGACATACTTGAGGCACTGAGTCAAAGCATCAACGCAGGCTTCGTAATCATCAGCAAAGACTACCATATACTCTACGCAAACAACTTCATCCGAGAATACAAAGGAGAATCAAAAGGAAAACTATGCTACTCAGTGCTAAACACCCTCAACGAACCATGCTCAGACTGCGGTGTAGCAAAAATCTACGCCGGAAAAACTCAAGCAGATTCACACGAATACTGCTCCACAGCACTCGACGGCCGATCTTACTGGGTTGAAATCGTCGCCTCCCCAATCAAGAACAAAGAAGGAAACATAATCGCAGCTTCAGAGATCGTCGTGGACATAACTGACAAAAAACAAAGAGAAAAAGAACTCAGAGAAAGCCGAGAAGAATTCAAAGCCTTGTTCAATTCAAACCCCCAAGCCGCCGCATACTCCGACGAAAACTTCTGCGTTATCAGCATTAACCCCAAATTCACGGAAGTCTTCGGGTACACGCTAAACGAGATCCGCGGCAAAAACCTGATAGATACTCTTAATCCCGAAGAACTAAAACAGGAAATGCGCAACAACATCGAAAAAAGCAGTAGCCACGCAATGAATTTTCAATCAAAAAGAAAACGCAAAGACGGTTCGACGGTACAAGTGTTTGTTTCCTTAGCCGCCGTTACGGTCGGAGACAAAAGAATCGGAAACGTAACAGTTTACGAAGACATGACGGACGAAGTCACAACCGAGGAAAAAATTGAAGCAGCACTCAAACAATCAGAAATACTAAACGAAAAGCTCAGCGTAATCGGAAGCTTCACTCGACACGATGTCCGCAACAAACTAATGGTCATCGAAGGAAACGCCTACCTAGCCAATAAGCAGGCAGGCAACGACCCGAAAATAAAACAATACCTAGACCAGATCCGCCTGGCAACCACGAGCGTTACCCGCATACTCGATTTCGCCAAAAACTACGAATCCCTAGGATGCGAACAACGCACCCGGACAGACGTCGGCAAAGCAATCGACCAAGCAGCCTCTCTATTCACTGAACTCAAAGGCGCCAAACTAATTAACGAATGCACAGACTTCAACATAATAGCTGATTCCATGCTCACAACCGTATTCCACAACCTAATCGACAATTCACTCAAATACGGCAAAAACCTAACCCAAATAAAAATCTACCACCAAAAAGAAAAAGACAACTCCGAAAGCATCATCTACGAAGACGACGGCGGAGGCATAAACGAAGAAGACAAAACGCACCTATTCACAAAAGGCTTCGGACACGGCACCGGCTTCGGCCTATACCTAATAAAAAGAACCTGCGACATCTACGGATGGACCGT
>JBEKFM010000036.1:0-31786 GCA_050013315.1 Bathyarchaeia archaeon
CGAGGCAAACGGGGCATGAAGGGTCCTGAGCTTTCGCCTGAGCAGAAAGCCTTCAATAAGGATCTTTCAAAGGAGAGAGTGGTGGTTGAGCATACGTTTTCTAGGCTGAAGAAGTTTCACATTTGGGCTGATGAGTTTAGGAATTGCCTTAAACATTACGATAAAGCGACAGACATAGTGTGTGGGCTGGTTAACTTTCGAATAACGGGGACATTGACTATCTGAAAAGACCCCAAAAAGCGATAAAACCTACAACAAAGAATTAAAAATAATAACGACTAAGGTCTAATTTCAAATTCAAAAGCTTTGATAAATGCAGCAGTACCCAGATGAAACTGGCATGCAAGACATCTGGGTTCACCAAATTGGGTACTTGCGTCCTCCCGAATAGAATCAACTATACGCAACTTGAAGTGCTCACAAACATCAATCTAAAACAAATTTGCGGATCTCTCCTGAAGTCAAAAAAGTCTTATTTACTTGTTTTTAGCATACAAGTAGACGATGAAGCATGCAAGATAATGCAGAAGCCCGAATTAAACAGGATCTTTTTGTCGAAACACAAAATTTGGAACAAAATTATGGCATAATCAAGAATTTTCTTTCAGGAAAAGACTACGATGTCACAGTAATAGGCGGAGCAATTCAATCTTTCAAAGACAGCCTAAGTCGAGCCAGCGCATTCGTCCTTGCCTTATACAACCTGAAAGGTAAACGAGTTAACATTCCGTGGGAACCCCTCTTTACAAGTTTGGATTATGCTTTAGCAACAATTGGGGTTTCGGATGCGCCAAAGCAGAAAGCGGCAGTTAAAACCATCCTAACGATGTCTGAATCGCAAGTTGAACAGGTTCTATCTTACTTTTCAGCTTTAAAGGAATCGTTGAAATAAAGAGAGAAACTCAAATTTGTTCGAGTACAATTCGTTTAACGCTTTAAGTAATGAATAGCAGCCTACATGGATAAGGAGCAAGGCGAGAAACACAATGTTCAAACGATTACTTCTTTATTCTGATGGTGGGGCAAGAGGTAATCCTGGGCCAGCAGCTATAGCTTATTTGGCATTAACAGAAAAAGGCGAAGTTGCAAAAGCAGATTCGCACTTCATAGGAATACACACTAATAACCAGTCAGAATATGAAGCGTTGATAGCGGCATTGGAATTTGCAGCAGCCGGTAAAGTTGAAGAAGTCGTTTGCCACCTTGACAGTGAATTAGTCGTAAAACAGCTAAACAGTGAATACAGCATAAAAAATTTTGAGTTGCAAAAGTTATGGCGTAAAACGCAAGAATTGAAAAGTCGCTTCAAAAAAACAAGTTTTGTAAATGTTCCAAGAAGCAATCCTCACATTCAAAGAGCGGATGCACTTGTGAATAAAACTTTAGACGAACAATCAACAAAGAGCAAAGCATAATATCAAACATGCATTTGTAAACCATGAACATTTAAGGTGAAAAAAGTGTTTGTTCATGCAAGTATTCGTACAAGCAACATGGAGAAAACTATAGATTTTTACGCCAGACTTCTAGGCCTAAAACTTTTGAGTCGACGAGAAATCAAGCAGACTAACGCTGAAATCGCTTTCCTTCAAGACCCACAAGGCAAGGGCTGCACACTTGAATTAACTTTCTACCATAACCAAACGAAATTCATTCAGCCCGAATATGAAGAGCGATTGTTTGACCATTTAGGATTTGAAGTTACAGACATAAACAAGACTGTCGCTGCTTTGCGGAAAGAAAAAATAACGATTACCGATAAGCCCTACAAACTTGGACCGGACGGACCAGTAATCGCCTTTGTTGAAGATCCAGATGGAACGCTTATTGAGTTGATCGAAAGGTAACCTACAGGTTAATCAGAATATCGTTATTTTCGACTTTTAGTTCGTACTTGGCTTCAGGTAACTTTGTTGGTCCTTTAAGAAAATTGCCTGTTTTAAGGTCATACGTGGATCCGTGGCAAGGGCAAACAACCGTTTCGCCTTGGAGTTTTCCCTTAGATAGTGTACAGCCTCTGTGTGCACACACATCGCTGAGAGCAAAGTAATTTCCGTTTATATTGGCGAGCAGTATTTTTTTGTCATTTATTTTAAGACCCATCATGCTATTCGGTTTTGCATCGCTTGTTGATGCTAACTTGATAAATCCCATAACATATCACCTCTCAAAAGTAAATTTCAAAACTTACTCATATAATCTAAAGTAAAGCCCATATTAAGCATGTGAGATAACTAAATTATGTTTTTTGGTTGCCGCATCGGAAACCAAAATTGAGCTTGGAAATACCAAACAAGCCACCATCCACTAACGGTCTAATCTAGATAAATAATAAAACACTTCAACAAAGCAAAAATTATTCTCAAGTTAGCTCTAATTTTGCCGCCAATCCGAGGATTATTGCGTCTAGACGGTGGTTCATAGATTACTTCGCCAATCTTAAACCCATTCTTTTTAGCAATAACCAAAAATTCACCACCAAAGGTTTCTCCACCTCTCAAAACAGAATTAACAGCTGTTTCTTTTCTGTAAGCCCTAAAATTTGAAAAAAAATCTGAGACTCCAAAGATTTTACCCAAAATTTTAGAAGCCAGCTTCTCTGAAACTCTAGGAATAACAGTCCGTGACGCAACCACTACATCGAATTCGCGGAGTTTTTCAGCGAGGATAGGTATGCATGTAGGACTGTTTTCCAAATCAGCATCAATTGTTATTATTACGGGAAACTTGGCTAATTTCATTCCATACAATAAACCTTTAGTTTGTCCTTCTCGAATCTTTACAACCGCCAAATCTGCAAAACATTTAGCAATATCAAATGTCCCATCCGAAGAACTATCGTCAACAACAATTATTTCATGAGGAAAATCTCGAAGTGCTAACCTAACCTTAAGAATTAATTCCCTAATATTTTCGCTTTCATTCCAAGTCGTTGTTACAACAGATATGCCCTGAACCATTTTTTCGTCGACACTCATGATTAGCCGTAGCCTCTTAGCAGATATAAGTCGTAGTGCCTTCAAAGAATTATCTGAAATCTTATTCAAACATTAACGTTTGATCTTTTCAATTGATCTAAGGTTTTCCAGCCACACCTAACACATAAAAATTATTGCTTTCGCATGATCTGTCAAAGCAGAAAATATAGTATTTTCTCGTGCGACCTAATCCTTCTTTACCCTGCTCTTTCTAAAAAAAGCCAGACTAGAGTTACTATCAAAGATTTAATATCTGTAGACGAACAGAGCACAAGACAGGGATTCAAAAATGAGTGAAAAGAAAATGGTTAGAAAAAATGTTGCCGTAACACTTGGAATAATCTGCATAATACTGGCGGCTGGTCTAAGCGCAGTGTTGTTCATAAATTACTCACCAACAAATAGTTCTTCAGTTACGAGCCTCCAGAATCAAGTCGCAAGCCTGAAAAATCAACTCAATGACCTAAACGCAACTTACAATAGCTACATTTCCACTCATAGTCACACTGATTCCGATTATAATTCATTAAGTACACAGAACTCAAATCTACAAAACCAAACAGCCAGTCTACAAAACCAAATAACTGGTCTGAAAAACGAAATAGCAAGTCTTGAAAACATGGGCTAAGTCTATGATTTCATGCCTTGGGCAAATTTAATATCCGAGTTAACGGTCAAACGTTAATAAAATTGCAGAGTGAGGGGGGATTTCTTACACGATTTGGTCGGAATCGGCTAGCGCTGCAGGAGACCTTTTAGTTGCCGTCCTGTCGTCAACAAACAGCCGCAACTGAGCCATAGTAGTCTAATCTGTGGATGGTGTCAAATAGAACAATCAAATGAATGTTGGCACAAGTGAAACAGCATGTTTTCATGTTTTGCCCTCTTCAAGCATAACAGTCAAGCTCAAACGGAGAAACTTGATTAACAGAGCAACTGAGATGGAACCGATACGTAATGCTCTTTAGACGGCGTGGGCGGTTTTCGAAATATGTGTCATAAACGCCGAATCGTTATGATAAACTTAAAATAATTGGAAAGACTGATGTGTTAACGAATTCATAAAAATAGGTAAGATTAATAGAGGATGAAAAAATGAGCAAAAGCGAAAAACCCCACTTAAACCTTATAATCATGGGGCACGTTGACCATGGAAAATCCACAACAACGGGGCACCTGCTCTACTTAGCAGGCGCAATTGACGAGAGAACAATCAAGGCCTATGAAGAAGAAGCCGAAAAAATGGGCAAAGGCACATTCAAGTACGCTTGGGTACTTGACAACCTGAAGGAAGAACGCGAAAGAGGAGTCACAATTGACCTTCGATTCCTGAAATTTGATACCAAGAAATTCAACTATACAGTAATCGATGCGCCGGGACACAGAGACTTCGTAAAGAACATGATTACAGGCGCAAGCCAGGCCGACGCTGCAGTTCTATTCTGCTCAGCCAAAAAAGGCGAATTTGAAGCAGGCATAGGTCCAGGCGGTCAAACACGTGAGCACGCGTTTCTAGCATTCACTTTAGGTATTCGCCAACTAATTGTTGCAGTTAACAAAATGGATGACATTTCTGTTACTTGGAGCAAAGATAGGTATGAAGAAATAAAGAACGAAGTTTCAAGAATGCTCCGAATGGTAGGCTTCAAAATCGATAAGATCAACTTTATTCCCGTCTCAGGCTGGACAGGCGACAACCTAATCAAGAAAAGCGACAAGATGACATGGTACACTGGTCCAACCTTAATTGAGGCACTAGACCTACTAGAAGTACCCGCTAAACCGACTAACAAACCCTTACGTGTTCCAATTCAAGACGTTTACAGCATTACCGGAATCGGTACAGTTCCAGTCGGCAGAGTTGAAACGGGCACTCTCAAAGCAGGCCAAAACATTATTTTCATGCCAAGTAACAAAACCGGAGAAGTTAAATCAATAGAAATGCACCACACCACCATTCCAGTAGCTGAACCTGGCGATAACATCGGTATGAACGTAAGAGGCATCGCAAAAACCGACATTCACCGAGGAGACGTAGCAGGACCAGTTGACAATCCGCCAACAGTAGCCAAAGAATTCATCGGTCAAATCATCGTTATTTATCATCCAACCGCCATCGCAGCAGGATATACACCAGTACTCCACTATCACACAGGACAAATTGCGTGCCGATTCACCGAACTCGTAAAGAAAATCGATCCACGCAACGGCCAAGTAACCGAAGAGAAGCCAAGCTTTCTCAAAACAGGCGACGCAGCTTGGGTAAGAATGGAGCCATTGCACCCAATATCTATCGAGACTTATCAGGACTTTCCAGAGCTCGGACGCTTCGCCATTAGAGACATGGGCACAACCGTAGCCGCAGGCGTAGTAAAGGAAATAACGAAAAAGGGACCGTAAACCCTTCCTTTTATTTTTGTTTAATAATTTACATTTGTCTTTTAAATTTAATCTACTATGATTTCCTTTTTTTTCCGGATTAGATTATTCAATTGTATCTCGTTTCATTAAAATGGCGAAAGCTATGTTATTGTAGGGTGACAGTCACAAGTGTATATATTCTATGGTGAAGAGTGGCTTAACTAAGGTGAGAGCAATGGATTATCGTAATGAGAAATCCAGCGTTTTAAGGAAAAGTTTCGATAGGGTTAAGAGGTCATCCTTAGTCGAAAGGCTTGAGATCGTGTCATTGAAAGATATGCCACTAGCAGCAAGACGGAAAGAAGCAAAAAAACCTTTATTCTTAACTAGATACGAATAAATCACGACAAGTAAAGCATAACGACTAGTTTAACCTTATAGTTCCTTCTTTGGTCTTTGCTTTTCTTAACCTGGAAGATAAGCAATTTTTAAAACCTAACTTGCTTTTTGTGTGTATTTAGCAGCAGCGCCTTTTTAGCTAAGAACTAGTTTTGGTCATGCTTTTGTTCCTGTTCTGTGGTTTTGCATATGATGTTTTAGCAAATGTGTAAGTAAAACTTTTGCTCGCCCTTGTTTTTTGAAGGGCTTTTTTTTAAATTGTTTTCTTGGTTCAAGGTTCGAAGGGTCTTAGGCGACGTCAAAATTCGTCAAGATTAGTCAAAAGAGGAAATTTGACTTTGCCTTCGCAATGCTAGAAATCAAGTTACAAAACGGGAAATCAAATTAAGGCTAAATTGGCATGCTTTTTTGTGTTTTCAGTTTGTTTCTTTGTGGAGAGCGCAAGTAAAATAAACGTGAATTATGGTTAAACGTATTGAGAGTTGACTGTATGTCTGGAACTGAAACGCTTGTTCCTTACTTGAAGGATAAAAAGAAGAAGGGCGAAGAACCCACAGTAATAGTCGACAGCCGAGAGGCAAGTAGCGCGGAAAAAATTGTAAAAGGTTTAATTGAACGAGGCGTCAAGGTTAAAACTGAGTTGTTAGAGAAAGGCGACTATATTCTCTCTGACCAATGCGCCGTAGAACGTAAAACTGTTAACGATTTTGTTTACACCCTCACGCGACGGTACCTTTTCGAGCAGCTTTTCAGGCTTAAAGATGCTTATCCCAAATCGCTAATCGTTCTTGAAGGTTACCTGCCGATAATCTACAAGTTCAGCCACATCCAGCCCAGCGCAATTTGGGGCGCAATGTTTAATTTAGCAAAAAACGGGATTTCCTTGGTAAACACTGCATCATATAAAGAAACTATTGATTTCCTTTACGTTGCAGCTCGGCAAGAGCAAATTGTTGAAAAAAGAAGCCCAGTGGTGCATGCCTTCAAAAAATGTGAGACGCTATCGGATGCTCAAGTGTATTTCGTTGCTAGTTTGCCTAATATTGGAAGAGAAAAAGCAACGGCCATATTGGATTCTTACCAAACGCCAATAAACGCGCTAATTAATGTGGATGATTGGTCGAAGGCTGTAGATGGTCTTGGTCCCGTGATAACTAACAGGGTGAAAGAAGTTTTAAGCACACCTTACAAGGATAAAACATGTTTGGAAACATAGGTGCTCTTAAGTTTCGTGCGTTCAGCAAAGAATAAAAGCTTGTAATGACTAATAAGACTGCAGATTTCATGAACAAAGTAAAGATCGCCTTAACAATCCTTTCGATAGCAATTGTGATTGGTCCTCTCATTGGCGTAGCATACGTTTATAGAGATAATTTGCTTGGTTTGGTGGTTCCTCCACAAGTTAAGAGCTTAATGAGTGGCGATTCCACTGGGTCTAATCTTCAAATGCCCACACTTGTCGGAGAACCGCAATATAACGCTCAGACGGGAGCGCTTACTGTTTCTTTCAACTTCACTAACTCCTTAACAAATCGAGTTTCAATCGATAAACTATCGGCAGACGTGCAATCTGAAGAAGATGGCATCTCTTTAGGAAATATATCACTTAGCCAACCAATCCAGATAACGTCAGGTGAAACTTCTACCATAAACGTTTCTGGATTGTTGAATCAAGCCGCAATAAGCCAATTTGAAGCCCAAAATCCAGGAGTCAATGGCATCAACATTTCCCTTGAAAACGTAAATGCTGACGTCGCAGGCATCAACGTGCATATGAACCAAGTAAATAACGTAGGGCAGCTTCAATTGCAGGGGTAAACGGAATGGCCCGACATATAAACTGGTTTGGTCTTGCTGCTGGAATCATCATTCTAGTTGTGCTTGTTATTTCCTTTTATATTCCATGGTGGCAGTTAACGATTGGCGAAAATCTGATAAAAGTAAATGTTTCCCCCGTTAACACAAATTTTGGTCTGTTTGGTACCCAGTTTACGATACCGTTAATTTGGGCGTTGAACCTTGTAAGCATATTGACATTGACCGCAAGCGGTTTGGTAATGTTGTTTTACTCATTTATGCCGACAAAGTCTTATTCTAAACAGTTGCTTGGCTTTTCGTACAAGAAGCCATTGTATTTATTGGTAACTTTTGTCGCTGGCCTACTTGTAGCCATATTGGTCGCTGGATTACTTGGCATAAGCATTCCATTCGCAGGTTCAACCACCCTTGCGTTGCCCACAAAATTCACATCGGGTGCAGAAATTAGTGCTTTAGTTTCAGGGAGTTTTCAATTGCCCTTCTGGCTTGCAATAGCAGCAGCCGCGTTATGCATCACAGCAAGATTATACCACGCACGAATCACCAAACTCCAAAAAACAGCACCTGTAACAGTACTAAATGAAACTGCCACAATCAATGTTAAGGTTTAAGCATTTTTCAATAACGGCACTAATATTGTTGACCCATTTCATCTCTGATTTTATATCATGAAACGGTTATTCAGTTGAAGAGGGTGATTCGGTATTCTGTTTTTTGGTGCAGTTGTTTTGGGTTGGTCTTTTGAATCTAAGCTTGAATCACTTGCAGGTTGCGACTCTACACGTCACTACACGTCACTACACGTCACTACACGTCACTACACGTCACTACGCGTCATTTGTCGTCGCTATGCATCAAAGACAAGAATTTTTTATTGCCGTTAACTTGAAGGTCATCCTTTAAGCCTTTAAGCCAATTAAAAGAAGAAGGACGAAAAATTGTCTTTCTTCTTCTTTCACTTTAAGCGGACGTTTCAGAGAGAGCGAGAGAGACCCTCTTTCAGATGTCATGCGAGTAAAGGACTCTTTGTTGCGAAACGAATCCTGCAGGTTGAAAAGAAGTTAACGGTACGTATTCATGGGCTGAAAACGGAAATTTAGCTGTCAGTGTTCATTATTCCTTGAGCTACCTTAGAGTGTAGAGCCTGTTTTTAAAAAAGTCATTTGTATTCTAAATTGCTTTCAAGAAAATCATGTAGATGCAGAGCTTCGTTAACCGTTAAAGTTTAAAGCTTAAGCTAATATTATTCTATGAATCCACAAAGAAGCTGGTTAAGCCAGTTTGAAGGGGCTGTCGGCTAGCTTGGTCTAGGCTTGTAGCCTCGGGCGTTATAGACGAGAGTTCAAATCTCTCCAGCCCCACCACAAAGCTCTCGTCGATCTCTAATGAGAACATCGTTAGGACTCCTTGGGAACTAAGAAAACTCAGCCTGAGCAGTCAGAGAAGCTATTCGCGTAGAACTCCAAAGTCCTTGTGAATTTAGAAAATGCCTATTAATTTTATTACGACGATAGCTATTGAAATTGCGGCAATTAGAAATATTATTTTTCCTTTTGATTTAACCAACGCGTTTGGTACTGCTTCGCCTTCTTGGAATTCGTACTCTTTTATTTCTTTGGTTTTGGAATTTATCTGCACTTTAGCTGTTAACTTTTGGAACATCATTTCGACAATGTATAGTTCTCCGTCAAGAGAGACTTTCATCGGCAGCCAGTTTCCTTTGTACCCTAACCTTTTCAGGAAGTCAGCTGTCAGGGTTGTTGCATTTTCGGCGTCGAACCGTGAGACCTCTGCCGTAATTGTCGACATGAATCTTCTCTGAGGAATTGGCGCTTTGGCATTTTAGGATTTATGAATCCAGAAACAATATTTCCGATCAACAGAGGTGTTAACAGAAGAAAATGGTATTTTATGGTGGCGTTTGGCTTGGCGGTTGCGTTTGGGTTTGATTGAATATGCCGGTCTGGTTTAGAATGTTGTTTTCAATGCTTTTTATTTGGTTAAGTTGGGGATTGTTCTGAGTGTTAAGGGTTTGTTCCATTGTGTTTACGGCGAAATCGACAACGACGCAAGCCATCATCACGGCTGCAGTTACCAAAAGTAAGGTTGCTACTGCAGTTTCCAAAGCGATCTTCTCCTTTCTCCGAAACTTGTTTACTGAAAAATTATTTAATTGCTTTATTCTTGTCTTTGAATTATTCCTATTCTAAGCATATGACAAAAAAAGTAATGACTTAGTTGACTGGTGTAGTTAAGTTTTTATTGCTTGATTCTTTCAAGTTAGAACAATGTATTTTCCTTTCTAAAATGCGTATATCCCTCTAACTTGCGCCTTTTTAGCTAAGAACTAGTTGTGGTTGGGCTCTTGCACCTGTTCTTATGGGATTGCACTCGATGATTTGACAATGTGCAGGTAAGAATGTTGCTCTGCGGCTCTTTTGTTGTTTTTGGAGGGCTTTTTTTTGGGTTGCTTTCTTGAATTTAAGCTTAAATCGTTTGCAGGTAGTCTCTAGAATTCTCTAGAATTCTCGGGATTTCTCGGGAAAAGTTCGTAGAGGGTTGTGAGGTTTAGTTGCTTTAAAATCTGCAGAAAAATGTAACGTATCTAAAACCAAATAATGAACGATTAAACCTAAACTGTCTTTCAAAGTGATATTTCTCGCATCACATTTTTTGTTCAAGTTGTTTTGGGTTACTTTTTTGGTTTTGGGTTTGAATTGTTTGCAGGTTGAGTATCAAAAAGTCCTAGAAAGTCCTAGAAAGTCCTAGAAAGTCCCTGAAAGTATTGGAAAGTTCTGGAACGGGCGGGTTAACTTTCTGAGTTCACAAGGTTCAAAACCGAATCATAAAACGGGAAATCGAATTTGCTTGACGTAAACTTTTAAGTTAATTTACTTACTTGGCGCTTGTTTCTCTGCAGGTGGCGCAGCAGAAGGTGCAGGCCCTGCCGCTGGAGCTTCGGGTTTTTCTGGCGACGATTGGTTTTGTGGTGTGTTTGATAATATTTGTATTTTCTCTGCCATTGGATGAAGAAGATCCGGTGGAGGATAAGGCGTGTTTAGGTTGGCTGATAGCATGTAGATTGAGTTAAAAACATGCTGGTAGATGGTGAAGAGTATTTGCGGAATTTTTGTTTTAGGGTTAACCTCCAGTTTTTTCTTGATGTCATCAGGTTTGCCGACCAAAGTTACTGAGCCTGTGGTGCTGTATTTAACAACATTTGGCTTGGTAGAAATCGCTAGGTCAAAGTTTAGTGTTACTTGATTAGTGCCTTTTTTTTGTTCTTCTAGCTTTGCGTTAACATCAAAAAACAGTTCTTCTTTTGAGAGGTATTCGCCGGTTCGTTCAGCCTGTAAACTATTGAGGCTGATAGAAACGATGACTCCGGAAACAGAATACTGTGGGTTTACGGCTGATTCCTCTCTTACATCATTCAGTTATTTTATTATTTAACTTTTGTAGTAGCTGGCGTAGCTGACTACCCTCAGAATGGCACGAAGGCGCTTATGGTTGGTCACTTCTATAGAATGCTGGCACGGAAAGCTCCGTCATGAACTTGAAAACTTCATCTCCTTTAGCGTTGGCTTTCGGCTTTAAAACAATTTTTTTCGGAATGTCTTCTTCAAGGTAAACTATGTAGTTGACGGTTGTTCCTAACCCCAGACGTGCAAGTTGTTGTACGGTTGCCTTAGATTTCTCATTTTCCTGCATTTTCCTGTTTATTTTTTCAATGGCTTCAAATAAAATCTCGGTTTGTCCTTGTTCAGTGAATGAAATTGGTATATCTCCTGATTGAACCCAACTTGAGGATTCTTCTTTTCCTTTTCCTTTGGCGTTTTTGGCACCCTTTTTTCCTTTATCTGCTGTTTCTGGAGGTTTTTTTGATGAACTGCGCAGGTTTTTTTGCAGAGCTGCTGATTTTTGGTACCATTCTTCGTTTTTGTGAGAGCTTTCGAAGTCTCGCAGTAGTGTGCCTAACCATTGGCTATAATCTTCAAATAACGCGCGGTATTGAAGAGTTTGGTTTGTTAAAAATTCTGTTAGATCTTTAAGTGAGGTAAAAGTTCGAATTTCCGTTCCCAAATTTTTCACTCCGTTTTCTCATTTTCCATTGAAGAGTTAGCTTTAGATGTACTAAGATAGTCAGTTTTTGGAATAATAGGATTTGTCCATTTCAGAAATTACATACTCTTTCCAAAGCAGGATTACGAGAAAGCTCTGTTGTTTACCTATCTTGTGGTTGTGTTGATTGAAGAGGTCCTTGTGGATTATGCATTTTTGCGAAAGCAATAATTGAGCTAACCCCCCGCTTTGTATTGAATCGCAGAGCTGATTGCTGCCAGCGATTCAACGTTTGTTAATAGCTCAATTGGATTACGCTTTCGTTTTTGAGCCTGCCCTTTTCCACAGGAACCTCTTCCCGCGGTTGAACTTTTTGTGCTAGCAAAGTCCTGATTTTATATTGTTTGTATGCTTTAAAAGTATTATGTAGTAATACATAAGATTTCCGAGTAGTATAGCAATATTAGTTTTTTAACGATTTCTCGCTTTCTCATAAGCATTCGCTATAGCTTCACTTGTGAGGACGCCCACGACTTTTGAAGGCGTTTCCCTGCCAACAACGGGCAGCAGGTCAATTTTTTCTTTAGTCATAAGTTTGTGTGCTTCAAGAACAGCTTCATCCGGAAACGTAGAAATCCTCTTCAGGGGCATCTGCTCAACTTTAAGGTTGTTCCGTTGCTCTAGTGGAACTTTGATTATTTCATTCCAAATCACAACACCTTGAAAAACGCCATCTTTCTCGACAAGTGCATCGTGATATCGCGCCTTAAACATGACTTCTAAAGCCTCAGTAATGGTTTGGTCAGGGCTAACCGCGCCCACCTCAGATTGCATGACATCTTTGACTTGAACACTCGCTAAGGTCGTAGAAACTATAGTTTGCTCTGCTTCTTCACTTGCACCAACGTAAATAAAAACGCCAATTATTATTAACAACGGATCAAATAAAAATCCAACTACGGCCATTATAATTCCAAATATTCTGCCAATATAGGCAGCGTATTTGGTTGCCTGAGAAAACTTCATGCGTTCAGCCAGCAAAGCCCTAAAAACTCTGCCTCCATCCATGGGAAAAGCTGGAATTAAATTGAATGCGCCAAGTACGAGGTTTAGGTATCCTAAGTCTAGCAGGATGTTTCCCGTAGAAAATATAATGGAAACTTTTTGAAATAATGGTATTTTTACTGGTAACAAAAAGTTTATGCCAACTAGGGCGGCTCCCAGTATTAGACTTGTTAGGGGTCCAGCGGCTGCCATTCTCCACTCAATTGAGGGGTTTTCTGGTATTTCCTCAATTTCTGAAACTCCGCCGATTGGATAGAGAACAATTTTACGTACCTTGATATCGTAGCGTCTTGCGACAACTGAGTGCGCAAGCTCATGGAAAAGTACGAAAACAAATAGGAACGCTATTAGAATGAAGGCGTAAATTTGGGAATAATAGATAGCCAAACCCAACACGGCTAATATCAACAAGATAAATGTGAGGTGCAACTCGATGGGGATTCCCCATGCAGAGCCTATTTTAAGAGATAACTTCATAATCAAGATGAAGCCAATGTTTGCTTTTTAAATTTTCGATGACACCTTGAATCCATCTAGCGTAAAAAAAGGCTTGTTTTAGAAGTTTGCTTATCCGCAGGGGTGCCTTTTTTTTTTTAGCATTATCAATAACCTTGCAAAAAGCGTACTTCTTTCTTCAGTTTTAGTGAAACTTCCACAGCAAATAGTGCACCTATTTTACAATATTTTTAAAATTTTGTAAAATTGTTTTTTTGCAATATGATTATATAATGCTTTAAAGTTAGCTATTTTGAGGAAACCTGCTTTGTCGGAGTTTGTTTGGAATAAACCTGTCGTATGCATATTTAAAGAGAGAGACGTCAACCCTGAAATAGACCCTTTTGTGGTTGTTAAGGCAAAAAAAATAACGCTATCCCGTTCCGGTAACTCTAAAGTAAATGGTAGCCTTGTAGATTTCTTCACTTTAATGGGCGATTCTGACTATCTTTTATCGCCTGAAGGTGCAGTTGACCATTATGTAATGTGCTGGTTTGACGATACCGAGCCAGATATGACTAAAGATCTGAGACGTCTGAAAGGAGTCACTTTTAAGGGGAAAGTCACCTGTGCCCTAAATGAAGCTGACAAAAGAACGTATAATGCTACTTTCAAGGCTGAACATGCTAAACTGAAATAATTTGATTTAGCTTTCTCCATTTTTAGGGTAAAGATCGTTTTGCTCAAAAGAAACCTTGTTTGGCAGCTTTAATGGCAAATGGAACCGCTGTAACGTGCAGAGTTAAAGATGAATTTTGAGTTTTTTTAAAACTTACTCTTAAATATAACAGGATAAATTTCTATTGGATAAGGTCGTATACCATGGTAGAGCAAAAGTTATGTGCAACTCTAATTACTGGTAGGACAATTGATCAAGGTGTTGGAAAGGAGATGGGGAAAGGCTCAAAAGAGTACTTTGACAGCTCCTCCCTCTGCTTTATTGACGAAGCTGACATGAGAAAACTTGGCATTAAAAGTAGAACAAACGTTAAGGTTACTTCAAGGTTCGGTTCGGTCATCGTTAAAGCATTGAAGAACCCCTATGGTACCAGTCCTGGCTTGGTTTTCATCCCTTGCGGTTTATGGGCAAATGCCATCTGCGGAGATGAAACCTACGGCATGGGTATGCCTCTGTTTAAGGGTTTTCCAGTCGAAGTTGAACCTGCCCCAAACCAAGCCATCTTAACGCTTGATGAGCTTTTGAAAGAGGAGTATGGACGGTAATTTTTGTGACAGAAATAAAATCAGTTGTTTGTCCAATATGCGGTTGCTTATGTGATGACCTAGAAGTAACAGTGGAAAATAACGAGATCGTTAAAATGAAGAATGGCTGTTCTGTCTGTGAAGCTAAAATGGTTCATGGGTACAAGAGTGATGAGAGAATTTTAAAGCCGCTAATACGGAAGGATGGTAAATTAGTCCCCGTATCGATGGATGATGCAGTACACAAGGCTGCTCAAATTCTCACGGACGCAAAGTATCCGTTACTGTTCGGCTGGAGCAGTTCAACCAGCGAAGCGCAGCGAATTGGTGTTGAATTAGCTGAAGAATTAGGCTCAGCACTCGATAACTGCTGTAGCGTTTGCCACGGGCCATCAGTTATGGCAACACAGGAAATTGGTATCCCTTCATGCACTCTTGGACAAATCAGACATCGTGCGGACCTAGTAGTTTACTGGGCATGCAACCCATGGACTTCACACCCGAGACATCTTGAAAGATATACTAGTTTTACTGAGGGTCGCTTTGAGGGTAGCGAATGGAAAAGTTACTTGGAAAAATTAAAAGGTACCCAAAGCAAGAAAAAAGTTGAAGCGGCTTCACGGCGAATATTCCCTGGTTATAATCCTCCAGTACATCCACAAGTATGCACCGTAGATGCGCCACCACAGACAATCAATAAGAATGGGCGTAAACTAATAGTTGTTGATGTTAGAAAAACCATGACTGCTGAAGCAGCTGATTATTTCCTTCAAGTTGAATCAAACAAAGATTATGAAATACTTGATGCGCTTAGATGTTTAGTGGTTGATCAAGAACTCGACGTTGACAAAGTTGGCGGCGTTCCAGTTGAATACCTCAAAGAAGTAGCCGATGTAATGGTGAATTGCGACTTTGGTGTCATCTTCTTCGGTTTGGGTTTGACTCAAAGTGCCGGCAGATTCAGAAATATCGAGATAGCAATTGCATTAACACGGGACCTTAATAGAAAAACGAAATTTGTAATTTCGCCTATGCGAGGACATTTCAATGTTACAGGTGCAAACACGGTTTTCGCTTGGCAAACAGGTTATCCATATGCCATTGACTTCTCACAAGGTTACCCTCAATATAATCCGGGGGAATTCACAACCATCGACCTGCTGAGACGCGGCGACAACGATGCAACACTAGTTATTTCATCAGATCCGGGTGCGCACTTTCCTAAGGTGGCTGTTCAAAATATGATGAAGCACCCGTTAATCACCATTAACCCAGACATGAACGCTATCTCAAGGCTGGGCGATGTGGTGTTTCCAACGCAGTGGTGTGGCATAGAGTACGAAGGTACAGCTTACCGCATGGATCATGTGCCAATAATGCTGCGCAAAGTTGTTGAGCCACCACCAGGAATTCTAAACGACGAGCAACTCCTAAAGAGAATTCTCAAAGAAGTCCGAGAAATTAAGGCACAAAAGGCTAAGAAAGAAGCTAAAATAGAGGAGGCTTGCTAAATGACCGAGTTACTAATAAAAAACGGGTTCGTCTTTGACCCCATAAACGGGATTAACGGCGAAAAAATGGACATAGCAATCAAGAACGGCAAAATCGTTGAAAAAGTCACGCGCAAGGCTCGAGTAATTGACGCCTCAGGCTTAACAGTCATGCCTGGCGGTGTTGACATTCACACTCACGTTGCTGGTGGAGAAGTTAACACTGGCAGAATTGTGCGTCCGGAAGACCACGTTAAAGATGTAGAACGCAAAACAGCCCTAACACGATCAGGCACTGGCTACTCAATTCCATCCACTTTCACAACAGGGTACCGATATTCACGTATGGGTTACACAACAATCATGAATCCATCTATGGCCCCACTAGAAGCCAAACACACCCACGAAGAACTAAACGACATCCCACTTGTCGACAAAGCCACATACCCACTACTGGGAGACTGGTGGTTTGTACTAGAAAACCTAGCCAAAGGCAACATCGAAGAATGCGCAAGACACGTCGCTTGGATGCTTGATATAACCAAAGGCTACGCAATAAAAATCGTCAACCCAGGCGGCTTAGAATCTTGGGGTTTCGGGCATAATGTTCACAGCATCGACGACCAAGTTCCAAACTTTTGCATTACCCCACGCGAAATAATGAGAGGCTTGGTTAAAGTTAACAAACTGCTTAATCTCCCCCACTCAATCCATCTTCACACTAACAATCTGGGCTTGCCAGGCAACTACACCACAACCCTCGATACCATGAGAGCGCTTGAAGACTTATACACAGACGGCAAACCAGTAGCCCACATAACCCACCTTCAATTCAGCAGTTTCGGCGGCGATGGCTGGAGCCACTTTAAATCAGCAGCAGAAGAAATCTCAAGCTACATCAACGCACACAGCCACATGACCTTCGACATGGGACAAATCATATTCACAGATACCACAACCATGACTGCCGACGGACCATTCGAGTTTACGCTCTACGAGCTAAGCGGTCACAAATGGGTTAACAGTGACATTGAAACTGAGACAAGCGGCGGAATCATCCCATTCCAGTACAAGAAAAACAACGCCGTCAACGCAACCCAATGGTCAATCGGCTTAGAGTTAGCCTTACTGATTAAGGACCCTTGGAAAATCTTCATGACAACAGACCACCCCAACGCCGGACCATTCTTTGCTTACCCAAGAATTCTCGCTTGGCTCATGAGCAAGGATGCCCGTGCGGCAACGTTGAATCATTGCCACAAGAAAGCTCAGAAAAAGAGTTTGCTGCCCTCAATTGACAGGGAATTGTCGCTATACGAGTTGGCTATAATGACTCGTGCGGGGCAAGCTAAAGCTTTAGGTCTCAAAAACAAGGGGCAGTTAGGTGTTGGTGCTGATGCAGACGTTGCAATATTCAATATTAATCCTGAAACAACTGACATAGCCAAAAAGTTCAAGACGGCGCGCAGAGCGTTCAAGCATGCCGCTTACACGATTAAGGATGGCAAAATCGTTGTTAAAGACGGTGAAGTAGTAGGGGGAGCTAGTGGCAGAACCATGTGGCTTGATGTTCAGACAAAAGAGCCATGCATTATTGACGAAGAGATGAAACGCAAGTTCAAGCAATACTGGACCATTGAATACGACAATTATCCAGTGTTTGACCACTACCTTAAGGTTCCAGAAAAATTAAGCATAAAGGCAAGTGTCTAAAAATGATAACTCTCGTGCCACTAAGAAAATTTGAAGTGCCCGTACAGGCAGCATGCATTAGCCCAGACGTCTTCAAAGGCAAAACCACCGCTGAAATAGCAAACTTGCCCGTTACCGAAGGAAACCGCCAACTGAACCTATGCGATCTCTTTGAAATCAAAGAAGACAACGCCGAAACACCCGCAATAACAATAAACGGCGACGTAGGCAAAGTCAAACGCATAGGACAATGCATGAAAACCGGCGAAATAGTAATCAACGGAGACGCAGGCATGCACACAGGCGAAAAAATGGGAGGAGGCAAAATCACAGTAAACGGCAACGTAGGTGGATGGACAGGCAACGAAATGAAAGCTGGAACAATCGAAGTTCATGGAGACGCAGGTGACTACTTGGCTTCACCATACCGTGGAAGCAGCAGCACAGGCATGAAAGGGGGCTTGATAACTGTTGACGGCAAAGTCGGAAGCGACGTTGGCTGTTACCTGCGCGGCGGAGTAATCAAGATCGCCGGTGGCGCAGGCAGATTCTTAGGCTACCACATGAGCGACGGCGCAATCCTTGTTGACAAGGAAACTGACACTAGAGCCGGCGCATGCATGACAGGCGGCAAAATAGTCATAACAGGCACAATCGAAGAAGTAATGCCAACATTCACCATAGACAGCGTCAAACCCAAAGTCAAGATCGACGACACACAAAGCGTAGCAGGACCATTTTACGTGTTCCTAGGCGACTTAGCAGAACACGGCACAGGCAAAATCTTCGTCTCAAAAGCAAACAATCCACACCTAAAAACATACGAAAAATATCTTTAATTTTAAGACTCGAGCAGCGCTTGACGCGCGTCTCATCCTATTTTCTATAAAGAATTCTTTCGTTTAGCATGTAAGGAATCTTTGAGTAGCCGAATGCCTTATCAACTGGGCTGAGTTCAAAAACACAACATATACAGAGGATAAAGTTATGCGTCAAGTTAGCATTGTGAGGCTTGATTTATCAACCGGGCGGGCCGAGAAAGCAACGGACCTTGTTGCTGAAGAAGTGCCGCTTCAAATTTTCGTAAATTCAGCCTACACGTATGTTATTTGGTGTTCGCCATCCCAATTCAAAGAACTGGCAGTTGGGTATTTGCTGTCTGAAGATATACTGCATTCAGTCGACGAGATCGAGAGTGTGACTCTTAGCGAAAAAGAAAACGTTTGCCGCATACAGTTAACAGCGAATGTTGATTTGGACGAGCGAATGAAACATTCCCGCCGTAGTACCCGAATAATCCCGTTAATCAAAGCCAGTACGTCACCCTATCAGCATGATGCGAAAATACCCATAGTAAAATCAAAACTCGCAGTTAAAGCCAAAGTTATTTTAGACTGTATCAACCACATGAATACGCTTGCTACGGGCTTTAGGGAAACAGGAGGGCTTCACGACTCAGCAATTTTCATGGCAGACGGCACGATTGTGTCTTTCTCGGAAGACGTTGGACGACACAACACCGTTGACAAAGCAATAGGAATGGCGTCACTGAAGAAGGTTGATTTTAGCCAATGCTTCATAGCTATAACTGGACGCGTTCCAGGAGACATGATTTATAAGGCAGCAAAAGTCGGTTTGCCCATTGTTGCTTCAATGGCGGCGGTTCTTAATTCAGGCATATCCTCAGCTGAAAAAGCCAATATTGCCCTGATCGGGTTTGTACGTGGTAAACGTATGAACATCTATACTGGAGCAGAGCGAATAATCTTGTAGGTGCATTCTTGTGAATAGACCTGATATTAGGCGGTTGCCAAAACGTACGAATCCACAAGAAGCAGTAAACCAACTGTTAAAGTTGGTGAGATCAAATGTCTTATCAAACGAAACTGTTCCAGTCCTGGAATGCCTTGGGAGAGTACTAGCAAAGAACGCTACGTCCGTCGTTAACATTCCTGATCACGATAAAACCTTCATTGACGGTTATGCAATCGACCCACAAGAGACCAAAAACGCTACAACCCAAAAGCCTGCAGTCTTTAGAGTTGCTAGTAAATTGTTTCCAGCGGATTATCCAACCACAGCCGAAATTGCACATGGAGAAACAATTTATGTTGCCTGTGGAGCTCCTATTCCTAAAGGAGCAAGTGCAACTGTAAAAGTTGAAGAAACTCGATTAAACGGCGACAAGATTGAAGTAATCCGGGAAATTCAGTCAGGCGAAGGCATTATACCGCTTGGAGACGACGTGAAGAAAGGTGATCTAATCCTTAGAAAGGGCCATGTTCTAAGACCCCAAGATATTGGGCTATTAGCATCCATTGGGTTTACTAAGGCTGAAGTAGTTAAGAAGCCGAAAGTCGTAATTCTTTCTGGCGGAGACGAACTAATCCAGCAATGCAATAAAAACCCCGAAAAGATTGTTAATAATTACGCTCTTGTTGTTGCTGGTTTAGCGTCTGAATTAGGTGCTAGGGCGAAGTTGGGAGGCGTAATGCCTGATGTTTTAGATAAGGTGCAAGCTAAAATCGGTGAAGTCTTGGTGGATTCAGATATTGTTATTACTATTGGTGGGTCGTCGGTTGGAGTGAAGGATTTTGTTCCAGACGCGGTAAATGCTCTCGGCGAGCCTGGCGTGGTTGTGCAGGGGGTTTTGTTGAGGCCTGGTGCAGTTTCAGGCTTCGGAATAGTCAAAGGTAGACCAGTTGTCATGTTGCCTGGGCATATTGGTTCGTGCATTGCAGGATTTTACCTTTTTGTTGCTCCTTTAATCAGTCTATACAGTGGCTTAGAAGGATCAGGTATGCTTCCGCGTTTGAGCGCTGAGTTGGGTGAAGCGGTTGAGACGGGTCCCCAGTTTCGGTTTCTTCTAGTTCATATTAAACGGGTTGAGGGCAAATTCATGGCGGAGCCTGTTGAGGGGGGCTCAAGCGCATTAACAACAATGGTCAAATCAAATGGATACGCAATTGTGCCACCACACATGAGATTGGAAAAGGGCGATAAAGTGGAACTCAGCTTATTTGGCAAATTGGAGCTTTCTACTATTGAAGCTTAGGCTATTTTGGGCGGATACCTATGGACATGCGCATGTTTTCCCATAGCCCATGACTCACACCATGCTTTATCAGCCAATGCACATTCAGCCAGTAACATGCAATTATTCTCCTCGTAAATTTCAGCCTCTATCCTGTAGTTATTTGCCGCTTTCAAGAAGACTTCTTTGCCTTCAAAATCCCGTTCAGTAGCTACTTCAGGCTTAACCTGCTGCGCTGACAACTTCAACAGGGCTTCACCTTGGTTTTCTCCTGCTATCCCCGCCCAAAAAAACGAGTTGGACACTTCAAAGTTGTCTGCACATAAGCCAAAGGTTTTTTGGACTTCTGAAAGTTTGCCTTCTTGGAGCTTTTTGGCGCCCTCTCGAAGAAACTGCAGATCAGAAATTGATAATGCACCTGAATTTATTCGGCGATTTTCCGTCACTGAGCCATAAATGCGGCGGGTTTGTAGCCGATTTAAGTCTTCTTTTGAGTTGATGTTGATGAAGCTTTTTAGTCCGGGGTCAAGCGTTTTGATCTCGTTTACTGTGGAAACAAGCAGTGTTTTGGCTGCGCCCCTTATAATATCGTCTGAGCGAGGACGCTTCAATTGACACAATGTGTCAGTGATTTCTAGACCGCTATATCGCTCTAGCACCATGATGAGGGTTTCAAGTCTGCCGTTAGGCCACATTGGAACAACCACTTGAAAATCTTCAGCATGATCAAACAAGTAATCAGCAACATTTGGTTGCAAAAAAGGCATGTCACAAGGCAAAGTAAGACAATAATCCGCATCCACAGATTTTAAGCCTGTCATAATTGCCACGTTAGGGCCGCTTATATTACTGGTTTTTTCATCTGTCACTATCTTAATTTTGGTTAGAGCATATTTTTTTAGGATTTCAGCGTATTTTGCTTTTCGTTCTTCATCGTTTACGCATATGATTGTTTCATCAACAATATCTTGAACGCTTTCAACAGTATGGATCAAGAGAGGTCTTCCTGAAAGTTCTGCAAACGCTTTGTCTTGCCATGTTTTGTTTTTTGTTTGGAATCTGCGGGCTTTTCCCCCTGCCAGTATAAGTGCCGCCCGTTTAGTCATGGCAATTTCCTCAATTAAATGGTTTCTTGCTTGGATCGCTTGTCTTCTTTTCTAGTTGTTTCTTGACTAGTTCAATGAGTTTTTGCCCGTTTTCAGGAACCTTAATTACTGGTATGTTCGAGAAGGTTGAGTTGCTTGAGTTTTTAGCCACTATGCCTGCAATAGCCAAGATTGGTTCAACCGTGCCTTCTAGGGTCTGCTCGAGGCCATTTCGATCCTTTGCAGTGATTATCTTGGGTACATCTTGCCTTTTAGCGATTAAGCTATGAAAGCCTTCAATGAAAACGATGTCTAGCTTCTCCTGTTCCAGTAAAGCGATTATCTGGTCTAAATCGTTTAGAGCCATCTGAGTTTTCTTAATGATGTCTATTTCTTCGGGAGAGATTGCTACGATCACTTTGGACCCTGCCTTGGCGTATCTCCAAGTGTTAGTGCCCTCTTTATCCATCGTGAAACCCTTGTGATGGACGTGTTTTATTGAGCCAATTTTGTAGCCTTCGGCTGAGAGGTGAGAAATTAAGTATTCTAAGGTTATTGTTTTTCCTGAACCGCTTACGCCGATGGCGGCAATAACTAAAACCGTACTGGGTTCACGCTCCTGTTTGAAAATCAATTTGCTTGGCTTTATAAATTGTGCCCCTGGTTTTTTGGTTTTTGCATTAAACAATATATGGCTCTTCTACGGTACAAGCTTGATAGGTGCAAGAATTTGCCAAAACTTGTTGCAGTTGTCGGAGGGAAGAATTCAGGGAAAACCACGATAATTGAGAATTTAATTGCTGAACTGAAACGACGCAAATACCATGTAGGCGCAGTAAAGGAAATGGTGAGGATTGCAACGTTAGATACGCCTGCCACTGAAACCGATAGGTACAGCAATGCTGGAGCAGAAATTATAGTGGCAGTTCCACAGGACGAAACCGTCGTATTCATTAACAAACGTCTCTCAGTCGAAGAGATTTTGCCACATCTTGACGGGTTGGATTATGTTATTTTAGAGGGCTTCGAGCATGAACAAAAGGTTCCGAAGATAATCGCTGCAAAAACCGCGGACGAAGCTAAAAGTTACCTAGATAGCTTAGCCGTTTCAATTTCTGGCTTAATAACAGAGTCAGAGGAAGAAATGAAGAAGACGTCAACGCTCAAGATTCCATTGTTTAAGAGCTTAACAGAAGCTGGGAAACTTGCCGATTTAGTTGAGAAAAAAGCTGTGACGTTAAAACAATGAATAATGATTTCGGATTAGCCGATCCGCCTTCATAAAATGAATGTCATTCACCGCTATTATCCGTAAAGACGTTTAAAGAATCCGTGTCGAAACACAAGTATACTTTATCCCCCACATTAATGCCTAAATTTTTAATAGAGCTAAAGTGGAGCCTCGTTTTTAGTACGAATCCTGCATCCACAGTAACTTGTGCGGTTGACCTCATTTGTACGATTTCAGTTATGATACCTTCCATATAATTCCTTGAAGCGTCGTTAAAACCAAAATTGGCTGATTTATTTGAAAGCACGATATCTTCAGGCTTAATGGTAACTACGACGTTTTTTCCAACTAAATCAGGCGCTGAAGGCGCTAATAATTCTACACCATTTGCCTGAATTTCCAATAGCCCTTTATGGATTTTAACAGCCCTGCCCTTGAATGTGTTGAGTCCAAGAAACTTGGCGACATATGATGAACTGGGCTTATCAAAAATTTCTGTTCTGCTGCCTATTTGTTCTATACGTCCATTGCCCATCACGGCTATTCGGTCTGACATTATGAAGGCTTCAGACAAATTATGAGTCACGTAAACTGCTGTGATTTTGAGTGTCTGCAGGTAGTTTTTGAGTTCCAGCCTGAAAGATTCCCTTAATTGAGGATCAACGGTGGAAACAGGCTCATCTAAAAGTAGTACTTGCGGTTCAGCAGCTAAAGACCTTGCCAGTGCAATGCGCTGCTTTTGCCCACCGCTGAGTTGATGTGGATAAAACTTTGCGTATTCACGAAGGTCTACAAACTCAAGCAAAGCATTGGTTCTTTTCTTAACTTCTTGGCTAGGCAAATGAAGTGATTTTAAGCCGTATGCAACATTGTCTTGAATCCGCATATGTGGAAAAAGAGATATTGTTTGGAAGACGTAGCCGACCTTGCGTTCTGAAGGTTTGACGAAAATTTTTTTTGTGCCCGCTTTTCCGCTGACTAAGACATCGTTAATATAAATGTTGCCCTCATTTTGTCTTGTTAAGCCTGAAATCATGTTTAGTAGAGTTGTTTTTCCACAACCGTTTGGCCCAAGCAATGATAAGATTTCTTCGTTTTTGACTTCAAGATTCAGGCTTTTTATAACCTTTTTTTCAGCAAATGACTTTGTGATTGAATCAACTCTAATCATTTTTTGGCTCCAAACCTTTTTTGTTCAAGAAGCTTGACGATGATGAGGACTGAGAATGAGATAATGATTAAGATGATGGATAACATGATTCCTGCTAAAGGATCTGAATACAACAACGTGTAGATTGCCAGTGGCATTGTCTGTGTTATGCCTGGCAAGTTTCCTGCGAACATCAGGGTTGCTCCAAACTCGCCCATGGCTCTCGCCCAAGTCATCATGGTTCCAGAAATTATAGCGCGTATCGATAGAGGAAGAGTGACTGTGAAGAATACCCTGAGGCGAGACCCAGTTAACATTTTGGCACTATTAATAATGTCCTTATCCATGTTTTCAAATCCCGTTTTTGCAGATCGTAAAAGAAATGGGGATGCTACAAAAGTTTCAGCAATTATGACCGCTATTGTGCTGCCTGGTATAATGAATCCTAAGCGGTTGAATATGGGACCTAAAAGTCCCTTTGGCGCGAAAGCATATAGCAATACTACGCCCGCCACAGCAGGCGGTAATACTATAGGTAAATCCATCAGGGCATCAACGATTACTTTTCCAGGAAAATTCCTCGTTGCTATAAAATAAGCGGTTGGCACAGTTAGGACCAGAGCAATCGCAGTTGCTGTTCCGGATGTAAATAAGCTAAGTTTTATAGCGTCTATGATCTGAGCGTTATGTAGTTGAGCGTTGACTTGACCCGGCTCTATTCTTAAAAAAACTGCCAAGATTGGTAAGGTTACAAAAAGAAAGTAGGTCAATACAATAAGGCCAAGAATTATGATTACAATTTTGTCAGACACCGAATTAGTGAAGATGCGTTTCAATATTTTTGCACCGATTGATTATTTAGAAAAAAGTGAAGAAGTACCTAATATGCACTTTTAAGATCGAACCCATATTCCTTTAGTAGCATTTGTCCTTGGTCAGAAAGCCAGTAATTCATGAACTTTTGGGCTAAAGCTGATTGCGTTGTTTCGCTAGGTACTGCGATGCCGTAAGTGCCACTAGTGTTTACAGAGGAAGGTATTGGAAGGAACTGTACTTGAGCTCCGGTCATATTGCCGTAAGCCCAATCAGAGACAAACACGATGCCTGCGTCAGCTGTTCCTAAATTGAGAGAAACGTCTCCAACTATGTTTTCATCGGTTGTTTCATAGGAGACAACGTTCTTTGCAAAAGTCGCGTTGTAATTTACAAAAGCTGGATTGTAGACTGCTGTGTCGCTTGCATTGCCCCATGTTGAATCGATTTTCCAAAGGGTCGTATTCGTATATGAGCCCACAGGTACTGATGATGCTGCTACTACTAGTCTTACTTCGGGCTTAACTAAATCTGCAAGCGAAGTTATGCCTTTCGAATTACCTTGCGCCAAGATTATGCAGAGGCTGTTAGTGGTAAGATTCGTATAATAATTGTTGTATAGAAGTTTTGAGCTGTTTAGCTCCTTGGTCCATTTGATGTCGGCGGACATGAAGACGTCGCATGGTGAGCCCTGAGTGATTTGTGTGTATAATGTGCTTGATGAGGCAGAGTTAACTATTATATTGCAGTTGTTTGCTTTGTCGAATGCTTTTGTCATGTTGGCAACGACATAATCTAGGCTTGATGCTATGAAAACTCTAAGCGTTGTAGGGGGCGTTGTCTTAGAGGAGAATGTTCCGTTGTATGCTAAATAGCCTATTGCTGATGCCAATACTATTATGACTACTAATGCCATAGCGACATATTTACTGTCCATTTTTCATCGTACTCGACATTATCAATCAGTAATATCGAACATTATAAACATTTCTTGGAACAATAATAATCCAAATAAACAACTTAACACGACAACAAATGCTAGATCAGCAACTTCTTAAGCAAAGCGCCGCCTAAAAAACCATTATAATCAGCTCAGGGCATTTTTTCCAGTATTCTGCTAAGCTGCGATTGAGCACTCCGATATCGCTTAACTAAATCCCTTCCAAAATCAGTAACCTTCGAAGAACCACCGCCACTCGCTCCGCCACGAACTCGTATAACAAGCAATTGCCCAAGCCGTTCCTCTGCCAAGGTAATCCGGTGCAATGCATACCGATAAGACATGCCCATATGCTCTGCAGCCGCCAATATCGAGTGATACTTATCAATCTCCTCTATCAATTCAGCTAAACCATCGCCGAAGACTGCTTCTTTCTTTTCGTTAATCATCCAAAGCTTAATCGCATAACCTAAAGCACACACTGATTAGTCACCACTTGTTACTTAGGAACATAAGAAGAATTAAGTTTAGCGATTTGACTAGAGCCCTGACCTGACAACAATAACACCAATCTCTGTGACTTAATACCGTTATTTGGGAGATTATCTATTTAATTGCACAAATCGAGAGCGTAGAACATTACGCTTCTATAACTTTCGCGTTTTTGAGAACATTTACGTTCCCACAACCACCAATAACATAGCCAACTTCAAAATGTCTAACCTTCCGCTTATCCAACTTATCCAACAAATCATCCGCGTCTTCTTTAGCCACAGCAATAAGCATTCCGCCTGCAGTTTCCTTCGATTCACCAGTCAGCAGTGGGTAACCAAGAAGCTCAGCCAACACAGGTGTTCCACGAATTACCGCCAACTGGTTAATTACTATGTCAACTTTACCTAGAACAGCCATGTTCTCAGAATGGCCTTTAAGACCAAAACCTGTCACATCAGTTGCTGCATGAACTGGAACTTGCTGCATCGCTTCCGCAACCGGCTTATTAGAACTAATCATTCCATCAATGGCTTCATTAATAGCCACTTCAACCAGTTCCTCTGGAACATCTTTGAGTAACTCTCGTCCCTCATCCTCTTTCCTAAGTCTATAGGCAGCCATCGCAGGCGCAATCCCAAGCGGCTTAGTCAAAAACAAATGGTCACCAGCTTTGGCTCCACGAATGTACACGATTTTTTCTGGGTGACTAACGCCAGTCGCTGCACCACCAATAATTGGCCATGGATTCCTAATCGTGTGACCACCAACCACAGGCGCACCCATCTCACGGCAAAAATCACCGAACCCTTTCAACATGCCCACAGCTAGCTCATCAGGCATATTCTCTGGGTACGCCATAATCGACAAAACACTAGCTATTTTTGTAACTGCTAAAGCGTAAATGTCACTTGTAACGTTGCTTCCAGCAATTCTACCTTGAATTTCAGGTTCATCAACCATAGGGGTAAAAAAATCAAGCGTATTTAGTATTGCGAGATTATTTGCGATTTTTACCACGCTTGAGTTCTCCCAAGGACCAGCCAGCACATCCTCGCCGAAATCAGCCGTCAAACCCGCTTTATCTAACAATTCACCTAGCTGGTATTGTGGAAGCTTGCAACTGCAACCGTGCACTGGGACAACTTTAGTTAATCTATAATCCATTTTCTTGTTCGCCTCAAGCTATTATTTTGCTCTGCAGCAGTTAATGCTGCTCCAGGAGCACTATTAGTGTGGGGATCAATAGACATAAGAATCTTAACCTCCAAAACACGTTCCGACCTAACAGATTAATGCTTCCTAACCAACACTCTAAACTCAACCCCAGACATAGATGCTTCAACAACTTCATGCCCATTGTTCTTAACCCAACGCTGAACATTCTCAAACTCCAAACTGCCCTCACCTGTAACCTCCAACAATTGTCCAGAAGCCATGCTTTCAAGCTTACGCTTAGTAAACGCTACAGGCATGGGGCACATTTTACCTTTAACATCCAACTTTTCAAAATCCAAACGCAATCACTAGAAAACTATTACTTTGTCGCTATTAACTGTCCACTCAACAAGCTCATGAACAGTCGCAATTTTTACGCCATCAATCAAATCCGCTTGAGTTAAGCCCCGTGCTTCAACGCAGACAACGCAGGCTTTTACTTCAGTGCCTCCTTTCATTAAATCTTCCAAAGTTTGGCCGTAGTTAGTTAAGCCTGAAGCAGGTTTTTGGCCTTTCTTTGCAAGGTACACGCCGTTTTCAAACAACCAAATTCTTACTTTGTGGCCTTCCACGTCACAGGTCCATGCGAATCTTAAAGCTGAGAGTGCTCTTTCTTTTGCGTATGGGGCTTCATTTATTATTAATGTAAATGTTACCACAGCGTTCAACCTCAAATTTGTTGATAAAGATTATTAGAAAAACTAATATAAGCGTTTTCCAAACAAAAGCAGATAACATATAAACAGTCCAAATAAGCATTACTAACAAAGCGCAAAGGAGTGCAATTGGGCGCATGGAAACCATAAGATTCGATTACCTCAAAACATTCCTCACAGTCGCCAGAACACGAAGCTTCTCAATAGCAGCCAAAGAATTAGGAACAAGCCAAGGCACCGTAAGCCATCACATAGCAGCATTAGAAGAATGCTTCGACGCCGAGTTATTCAAACGCACAGCAAACGGCGTTGAAGTCACCGAAGCAGGAGCAACCCTAAAAGAAAGCACAGAAAAAATACTTGAAGAAACCCAAAACGCAAAAACAAAAATATCCTCAGCCAAACACAATTTGGCTGGAACAATAAAAATAGTCGCAAGCACAATACCGGAAGAACACATAATTCCAAGCTTAACCGCTGAGTTTCAAAAAAAGCACCCTGATGTTAGATTCAAAATAAAAGCGCAAGACAGTATCACAAGCCTTCAAAGTCTACAAACAAACGCGGCTGATTTTGCTGCCGTCGGCACCATTCAAGGTTACGAAGAAAAATTCGATGCTATCCAAATAGGCGAAGAAGAACTAGTACTAATTGTGCCATGCAATAATGAATTAGCCAAGCATAAATCAGTTAAGATAGGTGAAATCGGCAAGTATCCATTCATTAATAGGGAAGAAACCTCCGGAACCAGAAAGGAAATGGAGAAAATGTTTGAAAACAATGGCATTTCAATATCTCAATTGAGGTTGGGATTGGAGTTGGGAAGCACTGAATCAGTTATAACAGCCGTTTCAGAAGGAAGAGGCGTAAGTGTAATTTCTTCAATCGCTGCGAAGAAAGCCCAAGCAGCAGGCTTAGCACGAACAATCAAAATCGAAGAGGCAAAAGATCCAAGAAAACTCTACATGGTAAGGCCAAAAAGACCTCTCTTAAAAACGTGCGAGTTCTTCTGGGAATTTTGCAAAGAATACACCTTCAAAAACTCTGCTATCTCATGCCCAAAGGATCAAAGGCACGTAATTTAGTTTCGACTCAAGCTGACACTTATCCTTTTATCAAATTATTTATGTGCCATGTCATAAACTTGCTAGTTGACGGCTAAAAGCTTACGATTTACGTTTCTTCTTCGAGGCGAATCCAAATTTTTCCCGACTTAAGCTTAAATTCATAGCTTGTTAATTTGATTGCTGGTTCGTCTTGGTACTCACCTGTTTCTAAGTCAAAACGCCAATCGTGACAAGGACAAACAATCAAGAAACCCTCAAGGGTGCCACCTGAAAATGCACACCCCATATGAGGACAACGGTTATCGATAGCGAAAATTTGGCCAGACTGCTTAATCAGCAAAACTGGCACACCTTCAACTGACACAAGCTTCATTGAACCCTCTTGCAACTCGTTTTCGTCCAATACCGGCACAAAACCACTCTGACTTGACATTTCCTGGCTTCACTACCAAGATGTAAATTATAACAATTTAAGACATATAAATTTAGAACTTTTTGGTTTACAGTTTTTTCAAGATAACTGATAAAAAAAGTAAAATTTGTCGAGACAATCGGGAGATTATGATTTTCCTGAACGAAATTTTATCAAAACTACCCGCACTTACACTGGTGTTGAAGAAATAATCGGAATGGTCCACATCGGCTTGTTGGAAGAGGATGCCTTCGATGTTGCGGAATTGGATAAAAGTTGCTTTGCAGCATATTGAGCTGTCAACGCTAACTATCCCATTTGTTAGAGTATTTGAAATATTTTTTTAGAGTCAATAAAATGCAAAAAGATTGGTTTTTGTTAACTTTTAGCATGAAACTTCTTGCGACTACTTTGGAATTCATGTTTTCTCTGCCTTGAAAACTGAAATAATTGTTAGATTGGGATGCTGATCGATTAATCTATGGATGAGAAATAGAAGCAAATATTATGCAGATACATACATATAATTAATATACAATCTCGGATTACTCCGAGAATTTAATTCAAAAAATAACGTAGGAGAAGTACAGATTGCGAGGAGAGAAACTAGCAGTAGCGAATATGCTTTGCTTTCCAGCAACTGTGGCCCTGCTTCAGTTTTCGAACTCTTCCCTTTCTAAAAGCCGCGCTTGTATCAAGATAATCGATTATCCTAAAATAACCGAACATAGTAAGCCTACCTAATAGCAGGAGTTCAAGTCTAGGTCAATAAGGAACATCGGGATAAGAAACATGAAGAAACTACAAATTTTAATATTCGTACTTTTCATTTTATTAGCAATTTTCGCGTTAATTAACATCCAAGCTCATGCCCAAGTAGCGCCGGTAATCCAGCCAATTACTGTGACGATGAACAATTCAGCTCCAGCTGCCACCGTTACCATAACTGACACTGGTACTGGTACTCCCTCACCCAGCACTTTTCCCGCAGATGGAAGTGTGCATAATATTAACGGCATGGACCAAGGAGATTCCTTTACTTTATTATTCTCTAACGCTGGCAATTCTCGAGACGGCTTTATCGTGTCAAACGCTTTCTCAGCAACTTCATCCCCGAACCCCGCTTCAATTGTTCCGCTCGATGTGACAGCGTATGAGCAGGTGCAGAATACTTTCAGTACCGCGTTTAATGACGGTAATCCTGGCAGTAGTGATTCACTAGTGCTGACGGGTACTTATTTGGGCACTAGTTCGTCCAATATTGTGGCTCTTAATTCTGGTAATTCTTGGAGTGCTTCTGCTTGGAGTGACTACAATGCTGCAGTGACTTTTCCAGCTTCCACAACTTTGAGTGGTTCTAGTGAGCGTTGGTCTATTGGCAATGCCTTCCCTACAGCGGCTTTAATTGCTGGCGGAAGCTCTTATCCTAAGGCATATTATAATCAGTATCTTCAGACTTTGAGTTATTCTGTTGTTGGTGGTGGTTCGCCTTCTGCTCCTACTGCTAGTGGCAAGGAGCTTGGGTCTGTTTATGCGCCTTCTTTGACGGCTAGTGCGACGGGTTATTGGTTTGACGCTTCAGGTTCTATTACGTTTAGTACTCCTACTGGAAGTAATGAGCAGTGGGCTCCTAGTCCTGCGAGCATTTTGGCTACGTCAGCGAACACTCAAGTTGTAAGCATATACAACCAGTATCAGGTGACTGCGAGTTACATTACTTCTGATGCTTCGTCTCCTTCTTCTGCTGTGATTCTTACGGGGACTGCTTTGGGTTCTGGTGTTACGCCAACTTTGACGACTTCAGCTCAGTTGGTTTGGTTGGATGCTGGTTCAAGTTGGAGTGTTAATAATCCGATTACTTCTGGGACTCAGAGGTGGTATGCTGCTTCCGGTACTTCTGGGACGGTGAGTGGAGCCGTAACGGTTCAACGCCTTCTTCGAGTGTTACGTTATCTGGGACGCAGTTTGGTTCCAACACTTACACTTTAACTTTGACTACTTCTGCTCAGTTGGTTTGGTTGGATGCTGGTTCAAGTTGGAGTGTTAATAATCCGATTACTTCTGGGACTCAGAGGTGGTATGCTGCTTCCGGTACTTCTGGGACGGTGAGTGGAGCCGTAACGGT
>JBEKFM010000037.1:0-30557 GCA_050013315.1 Bathyarchaeia archaeon
TGACGAATGTCGTGTGTGGACTGGTAAACTTTCGGATATTGGGTAAATTGACTATCTGAAAAATAGGAAAAGAAAAAAAATCAGCAAAAGATTAAAAAAAGTAATAACGACTAAGGTCTAATGTAATTTAAGTTCTGAAGCCTTTTGGACACCATGGCAGAAGCAACAGAAAAAAACAAAGAACTGCTCTTTCCCACCGCTAAAGGTTTTAGATAAAAGTTATTACATGAACTCTAACACGACTAAGCAGGGTTCAAAAGGAAGATTTGGAAGAAAACTGTTTACGAGCAATCTTCAAAACTGCGACAAACAAGACAATAGGATCTATAACCATTTTACGCCAATTTCGGGACAAACCAGCGCGCTTCTTGTCGGAAGGCAGAAGCAACTGCGCCCAAAAGCAACGCCAGAATCCCTCTGCCTGCACCGAAATCCATGCCCTTTTAGACACTGCCAAATTTTTCAAAATCTGAATTGACAATTCATACTCTTTATAATGTAAAAATACTAAAGGTCCCATCAGTTCCCAAAAGTCGGTGCACTTTCATGACGCTGGTTCAAACAGTTAGCGACTTCGATAAACTTCTAGTTCAGGTTACCGAAGAGACCATCAAATACTGTTTGGGCGAAGCAAACGCAACTATTATCTGGAATTATCTGGAAGAAAGGAACTACCGGATGAGTGAAATTCCGAATAGACCTGAAATTTTTTCGGAGGAACTTAGAAACATAATGGGTTTTGGGAGAAGACAGATTCTTGGAGCAGCATCGATACTCGAGGAAACAATACTTGAAATCTTTTGCAAAAAGCTGGGAATCAACTTTGAATGTGAAAAACCAACAAATTTCTCATATCAAGTTAGAAAATTACGTGACCTATACAAGAGCGGAGAGAACTGGAGGTGAAGATTATGGCGCAAGAGAAATTGCGAATTCTAGTTGTCGACGATGACAAAGGGATCACTGAATCTCTAAGTATGCTGTTGGAATCTGAAGGGTACCAAACCGATGTAGCCCACACCATAAAAGAGGCTATTGAAAAGTCTTACGAAAACTATTACAATTTAGCGATTTTGGACATCAGGCTTCCAGATGGGGAAGGTACGAGCCTTCTCAAGGCGCTACGGGAGACTTCGCCGAAGACAATGAAGATCATGCTAACTGGATACCCGATATTAGAAAATGCAGTCGATTCTTTGAATGACGGTGCAGTTGCCTACTTAATCAAGCCAGTTGATATAGAAAAACTTCTGGAAACAATAAAAGACAAAATTGAAGCGCAGAAGATTGCTGAAACGGCTACTGAAGACAGCATTGCCGTCTTTCTCCACGCAAGATCAAAAAAACTTTTAACAGGAAACTAAGCTACCTTGCAAGAAACTTCGAGTTGAGCAAGAAAATGATGCGAGCAATGGAAAAAGTGGATAAAACAACCAGAATATCTCTCGACGGGGACGTAAACATGAGAGCAACAGTGGACACTGTCCTCAAGAAGAATAATTATGCCGACAATCTTGTTGCTAGCCTGAGCGAACTAGCAAAGCGAACAGACGATGCCTCATTTAATTCGGCTTTGAAAGATAAGCAACTTCCAGACATGGAACGCATAACCCACTCGCTTCTAAAAGTTCAAGAAATCATGGCGGCCGCTCACTTGCTTTGGCCAAACAAGAAAACCGCAGGAAAAATAACCACGGGTGCCGTAAAAATTATAAATCAAGTTTGCAAGAGAAAATTCTCGTTTTGCAACGGAAAAAGCTTAAGATGCATAATGGGCGGACTATTCTACCTTCTGGGTTTTAGGTATGATGATCCAAGGAAACAAAGAGAAATAGCAATCGTCCTTCAAATAACCGATGTCTCGATAAGATCATCTTACAAACAATGGCTAAAAGAGTTTCCTGATTTATTTCAAGACGTAATAGCAAAACTTTCGGACCAAGCATTGCAGCATAATTGTTATCCTATCGTGCGTTTACAGTCGCAAACTGCTCTCATCGGTAGTAGGAAAGTCGATGATGAATTAGGGAACCAGGAGCGGCTTAAGACTTTTGATCAAATTCTGCTGAAAGCCATAGACGAAACCTTATTAAGCCTAGGTGAAACCACGAAGGTTTCAATTTATACGTACATCGAAGACGTTTTTAAGATTAGAAAACAAGAAATACCCCACAAGCTAAGTGATTTTTCAAATGCCCTGAAGCAAATTTTCGGTTTAGGCTCCCAGTACCTTGAGATTTTGTTTATGAAAAATCTTCACTCCAAAATTAAAGTAACTTTCAAGTGGCCCACGCAACCATGGCCCTTATTAAAATGGCTTGTTCCAGAAATGACATTCCAAGAATATGTGTGCCTTTTGTTGCAGAGCTTTGAAGCCGCAAACGACGATAAAGTGGAAATGGAAGTTTTAGTAAAATGAACAAGACGAAGTACAGAAACAGAACAACGCTTAGAGTTCTTCTAAACTTGTTACCCGACCCAGCAGCCATAGTTGATGGAAAAGGCAATTTCCTAACTGTCAACAATGCATTCCAAGAAAGAACTGGAGTAAGCAGGAAAGAATTAGTCGGAACTCCCATACTTAAACTCAACATTTTTACACCCGAAAGTAAAGCGGTTTTCTTGGAAAATCTGAAGAAGAGACTGCGGGGTACTCCTGTTGAGCCGTATGAGGTTTGTTTTACAGGTAAAGCCGGCGAAACTAAATGTGCTGAAGTAGTAAGGAAAAAAATCCAATATGCAGGAAAAATAGTAGATCTATTCGTTTTACACGACATTACAGATCGAAAAAAGAAAGCCGAAGAACAAATTAGAGCTTCCGAAGAGAAATACAAGAACCTTTTCGAAAACGCACCAGACGTTATTGTTACGATCAATTTGAATGGAAAAATAACTTCAGTAAATAAAGCCATCATGCTGCACGGCTTTAAAGAAAATGAAATCGTTGGGAACAGCATTTTCAAGCTTGTTCCAATAGAATACAATCAAAAACTGCTCAATGGGCTAAAGAACATCGCCGCTGGAAACCCAGCTCAAGGCGAAATCGAAATAGTAACGCCAAACGGGAAGAGAAGTGCAGAGTACAATAGCAACCTCATATGGTTAAATGGCAAAGTCGTTGGTTATCAAACGATGTTAAGAGACGTTACTGAGCGCCAGAAAGCCGAGGAAGCACTTCGTGAATCTAAGGAAAAATACAGGAAGCTGTTTGAAGAGTCTATGGATGCAATATTTGTGGCGGATGCCGCGACGGGTATAATAGTTGACTGTAACCATGCTGCGTTAAAGTTGGTTGGCAGGCAAAAGTCAGAACTGGTGGGTCAACATCAATCCATAGTTTTCCCTCAAGAGCAAATAGATAGAGGGTTTTCAAGGAGTTTCAAACAACACCTTAAAAACCCAACTAAAACTCTTGAAACGCAAGTTATGCGGAAAACAGGCGAAATTAGAGATGTTGCGGTCAAGGCTACTGTTTTTAAACTTAAAGGTAAACAGCTAATGCAAGGGACATTCAGGGACATCAGCGAGAAGAAACAAGCTGGGCAGAAGCTTCAAGAGGCTGAGGAACGTTATCACGCTTTGTTTAATGAGGCACCTTTAGGCGTCTTAGTTATCGATCCCGAAACCGCAAAGCCTATCGAGTTCAATGATATAGCCCACACTCAACTAGGCTACTCCAGAGAAGAGTTTTCAAAACTATGCATTTCAGATTTTGAAGCAAAAGAGAAAGCTGACGAAATGAAAGCCCATTTAGCCAAAATAGTGCGAGAGGGAGGAGACGAGTTTGAGACCAAACACCGCACCAAAAACAGCGAGACCAGAGACGTTTTAGTAACGGCTACAGTAGTTGAATTAGGAGGCAAACCGTTCCTCTGCTGCATTTACCACGACATAACAGAGATCAAAAAAGTTCAAGATGCCTTAGTTCAAAGTGAAGCGCAATATCGTCAGCTGGTTAACATTGCACAAGAAGGCATTTGGGCGCTGGATTGTAGCTATGACACCCTCTTTGTTAACCCTCGTATGGCGCAGATGCTGGGATACGCCGAAAGCGAAATGATTGGAAAAAGTCTTTTTGATTTTCTGGATCCCCAGACAGTTAAAAAGGCCAAGCGCAATCTGGGGCAACGACAACAAGGAAAAGTAGAACACCTCGAATACGAGTTTCCAAGGAAGGACGGAACCCGAATATACACGAGCATATCGACGTCGCAGATCACTAATGACGACGGAAAACATGTTGGCACACTCGCCCTCTTGTCAGACATCACCGAACGCAAAAAAGCTGAAATTTATCTTAAGAATTCAGAAGAGAAGTTCCGTAACCTTGCCGAGCAATCTCCGAACATTATTTACATCAATCAGAAAGGAAAAGTGGTCTATGCAAACACAGAAGCCGAGAAATCAACGGGATACAAGAAGGCAGAGTTCTATTCGCCGGAATTCAACTTCATAGACTTAATTGCTCCAGAATCTAAAGAGTTGGTGAAGTCGCGATTCATCAAACACGTAAAAGGCGAAGATGTCCGTCCATACGAATATAAATTAATCTCAAAGAAAGGACAAACAATAGACGTAATCAACAATTCAAAAGTAATCGATTACAACGGCGAACCGGCAATTCTGGGCATAGAAACCGATATTACGGAAAGCAAGAAACTGAAGGAAAAGCTGGAGCAATATTCTATGCATCTAGAAGGCTTGGTTAAAGAAAGAACTGTGCAACTGGAGCAGGCTCAGGCTCAGCTTGTCAAGTCTGAACGTTTGGCGGCTATCGGCGAGTTGGCTGGAATGGTCGGTCACGATTTGCGTAATCCGCTGACCAGCATCAAAAACGCTGCCTACTACTTGAATAAGAAGGAGGGTATATGCACCGAAGGTCAGGCTAAAGCAATGCTTAAAATCATCGATGAAGCTATCGACCACTCAAACAAGATTATAAACGACCTCCTGAACTACTCGAGAGAGATACATCTGGAACTCACAGAATGCGCACCACATAGGTTGGTAGAAGTGGCGGTTCGGATAATCCAGGTTCCAGATAGAATTCAAATCATAAACAAAATTCTGGAAGAAACATGGATTAGGGTAGACGCAGATAAAATGCTGAGAGTTTTCACAAACCTCATCAAGAACGCAATTGATGCGATGCCTCAGAAGGGAACGCTTGAAATCAGAAGCCACAAAACAAGTGATAACATTGAAATTACGTTCGCCGACACGGGCTTGGGCATACCCGAAGAGACTCTGCCGAAGCTTTTCTCGCCACTGTTCACGACCAAGGCGCAGGGCATGGGTTTTGGTCTAGCCATATGTAAACGAGTCGTAGAGTCGCATGGAGGCACGATAAAAGTGAAAACAGCAGTAAATAGGGGAACCACGTTCGCAATGACTTTGCCTATTAAACCTGAATTGGAGGTTGGAGGCGCAAAAACACGGATAAACGTACCAGAATCCTTGTTATCGACGACGATGAACACATAAGAAACACGACAAAGGCTATTTGAATCGCCGGATATCTTGTGGATTTGGCAGCTACCGGAAACTAAGCCGAGCAAAAAACGAAGAAAACAGCCTGCAACATCGCGTTTTTAAACATTCCACCACTAGATATGGAAGGCGTTGAACTGTTAAAACAAATGAAGGATATTATTCCCAAGACCCGAAAGATAATGGTGAAAGGCTACCCATTAATGCAGAACGCTGGCAGTTGCCTTAAACAAGAATGCGGATACATATTTGATTAAGCCTGTTGATATTAAAAATCTTCTCAGTAAAATGAAAGGACAGATTAACCTGCAGAAGAACGAAAGGCAATTCAGCGAGGAAAAGATAGCTGAATCACATTGAAACCCGACCAAAGAAATTGTCAACTTTCCAGCCTAAATAGAAACAACCAATTTCAATTCTTATTCATATATTTGGGTTTTCGAAGTTGCCATTAAAGGTTTTCTCACACTGCGCAGCTACGTTCTCACCCAAGGCTTCTGCTTCGTCAACTAACAAGATGCGGGTCTTATCTCGTTTCTCCAGTCACTGCCTCAATCTCATATATTGCCATAGGGCGAAAAGCCCTTCTTCATTCAATTCAGAAGTTCGTGTGCTTCTTTATTTCTCATTTAACCCTTTTTACGTTTAACCTTTTAGTGATCTAAAAGGAATATTTCTGTTTAGGCTACTAAAGTTAACAAAAGGTTACGTATTGGTAAGACATCGGAGAAGTGCCATATGCAAAAAGAACTTCAGTTTAAGCAAGACCTAAATCTTCAAGCGCAAACATTTCTGTGTATAAATTTTGAGACATACAAGTACTTTACTGTCTAGAAAACGCTATCACAATTCGATCAACATTGACTCAAGAAGCGGTTGTTAAGGAAGAGCCAGCAGGACTCTTCGTTTCACAAGAACTCAAGCAATCTGAGAATAAAAAGCAGGTTACAATCCAGGAACTTGTTGAATCCTTAAAAAGCACAGCTGACGATATTGGCCAAATAAGCGAATTAAGTTCAGAAGAAAAAATACTGGTGGCTCAATTTTTCTCGTCTCTCTTTAAGCTCATGCAGCCCCTAGCTCCTTCAATTTCTGTAAATCAATTGGCACTTCCAGCTCAATTAGGCGATGTAGTTCTAGCGCATATTGATCCAACAGGACATTTGATATTGCAATTTGGAGATGGCCACTTAGAACTGAAGGATTTAAACGAAGAAAAAAACCGGGATCTTATGACTGCAGTTGTTGGAGATATCATGCCAAAATTCAAGAGTTTAACAAGCGCACAAAAACGTAAGTTAGAAAATCGCATAAACTTACTCTCAAGTGTAACAAAGGAAATTCAGAAGAGTTCTGAGGCTCTTTCAGCAGCCATTGCTGCTGGTCAATAGCCACTCTTTTTTTACTTGCCTGGTAGGTAATTAACCGTAAAGCTTGATTCACCATCGGTAAGAGCTGAAACTGAGGTTAATTCTTCATTTTGGCTGTTTTCCATTTGTATTTTAGAGAATGAAAACTTGCCTACTGGACCAGTAACGTTGTTTACGTTTGCATTGCAATTTGTAAAGGTGACGTTTCCGAAGTCGGCTAGAGTGGTGATTTGTTTATTTATGGTCGGTCTTTCCAATATCCATTCTCCTGAAGAACGGGTGGAATTGTAAACAAAATTTCTGCTGAATACTTGTCCGGTTGTTGAATCGCTTATCTGTATGCTCCATTCGTTTGTATCTGAATTAACTATATTTATGGAAGCAATCATCGTGTCTCCTGGAGAGACGGTTATGTCATTTAATCTTACAGCAATACTTGGCAGTAATTCATACCACGCAAAACAATTCTCCTGCCCATTTACTGCATCGTGCTCTGTTCCGACTTGAATTAAGGTTTTGTCTGATTGTCCACCGATTCCAATCCAAGCAGAGGAATAACCGTCACTCGCTGAAGTGTTAACTTTAGGGATTATCCAAGAAGCATTTATCGCAATAACTTCATACTGGGAATTAGCGGAATTTTGAGTAGTGGTATATCCAGCCCAGCTTAGGCTTGAAATGGTTTGACCTTGAGGATTATTGGCATATGATGACCACAAAATCGAGAACAAAGATAGAGACAACACTAACAATAGAGTCCAAACTACAATAAGAAAAACGGCTCGAGTCCTAAATTTTCTTTTTTCTTGCAAACCTTCCAACTACCCGACTAATCCAATAGCAAATGACCAACGGCTGTGCCCGCTGAATTCAAAATTTTTCTTTTGTGTATATTCTTATTTGTGGAAAATAAAGTATTTCGTTTGGTTTGGCTTTCAAATGCTTAATTCCTAGAGGTTACAGTATATTTTTTATGTTTCAAGTGAAGCCCATGAGCGTTAAAGATCTTCCGTTTGCAACCAAGCTAGCCAACACTATGGACTGGAACATGGCAACAGAAGATTTTGAGTTTATGGTATCGCTTGAGCCCGAGGGTTGTTTTGTTATTTTTCAGGGTTCTGAACGCTTAGGCATAGCTACAAGTATCAGTTTTGGCAAATTAGGTTGGTTTGGCAACTTAATAGTTAAAGAAAACTATCAAAATAAGGGTGTTGGAAGCCTTCTTGTAAAACACGCTGTAAACTATTTGCAAAACAAAGGCGTCAAAACCATTGGGCTTTACGCTTATCCAAACCTGATTGGCTTCTACAGCAACTTAGGTTTCAAATTTGATGAGGATTTTTCGGTATTACATGCGGAAGCAATTAACTCTTCAACCACTGAAACTCTACCTGAAATTGGAGCAAAGCAAATTCAATCAATTGCCGAGTTTGATTGCAGATACTTTGGCGGAAACAGGAAAAAACTGTTGGAATCCATCATTCTTGAAAAGGGTAATTTAAGTTATTACATCTCTGAGAATAACCAGGTCGTTGGATACGTGGCGGCCAAGATTTACGAGAAAATGTCTGAGATTGGACCATTAATATGTGAAGCAGACAATATCGATGTCGCTGTTTCGCTTCTTAAAACGGTTCTTGCAAAACTAACTGACTTAAGCGTCTACGTGCTGCTGCCAAAAAAAGAGACTGCTCTCGCAAACATGTTTTTTAAAGTGGGTTTTAGGGAAGATTTTTATGTGTCAAGAATGTTTTTAGGTCAAACTGCCTCAAAAAATTGCATATACGTGGCTGAATCTTTAGAAAGAGGTTAACACCATGGATGAAGATTACGGTAAGATTTTGCTTAAAGATTTTCTCAAGAATTCTTGGTTAAGCGTAAAAGTCTTAGTTGAAAGGCTAAGCAGCTTCAAAGAAGAAAAACGCATTAAACAGGTAACATTATTTCATTATGTTAATGGTAAAAAAGTCAACGTTCAATTTGAGGGTGACCGTTTTTTTTTAAGAGGCTCAGTGGAGTACACAAATCCTCAGTTGACTGTTGAGGAAGTTCAGGGAATCATTGGTACGCGCTTGCTTGAGGCATGTGGGAACTACTTTGACAAGTACGGTTTGCACGAACCAAACAGCGGCGATGTTGCTCAACTTTGTGAGGTGTTAAAGAAACCACCTGAAGACAGCATTGTTCCTTTTTTGCTGAACACTGACGATGTAGAGCCAGACCGATATTCTATGAATCCGCTGAAACATTCTATTGTGATGAGTGGGCAAAGCGCGTTTCCAGCAGCCTACGTTAAAACTGATCAGCTAACAGTCGATGAAGCCTTCGTTAAAAAGTATGACGGCACTTTAATCTCTAAATGCGAGGCAGAACTAATAAGCAACAGCCTTAAAGACGCTTGTGGCTCTTATTTGGATTTTGTTGATTCAGTAAAGTACAAGCAGCTTGAATCGTTGTCAGAGTTTTTTGGCATAAGTCTGTCACTTTACGCTTTACGCATGCCTCTTTCAACCCTGCAAGCGGAAGGAAAAGACGGCTTATTACATCACATTGTCAGTGAAAGTCACCGTGATTACGCAGCGATTAACGAAGCTTACTCTTGTATGGGCAGAAGCATGACAAAACGAACCACTCTGCTGACGGTGCCACACTCAAAGAAAGGATATGGCTCCAAGCGCGCAGCCCGTGGCAAACTTCACTTTGCAGATGGCAAACTGCTGGATGTCGCTGTCAAATATAAAACTACGAAGCTTTATCCCAACGCCATTGACACGGAAGATGTTGCGGTTGCAGAAGCAGATGACAGTTTCACTGTAACAGGAGAAAAACTGGCCGATTATAATTTTTCGGAGACACCATCATCACCCCAATTCTTCCTTTACTCTATAGGGTCACCTGAAGATGCGGCGGTTTGGCATGGAGTCGGCGCCTTCGCTTCTCCACAACTGCTACAAAGTTATTCCTCTGCTCGCAAGGCTTGCCGAGAAGGAAAATTAATTAAAAATTTAAACCAAAAATATAACATAAAAGCGGACTTGCCATTACAGTTTAACCTTGCCCCAGAAGGCATATGGAGCCACCCAGTGCATCGTAACATTGACGCCAGCATAGGAACCGTTGAAAACCTTGCAGATCTGGCGCGTCGAGGAATGAAACTGGAGTATCTTTCAGCTTTCAAATAGGAGCATTTGGGTGCTTTGTCAGCATTAGAATACGTCATGTTTAGAATATTTCGTTTGTTTAGAAAACTTCCTGTTAACATACTCAGTATTGGAACCCCGAAGGTAATTTTCACTGAATATTTTAAGGATTTTGACAAAGTTGATGCGGTTAAAGGTATTTTCGGCGAAAAGACCGAGGAAGTTCTAAATCATCTTAAAGTTGAGTTCAGCTGGATCGGCGGCTACATGTTTGTGGACGGCTCTGATGGACACTTGACGATAAGCAAAAGTTACCTGAGCAACGGCAATAAAATGGACATTTACCTTGACTTAATTCACGAGTTATGTCATGTAAAACAGTTTTTGGATGGAAGAGAACTCTTTGATCCCCGATATGATTACGTTGGACGCCCCACTGAAATTGAAGCATACCGTTACGCCGTTCAAGAAGCAAGACGCCTTGGACTCAGCGAGAAGAGAATATGCTCTTACTTGAAAACTGAGTGGATGAGCGAACACGACTTGAAACGGTTAGCAAAATCAGTTAACGTCTCATGTTGCTAATGCTTCACGGTAAACGTTGAGCATTTTTCGAGCGCAAATATCCCATGTAAAGTTCTCAGTCACAAACTTTCTACCGTTACCCCCCATTTTTTCTCGTAAAGCCTTGTCTGAAAGAAGCTTCATTATAGCATTTGCCAACTCATTGGTGCTGCCCCGCTTAACAAGTAAACCCGTTTCGTCGTTGCGAACAGCTTCGTTGACTCCGCCGACATCAAAAGCCACAACTGGCTTAGCTGATGCCTGTGCTTCAAGCAATACTATGCCTTGACCCTCCTGAATTGAAGGCAGAGCAAACACGTCAGCACAATTATACACGGCTGGAAGAGTGTCATCTTTAAGGTTCCCTAAAAACTTAAAATTGCTTGAAAGATTCGCCGTCTCAAGTGAACTGAGCAGTTGGTTTTTTAACGGTCCTTCGCCGACAATTACAAACCTCGTTTCCTTGTATTCTTTAACTATTTTTTCCGCCGCTTTAACTAGAAAAAACAGCCCCTTTCGAGGAATTAAACTGCCCACAAAAAGCACACATGGCTTTTCATCTAATCCAAACTCTCGCTTTGCCGCCGCTTGGTCTTCTATGGGCTTGAATATTTCTGGGTCAACGCCGTTTGGAACAATCCGAACCTTTTCCTCATTGATAGCATAATATTTCTGTATTTTCTCAAGCGAGTATTTGCTAATTGTGACTATGAGCGTTGCGTTTTTCGCTGTTTCCTCTTCCAATTTAGCTAGTCTATGCATGAAATAATTGGCGAGTCTGTCTCTAAGTGATTGATAGTCATTTCTTTTTGCTTGTTCATATTCGTCAGCTAGTACGCCATGAATCGTATGTACGAATGGCTTTTTTGTACCTTGTTCATTTCGTGCTTTCAAAAGTCCATATCCGCTTGCTGCATGGGCTTCATAAATATCAGCAACTAGGGTGCTGGCTTTTTTGGATATGCTTCTATTGAAGAACCAGTTATCTAGAGGAAAGATTCTATCTGTCGAATAATATGGGATGAAATGTATGCCATCAATGTCCTGGGATCTTTTGAATCCTGCTTTAGTGCCGCTATATACCGTTATATCTGCTTGATTTTTCAGTCGCTTGGCAGTTTCAATTATCCGCCGTTCCACTCCACCAAGATATAATTGAGGCGGTTGAGTGTTGAAGACGGCTAACCGAAACTTCTCCATGCATTACACTTCTTCTAAGCAGTTTCTTTTTTTATAAGCTAATGTTAAACTGCTTTTAGATATAAGTTAGATTGTTGGCTGTGAATAATTGGCCGCGCGTTCTGTGGAGACGAATCTTTTTATCATAGATTTTACTTAGATAGTTTTGCGGGTTTTAGGATGCTTAACGATTTCGAACTGGTTATTTATGGTCTTATTGGAACAGGAATTTTTGCTTGGAGCTCAAATGATTTTCGAGAGGTTTTGCGGACTTTGGCTAAAGCAAGAAACAGCATTAATCAATTTTCTAAAGAGTCTACTGCACGGTTGAGTGAAGCAATGTTAACAACAAATGACGAACCGCAATCAGAGAATAAAGACATCGCACTATTGAGGGCCGCCAGTAATTTTGGGATTTTCACGCGTGGCAAAACCCGTGAACAACTCATAGAAGAGATAAATGTTAAAGTTAGAGAACTGAAATCAGTTTAAAAGCTAGCACAACATTTTAGCAACGGTCACCTAAAAAATCTGAGACGACTAAAATAGCTCACAGAACAGTCCGGTGGAACATACAAATTACATTGAAGAAATAGTATCTTTCTAGGTATTCGTCCAGTATGGCACTTTATACTCTTATATAGTCTTTTAACGTATTTTGCGGTACGGGATGAAAAAGGTGACTGCCACCGAAGAAGCTGATTCAAACCAGGGCTTACCCACAAATTACTCTCCGCTTGAATTAGAAAGGGAAATCAGAGAGTTTTGGGTTAAGAATCAGATTAGGAATAAGCTTGAGCTTTTGGAGAAAAATGCTAAAGGCTATCTTGGTTATGTGGAAGGACCGCCAACCTTGAATGGTATCCCACACATCGGGCATGCTCGTGGACGAGTAGTGAAGGATACTCGTTACCGGTGGAAAACCATGCAAGGCTACTACATGCCGTTTTGGGCTGGATGGGATTGCCAAGGTTTGCCCGTGGAACTTGAGGTTGAGAAGCTCCTTGGCGTTAAAAACAAACGCGAACTCGTCGAAAGGGTTGGTCAAGAGCGCTTTATTGAGGAATGTAAGAAGGCCATCATGCGTTACCACCAGTTGTGGCTTGAAGCCGACAAAAACCTAGGCGTGTTCATTAATCAAGAAAAAGCTTACTGGACCTACAAAGATGAGTATATCGAACGTGAATGGCAAATCCTAAAACGGGCATGGGACCAAAACCTACTGGAAGAAGGACACTACGTGGTGGCTTATTGTCCAGGGTGTCAAACCTCGCTCAGCAGCGCCGAAGTCGGTTATGAAGGCAGCTATAAAGAGGTTGAAGACCCCTCATTATACTTCAAATTCAAAGTTGCCGGAAGCAGAAACGATTATTTTCTCGTTTGGACGACAATGCCCTTCACTATAATAACAGACACAATGCTAGCAGTCCAGCCGACCGCAGAATACGTTAAAGTGAGAGTTGGCGAAGAAACTTGGATAATGGTAAAGCAACGCGTTGAACCAGTCATGCAGGAACTTGAAATAACAAAATACCAAATCACAGAAACCATCTTGGGCAAGAGTTTGGAAGGGACAGCATACGATTACCCATTAAAAGACATGATACCTAAACAGGCAGAATTAGAAACCAAACACCCATTAGTTCACAAAGTCATAGGCGAAGACTTCGTTGATGTTAACACAGCCACTGGAGTTGTTCATCTTTCGCCTGGAAACGGTGAAGACGATTTTTGGGCTGCGCAGCGCAGAGGTGTTCCTATTTTCGCTCCCTTCGATGATGAAGTTAAGTTCACTAACGATGCTGGCGTTTTCACGGGTGTCTTTGCTCGTGATTCCGATTACTTGGTTGTTGAGGAACTGCGCAATCGTAACGCTTTCGTCAAGGTTTCAAAGGTGAAACATGAGTATCCAACTTGTTGGCGTTCTCACCATAAACTAGTTTGGCTAGCAAGAAAAGAGTACTTTCTTCGTACTGACAAGATAAACAGCAAAGTGCTTGAGGCTGCCGAAAAAATTGAATGCTTTTTCGAAGAACCAAAAAACCGTTTCCTAGGCTTCCTTAAAGAAGGAAAGCCATGGTGCATAAGCCGAGAACGAATATGGGGGACGCCGCTGCCAATTTGGACGTGCGAAAAATGCGGCAATAAGCGTTTAGTTGCAAGCAAAAAAGAACTCATCGAAAGCGCTCAGGAAACCATCCCAGAGAACTTTGAATTACACAAGCCATGGGTAGACCGAATCACACTTAAATGCGAAAAATGCAGCGGAAACATGCGCCGCGAAGATTTCGTTTTGGACACATGGCACAACAGCGGCGCTTCGCCGTATGCACGTTTCTCTGACGAAGAATTTGAGAAGTATGTGCCAACCGCTTTCTTAACTGAAGGCATCGACCAAACCCGAGGATGGGCAAACTCCCTCCTGCTTGAATACATAATTTTAACTGGAAAACCGATAAGCCCATACGATGCATTTCTGTTTCAAGGTTTAACGCAAGATGCTAAGGGCAGAAAAATGAGCAAAAGCTTAGGCAACGTGGTCGAAACCAACAAGCTTTTGGAGAAAAACTCTGCCGACCTGTGCCGTTTTTACATGATGCGCAAATGCTCGCCGATTGATTTTATGAATTTTGACATGCAAGAACTAAACCGCCGACCATACCAAGTCTTATCAACACTATACCACTTAAGCAGGTTCTTTTTGCAAAACGCTACATTTGACGAGTTTAATCCTAAAAAATACACTTTAGTTTGGGCTTTCAAGGCAGATAAGCTTCAGGCAGCTGACTTGTGGCTTTTATCTAAACTGCAAGACAAAATTGAAGATTACACCAATAAGCTTGAACGATGTGAATTCAACGGTGCCGTAGCGGTTTTGGATGATTTCGTGATTGAAACATTAAGCAGGCTTTACGTGCCTATGATTCGAAAGGAACTTTGGACTGATGAGCCTGAGACGCTTGAGAGGCGCCAAACCATTTATGCGCTGCTGCATCATACGCTAAAGACGGTTACGTTGCTCTTCAATCCAATCACGCCATTTCTGAGCGAAGCGTTGTACCAGAAAGTTTACAGGAAACTTGACCCTAAACTGCCCGAGTCAGTTAATCTTGCTTCTTGGCCAGTGACAGATCAGAAAATCCGCAACAAAACTCTGGAAGAGCAATTCGATGTTTTGCTAAAGACTGTGTCAATAGCTTATGCTGCTAGGCAACAGGGAAAGCTGAAGCGCAGGTGGCCACTTAGCAAAGCAATCGTGGTTGCGCCAGAAAAAACGCTAAAAGCTCTAAAGCATCTTGAGTCACTGTTCTTGGAGCTTACAAACGTTAAGACCACGGAATATGCCACGCAGGTCCCAGATTACGTTGGAGGTGAAAACTGGGTTTCCAGTCAAGAAGACGACACAATCGTGTTTGTGAGTGGACAACGAGACGAAACCCTCCTGGGCGAGGGCATAATGCGCGATTTAGCACGTCGTGTCCAGGCGCTCCGAAAAGAGATGGGTTTTGAACCAACAGATGTTTTGGAGTCGGTTCACATCGCCGAATTAGAGGCTGAAAGCATGACGCTATTGGAGCCGTATTTAGAGGAAATGGCTGGTTTGGTACGGTCTAGAAAAGTGTATTTGCATGGCAGCCGCAGTGAAGTTGACGCCGACTGGCACGAATCCGAGTTAGACGGCAAAAGAATATTCCTAAACATTCACTAAGAAACTCCTAATAACTTAAAAGAAGTAAAATAGAAGGGGAAAATATGGCTGAAGAACGAAACAACAATGTATTCTACAAGTGCCCTCACTGCACTTGCACATTCTTAACTAAAGCTGACCTACAAAAACACATAAGTCAATTCGGCAACGCCAAAGAAGAACACGAATTTTCTTACCGTCGAATTCACGGAAGACTCGAACATGGATATGGCGAAGAGTAAGCTTTTTCTTGGATCAAAGTAACTTCAAGTGCCATTTCAAGTTTACAGCCTTATCAAGGTGCAAATAAGTAACTTTCTTCTTGATAGGTAAGTGCCACTTTAATCTACACTTAGCCTCATTTTTTTTAAGGAAGACTCTTTTAACCGAAAGCTCTAAATGTGCTCATCATGGTATTTTTTCAGAAAAGTAACTGAAAGGGCCGGTAGATCAGTCTGGTATGATCGCCGCGTTCGCAACGCGGAAGCCGCGGGTTCAAATCCCGCCCGGTCCACTCCTAATTTAGGTTTAAATCCTATCGGACCTGCTTATTTTGATTTTTGGGACTCATTTCAAGCTTTTTTCGCTTTCAGTGATCTTACTAATTTCCGTTATCTTTCTGAAACCGTAAAGATTCAAGATTCTCGCCTGCTGAAGAAGCTCAAGTTCTTCGCTCAAAAGTCTAACTTTGCTTCTGTATTGTGCTTCGGTGGGGAAATAATTTAGACACAATCACTGGAGTTTATGGTTGTGTTCGCGACTTTTCTTAGTAGCTTTTGGATTGGACGATTGCATTGCGCAATACTTTGGCCGTTTTGATCAAGGTGTAGACCTGGTTTTCTGTTAGACCTTCCACTTTTCGCTTTTCAAGTCTTTGGATATATTCGTCTAACGCCTCAGTCGCTTTATTTCCGCATAACACACTACTATCGCATATATTAACTGTCAATATTCATCGCCAAAAACAATATACGCCAAACCTCAACATAACCTTTTCAAATGGCACTTAAAACAACTGTTGTACAGTTGGCCAATTAAGAATAAACAAAAGACGCAATTTGCTAACAATGAAACTGCTGAATTTTAACTGTAAAATGTAAAAGCGGTTGTAGCCGTGTAGTACAAACAATTTTCAAATCTGCACGTGAAAATATTCTACTATACGACCTGACTTGACCTCACTATGGTTCGAATCCTATTGATTTCGTTAAGGTTCCTGCTCAATTTTGAGTCTGCTTGAAGTCTTGAAAAAACGGTGCTGGGTTATAGACCGAGCGACTTGTTGATTTCCTTGACAGCTTCAGCAGACTTTTGGAACGCTTCTTCTTCTTTATCGTCAAGTGGCAGATCGATTATTTTCTTCACGCCATCTCTGTTGACCACAGCAGGTACGCTTAGGCACACATCGCTTATTCCATGATAGTTTTCAAGGTAACAAGAAACGGTTAAGATAGAATTCTCGTTGCGGAGTATGCTTTCAACTATTTTTGTCAAGCTCAAACCGATGCTGTAGTTTGTTCTGCCTTTGCGTCTTATGACTTCTTTTCCAGCGTCGCGCACTTTCAGGAAAAGTTTATCGAAAACGCTTTTTTCGTACGGTACCTCGCACAGGGGGCAGTAGTCTTTTAGCCGAATTCCAGCAACGTTCGCAAGACTCCAAACTGGTACTTCGCTGTCTCCGTGTTCACCAATTATGTAAGAATGGACGTTTCTTGAATCAACTCCCAAGTATTCTCCAAGCAAATACCGAAGTCTAGCTGTGTCCAAGACTGTTCCGCTCCCAATCACCTTAGTTTTTGAGAAATCTGAAAGCTTCAAGGCGGTATATGTCATAACGTCGAGCGGGTTTGTAACCATTAACAAGATACATTTTTTATTATACTGAGTGATTTTCGAGATTACCTCCCTCATAAGGGCGAAGTTTTCTCCTGCTAATTCCATACGTGATTGACCGATTTTTCGGGATCCTCCAGCGGTTACAACAACTATGTCTGAATTCTCACAGTCTGAATAGTCACCAGCTTGAATGTTCACAGGCTCCACGAAAGGCAACCCATGGCTTAAATCCATGGCCTCTCCTTCTGCCCTGTCTTTATCTGTATCAATCAAAACAATCTCAGAAACCAAACTGCGTATCAACAGTGAATAGGCGAAAGTTGTACCCACAAAACCGGCTCCAACAATCGCGATTTTCGTTCCGCTATTTTTCTTAATCAATCAAAACGCCTCTCAAAACCATGGAAGAAAGAAGAACCCGCGACAATTAAATCTATCCGACCCATCTAAGAGACCACTGCACAAGACGACAGAAGAACAAAATTAGGATGTGTTTAGGGCATCTTGTTCATTTCTTGTTTCTTTAGGTGGATGGCTGCAACGGTGGCATTAACGTTCTTTTCTTCGACCACTAGTATTATTTGTGATGTGTGGGGTGCGAAGATGCCGCGTTTAATATTAATTCCTGAAATAGAGCTGATGGCCAGTGAAGCAACACCTGGAGAATCCTTCATTCTGTCGCCGATGAGTGTGACTACGCCTAAGCCGTATTCTATTTTCATGTTTTCGTCAAATCCCTTGAGTTTTTCCTCATTTTTCTTTAGGAAATCTGAGTCGAAGAAGAGGAAATCGCGAATCCGCTCCCCTGTTTCCATGGTTTCGGCGCCTAAATCCATGAAGTCGTTTCTTTTTTCCCATATTCTTAAGGAATCTTCCAGCGACCTGCTTTTCTCATCATTCATTGACAGGATTGCGCAGCCGGATTTGCCTGTTAAGCATTTAACTATTTCTCCTCCGTTTGTTTCAGCCTCAATTACCGAGTACATTTTAGGTTCGTCGATTGGCACTATCCTTAAGGGTTGCGTGAAGAGTCTGGCTATGGCGATTGCGGGGCTTTGCACTATTTTCATGCCCATCATTGAAGCTTTGTGTGCTTCATTGTAAGTGAGCGCCTTAACATGGTTAGTCTTCTGTCCACGAACTACTTTTGGGTCAGCGCTTAGAACTGGTACATCTTTGTACAACAGCGTTTCAGTATCATACAAATCTTTCAAGAGGCAAGAAGTGAAAACCGCCGTCAAATCTGAACCTCCTCTGCCCAACTCGGTTTCAAGACCATCTACTGTAACCCCTAAGAAGCCTGCTAAACAAACTATTTTGCCGTCTTCCAAGGGTTCGATTAAGGCGTGTAATCTTTTTTTGCTCAACTCGTAATTCGGAATCGCATCCTCAAAGTTATCATCAGTTACAATAGGCCAATCTTCCAGCGAGACACAACAAGAGTCTAAACCGTTGGTTTTCAAAATGTAATCTGCCAACATAGACATTGCGAGTTCCCCCCCTAAAGTGAGGATTCTTGCTTTAATGTTGCCACTGAAGCGTTTATTAACTGAGTCAAGAGTAGCCTGCGTTAACGCCTTGTAGTTAGCCAACTCATTTAACGCTTGTTTTTGCCATTTTCCTTTAACGTGACCCTTCGCTATTCGTTCATAGACTTCAAAAACAGGTTCCAGAGGAAGCGGCGTTGACTGTGCATAAGATTCACCTATTCTTATAAGAGCGTCCGTGCAGCCCATAGGGGCGGAAAAAACTACGATTGGACCAAAGTGGTCTTTTTTGTTAATTTCTTTTATTCGTTTTACGATTTTTGTGATTTCTTTACCTTTCGCATCTAAAAGGCTGCCGCCAAATTTTGCTACTGAAAGAGCTTTGAAAGCGTATTCCACCTGATACGAGTTAGCAATAGAATCTAGCTTTAATAATTTTCTAATCTTGCATTGTTAGGTCATTTATTTATAATTAGATCATCTACCGGTGCATGGACTGGTTTTTCCTAATCTGAAGCGTCACCAATAATGTGATTCCAATAACGGCGACGGCAGATACTGCTCTTAGAGGATTACCTGTTATTTTCGGAAACTGCACGAATGCTGGGAACGTTTGAAGTTGGCAAATGCTCAATTGCTTCGATGAAAAAAGAAAAAGGAAATAAGTGCCGACAGACTCAAACTATGAGAAGGTTTTGAATTATGTACGACGGATATGTACTATTTTGCAATAAAACTTCACAGCAACAATGCTTAAGCAGGAAACGCTATACCTGCGCAGACAAGGAATCGACTACTTTAGAAGAAATTAAAGCCGGTTCAGTAGTTTTTTTGTATAACACGGATGATAAAAGTTTGCTTGGACCATTTACAACTTTAGCTGAGGGCGACGAGTTAGATGCAGGCACTTGGGTTATGGATGTTGATAAGCACATACCCTCTGAAGATGTCAGGGTAACTTGGGAGGATCTTCATATAATTCAAAATGCGCCTGAAAAACTTCCGTTTTTAAACGACCCAAAAACATGTAAGCTATCTACTACTCAAACGCAGCGGGTTTTGGATTTGCTAAGAGAGGGACCCCTTTATCTTTACGCCAAAAACCAGAAAAGAAGCAGCTAGAGTTTAGGGATTTTCGAGTTTCTTTGCTTCTAAGCTAATAATTTTGTGGCAATTAATGCAGCGAGTAAAAGTTAACTCAAAACCATTGAGTATGTCAAAGCATCTTTGCGTGTATAATCTTTGTTTTCCATGATCACAATTAAGTTGACTAGTGTCCACTAGCACCTCGTCATCCATTCTCCTTCCTTCCTCAATTCTTATCAGCTTAAATAAAGTAATAACTCTTTTGGAATACGACGCCGTCAGACGTTGGGTGCTAAAATTTTTAGAGATTTAAAGAATTCTGTTACTTTAACTTGGGCTTCAAAAAATATCGCGCAAATGTGAAACGTTAAATATCATAATACTTTTGGAATAGCAATAAAGCTACTTGGAGAAATAAGGCTTGAAAAGCAAAGGTCCCTTATTTATTGTTCCTTGGCGATGCACTTTCGCTTGTAACAGTAATTGCGTCCATTGTACTTCTGCGGGCAAACCAACTGTTGAAGATGAAGTTGACACTGCAGGCGCCAAAAGGATTGTTGACCAAGTTTACGATTTCGGAGCAACCTTCTTTGGAATCACCGGTGGACAGCCTTTTTTGAGAAAGGACCTTTTCGAAGTTATAAGTTACGCCAAGAAGCTTGGTTTGAACGCCAGCATAATAACTGATGGCCGTTTAATGGACCAGGAAGCCTTCGAAAACATTGTTAAAAATGAGGTCAAAATTTCAGTTAGCATTGACGGCGCTGAGAAAACAAATGATGCTATTCGTGGAAAAGGCGCTTATGCGGCTGCTGTTTCAGCGATAGAAAAGTTTTCCCACGAAAAACTGTTAAACTGTCTTGTTTACACTTTTACCAACGCTGGTGGCTCAGTAACAAATGTTAACGTCGAAGATATTACTCACGTGCTTGATTTAGCACGTAAGTATAATGCGCGCTGGGTGGTTTTTCATGGTTATATCCCCTACAGCAAAGACGAAAACAAGCTTAAAGCTGACCTTTCACCCCAGCAGTACGAGTGGGTTTGCAATAAACTCTACGATTTAACTTTAACCTACAAGGGGAAACCCGGAATTAACGTTTACATTCCCTTCTACGCACGAGTGGCAAAGCAGCGAGGAATGCCTGATTTTGACAACTGGTTCAACAACTTCTTCCTGGGCAGATGCTTTTTCGGCAAATTCATGAGCGTTGCGGAAAACGGCGACGCTATACCCTGTAGCTACAATGATGTCTACAGACTCGGTAACGTTAAGGATAAATCACTTAAGGAAATATGGGCAGAAATGCAAAATTCAGCGTTCTTCGCTGAGGTCAAAGATAAAAGCCATTTTAAGGGCAAGTGTGGCGTTTGTGAATACCGTGAAATTTGCGGCGGCTGCCGTTCTTCCGCTTTGTTTTATACGGGCGATATTTTGGGTTCAGATCCTCGATGCGCCTATATACCTAAAACTTTAAGGAGAAAAAAATAACCGCTTATCATTTCTATTTTATTCTTTTCTGAAAAAATCTTTGTTTTTTACGCGCCAAATGAGTAAAGAGTAACTAGGAGTGGCGTGCATCCAAAAAAATGTTCGGAAGAGAGAGATGGGGGTAAAGGGAATCTTGTCTGGATGCACGTCACACTTTTATGGGCTTCTCAGGTGCTGTCGGAATAGGGCTCCATAGTTTTTTCTTGATTTGCTAAAGTTTAGCTGTGCTTTACCTTTGGGGTAAACTATTTTTTGCGTGTTTTTGCTCGTAATGAAGACTGACCCGCCGTTTTTCAGGTGCTCTTTGACTTGGAGAAAGTTCACCTGTTTTGCTTCTTGGACCTCAACGTCTTCGCTAGAGTCATTGTCTAGGAGTAGAACTTGGAATATTGATGGCTTCGTTTTTTTGTCTGCAATTAGATTCTTCAAGAAAATTTTCCTTCCCACAGTTTGAGATTAATTTATATTTAGTTTCAAAAATTCTTAAAGCTATGTGACTGCCAAAACACTACCACAAGGTTATATTACTGCAAAATAAAAGGAAGGATTTGCCTATCTTTTAACGTTTTAACTACTAGATTGGGCTTTTCTATTTCAAGTTCTTGTTTGGAATATACGCCTGTTAGAACTGCAATACAGCTCATGTTTGCCGATTTAGCGGCTTTCACACCAAAAAGCGAATCCTCGATGACTACGCATTTTTCAGGGTTTATTTCGAGTTTAGCTGCTGTTTTTAGGAAAATCTCTGGGTTTGGTTTTGAATGTGAAATTGACTCAGCTGTAAGAACTGCATTAAAGTATTTTTCCAAGTCGTTTGCTTTTAGCAAGTGGATGATTACTGAGTGGTTATTCATTGAGGCTAAGCTCATTTTTACTTTGCCAAGTAACGCTTCAAGGAGATCTTTGGCGCCTGAAAAAAGTCTCACTTGGTTTGTTAGCATGATTTCAAGCTGGCTCTTTCGCTCGACTAAGTGCTGGATTAATTTTTCGTCAAACTGTATCTTAGCTGGCCTCAATAAGTCACGGAAGGTGTCTGCCGCACCAATTCCGATTCGACGTTCAATATACTCGTTGCTAACTTTGCAGTTTATTTCGCTTAGAGCAGTTTGGAATGCCATGACAATTACTTGCCGCGTGTCGCCTAGGGTGCCATCCCAGTCAAAAATAACTGCTTTAAACATGGCGGGTCTAGCTAGTTTAGGTTTAGTTTTTCTCTGATGGCTTGACTTTTCTTCGTCGCTTCTTCGATTGCGCGTATTATTGCTGGCCTGATTTGGCTCTGTTCAATTTGATATATGGCCTCGATAGTTGTTCCGCCGGGAGTGGTCGTCATATCCATAATTTTTGATGGCTCCTCATGCAAGTCAACCACAAGTTTGCCTGTAGCCATCACCGTTTGGGCTGCGCTGGTTAACGCTATGTTACGCGGTAACCCAACTTTTAATCCAGCATACATCAAAGCCTCAATGATTATTGACAAGTATCCTGGTCCACTGCCGCTTACGGCGGTTATTGCATCCATGTATTTCTCGTCAATTTCGTCGCATATGCCCATCATGTTTAACAATGTTTTAACTTTGTCTTTGTCTTGTTGAGCAACGTTTGCTTCGCAACAGTAAGCTGTGTAGGCTGCTTGCACTAAAGCACCCAGGTTAGGCATGATACGAATTATCTTTGCGTCAGAAGCGTTCTTCTTCAAAAAGCTCAATGGAACAGTAGCGGCTACAGAAATCAACAGTTTATCCTTGATTTCCTTGCTGATCTCTTTGAGAACTTTTTCTACATCGCCAGGTTTAACAACGATGAAGACTATGTCTGCGTCTGAAGCGGCTTTCTTGTTATCGGCTGATGTTTTTACTCCGAGATCTTCGAATTCCTTGAGCCTTTCAAGTTGAATATCAACCGCTGTTATTTTGCCTTTGTAGCCTCCTTTCAGCAGGCTTTTGATTATGGCACCACCCATCATGCCTGAACCAATTATAGTGATCTTATCGTTCATGACTGTTCACTTTGTTACTTTAAGGACTGGTGGCTTTGCTCTTTAAACTTTTGTTGCCCCAAATAAATAAAAAATTGTTATCTAACTACCACTTGTTTCTTTGAGCAGTTTATGCATTGCAAGGGCAGGTGCATCCGTCCTAATGCCTCTCGTGTTAAAGTGGGTTTGAAACGCTTGAAAACTGCTGTCTCGGAGTGCTTTGATGAAGACTTGTATGGAAGGCGATGGAAGGCGAAGTTTTCCACTTAGCTTGTCAAGTACATAGTATGTTATGGGTGCTGAGGCTTCGTCTTTGGTTAAAGCAAGAAGTTTTGCGATTCTTGTGCTGTTTTTGAAAGCAACCGTTTTGTTTTCTTTTGTCATTGATTCGCAGAAGTTCTGGTCGAAGATGTTTCCTAGCCATAAGGGTCCGGCGAAGTCCATTTTTGAGCCGCATTCAGGGCATTGGAGACTGTTGAAGGGTTGGTGAGTGGTCTCTCTGTGGAGACAATTAAAACAGTGCAGGATGTACCCAAGGCTTTTGACGCTTTCATCCGCTTTCTTTGCGCCGTACGCGGTTTGAGCGTAGACTCGAATATAATGTTCGCTACTATGACTAAAAATCACATGGATGCCAATGTCATGCTTTGCTGCTAGGGTGGCGGTGCAACCGGCTAAAAGCCGTACAGCAAGCTCATGGCAATACTCCGTTCGCAAGGGTCTGCCACCGTACTTTCGAACGCAGGCTTTAGCGTGCACTCCACATAAGGGCGCCAGGTCGGTAGCTGTTGAAGCTAGTAAACCATTATTGCGGATTGCTCGGATGGCTGAGTCTAAATATGGCGCTGGAGTGCCAAAAGGATCAATATCAATTATGTCAAATCTTTTCTTAGGAGAAGCATTGCAGCTTAAGACGCAGTTCGCATCCTTATGCTTAACAGTGACGAGTTTTTCTAGCCCATTGATTTGTACGTTGTGCTTTGCGAGTTTGTATGCTCGCTCGTTAATGTCGCTGATTAACACTTTTTTTACGCCTTCAATCTCAGCGGCAAACCGTGCGCCTCGGATGCCTTGACTGGTTAATGGGTCGCAAATGGAGATTTCACGGTTAACCATGCGTTGGTAGGCTTGGAACGCTAAAACTGTTATGTCACGATTGAACTCCATGACGGGGTTGTAGAAGACTGGGGCTTTGGACGGCGCATAATCCGAGGGGTTCACGCCGTAAGCTTCGAGCTTTGGCACTAAAACTCTTGCTTTGCCTTCCCTGATTATTTCGCTAGGAAAATCTGCCTTGTACTCGCTATCAACCATGTGCTGTGCTCCAATGATTTGATGTTGGTTATGAAAAGAATTTTATCGCCATATTAGACTTATGGTTAGAGTGGTGAGAATGGTTGCAAAAGCGAGTTTTGCTTTTAACTGGTGCCCAGGAGTTGGAAAAACAACAGTGCTCATCAAGATAGTGGATGCACTTAAAGCTAAGGGGATCAGTGTTGGCGGAATGATAAGTCGTGAAGCAAGGGAAGGCGGCGTGCGGGTGGGCTTTGAAATCATCAACTTAACCGGCAACAAGTATGGCTGGCTTGCCCACGTAAATCAGCGAGCTGGTCCACAAGTTGGTAAATATCGTGTTAACCTTGAAGACCTAGATGATATAGGCGCAAAAGCAATCACAGAAGCAGTCGAGAAAAACGATGTTATCGCCATTGATGAGATTGGCCCCATGGAGCTTTTCTCCCTAAAGTTCAAGCTAGCCGTAAAGCAGGCATTGGAAAGCAAAAAACCGGTGTTAGCGGTTGTGCACGCGAAAGCCAGAGATCCGCTGATAAACGAGGCAAAACAAAGAGACAACGTAGAAACATTCGCAGTAACATTATCAAATAGAGATACGCTAGCCGAAAGGATAACTGAAAAAACCTTAGATACACTTTAGTTACCCTTGTCTTTTTCATGGCAGTGGGATCTAAGGAGTAATTTTCTAAGAAAAATGTGTATCATAAACGTTTTAGGTGTCTTCATCCCGGAGTTTATTAAGAAGTTTTTTCGTTTCCTCAGGTGTAGCGTATTTAGAGCCTGAACCTGCTAAATCAATTGTTGAGTTCTTGGGTTTAAAAAGAATCGCATGATTGGTATCAGCAACTTCAAGTCTCGTTCCCTCTTCAATTTTATATTTGCGACGAAGCTTAGCAGGTATTGTTGTCTGACCTTTTCTTGTTAGTATAACCTCGTTTTCCAACTTTTAAAACCATTATGCTAATAAGAAATAGTACTTACAAGAATTAATACATTAACTGCAAGCGCTAAGGAATTATTGTTTTTTGGTTTTTGCCTTGCGCTTTGTTTCCTTTGTTTTGGGTGGTTCATCCCAGTATTTGTCGAATTCTTCTGGTGACATGATGTCTAAGCTTTTTAGTTGTTGGCTAAAAGCGTCAAGCGCACAGGAGTTATTCAGGTGTGCATGGTAAATTTCGATTAGAAGATTTATTGCCATTGATTGCGAAATAGGCTTTTTCGCCATAAACGTTAATTCTTCAGCAACCTTAGCAAAATCTTCATAGATTTTTTCAGGCAAATTAACGGTTTTCATTTCAACCACTATACACTCTTTGCTATTTGCTCGGCGTCTTTTTTAATTTTCGCCAAATCCTCCGCTGTTGGCTTTCCCCTGATGTCGCCAAGCCTACCTTTGGTGTTTAAATCTTCTCTTCCGTGAAACTCGCTTGGCACGTACCATTCACCAACCACGTTAAAACCAAAATGCTCAAGGTACTGTCTCATGGATTTTCCCGCTGGAGTTGCTTCATCAATGCCTGTGTGAGGTCCTGAATAAGTGCAGAAAACCAACGCGTTTTTGCCTTCCACTTTAGGCGCGCACGGCTTAATTTTTCCTTGATTTCGATAAAAATTCAGTTTGCTCTTAAGGAAATCCGCCATTGGTTTAGCAGGCTGCCACTCAATTGATGGAGAACCAACGCAGACCAAATTATAATCGAAAAAGTCAATGTCTGCCGCATCTTGAGGTTTTTTCAAATCAACCTTTAACCCTGCATTTTCCAACCCCTCTCTAACTGCATTAGCGACTTTTTCAGTATTTCCCGTATTTGATGAGTAAATTACCAAAGCTGCCTTCAAACCATATCACTCTCGACTAACATATTTTAGCTGAACAATAAAAAGTGTTTTGAGCCCTCAGTGGGATGAGGCTTTTCCAACAAGGGCGTAGCGTACCTGAAGTGGAGATGACAGCTAATTGAAATTTTCCAAGGAGTCTATAATTGCCCGGGAAAGGTTTATTTCATTGCATGGTACTATGATGTGAAATTGCAGGCGGATGATCATGTCCGCTGGGATGTGGCCGAAAGGCTGAACCGTAAGCATAAACTGTGAGGTGAAATTGAAAGATGGCATACAAGTACATAGCGGAAGAATGGTCGAAACCAGAAAAATCCTTCGTTGAAGAGCTCATGCGGGAAAGACTAGTGCAATGGCGAAAACAACCATCAACGCTTCGCATCGAACATCCAACAAGACTCGACAAAGCAAGAAAACTAGGCTACAAAGCCAAACAAGGCTTCGTGATGGCGCGCACAAAAGTCCGCAGAGGCGGATTAAGAAAAAAACGCCCACGCTCAGGCAGACGACCCAAACGTATGGGAGTCGCCAAATTCAAACCAGCAAAAAGTATAAGACTTATAGCAGAAGAACGTACAGCAAAAAAATTCCCAAACCTAGAGGTCCTAAATAGTTACTGGGTAGGCGAAGACGGAAAACACAAGTGGTTTGAAATTATACTGCTTGACCCAAATAGTCCAGTCATAAAAACAGATAAAGACGTTAACTGGATAACTGAAAAGCAGCACACCAGCAGGGTTTTCAGAAGCATGACGAGCGCAGGCAAAACCGTCAGAGGTTTGAGACACCGCGGAAGAGGAGCAGAAAAATTTAGACCAAGCCACCGTAGAGGAGCAAGAAAACGAGGAGACAATTGATAGACATGCATCATATCAAAGCTGTAATAACTAAGCAAAACGGAAAACAAAGCACTGGAAGAGGATTTAGCCCAACCGAGCTGGAAAAAGCAGGTGTCAACAAGCAGCAAGCCAAGCAAATGGGCTTACCCGTTGACATCAAAAGAAAATCAGCACACGACCAAAACATAGCAACCATAAAAGCACACGCGGAAAAAGCAAAAGAAGAAGCAAAAGAAAAAGCGCAAGCAAAAGCAGAGGCAAAAGCAAAACTTAAACCGCTTAAAACTGAACCGCGACCGAAGAAAAAAGCTAAAAGCTAGAAGTGCAAAACAAAATCGGTGTTCAATGTCTTCTAGACCGCTTATAGAATACATAGAAATCCGCGTATCTTTTGCGGTATCCAAGTATTTTTTTCCATTATTTCCGCTTCCTAAAGAGTTTATGACCTTCAGGTATTTTAGAAACTATTTTTGCCTCTTTAATAGCGGGCGCTTTTGATTCTGTTTGGACAGTTTTTCCGGTAGGATTCTGAAGCGTTCTGGAAATGGGTTAATTTTCGGGGCTGTTATTAGAAGGCATTTTGGAATTTTTAAAATTCTAAAGGGCAGGGGAGTTTTCTTTGTTATTAACCATAGGGTTTGCGTTTCTTGCAATAAACTAACAAACCAACGATCGTAACCATTATGATAAGCGAGAAAAGAATTGTCCTTGATGAAAACTCTGGGACTTGGGATTGTGAATTCTGAAAAGTTATGAGTTCGTCGCCTGGGACTGGTTGGGAGTAGCTTGAAGTGATATCGAATGCAACTGTTTGCGCTCCTATTTCTGTGCTGATTGTGAAGTTTACTGGGGTTCTTGTGTTATCTCGGGGTATTGAACTGTCGCCTGGTACAGTGTAAATGTTGATGTTGGAACAGTTTGCTTGGAAGAGAATGCTAAAGTGCGCCGTGGATTCGCTGGACGAGTTAGACAGATAGGGGCTTATGTTAAGGTCATAGAGGAATACGTAGGTTCCATTCACCACTGAGATGGGATGTTGATAATGTATTGTTAAAAGAAAATCAGGTGAAGCGGGTTGAACTGTGAAAAGCATCATCGGCCACTCTCCCAAGTACGTGTAATGCAGCGCGTCAGGATAGGCTTGTGTGTAGTTGCTGTAGTCTACACTCTGCCCATCTACTTCTATAGAAATGTTCGTTACCCCCAGAGGAGTAGGGTAGAGCATGGGAAGTTCTTGACCTACCCACTCTAACGGAATGTGCATTGGAAAAGTTCCGTCAACAGTTGCCCAAAGACTTCCGTTAACCATGGAGACTGTGTAGTTGACGTATTCCACCGGCATAGAAATCGATTGTAGAGTTGACTGCGAATCCGACGCCGTTGAATAATCAGCTGCAACTGTTATCGCTATGGAAGTTACATTGAAAGGATAAACGGCTAATATTACGCAGATTGCCATTAAGCTGATAATTACAACGAGAGCGGTTATTTTCATTTCATTGCCTTTTGATAATATGTTCAGGCGCAGTCCTGCGTTTCTTGAAGTAAACCACCAAACCAGCACCCACCGCAACCACTGCTACTGTGGAAACAGCGGCTACAGTTGCAGTTGGAAAAGACCCTGTTTCTTGATGTGAAGGAGAGGGCTCCCCAAGTACAGTGAAGTAAACTATGTCAGAGACAACTATAGGGTACAAGTAAATTGGTTTCTCAGGAACGGAGACGCCATTGACGATACTAACCGAAGTGATGTTAGAGATAATAGAGGAATTGCCATAAATTGGTCCTTGATAATAGGTGTAAGATTGAACGGTTACGTTCAGTGAATGTGGTCCTGAAGCGGTCTGATTTAATTTAAGAGAAAAACTTGAACCAGGTGCGTAAAATCTGCCGTAATTAGTCAGGTTTCCATCTAAGTAGACATTTGCATAAGCTATTTCACCGATATAAGGGACAACTATGTGAACTGCATTCCACGAGTCAGGCTTAGTTACTGTAAAATTAAGATAAACACTACTAGCATTGTATGCAGTGTTGTTTTGCGGAGTCTCTACTGTCAAAGTAGGTTTTTCTTGATTAGGTATAGTAGGCCAAGGAATTGGATCAGCTCTTGCTAACTCTATAACCACTGCTCCAGCAACTGTTAAAATAAGGATTAATGAGATTGTGATTACTGCCATGAACGTTTTCTTACTCATAGGCATCATCACGTAACTATAGGTTGAATTTGCTTAAAGGCGTATTTGTAAAGATTCCTTGTCTCAAAGTTTCTTGACTAAAGTTTTGGCTATTTCTTGTTAAACAGTTTTAGTGTTTGTGTTTCTTGAAGTAAACCATCAAGCCAGCAATCACAATTACTGCTGATACTCCTGAAACAGCCGCAGCCGTAGCAGTTGGAAAAGATTTCGCTTCTGGCTTCGCTATAATGAAAGTGATTGTTTGTGAAGAACCAACATTTCCAAAAGTGTCGTTCGCATAAACGGTAATATTATGCTCTCCGTAAGATAAGCCAGTTAATGTTGTGTTACCTGCGATGGTAACGTTGTCTTTCCCATCTAGACTGTAGCCAACCCACGAAGTTGCCGACGCGCCAACAGTAAAGGCTAAAGGAACCCTGTTTTCATGGTAAGTTATGTTTTGAGGGACAACAATGACTGGTTCAGGTAATGCGACCGTAAAACTGACGGGTTCGGAACTCCCAAATACCACTACGCTATTAACTTGATAACTTAAGATATTTTCAACATAGTAGCTGTCTGCTTCAACGCTTATCTGAACGTTATGCGCTCCTGCTGTCAAATTTAGGGTGGTTGAAAAGCTTAAGGTTTGTGGTACAAATGAATTAAAAAGAAGAGAATTGACATCATGCACGGTAATGTTTTGACGTTCTCCGCCGTCCACTGCATAATAAACAGAGGTTACATTTCCAAAAACGGCACCGGTCGAGTTTGCTTCCCCAACAGGGAACCATGCGTCAGGCTTAATTACTGAGAAATTTAGCAACACGTTGGGCGAATCATAGCTTTCATTTTGAACTGGAGAATACACAACAATTGTGGGCGGCGTCGTAATAGGTTCCGCAAGAAAAAAAGATAATGGCGTAGGATTAGCTGTTGCCAAATCAACAACTACAACTGTATAAGAAAGTAATAGTAGACCTTAGTCGTTATTACTTTTTTTAATCTTTTGCTGATTTTTTTTCTTTTCCTATTTTTCAGATAGTCAATTTACCCAATATCCGAAAGTTTACCAGTCCACACACGACATTCGTCA
>JBEKFM010000038.1:0-30268 GCA_050013315.1 Bathyarchaeia archaeon
AGTCCGACGACTGCTGGTGTTGCTGGTACTGTTACTGTGACGGCTAAGACTTCCTCTGGTGCTACAGCTACTGGTTATACCGGTACGGTTCATTTCACTTCCAGTGATAGTCAGGCGGTTCTTCCTGGTAACTATGTGTTTACGGCCGGAGATGCTGGTGTTCACCAGTTTAGCGTGACTTTGAATACGGTTGGTTCTCAATCGATTACTGCTACTGACACGGTGACTGGTACGATTACTGGTGCTCAGACCGGAATCACCGTAAATGCTGCTGGTCCTGGTCCTGCTGCGACTCTTACTGTTTCGGGCTTTCCAAGTCCGACGACTGCTGGTGTTGCTGGTACTGTTACTGTGACGGCTAAGACTTCCTCTGGTGCTACAGCTACTGGTTATACCGGTACGGTTCATTTCACTTCCAGTGATAGTCAGGCGGTTCTATTACTGCTACTGACACGGTGACTGGTACGATTACTGGTGCTCAGACCGGAATCACGGTGAACCCGGGAGCAGCTGCGAGCCTCAGCGTCACTGGCTTCACAAATCCGGCTACGGCTGGTACAGCTGGGACCATTACGGTGACTGCCAAGGACGCATACGGCAACACTGCTACCGGCTACAGGGGAACGGTAAAGATTACGTCATCAGATGGAGCTGCAACTCTACCAAGCAACCATCAGTTCACAAGCGGAAATAATGGTGTTTACACCTTCAGTGTGACTCTGAATACGGTTGGAACCCAGTCGATAACGGCCACCGACACGACAACCTCCTCGATCACGGGCTCCCAGACAGGCATAACGGTGAATCCCCCAAGCTCAGGATACTTTGGATACAAAACTGTTGGCTCTAGTACATACTCCATTGAGGATGCAATCTACGGATCTCAATTTACAACTCCAGCCTATACTGTAACTGCACAAAGTATTACCGCATATATTACGGTATCAAATACTCACACTGTCCAAGCTGCAATTTACACAACAGGTGGAGCTTTAGTTGCCTCCAGCGGCAGCGTCACCGTAACAACAACAACCGACGGATGGGTAACTTTCACATTGACAACTCCCACAGCACTAACAGCAAATACAAACTACATCTTGGTCGTTTGGGCAAATAACCCATCAGGTACCAGTTCTGCAACCATATCTCGTGATTCGCTTACAGGTGACTCTCGCGTGTATGACCTCACCTTCGGAACATGGCCAAACTCAATTACTTTCACAACTGGCAACTATGAATGCAGTATTTACTGCACCTATACGACCTAATAATTTTCCACTTTTTCTTTTATTGTTAATTTATTTTAAAGAGAGTTATGTCACATAAGCCCTCTCAATTTCGCGTATGAACAAACTTGTCGTAACCGCAGAGGCAGTGCAAAGAGCATTTAACTTCAGCTGAAGATTGATGACTAAATGCGAAGGTAAGCCTAACTCTGGCGGCAAAACACCACCTCTCTTTATTTTTGATTTTATTAACTCATTATTTTTTAGAACATTTCGTTTTGATCTTGTGAAAACTTTCGGAATTAAAATGCTTTTCAGGCTAGTTTTGGAAAAATTTTTTGAAATCTGATATTTTTGTTGTTTGTACTTATTCTTTTTAACAATGTCGTTGGTTTTGTTTTTTAATAGCAAACTTGCCGAAATAGCAATTTCAAAAATTCTAAAGTATTTAATAAAAACAAAAATAAAAGCAATAAATCAGAAGATTTTAGCTATTTTCCACAAACCTCTTAACCTTTTCAACGGGGATCACAAATTCAAATTGGGCTCCTTGACCGGGTCCGCCATTTTCTTTAACTGACCAACCGTATACTTCACATATCTTGCGTATCAAGTACAGCCCAAATCCAGTGCCTTTTCCATAACCCCTTTCGAATAAGTGCTCCCTAAAACTCTTATCTAGGCCGACACCATCGTCCTTAAAACATAATTTAACTGAGCGCTCACTTGACTTTTCTGCGAATATTCGAATAGTTGTTGTTTTTTCGCCATATTTCAACGAGTTGTCAATAAGATTGTAGAAAACTTGTGTAAGTAAAGAATCCGCGATTACTTCTAATCCTATACATTGATTTTCAACTTTTACACCTTTAAGATCCGTGAAGAGCGAAAGCGCATTCTGGACCATTTTACCTATATCCACAGGAACCAATTCTTCGACACCGATCATTTCATAAGTTTTTGCAAAATCTAAAATATCACAAATATTTTTAATTGAATCATCAACATTGCTGAGATACTTCTCGAGGTTAGGCTCAATTTTACATTTATTCCTCGCCAAATACAAATTACCCGAAATTACACCAAGTTTGTTTCTGACATCATGCCTTGTAAAACCACCTAACACTACAATCTTCTCGTTTAGTAATTCTGCCTTTGAAAGAGCACTCGCTAACACGGTTTGGACTATAATTAAGTTCGAAATGTCTACAAAGACCATGAAAAACCCTACTATTAGGCCATTTACTGCTAATGGCCCGCCCGATAAGCCAACATCAATAGTGGAACCATCTCGTCTTTTTCGTGTCGTGCTAAAAGTCACCGGTCCTTTCGAAATTAGTCCCTCAATAATTTTTGACTCTTCTTCAAATCCCTCAGGGACAATAACATCCGTGATTTTCTGGCCCTTGATATTTTCAAAAACAAATCCAAAAAGCCCTGTGAAGCTACGGTTAATTTCAGTCACACGGAAATCCTTATCCATGAAAACAATCGCCTCTGGATTATAAGCAAAAAGCGCTTTCAACGTCTGCTGGCTTTCCCCTAGGAGTTGTTCTTGCCTTTTGCGCTCACTCACATCTCGAACAATACTTACTCCATACCATTGACCATTCTCAGTAAAAGCAGAAAATGAAAGCTCAACGATGGTTGTTTCGCCTGAAATATTCTTGAGGGCAAGCTCAACTGTCTTTCCACTCATTGACAAGTTACCGTCTGATAATTGCTTAAAGCCTTCATGCATATTCTGTTCATAGGTTGCAGTGAATTGTTTGGTAAAATGTTTCTTCAATGCCTTGGTAATTTGATCTTTAGCATAATCCAACATAACTTTTGCTGATTTATTACTATAAATAATCTCCCCATCGTCGTTAAGAACTAGGATCGCGTCGATAGAAGAATCAAAAATTGCCCTGAATCGCTTTTCGCTCTCTCTAAGCATCACCTGAGATCTAGTATACTGCGTCGCTTGACGAATGCATGAAGACAATTCAGCATAAATCGCGTCGGGGGCGCCGCGTTTATCGATATATCTGAATGCGCCGGAATTTAACGCTTTTACGGCAACCTCATCCCGCCCTTTACCTGAGAACAATATGAAAGGCGTGGTAATTCCAATGGCTTTTATCTCATTTAGAAATTCTAAACCATCTTTTCTATTCATCTGATAATCTGAAACTATAACATCAAATTTCTTGGTCTTTAACATTTCAAGTGCTTCTTGAACTGACTGTGCTGATTCAACTTCAATATCAGCTTGCATTTCCAAGCATTGTTTCGCCATGCTCAAGAAAGCAACATCATCATCAACATGCAATATGCATATTGGATTGCTAGAAACTAATGCAATTTTAGGCTCTCTTAAAGCAGTTTCAGACATTGTCTCGCCAATTTACCAATAACCTTGACAATTCAAACCTATTATTTCATACATAAAATGGTTTACGAATTGATACTCAAGCTTAGGAATGCTTACTTGTGAACCAGATTAGTGATTAACAAGAAATAAAAATAATGTCATTAACCTTAAGGTAAAGGTGTTGCTATTGGAAAATATTCTGGTGGTTGACGATGACCAAAAAATTCAAGATATGTTGTCTGAACTCCTGACTGATAAAGGATACTCAGTTACATGCATCGGGAATGGCAAGAAAGCTGTTGCTGAAAGTTTTAAACAATTCTTCAATTTAGCGCTTATAGATATTCATTTACCTGATATGGAAGGAACAGAATTACTAAACAAACTTAGAAAAACAGAGCCTGACATGGTAAAGATAATTATAACTGGGAATGCTACCTTAAATAATTCTATTGAAGCGGCGAATAAAGGTATAGATGGTTATATCGTGAAACCATTTGACCCTAGAAAACTCTTAGGTCTAATAGAGAGTAAGTTGAGTGAGCAGCGAAAGAAAATGCAGTTCGATGAGAAAAAAGTAGCTGAATATATTGGGTTAAGATACGAATGGATGGCAAAATCCAAATTATAAAAATGATATGCCTAATTTAACTTAATAGAGGTTTGTTCCACCACTAAAAGAGCAAGTTTTTCTTCTTGTAACTCGAAGTTAGAAATTTGATGTTTTATGCAGTGAGTGCAGAAGGGTTTAACTTCTTTGGAGAGTGTTGAAGAACAATGGGGGAATTTTCACGCTGTTCCTGTGTACACGCACGTCTTCATTTAGCAGATCCATTATTTGTTGTTGTTTTTCCATGAACTCTAAGCCTTTTTGTGTGGGTTTATAGATTACTCTTCCGTTGCATGCGGTTTCTTCAAGAAGACTGGTGTGCGAGAGTAGTTCGAGGTATAGTTTTAATTGGCTGAAACTGAGGTTGGCTTTAAACATTATGTGGGTTTTCGAGGTGCCTTTTTGGGCGATGCCTATGATTTCTGCCATAATGACAAGTTTGTCCCGTCTTTTCGGCGAATTTTCGATTAGAGTTAAGGTCATTTTGGTTTCCTCTTCTAGAACTGTTTTCTATACTCGAGTTAAGCGGTTTTGTGTTATAAGCCATGTTTCTTTCGTCTTATTATATCGGATTTCGTAATATAGACTCCATAAACCCCGGGAGAAAGCAAATAAATCAAAAAAATCAAAGCAAAGCAGACACAACTAAACACCAAATCATGTTCCGCCATAACCCAGCACTTGCCAAAATAGTAAAACGCTGAATATGTTTTTGGCGAAATAGTAAGAATCTCCATTTATCTTCGCTTTCTGAATTGCTTAACCTCTACAATATCGAGTCATACTCGAAACCAGTTTCAATTAATTGGCTTGCTCTGTTTCTTTTCTTGAAGCGTTTTTCTTTGGAGAAGTGCATTCGCTGCATCTATGAGGGCTTCGCAGGCAAACCATCTGTCCTCTAGAGAATCATCGGTTTCCAAGTTCTCAATTTTTTTCTGGCGATCTTTTATCTGCTCGATGACTGGCTGCCTCTTTCTTTCAAACTCGTCTCGGAGCTTTTCTTGTGCTTCAGTGAAATCCAGCATGGCTAATTCAAGCTCTCTTTGCCCAGTATTGAGTTCGAGAATTGTCTCTGTCTCTTTCTGTTCTCTGGCACTCTTGGAGATGCCTCTGAAAAGGCCAGTTTTCATCCGAACAATATAATCCAGTTCTTCTCTGAGGTTATCAATATTGTTATTCAGATGCTTGATTTCACTATTTTTTTGCGCTTTAATCTCCCTCATCCCATTATTATATTCTTCATTAATGCTTTCAAGAAGATTTTTGCTATTCGATAGACTTTCGATAGCCTCCTCGAGAGCAGTCTCTTTGCGGCGTCTTTCCTCAAGCTCGATCTCAATGACGGAGAGTATTTGTGAACGCTCCTTTACGAATTGTTCATCCGCGCCTATGTTTGGATTTGATTCAAACTCAGACAGGGCATCTTTTAGGTTCATTAGCCAACGGTCGAAGTGTACTCTAAACGGGGAAGAACCAAATCGCTGCCTTCCTAGAGTGCGGAATTGCTTGAGGGTTCTGTCCGAAACCTCTTTCAAGGTAGCAACATGCTTCTCATCTTGCGTGGAATTGCCAACAGATCTATGCTTCTGTCTTCGAGCTTTGCCTTTTTCATCTCGCATCTTTCTGTATCCTCGACCAGAGGCTCGGGGCGACTTTATCTGCGGTTGGTATCCCATGAACAAAACCTATCGTACTTGAAGTATTTAAGAAGCGATCTCTTTGGCTCTTTCCGAGAAAGTACTCATTAATAAATTCATTCTACCTCTAGGCAATTTCAGGGCTTTCGAATGTCAGTGGTAATAGTTGGAAATTAGGGTCACAACTAATTAGAGCGATAATTCACTCGCTTTTCGTTCATCTGTTCCAGCAAGATGTGTAATTTCAATGTAGCACTCTGATGGCCCATTTTAACTCATTTCCTTCTCTAAATTTAGGGCCGAAATATCTGCGTTAACATTTTTCCATGAATCTACCAATCTTCGTCTAGTGTTATGGAGATTTTGGATCGCTAAGCAGTTAGAATCCTATAAACTTTAATGCCCAAGCACATCTTGGGCAAAGAACCATTAAAGTTCTTGTGCGATCAATCTATATGTTCCATAATAATACAAATTCAATTAGTTTCCCACAATCCTGCCTTACTTTCTGCAACTTAAACGGCAGCAACAACGTGTCCTTTTTGGCCCCTTGTTCACTTCCTTTTTTTCTCCCTGCAAACATCCACTAAATAATTATTTTTCAAATTCAATCAAAAACCCGGAAAAGTTTTCATTAAACTATTTTTTGCTTACAATTTTTTCTGGAGTATTGTTCTATACAACCTTAAATAGCTATGACTGCAAAAGATACACAAAAGAAAGGAGAGAAAAGCTAACTTTAGCTCTAATCCAAAAATAAATAAGGAGAAAAAAGTATGCGAAAAATAACTAAGATAAAACGCTCTATCAGAGCAATTTCACCAATAATATCAGTTCTATTAATGATAGCAATAGCCGTTGTGGCTTCACTTGTCGTTTACGCCTGGGTCTTGGGCTACATAGGTGGCAAAACCACAAAGACAGGCAACGCAATAACACTCGTAAGCTATTCGTCACAAGCCAATTTGGTCATTTACGTGCAAAACACCGGTCAAGGTCTAGTGCATCTTAGCCAGGACGGCAGTGTATACGTTAACAATGTTCTCTACAATATTCTCAGGGTGGGCACGAACGATGTAACTACAGGACAATTAATACCAGTAAACGTTGGCCAAACCGTTGAACTTACAATTGATTTCATCCCTCAACCTAACGAGCAACTAACTATCAAGATCGTCACAGTTGAAGGAACATTCATGCAAATCACAGGCAGTTCAAGCGGGTCTGGTGGTTCTGGTGGTTCTGGTGGTTCCGGCGGTTCTGGTGGTTCCGGCGGTTCTGGTGGTTCCGGCGGTTCTGGTTCTCAAACACCATTCAATGTAGCTTTCACGGCGAATCCTGCAGGAACTGGGACCGTAAGCCCGTCAGGAACTCAATCTTACACTGCTGGCACAGTGGTATTGATTTCTGCCACTGCCAATAGTAATTACGCATTTTCTTCTTGGACATTCACTAGTGGTAACATTCAAATAAACAATCCAACGTTAGCCTCGACAACAGCGCAACTCAACGGACCAGGCACCATAACTGCTAACTTCATACTAGCAGCAAACTCCAAACTCGTTTTCACAACTGGCACCAACCAAATCTTCAATGTTAACGCGGTGTCCTCAACGGTAACAGTTCAACGTCAAGACTCATCTGGAAACCCAGTCACAACCGGCAGTCTAACCATCAACCTAGCAACAACTTCAAGCGGCGGAACATTCTCTTCTGGCACATCAATCACTATCCCAGACCAACAGAACTCAGCTAGCTTCACCTACACAGACTCAGTCGCTGGCGCACCAACATTAACAGCTTCAGCCACAGGCTATTCATCAGTAAGCACAACATTCACCATTAACAGCCTTACACCAACGCCGACGCCAACTGCAACACCTACCCCGACAACTCCACCTGGAAACCAATTCAACGTAGTTTTCGCGGCTAGCCCGTCAGGGAGCGGAACCGTAAGCCCAACAGGAACCCAGATCTACACTACAAGCACATCAGTACCGATTACTGCCACCGCAAATAATGGCTACACATTCTCATCTTGGACATTCACAGGCGGCATACAAATAACAAGTTCAACATCAACCTCGACCTCTGCGCAAGTCAGCGCAGCAGGCACCGTAACCGCCGACTTTATCTCGTCTACAAGCCAGAAACTCGTACTCACCGCAGGAGCAAGCCAAACATTGCTAGTTGGCCAACCATCATCTAAAATCACAGTTCAACGCCAAACATCCTCAGGCACAGCAATAACCAGCGGCACAACAACCATTACCTTAACCGCCACTTCCGGAACATTCTATTCAGATGCTCTTTGCACAACACAAATTAGTTCGATATCCATCAGTTCAGGAAGCACTGCCAGCTTCTATTATGAGGCTTCAGCTACAGGTACACCAGCCTTAACAGCTTCTGCAACTAACTACGCCTCCGTAAGCACAACCTTTACGATTAACACCGGAACACCCACAGTCGAGCTTAATTCATCCTTTGATGGCAGTGGCACAAGTTGGCAAAACGGATGGAACAACTGGGCCAACCCACCATGGAATATTGCTACTGATTACTATTTCAGTGCACCGCAGTCAGTTAAAGCGACAAGTAACGATGAAGGACCGTTCTCATGCAACCCGATAGACGCCACAGGCGCAAAATACATAACGGTGACTTTCGAGTTCATGATATACCAAACGCAGTCAACACAGTTCCAAATCCGATACAGTGGAGTTGTCACAGACACATACAACAGCAATAACTTCATAACTGCAGCAAACCTAGGCGATACCACTGTATATACGCCTATGGTATGGCATCAGTACACAGTAACCATCGCTGACACCTCAGCCTTCACAACCGATTTCAGAATATCTTTCCTAAGCCAAAGTCTGAGTAGCAGGGCAGAAATTTGGGTTGACAACGTCGTAATCACCGTGTACAAATGACATCCCAAAACCTTTTTTTACTCTCTTTTTATTTCTTCCAAAAAAATTAAAAGCATAAAAAACAAATAAACCTGAATTAAACAAAAAGGCAAGAGCCACATGAAAAACAAAATAATTTTAACAATCTTTATCCTAACCGCTTTGTCGATACTGTCCATATCCGTCGCATCTGCTCAATCCCCTCAACTCGCGAGTCTGGGAGTAACCCAAGGAGACGTGCTTCAATATAACTACAATGTTAACTGGAGCTCAACAGACCCCACATTACCAGTACCAAGCGACGTAATTGAACTAAACCAAACGCAAAGCTTCCAAATTACAATAACTAGTATCTCGGGAACAACAATAAACGCCGAAGTCATAAGCACATACCGCAATGGATCAACAAATACACAAACAGGCTTCGTGGACGTTGATTCTGGTTCTATCCACCTTCCTTACGGAGACCTAATAATCGCGGGAAACCTCAATGTAAACGATAAAATCTACCCGAATGGCGGAGACGCAACCATAAACTATACAGCAGTAAGAACCTATCCGAGCGGTAATAGACAGACAAACGAACAACTAGTCGAAACAACATCTGAAAACCACTATGACAAAACAGATGTATACTACGATAAAATCAAAGGAGTAGCTGTTTCATCTTATTACGAAAGCATTGACACATTTGGTTCCGAAACGGAAACTTTCACAGAAACGATTACAAGCACAAACGCAGACGTTTGGGCAGTAGGGAGCGCGCCTACATCTACAGCTACCAGAATTTCGCCTACACCAACAACGCGCACGCCAACAGCAACTACAGCAGCATTCGTTTTCAGTGCAGCCGATTGGCTCATAGTTATTGCCGTCGTCATGATATTGTTGATCCTCGTAATCCTAACATTGTTTAGACGCCGCCGCAAACCCCAGACTCAAGAAACTCAGAAATCGTACATGGGCACGTTTTGAACAAGAGAAAGTGTCAGCATTCCAGCAATTGGGTTCTATAGTCAAGTAATCGTAAACGTGACGAGTTAGCTTGTTTCAGGTCAGAAATCCTTTTTCGCAATATTTCTTAAAATTTTGAGACTGGAGGCTACGGTCTCTTTCCCAAATGGGAACAGAAGACCATCTTCGGAGCAGAAGTAGTCAAGTGCGTTAAAGCACAAAAGAATATATATTCATTCATTGAATAATTCACTAAGTGAATACAATGAGGTTCATAGATCGCGAAGCGGAGCTTAAAGATCTTAATAATCTTGAGGCACTATCCCGCAAAAAGCTGTTTGTAATAGCTATATATGGCCTTCGCAGAGTAGGAAAAACCAGACTGCTACTCGAGTTCATCAAAGAACGCGGTTTGTATTTTTTTGTCAACAGAAACAAAACTTCTGAAGACCTGCTATTGGAATTCCAGGAAATACTAAAAGCAAAAAAGGTTCTTGGAGAACTGGAGAATTTGCCCTCCTGGGATAAATTCTTTGAGATATGTATGACCAGGGGTCTGCCACCTCTCGTGTTTGACGAATTCCAGAATTTTGTCGAAGTTGAACCTTCTGTCTTTGGAATACTGCAAAAGAACGTTGACTTGCACGAAAACAATCCTGGGTTGATAATTTTCTCAGGATCCTTGGTTGGTCTAATGAAAAGAATGTTCCAGAAATCGAAGGAGCCTCTGTATGGAAGAATAAAACGAGGTAACAAAATAAAACCCCTCAATCTTTCTTCTTGCTTTGAGGTTGGGAAAGAACTGAACATAGAAAAGGAAGAAATGTTAAAATTATACCTCTTGTTCGGCGGATACCCAAAATATTATGTAACAATAGAAGATTTTGACCTAAAGGGCAAAACTGCACTGGGCATAATAGATGCTCTGCTCTTGAGCAGAGGAGCGCCGCTTGAAGAGGAGGTCAACATGATTCTATTCCAGGAATTTGGCGGAAGAAGCGGAATCTACTTCTCAATTCTGGAAGCCATAGCGATGGGCAACAATAGGCTGTCAGCCATAGCGGGCTACCTGAACGTTCCAGCTACTTCCATAACTCGACAAGTCAACGAGCTCAAAGACTATTTCGAACTGGTTGAAGTTGAAATGCCCTACTACGGTAAGAGAGGCATTTATGTAATAAAACATCCGCTACTGGAGTTCTGGTTCTCCCATATCTACACAAACTTCTCCGATTACGCCGCCAGAACCCCCGAATTCATCAACAAGATCAAAGAAAATCTCAACTCCTACTATGGAAGGACCTTTGAGAGAGCCGCAAGGGAATTTTTAGTTTCCAAACTGGACTTATCAAAGGCACAGCGCCAGTGGGGGAAAATACCCACAAAAGAGGAACGGAAGGAAACATATGAAATAGACCTCATAGGAAGCGGCAAGAAGACTTCCTATGTCTTCGAGTTCAAATGGCAAGAGCTTAACACTACAGAAGCGCTTAAAATACTGGACCGTTTGATCACGAAAGCCAAATTCGTCCCTACTTTGCCAGACAACGTACGCTTCGGAATCGTGGCAAAAAAGATTGCAGAAAAGGAAAGGCTAAGAGCAGAAAACTACCTTGCTTATGATTTGGACGATATGTAAACCTTCCACAACTAAACTAAAGCATTCGGTTGAAAGGGAGAATCCGTGCTTGATAGGGCTTCTTTCAGGATTCAGAATGCTGCTTGGAGAGGCGTTGTTTCACAGCCGAACAGATAAACTAATCGTAGAGCTCGCTTCCTGCAAGACCAATGGCAGTCATCAAGAAGCTACTTCTCAACTTTTGTTAGCTTATTACTGTTTGAGTTGGCGAGTGACTGAACCCATTCACGCTTTTCCCAAAGAGCGCAGCCTTGTATTTCTTTTAGTTGCGCATGGTTTTCGCGTATGGTTTTAAGCATTTTTGATTGCAGGGCTACTTTAAGCGGCATATTTTTTAGGTTAGTGTCTGAGTAAGCGATGAACGGGCATGGTTCAACGTTTCCTTCTGCGCTAACGTGTATGAATCCGCGTCCTGCTGAGAGGCATCCTCCGATTTCGTCCTCATCCCATGGCAAAGCGATGAACATTGCTGAAAATTTCTTGCGGAAGTTGTTCCGGATAGGCACTACCCTGGATTTTTGTTCTTGTGTGAGGACCCAGTCTTCTGTTCCTGCAATTACTGGCGTGTATTCGACGAGCATGAAGAGTTTACATCCTGAATTAACAAGTTGTTTAATGAAAGCTTCATTGGTTACTTCTTCAAAGTTAGTTCTTGTCATGGTTAGGGATGTTCCCCAGAAGACGCCTTTGTTTTTTAGTTTGTCTATTGATTTAAGCAGCTGATTATACACTCCTGTGCCACGTCTGCCGTCAGTATCAATTTGATAGCCTTCCAAGCTTAGGAGCGGAACAATGTTCTTGTTTGCTGATATTTGCTCAAGTATCTGGTCGTTTAGCAGCAGCCCGTTTGTGAACATCATAAACATTATTTCAGGCGTCTTCTTGGAGATGTCCAGTATGTTTGCGCGCATGAGGGGCTCTCCTCCAGCAAGAACGATAAAGGATATGCCGAGTTCTTTTGCCTCATCCACCAGTCTCTCTAAACGTTCATCGCTCATTTCAGCGTCAGATGTGCTTCTTAATGCTTGGTGATAGCAACCTTCACAATGCAGATTACATTTACTGGTTACACTTATAACCAAGACTGGAGGAACATGGAGCCCTTCACATTCCAGCTTCTGCCTTGTTTTAACTGCCTTATTTTGCCATCTGAGTGTACGCAAAAAGAAAACCGATTGCGAAGGACTAGTAAGGGCAATTCTCACGGCATCTCTGAAGAAGACCCTTAAAGCATCGTTAACTATTTTGTTAATGTTAATGTTTAAATTGTCGTCAGATTGGGAAGTATTACTCATTCTGTATCGCTTGAAAAAAGGAGCGGCATCTATTATAGATATTCATTATTGAATATTTAGAAAAACTAGTTATCTATTTATTCCATTTGATGGGAAAGGAAGGCTATTCGATTATTCTTCCTGAGTCAACTGTTTTTGCGCCTTTCAGGCAACCCATTTTGGGCTTAGGTCTAACACTTACCGTTAACGCTATCTATCAGTTTCGTCATTTCCCTCTCGAGTTCGTCAAGTCTTTCTTGATTTCTTGCTTCTATAGATAAACGAAGAATAGGCGACGTGTTTGATGCTCTAACAAGTGCCCACGAATCTGGAAAAATGATTTTGACGCCGTCGATAGTGTTTGTGTTTGCGTATGTTTCTGTTGCTTTTTCCTTTATCTTGTTTATGACCTGAAATTTTGTTTCGTCAGAGCACTTTATTTCGATTCTCTTAAAAAGTCTTGTCGGCAGCTCTTTCACGACGTCTGACAGTTTCCGCTCCATTTTTGAGACAATTTCTGCCATGTACATACTGTTTATTATTGCATCGTCAAACCAGAAGAACTTTGGAACGCATATGTGCCCAGATTCTTCCACACCCAAAACCGCTTTGTGCTTCTTTGTCTCCTGCACCAAAAACGTGTGCCCAACGGGTATTCGAAACACTTTTTCCCCATATTTCTTAACCTCATCCTCTATAATATCTGAGCATTCTATGTTGGCAACAACTGGACCATTCTGAGTTTTCATGATGTCCCTTATGAAGAGGATCGCGCTTTGCTCGGTCATAATGACTTTGCCTGTGTCATCAACGAAAATGGCTCTGTCGCCGTCGCCGTCAAACGCTATTCCGAGATCTGCCTTCTCTGTCACAACCTTCTTACAGAGAGCAGTCAAGGCTTCTGGTTTAGGTTCAGGGTCTCTGTTCGAGAACTTTGAGTCAGGCCAATCAAAAAGAAAAGTGGCTTTGACACCGATTTTTTTAAGTATCTTCGGAACTAAGAGACATGCGGCTCCATTTCCGAAGTCAGCAACCACACTTATTCTCTCTGGTTTTATTTTTTCAGCGACGAAATCAGCGTATGCCGCATCCATTCTCTCAAGTTTCTTCGCCGATCCGGTGCCTGTTTTGAAATTTCCCGAGGCGCTAATCTCACCCAGTTTCTTGTTCTCCTCTTCAAAAAAGCCGACTCCGTCTTGATGGAAAAACTTGATGCCGCTCCACTCAGCGGGCAAATGGGACGCAGTTATATACGCGGTTACATCGTTTCCCATTTTCCAATTAGTAAAGACACAGAGGCTAGCAGGACAAGTTCCAACGAGAACGGCGTTTGCCCCCGTCTTTTTCAAGCCTGAAACGAACGCTTCCTCAAGTTGAGCTCCATGCTCTCTAAAGTCTCTTCCAACCGTGAACGTACCAGGGCACAAAGTCCCAGCCGCTTCACCTATTCTCATCATGATCTCTTCGTTCAAGTCCTTACCATAAACGCCACGAATATCATAAGCTCTAAAGATACTCATCTCAATCACAAGCTTTTAATCGTAAATATAACGCTCTCAAATAAAGACTATTTTCATCATTAATAATGCTTTCACAGATGTTTCCTGAAGCAGACAGTCCATAGGTAGATCTAGGGTAAAACAAGGACCATTAATCTTCATTCCTTATCTGAAGATAGAAAACTTGACAAAACAATGCGCGTGCCTGAGCGTTCTACATCTTGAGACATCACAGCATAAGTCATTGGTAAACTATACTTTGCCAATATTTGAAATTTAGATATAACACACTATACTAATACCACAAAACATACTAGAAAAAAGCAAAACGAAAAAATCGAACAAACAAGAAAATTATGAAGTCAAAAAGAAATCTACTGAGACGATTTTGTTAATTCGGCGATGCGATGTTGAACCGTTTTGAAAAGCTCTTTCCTCAAGATTTCATCTTGTGACCATACTTTCATCTGGTCAATCCTCTTTGCTAGTTCGTCATCGCCAATAGTGTTTTTGAACCATTTTTGAAAATCTTGACGGTTAAAGTGAAACGTAACGGATTGAATGGGTATTATTTGAAGTTTTTCAGCGAACTCGACAGTGCCGCTCGCGGTTACACCTGTGTATTTTCCGAGTTCTGTGAAAAAATGAAAGCCACTATCAAAGGCAACAGAATTGAGTAGATTTAGATTTTCCCTTTTTTCTACAATTTGTGTTTTGCTAACTGCTATATCGGTGGACAAAATGTAAACACAACCTCAAATAAGAAACGAATATCGCCGGCATCCTTATAGGTTTTTGTGATTGTGAAAGCACAACTCTATTTTCAAAGTATTATTTCAGGTTAGGCAATTATTCTTCGTTTAGAAAACAGACGTAACCCATTTTTCAGGGTCAAGCCTTGCTTATTGCCGCTAGCCTTAACTTAGAGAATATCTCATTTTAGGATGCGCAAGGAGATGTTTTGTTGAAGAAGACAAAGATCATATGCACTGTGGGTCCCGCTAGTGCTTCCAAGCAAATGATTGAAAGAATGTTTCACGCGGGTATGAACGGCGCAAGAATAAACACTGCCTATGGAAATCTCGCTCAATACGAGTCGGTTATAGAAGCAGTGAGGGAAGTTGCTGATATTCCCATGATAATTGACGTCAAAGGACCGGAAATTAGACTCAGGGCATCTCAACGAAAGGTCTTGAGTAAAGGAGACATTTTGGAAGTAGGCTTCAACGAGGAAGAAGTCAGTTTCAATCACGATTTCTATGACGAAATGGAGGTCGGTGACGAAGTGAGTATCGATAATGGAAAAATTAGATCGCGAGTAATCGAAAAGAAAGGCCGCAAACTTTGGCTCCTGACCTTGGACAGCGGCGTCATAGAAGATGGAAAAGGCGTCAACATTCCCAATAAGCATCTCTCAGTTCCAACCTTCCCTGAGAAGGACTTGGAAATCATAAAGTTTGCAAAAAAACACGATGTCGAATACATTGCACTTTCATTCACAAGGAATGCAGAAGACGTGAAAAACTTGTCTCAGACCAATGGTTTTGCAGGCGGAATAATCGCCAAGATTGAGAACTCTGAGGGTGTTCAAAACGTCGAAGAAATTTTAGAGGCCTCCAGTGGATTAATGGTTGCAAGAGGTGACTTGGGCGTTGAAATCGAACCGGAAAAAGTTCCTTTGGTCCAGAAGTCCATCATCAAATTGTGTAATCAGAAGGGTAAGCTTGTCGTCACTGCAACAGAGATGCTTGAATCGATGATTAATCAACCATGTCCAACCAGGGCTGAAGTCAGCGACGTGGCAAACGCTATACTAGACGGATCAGACGCCGTTATGCTTTCTGGAGAAACGGCGGTGGGTCAATATCCCGTGGATGCCGTTGAGATGATGACTCGAATAGCTAAGGAAATAGAAAAAGCCGTCAAGACCAAGGTTGAAGATACACCGTTTATCAACATTTCTGACACGGTCAGCAGGGCAATCCAAGATATATGTCAAAGCATGCCGATTCACAAAGTTATCCCCTTGACGCGATCAGGCTACACAGCCCGAATGATAGCCCGCTTCAAGATTGCACAACCAATAATCGCTGTCACTCCCGAAATCAAAGTCAAAAAACAACTGGAACTCATATTCGGCGTGTACCCAGTTCTAATAAACTACAACGAAGAAAAAGACCGAATATCCACAGTCGCAAACCAACTTTATAAAATGCATCTGGTTAAGGATGAAGAAACCGTCTTATTCACCTCAGCAATGAGAACCACTATCAAACACGCCAGCAACTCAATAGAAATACACAAAATAAAAGAGTTAAGAGAATTTGCCTCTTCCTAAGGGACGGACATTTTTCTGGTGAAAACTGGTTATGATCTGTAATCTGTTCGTCTTTAGACACGCTGAGACTACAGATAACAGCAACAAAATATTCTCAGGCTGGCGTGACCCAGACCTAACTCCAAAAGGACTTTTGCAAGCGCAAGAGATCGCTCAACAGCTAGAACACGAAAAAATTGACTACGCATTCACATCACACCTTCTCAGAGCCAAAAAAACCCTTGAAATCGTCCTTAAAACACACATCACCGTTCCTGTCTTCATAGATGATCGCCTGATTGAGCGCTGCTACGGCACATTGCAGGGCAAAAGCAAGACCGAGATTCAAGCCGAAAAACCCGAATGGTTCGCAAACGTTCATCGAGGCTACGATTTTCCGCCTCCTGAAGGCGAAAGTATGAGGATGGTTGAAAGCCGCACTTTGCCCTTTGTTGTGCAGCTTGAAAAATGGCTCCGACAGAATCCGGCGAATGTAGCTATCTCCTGCCACGGCAACTCCATGCGCCCGATCAGAAGAGTCTTTGAACACTTAAGCCTAGAGCAGATGCTTCAGATCGAGAACCCGCAGAACCAAGCGATGGAATACGCCCTTCACATACACCGAGTCAAGGTCGACGAAGCCAAGAAACGCAGACTCGAAAAGGATTGGCAAAGCGTCATAGTCCCGTCGTCAGTAAAGCTGGCAACAGATCCACGAAACCCACTAAAGCAATACTATTAAGCCTGGAAAAAGTTAATAACCGCATTATTGCTTCATCTCGAACACAACATTGTTGTAGCTGATCACAACCACAAACACGTATTAGTCAAAACTGGCATTATTAAAGAATCAAAGGGTACTCTTCGGAGGCCTTCTTATGAAAAGGCTGAGAATGAAAAAAGTTAATTCTTCAAATGGTGAAGTACATTACGTTTTTGAGGAATCCGAATTTCTTGAGAATACCGAAGATACAGAGTATTTTGACAAAAGTGAAATTAAGAAGACCACTAAACAAGAAGCTTCTAAACTGCTTTTCTTAACACGTGATGATTGATTCCAGTCCCACTCTCAAAATCTAGAAGCCATTAATTCTCCAATTCCAAGACTAAGTCAGAGATACGCGTCCGTGGCGTACTTTCGCATCATCCGATGCGAATTGAAATAATATGCAACTTTGCCAATAGAGTTTTTCATTAAGCTTATCCAATCGTCACGTTGGCCATAGAATTTTGGAATTATGAGGTATTCCAGTTTGTTGTAGAGATCAGCTAATTCTCTTTTTCTTCTTTCTTCTTCGCTTATCGCTTGATCAGGCGATGGACCTATCGCCCAACCTGTGAGACCTTCCACGCAGCCCTCTACCCACCATCCATCCAAAACGCTGAAGTTAATTACACCATTGTGCGCCGCTTTCATTCCACTTGTTCCAGAAGCCTCATATGGCGGCAAGGGCGTGTTCAGCCAGACATCAACTCCTGAAGTCAGTTTCCCCGCCATTTCCATGTTGTAATTTTCAAGGTAGACGATTTTGATTTCTCCTTTCAAACGATCTATATACTCATAAATGTCTTTGATGAGGCTTTTTCCCATATAGTCCTTCGGATGTGCCTTTCCAGCGAAAATAAGTTGAATCTTGTCTTGGCTCTTAACTTCTTTAAGTTTTTCCAGATCTGAAAAGATCATTGTTGCTCGTTTGTACTCTGTGGCTCTTCTGGCAAAGCCTAAAGTTAAGACGTCGGTATCCATTTGAAGCCCTGAATTAGCGTGGACAAAGTCGAGTAAATTTTGCTTCGCATTCATGTGGGTTTCCCATAACTCCTCATCGGGAACGGTGTCCACTCTCACGAGAAGCTCAGGTTCATTGGCCCACCGACGGATATACTTGTCGAATAACGCTCTAAAGCACGGGCAAGTCCAAGTAAACGAGTGAACACCATTAGTAATTTCTTGTATATGATATCCCGGAAACAACTTCCTAGAGTATTCCATATGCTCCTCAGTCACACCATTAGTATACTTGCTCAAGTTCAAAGCCAGAAGCGTCATGTTCAACCCGTCAGATCCGCCATACTCCATCAAGACATTCTCAGGCACTTCGGTTTCAAGAACCTCCGAAACCATGTCATAAGAGAATTTATCAAAAGCAGCAGCCACAGGAGTATGGGTAGTAAAAACACACAAATTCTTCACTTTGTCAGCGCTCAAATCATTGTTCTTTAACAATTCAAGCGTAAGAAAACTGGAATGCCCCTCGTTCATATGATATTTCTTAACATTAATTTTCAACGCCTCAAGAATACGTAACCCACCTATTCCCAACACTATTTCTTGCTTCAATCGGTATTTTTCGTCGCCACCATAAAGAAAATCAGTAATTTCCCTATCCTCTTGGGGGTTCCCTTCAACATCAGTCGTAAGAAACAGCACAGGAATGGTTCCGCCCGTTAGGCTCTCTTGTTCATAGACCCAGACACCAATTCTAACATCTCGCCCAGAAATTTTGATGGTTGCAGTTTCTGGCAACAGTTTCATAAACTTCGATGGATCCCATTCTTCAGGGGATTCAATTTGCCATCCATCAGGCGTTATTTTCTGCTTAAGATAACCCTTCCTGCTGATCAAAGTAACCGCAACCAACGGAATTCTCAAGTCCGCACTTGACCTAATCACATCACCGGCCAGAACGCCCAGACCACCGCTGTAGGTAGGCATATCGCTGTTCATGCCGATCTCCATAGAGAAATAAGCGACCTTGGCACCTTCAATAAAGCTACTCATGCAATACTCACTGTCAAAATAATATTGCCTCCCCAAAAGCTCCGCACTAAAGGGAGTCTTTCCGGGATCTAACCACATTCCACAAACCGGATCCTTAACAGACATAAAAAACGCAAACTCCACAATGAAGAAATGCTACCTTCACCAATAATTAGTTTCCGCAAGCCACTATTGGTCCTCCAGCTAAACACATCGCTATTATTTAGTGATTTGAGCCAAGCTGGAAAGGTCATGCGATGCTTGACTTTTGGTTTACGCAACAAGCGATTTTAGTTTTTGGGCCGCTGACTTGGAGATACCATCGCCGAAAACCTTCTTTGATTCTTTGTTGTTTGCCATAATCATGTCTAGTTGGATTAAGTCCCTTCAAGAAAAAAGGGAAGAAATGATAGAAAATGTGGTTGGAGTTCTTTATATCCACTCGTAGATGGTTATGTTGAATTCCATCCACATTGGGTCTAACGGTTCGAAAGTGACGAGGGCGATGATGTCATTCATCCAGCTCAGTTTCTCAGACATTGTCATGAAGCTCCATAAGCCCACGCTTGTTGGTTTGCCGCCCATTGTCATCTTCATTAAGTCAAAGCCTTTCAGCACGCCCATGTCACCAGTCATCGTCATGAATACTCCTTGATCTTTCGCTCCTCCAACTCCTTTGGGAGGCATCATACTTTTTGCTGTCACATGGATATTGCCATCTATCCCTGCAGCCCGTCCCATGCCCTTCACATCAGCCATCCACGAATAAATCGATACTACGCCTTCCATTCCAACGGATTTTATGAAGCCAGGGGTACCTTTGCCTTTGCCTTCCCACAATTTTTCGCCTAAAACCATACTATTCACCAAACACAAACAGAAAAAACAGGTTTTTAAGCGAATGTGATTGTGCCTCAACTATAACAAACCGATAACATGCTTGATACTCAAACAAGGAATTTAAGTGAAGCTTCCGATCTAACGAAAATCAAAGATTTGCATGGCTCGCGTTTTTATCTATTTTGAAAAGTCGTTTCCAATAATATTCTTTTCAAGATAGTGACGCCGTGACTTACCTTCAGCTTCTTCTTGCCTAACCTTGCTCTGTAACAAATTGGTATTTCTTGAATTGCGAATCCGCGACGCTCGACCAAACGGTTCAACTCGACTTCAATGTCAAAGCCTTTGGATTTCGGAATCCAATCTCTCAAGATTTCGGCTCGTATCACTCGCAGTCCGGTCAAAGGATCTTGAAGCGGCACTTCGTTAAGCATGTTATACAACAAAGCAAGCAGCCTGTTGCCTGTGTGAAAAACGCTGGGCAAAGCTTCTTTATCAATGTAACCCGTGAGTCTATTGCCGCAAACCATGCCGACAAGCGGGTTTTCTTCGAGTATTATTATCATATCAGGAACATATTTTGCTGGATAAGAATAGTCTGCGTCGGCAAGAACTATATAGTCCACGTTTAGGTCGGCATATTCAAGAGCCTTAGCTAAGGCGTTGCCTTTGCCAAAACCATCTTGGCAAACAACCTTTGCTCCTAAACTCTTGGCTACCTCGACTGTTCGGTCGCTGCTTTTGCCATCGACGACCAAAACTGCGATGTCATCGAGAGTATCTTTCATCTCGGCTATTGTAAGCCCGATTCCCGGCGCTTCATTTAGTGCTGCAATTATTAGCTGCGTTGAACAGCGAATTTTCGTCTCCTGAACCAGAATCGTCAAAACTCTTAAACATCCTTTCCTGTTATTAACTACCTCGCAAATTGCTATACCCCGTGTAAGATCGCATTATTAAGAGAACAACATGCCAAAGATGCTTACGATGGAGGGTATGCTGATGCATAGCCAGCTGTTGGTTTTTCGAATTTCCTGACGTTTAAAAGATGAATTTTTTTCCCCACGCTATGTGTTTTCAATTTTCTTCTCTCTTCCTGAATTTTGAAATCTGTTTGGGGCCTGATCTTTTTTATAGCTTTTTGCAATATTCATTAACGTTAATTGTCAACTTTTGCGAAGTTTGGCAAAGTCCACTTAACAAATTCTGTTAAGTTTAATTTAACTTGCATCCATTAACATTGCATTGTTTTTTCTAATGCTTGGAAAAGCATAAACGCTTCATTTCGTGCTAGGCAATTTATGCCCACAGAACCGTTAAAATTACCGAATTCCCAGGATCACCTGAACTCTGACTTTTTATGTTTGATTAATTTTATTGTTTTAACAGAATCAGAGTTTACGAAAGCGACCTCAACCGCATCGAAGCATCTTAACTCCAGCGCTTGAAAACGCCTCAATTTTACTTTGTGCAGTGCCTGCTTACCCATTAGAAAGCGGTTGAATAAGGTGAGAACTCAAGTTTATCAGATTGAAATTTATATTTGTAACAACGAGCTGATTAGGAGAAATGCAAGTTTCCCAATTATTGAATGCATCTGACATTAACTTTGTCTTTCCAATTGGCTTCTCGTTTTTTGAACCTTATCTGGAATATCACACCAAAGAAATTCTGGAAATAGGCGGTGAAGCTTATGTAACTAGAACTCCCGACGGAATTACCTCAGGCTTATTCATGTATGACGGCTCTGAGAAGAGCGGAACAATTTATACAAGATCAAAAGAAATATTTGACTACTTTTATGAATTAAAACCGTTTAATTTTCTCTTCTCTGAAATGAAAACTGAACTCGAAAGTGAAATCTATGATATTTTCACCATAGACCTTGAAAATCTTGCGCTTGTTCATAGGTTCAGCTATGAAATTTCCATAGCGGAGAAGGGGCACATAGGTGAGATAGAACAATTCATGGCTTCAACCCATCCGGGAATAAACAAGAGGTGGGTGAGTGTTGCGCTTAAAAACGGAGATAGATGCTTTATCGTTAGGCTAAGCAACGAAATTGCTGGGTTGGGCTGGCTTTCAATTGTGAATGGCATTGGAAGACTGCATTCTCTTTACGTGAAACCTCAATTTAGGAGAATAGGCATAGGTGAAGATATTTTGAATGCGCGACTTCTCTGCCTTAAGTCAAAGCATGCCCATTCAGCATTCTGCGAAATTTCTCGTTATAACGTAGCTTCTTTAGGAAATGTTATGAAAGCGCATATGAGGGTATCTGGACAGGTTTTTCAGTATTTTAAGAAGGACTTGGATAGAAAGAAGGAAATGAAAAGTTAGTACATATGTCTATGTTCGGGGAGCTCCGCATACAGGACAGGTCTGAGCTGTGGAGTCTATTAGTGCTCCGCAGTAGCGGCATTTTACCTTCACAACTTCTTTAATCACAATCTGCTGTACTGGCGGTTGCTTTGGAGTCAAATCAATATTCTCTGGCGGTGGACCTGGCTGGGGTGGCTGTTGTTGGTACGGTTGTTGGTAAGGATGTTTGGGAAGTGTTCTTTTGCTTCTTCTTGAAAGCGCGTAAATGAGAATTGCAATTACCACGAGGACTAGGATTATTGCGATAATGTAACTGAAGTATTGTGTTGGGCTTGAATTTCCTCCGCCTGGATTGCTGGCGGCCGCCGCTGTTAGGGGATAGCTAGTTGAATTCACGTACAGGTTTTCGGTGTACATGAACCCAGTTCCCGACGAGTTGGTATCCTGTTCACTATCGCTATATCCTATAATGTATCCTGTTGACGGGTCAAAGTAGGCTTTCCAAGTATAGTCGGCACTGAATTGTCCGTATACATCGTTTCGTTGATAGCTCGAGGTTCCTTGAGCAAAAATCACGTTCACATTTCTGTTCTGCGAAGGAAGATAATAGCTATAATTTCTGGAAATGACTGTCATCTCGGTGTTTAGAAGGGAAAAGGTACCACCATTCGGGATCGAGTTATCCATACAGAACCAGACAGTTGGGTTAACATATCCAGTTTGGTTGTCAGTTCCGTTGACGTAAAGGAAAGTGACTGCTGAAAAGGTGAAATCTCCAGATGAGCTTCCAGTTTCTGTTGCGCCTGTGCTGTTGCTAAGAGTCCATGAGTAGCTATAGTTAGCGGATACAGTTCCATCAGCATTAACGCCATTTACGGTTTCCATTCCATTAACGATTGTCTGTTCGCTGTATCCAGCGTAATCACCGGTGCCGCTTCCAAGATTCTGAACCTCGTAATAGCTGAAATGATCTCCAACATGGGGAATGTAAGCTGCGGCGACGGGAGCCGTGAAGAGAGCTAGGAAAAGTGAAAGTATGATTACAAAGGACTTTGAGTTCAGCCCATGAAACCCCCGACACCATGCACATGGGCAGGATGGAAGCCCCCAATCCCGCTGAATGTTGAATAGTAAGATGAGTGTACGATAATCAGGGGCGCATAGTATATGAAGAAAATGTTTGATGGGACATACGTGAACTGCACTGGCGTTTTAATAATTTTCGCGGTTGGATCAAGTTCCTTTACAAGTTCATTTTTGATTCCATGAATCATCCTGACTGAAAGGCTTATCAGTTCGGAACGCTCTAGGCCCGCTGCGAAAGACCCAAGCAAAGAAAAAGCCTTTTCCATCAGGTCAAGTGTCTCATTAGCTTCAAGGGTCGATATTGAAGCAAGTATTGCGGCAGCAACGAGTGGATATTCCAGATAATTCTTCAGTGCATCTATAATTATAGTCATCTTCGTCTTCACATCATCTGGTCCCAAATCGGAAATTGATAAATATGCAGAAGCAAGTTCAGTATCCTCTGATATCTGGTATCCCCAGGAATTGAATAGCGATCTGAATGATTGGAATTTACCAGAAAGTTGGTCTGAAGGGACATTAATTACAGACAGTATTGCAGCTGATTCGAATGAGGAGGTCATTTTGGAAAATTCCACAAATCTGTCAGTGGGAAATGTGCCGTCAAATCTCCTTCCAAACATGATAATGGCAGCAACACCGGCCATTAGTTGCTTAGGAACTTTAGCGTGATGCCTGATTTCGTGATCAAGACTTGACAATGACTCTGACAGATTCTGAAGATCAGAATTGGTTGGCGATTGAGAGGGATCCGCCCTATAGGAGGTCATGATCTCCGCTGCCATCATCTTATTTTCAATTGTGGAATTGAAATGCTTGAGAATGCCTAGTGCAAGAAGAAACCTTTGACTGATTTGATTCTGGTCGCCCTGAAGCTTCGCCAATCCTATTGAAACGCTCCATAGTTGAGAGAGATCAGTTTCCGGAAATTCAACTCTGAGGCTGGATACTTGAAAGCTGCCTTTCGTTGCTATGGATAGCAATTCGCCAGAAGTCTCCCTGCTCTCTTCAATGAAGTCCGAAAACTCGTTATCAGAGACCCTGTAATTCCTGACATTGAGATCGTTGAGCGTGATTACTCCGAGACCAGTAAGTGACAAATATTTCCCGTCATATTGCACCATCCTGTCAATTCTGGATTTCTTCTGAATAAGCTCGTTTATCTCTGAGCCTCTTTCAGCTATATCGGCTTCTTCTTTGGAGACAATGTTCCTTTCGCTTTCTACGCTTTCAAGTTCTGCTTCCTTTTTTTCTTTCGCCTCAAAATGAAACAAGATTGAATGAGTTTTCTTCTCCTCTTCTTTTAGAGTGGCATCTGCGTTCCTTTCTGCGTTCGTCTCATTCTGCAACTCTTCGCTCATCTTTGTCAAATTTGAAACTTCGGCTAAAGCCTGATCATACTCTTCTTTCTGCATCATCGAAAGGTAGCCATTAGTGTAAAGAAAATCCATATCAGCTTGTTGAATTTGCGTTGAAACTGACTTTCCAGCTATTTGAGATAACAAGGTTCTTACGTCAGTGCACTTCATTTCGATTACCAGTCTATAATTGGGAATTTCTCAATTAAACGTTGCTCTCCTAGATTATTACCCACAACCAGTTCAAGACTTTGTCCCTCACGTGCAAGGTCAATAACTTCATCATCCTTAAGAGCCTCTCTAAGGAGATATTCGAACTGCACTTTTCTGTCCGCCATCTCTCCGAACCTTTTGGATCGTTCTCGTTCTATTTGTTCATAAGCATACATGAATTCGTAAAGGGATCTGTATATCTGATCATTTATCTTTTCCTGGATATTCTTTTCCTCAACAGTTATCCATTCCAAGCCTTCAAGGTCTACGAAGTAAATGGTGCCGTCTGGAGCGAGGACTGCATCCTTGTCCAGCCAGACATCGTAGAAATCCAGTCCACTGAAAGTTCCGTCCTCGTTGCTTTTTATTGATCTAGTGAACAAGGTCAGGAATGCGATCCCACTTTTAACGAAATTCTTCAGAAACTCCAATGCTTTATCATTCTCATCTATTCCAAAGAGGTCAAAGATTGAGCTTATGTTTCCACCGATTGTGCTCCCGGAATGAAAATAAATCCTCACATTGGAAGGAACCAGTCTTGTTTCCTGAACCATTCTGCCTCTGAATCTCCGATACCAAAATATTTTTTTGATTTCATTCTCAAGGCTTTTAGGAAGGAAAACTATTTTCACAAGAGGCGCGACTCGAAATCCGTGAATGGAGGTAACGTCGGCCATTTCTGACGCTCTCAGCGCTGCACTTGCGTGCTGGAGCCCTTGCCCCCCGTATGGGGAGCCTCTTAGCCATAATTCCCCTGTAATGTATCGTGGAGCCCTTTCCTCGGAATTCACGATTCTGTCTTTCAGTCTGGAATCTTTCAACAGGCTGCATATTTCAGCTTTCCCGAGAAGCTGATGAGAAAACGGATTGGTTGTTGAACCTATGCCTTTAACTGAAAGGTAAAAGTCAGTGACGTCCAATTTCAAAGAAGGTAAAGTGGAAACTGCTCCTCTGTTATCGTCTATAATAAACTCTTTCGTACGCAAAGGGGTGATATCCGTGAAAGGTTTCATACTCTCCGGAAGGTAAATCCTTTCAAATTCAGGCATTTTGAATTCTTGAAAATGCTTGTTTGTCAGCATTTCAGAAGTTTCATATATGTTCAGATTAAGCGGCAAACCTTTCAATTTCATGAGAGTTCTACACTTCGTAAGGATGGTTCAACTCTTAAATCTAATGCAACTATTATTATCGCTTAACCCTTTGTTCAAGTCCACAACAATAGACTGTGAAGGGGGATTTTGACGCCAAGTTACCAATAAAAAATTTTGCTGAAAGGAATCTTGATTTTGCTCGCTTCCCGACAAGTATCAATTTAGTTTTGACTAAAGAGTACCGATTCTTAGGTCTTCTGGAAGGGAGGCGAGGCAAAAAACGTCAAATATGGTGTCTGTAGATCAGTTAATTAATCCCATTGAACAATTATGAGGTAGTGATTTCTAATGAAACTTTTGCCTTTAGGCAAACTTGGTGCTCGTGAGATTTCTCCAGGAATCGTGGATTTTGGGCTTTTCTTGCCTTGGGTTTCGGCAGAGAACGGCAACCGGTTATGGGTGAAGATAATTCATGAAAAAGATCAGTTCCTCCAAAACATATCACCTTTGATGTTTGAAATGGCGCATTCAAATGATCCAGAATACGGGGACTACTGGTCAATCAGAGTAGACATTACCTCAGTTCCTAAACCTTCGCCCCAATCTGAATGGGGATCAACGGGGCAATACGTTTATCGATACTGCCTAGAAAACCCAAATCTCAACGATAACATTTACCGCGACAAGTTGTTGGACTGGATCATCGACCCTTTTGCCAGAGAATTCGGCGTGGGTAAACTCTCCGCAATCACATTAGGATACAAACCCTACTTGTGGAGCAATAATGAAACCTCATGGAAAACGCCGGACCTCGATGACCTCATAATATATGAGCTTATGATAAATGAGTTTGGCGAAAGCATTGACGGAACAATCAGCAAACTTGACTACTTGGCAGATTTGGGAATTAACTGCCTCGAACTGATGCCTGTTTCCAACTGCGGCATAGAGATTGACTGGGGTTATCTTCCCATCGGTTACTTTGGTGTTGATGAACGCTTTGGGAAAAGAAGGGACCTGCAAAGACTGATAGATGCTGCCCACCAAAAGGGTCTCGCAGTAATTTTAGACTCAGTATATGGCCATACCAGCGATAGCTTCGCTTACTATTACGTGTATGACCAGCTGGCTTACAATGAAAATCCTTTCATGGGCAGCTCTGCTGATTACGGTGAAAGCTGTGACTTTGGTCGAGATTTCACCCAAGACTTTTTCTTTACGGTGAATCACCACTGGCTTGAAGCTTATCACGTGGATGGTTTTCGGTATGACGATGTTCCGGATTACTGGGATGGATCATTAGGCAGGGGTTACGCTGCCCTCGTATACGAAACGTATCAAGCGACTAAGACAAAGCAAGGATCTACTGATTATTGGCAGCGCTTTTTCCAAAATGGAAAAATCAATCTCATCCAATGCGCCGAAGATATTGTTGATCCCTTGAGAGTGCTAAAAGAAAGCTATAGTAACTGTACATGGCAAGATAGCACAATAAATGCAGCCCAGCAAGTCGCGACAGGTAACCAAAACGAATTAACCAATCTCGGTTTTCTCTTTTGCTTAGACCAGTTCCCGCGCGTGGAAAACGTTAATGGAGAGAGCATCAGAAAAACGGCGCTGCAATACATTGAAAATCACGATCATTCACGGTTCATCTGCAACTTCTCAACCGTTATTGGAGACGAGTTGCTGTGGCAAGGAGACAGGAGTCTTTGGTACAAACTACAACCCTACTTGATAGGGATGCTTATGGCTAAAGGGATTCCGTTGCTTTGGCAAGGCCAAGAATTTACCGAAAACTATCACATTCCAAGTACTACTGATAATTTGGCAGAGGGGCGTGTGCTCTTGTTTCGACCGGTACGCTGGGACTACTTCTACGATCAGATAGGTAAATCAACAATTTCCCTTGTCAGACACCTCTTAATGATTCGCAAGCAAAGTCCAGAGTTTCGGTCCGGAGAGAGTTACTTCTACAACGACTACAACAATTACCAAAGCAAAAACGTTGTTTTATTTCATCGCCAATACGATACAAACTTCAGTATAGTAGTCTTAAACTTCAGTGATCAAGAGCAAACCATTGCCTTCACTTTTCCCTTCACAGGCGAATACATAGATGAGCTCCCGGGATACGAGAGCTTAGGCCAAATTGCCAGCGGAGAAGTTCGCGCCATTAATGTCCACAGCAACTTTGGCCGCATATGCACCTTGAAACAAAACTAATCCAATCCAATCCAATTTGTCTATATTCTTAATTTGTTTGCTTAGACGCTTACCAGAAGCGCTCTTGCTTACGTTTGATGATTTACCAACAAATATTGTGGTTCACGGCTGCATGAAGTTGGCGATGCCGGTTTCTGTTCTAAACAAAATGTTAAAGCGGTTAATAGCTTCAAAAATGGCTTGTAAATTAGCGTCGGGAGGGGGATTCTAGCCCAATTTACCAGTAAAAATGCATTACGATGCAGCCATTAGATGCTCCCTAAAATAGCAATGAATTGAATTCGGGAGTTGATTGTTAATCCTACACCATTTCACTAGCAAAAGCGCGCGAAAACCCTAACTTATGAAGATGCAGCTTAGGAGCCTGATTTTGGCGGCATCATGCCGGCTAACAATTCGGTCAGAGGCGGCGTACTTATCGGTTCATCTTCCACGATCTTCCCGTCAACGAGACGGTAATAGGTGATAACTCGGGCAGAGACCTTTTTCCCTCTGGCGAGAGTGAAGTTCATGTTGCCCCGAAATACTACCGAATCGCCTTCGGCTACTATATCCGAGATTTCAAAATCGCGAGCCGGCGCGGAGGCCTTCAGGCCGGAAATTACTGCCTTGAAGCCAGTGCGATCGGTTACGCCCATACTTGGATTCATATAATTGGGCGCAAGCAATTCGTCGATAAGGTTGACGTTGCCGCCGCCCAAAACGTCTTTGATGAATCTGCGGACGATGGCTTTGTTCCCATTGGTGTTCATTTAGAATTCTCCTATACCCTAAGATGGTCGCGCAGTCAATATAACTCTATTGGCACACATTTCGTTACGGAACGGTGACATAATATTTTAGCGTGTTGCGAACCGAAAGACGTGGGTGATTCTAGCCCCAATTTACCAGTAAAAGATGCGGAGGGGAGTCGGATCGGGCTTACCCCTAACGAGACTGTGTAAAAACTAATTTTAATTTCAGAAAATTGCTTGTTTTATCCAAATAATGTAGGCTTAACGAACAATATAATACACATTTGAAGCAATTCTCTGAGATCGATTTGAGTTTTCACACAGCCTGTAACGGTTACGAGCCTCTTGCTGAAAAAACATGCTTTAAGCAGAAAAGGACTCAACAACAAAGCTGGGGATGGGCTTTTGATTTGAGGTGCGATTCCCTTCCCCGCTTAGGGTTAATAGAAGTGGTTTGCATGCTTGATTAGCTTGAATTCTCCAGTGCCCGTACTGGCTTAAAAAAATGAGCATAAAAAGCTGCAAGCCAAGATGGACTTACCTACAAATATGTGTGCACTTAATGTCTAGATATCATCACCGTGGAGTCTCTGCTTTCTTTTGAGGTTTCCAAATAAGACCCACAGCAGCTAACACTATTCCTATAACTGGTAATCCAATCAAAGGTAATGAGAAGCCTCTTACAACAAGAAGAATGACACCTAACACAATAAGGATGCAGCCCATTAAGATGAGTCTTAATTTCATAGTATTCATATTTTCCACCTCACTACTTCCATTTCGTCAATATTTCCTCCCTTTGGAAAGTTGCCTTGGCGACGTAGAGGAGAAGCAAGTCAACCACTAAAATAACGCCAGCGGTAACGAGAAGGGTGATGGTGCTACCGAGCTGTATTAAATTAAGTTCACCTGCGACATAGATCCCCCCGAAGGGAAGAATCAAGAGAATTCCAATCTGTTGCGCAATCCGCACATCGCTCACCCTTGCCGAGACAATGACGTTCCATTCGACACTCATTACGACCGCGAGAGGAACCATAAGAAAAAGTACGATGGCTGCATTCCAGTTAGGGAAAAAATAGTAGCCCAATGTGTCACGTGTCACCAAGTCCAAAAGAACCATGAAGATTGCAGCGCTTCCTAAGATAGCGCCTATGGGAGGCAGGAACGCTGCGATTCCTTTTCCGAGCAAGATTTCGCTATCGGT
>JBEKFM010000039.1:0-28571 GCA_050013315.1 Bathyarchaeia archaeon
AATTTGACGGTTATGGAGCCTGCGAGACACCTAACCAATGGCATTTCAGGGTTCCAGCCCAGACTTGCTCACTATATATTAGTAGCTAAAACTATAAAAAACGAATTGTGCACACTTCTAAAGCTTTATATGTATTCTGTGTGCTTTTTTTCTGTGAGGTCAAAAAATCTATGCATGTTTTATCGTATCCTTCCCAATCGGGTGCTAATCTGGGCATGTGTTCAAGTCCTTTGAGAGATTATAGTTTAAACTGCTTAATAAAACCCTCTTCTTTAGCGGGTTATTTCTACTTTAACAATAACGTGAGAAGTGATTGTTATGGCAAGCTCAGTTTTTGCTAAAGATGTTTATTCAAAAGGATTTAATGCCGTTCAAGAAAGTGATACACTTTCCAAGTGTTTAGAAGCGTTTAAGACAGGGATGCTCCCAGTTTTAGCTGTTTTAAATGACAAAGGCAAGTATGAAGGCATGATTACCAGGCGTTCGATTTTCAGGTCAAGACTTGACCCTTTAACAACTAAAGTGAGAACTTTAATGAAAGTTGGCCCTCAAGTAACTCTTGATAGCTCTTTAAGTAAAATATCTAAACTGATGATTGAGAGTGCGATGAGGCAACTTCCGGTTTTTGAAAAGAACAAGCTTCTAGGGTTTGTTACAGTCGAAAATATCATTCATTCTGCTGTAACTGAAGATTGGGGCAATGCAACGATAGAGAAGGTTATGACCAGGGCACCTCACACTATTGAAGCAAATCGGTCCGTTGGGGCAGTCCTTAGTTTAATGAGAGAATATGATATTTCGCATGTTCCAGTTATGGATAGTGGCAAACTTGTGGGTATGATTAGCATTAAAGATATTTTGGAAAATATTTATTGGCCGCAAAGGCACCAGACGACTGGAGATATAGTCGGAGAAAAAATTGAAACATTAAGCATTCCAGCTAAAGGCATAATGGCAAGGCCAGTGATTACCGTTGAACCTCAAACAAGCTTACGCGAAGCAGAGAAAAAGATGCATGATCATGATATTTCCTGTTTAGCTGTCATTTCTAATGAACGGCTAGTTGGAATTGTTACGAAGCTAGATTTCCTTGAACCAATTTCGCAGCTAGAAACTGCTGAGCGGAAAATGGCAGTGCAGTTCGGCGTTAAAGGCGTGGAGATAAGTCCTGAGCAGCAAGGGTTCATGATGGAAGAATTCGACTCCTTTTCGCATAGATATCAAGACGCTTTCCAGTTAGGAACACTCTTTGTCTACATGAAAAGTCATGGCAACACGAACCTTCGAGGAACACCACTGATTCATTGCCGCTTACAGTTTAGAACTGTAAAAGGAACCTTCTTTAGTGCAAGCGAAGGCTGGGGTGTCGAACCAACTTTTAGAGTTGCATTAGACAGGCTTGACAGAAGACTGCTCAGAAGTAAAGAGCTTCTATCTTACAATCCTAAGTATGCGAGAGATTATTTGCGAAAGATCGGGTTGCCTCAAGAATAAACCCAAACTTTTCCCCTTTTTATTCATTAAAATGAACAATTTTAAAAAAAGGGATCAGCCCTCTTAGAGCTTAAACTATCTCTTAAAAAGATACTTTCCACCCGAGGTAACCGCTGCCGCAAAGTAAGTCATTAACTACAGAACGGTATTTTACTATGCCTTTCGACTTTTCTCATGAAGATTGCCCATTGAAATTTTTCATTTTTGATTGAGACTTTTAATGAGCTTGATAATCCTCTTTATTGCCGCTAAAAAGAGAATTTAATCCTTCCTGATCTAGAAGTTTCTTCGCCATTTATTTGGATTTAAGGATGAAATTGGTTTCGAAGCTTCTTGGGCTAACCTGCCTTGTCTTCCCAACCTCCAAGTCAGCCTTATTAGTTAACGCCTTGAATTGTTGAACAAAACCTTCAACATAATCCAATATTCCGCAACCGTAGCAGAATGACCCCGAAAATGAAACAGTAACGGTTGCTGGCAACACGAACACGAGTTTAGCTGTGATTTCAGGGCTCCTGAGCCTGTTGAAAAGGAGGACGGCTTTGAGAATAAGCGCTTCCAGTTCTGACTGAGACAAAGCCATCTTTAAACACCAATTAGAAGGGTATTCTGGTGCCGTCAAAACCTATTTTTGAAATTCCCAGCTCATCTTTTACTTCCCTTAATTGTGCAGCAGTAAACACGGGACCATCCCTGCATACGCGGTATTTGCCAATTACGCAGCTTCCACATAAGCCTATCCCGCAGCGCATTAGCCGTTCTAGGCTGGCTTCTAACGGTAACTTGCGTTGCTCAGTTAACTCAAAAATTTTCTTCACCATAACCTCTGGACCGCAAGTGTAAATCATATCGAATTTTTCTCTGCCCAATAAGATATTTAGAGGCTCAGTTACTAGGCATTGCAAGCCATAAGTGCCATCTTCAGTTGTTGTTATCAAACTCTTCTCATTGCATACCCCGTTAAGCTCTCGTATGAACAACAGTTCATCTTTGGTTTTGGCGCCCTCAACAAAAGATAACCGTTCTGTTTTAGCCGAAAGTTGCTTTGCAAGAAATAGCAAAGGAGCCGTTCCCGTTCCGCCACCTACCAAGAGGACTCTACCTCTGCTTTCAGTGAAACTAGTGCCAAAAGGCCCACGTATACCAAGGGTTTCGCCCGCTTCCATGCTATGCAAATGCTTAGTTGCGTCGCCAACTTGTTTAACTGATACGGAAACTAGTCCGTTAATAGCGTCCATTATGCTTAGTGGAATTTCGTCAACACCAGGAATCCAAAGCATCAAGAATTGCCCTGGTTTAGCTTTTGAGCATAGCCTGTCGGGCATAATGTAGGTTTTAACTGTTGGACTCGCGGTTCTAATCTGCACGATTTCTGTAGTTCTAAGCGTGTTAGCGGCGATGAGCGAGGCCGACAATTTCTTTCACACTCCCATAATGTTTCTTTCTCAAGTAAACTTCCACTCCTTTATTTATAGCTTGGAAAACCTCCGTGTCCTCAAACGCGATGGCAGTGCCTATTTGAACGGCTGAAGCGCCAGCCAAGAAAAACTCAACTGCATCGCGCCAATCGGTTATTCCGCCACAGCCGATAACGGGCACTTTAAACTGTTCACAGATATCATACACACATCGCAAAGCTATCGGCTTAAGAGCTGGACCAGACAAACCACCTTTTACGTTGCTTAAAATTGGGCGCATTGTTTCAGTATCAATTGCCATTGCCTTAAGGGTATTTACGGCTGTTAAAGCATCTGCACCAGCCTCAACTGCCGCCTCAGCTAGTACGGTTATGTCCGCAACATTTGGGGATAGCTTGACAATTAAGGGCTTATTAATTGCACCCTTCACCCTTTCCACCACTTCAGACAGGAATTTTGGGCTTTGACCGATTTCCGCGCCAGTTTGCTTAACATGAGGACAGGAAACGTTAAGCTCCACTGCATCAGCACCAGCATCAACGGATTTTTTGGCCACAGCTGCATATTCCTCGGCTGAGTAACCAAAGACGCTAACGATAAGCGGAACATGCAGAACAGTCTTGGAGAATTTTATTTCCCCAGAGAAAACGTCTATTCCAGGATTCGGTAATCCGATCGCATTTATTAATCCGCTTTTTGCTTGAACAACTGTTGGGTTTGCATAGCCAAATCTGGGTTCGACACCGATCGATTTCGTAACTACTGCTCCTGCGCCACCTCTGACTACGCGGTTTAAGGATTCAGCTGAATACCCCAAGATTCCGGAAGCCAGAATGGTGGGGTTTTCCAATTCCAAGCCCACAAAGCTTATGCCTAACGGATTGTTTTCCAAACAAATTCACCCGTTCAATCTAGTTTATTACTTTTAGAAAGATAAAGCTTCTTTTAGAACAAATTACTTCAACAAAAAGAAAAGAGGATAAATGCTTTTTTTCGAATAGCTATACGCCTTTTATGCTTACTTGCCTCGCGGTTGAAAGAAAATCAGTATTTTTTGTGAAAAAAGAAAATGAGGGATTAAGTGAACTTCCTAACGCCTTATTTCTTCTTTTTAACCTTTTTTACTTCCTTTTTGGCAGTCTTAGCCACGCTAATAACCTCAAAGTTACAATTGGCTCCGATTTGTATTTAAAATTTGCTAAAGGTCAAACATTCTGGCGCAACCAATAAAATGGTTCAAAAATAGGTGCTATAAACAAAATAACCCTAAAAATAGGCGAATAATTAAGACGTGTTTATACACCTTTCTTGCCAAACAAATTTTACATTTATTTGTTAATAGCAAGGGCAGGTTTTTGGAAGAAAAGCTTCTGCGGAAAGTCTTTTATAGCGGCACGATGTAAAAAATTACACACCGATGCAAAAAATTACCAAGGTGATTAAAGATAATCAACCCAAGCAAAACAAGCATCAGAACAAAACAGATCGCCACACTCACGATTTTTACTGCACTCTACATTGTTTTACGGTTCATCCCATTCAGCGTACTTATAGGAGGAGCCGGCGCTTATCTTTCCTTCTCCGATTTCTTAGCGCCAATAATGGGCGTTCTTTTAGGACCCTACCTTGGAGGCTTAAGCGTATTAATCGGAAATTTTGGAGCAATAGGATTAGGAAGACCCATCACGTTCGTGACGCTTCCGTTCTTAGATTTCCTACCCGACTTTGTCGCCGCTGTTTCAGTAGGTTACCTAATAAGACGACAATGGCTGCCAGTAGTTATCTTGAACGCCAGTTTACTGGCAGTGTTTTTTGCTGAACCATTAACTAGCATATTTGTCACTATTCCGGGTACATCTATTTCTATTCCTTTCGCTTGGATGCATCTTGCTGCATTCGCAGTCCTACTCACACCCTTAGCTGGAAAAGCAGCAAAATGGGTTGAGGCAGCAACCAAAACCAAACAAGTAGCCGCAGGACTTGCAATTTTAAGTCTTATTGGAACAATGCTGCAACACCTTACAGGCAACATACTGTTTGAAGTAGCTTTCGGTCAAATTAACCCGCCCATAATTCCGAAAGCAGCATGGCCAACAGAATGGTCTCTCGTCGTCTTGGCTTATCCTGTGGAACGGACAATTCTAATTATTTCCGCTGTAATAGTAGGAACCCCACTGGTACTTGCTGTCACTAAAAATTCTCTTCTCAAAATTGGAAAACAAGAGCAAACAAAAACTAACGCAGCAAAGCAACCAGTTACTTCTTAAACAAAGGACTATCCTGAATATACTCTTTTCCAGTTCGCAAGGCCACTTCCGCCTTTGCCAATTCACTTCCTAAATAAGCTGCATGATCTAGCCGCGATACGAGACCCAGTTGGATAATTTTCCCGTAAACGCCTTCAGCCGTTTTGCCTTTGATAATGTTAACCGGCTCATCCATCTTAAGCGAATCGTAATGAACAGCCACCAATGCATTTTCAATTCGGTCTACCGCAATTTTAAACATGCTTTCTATATCCAGAACCGCTGGCTCTGACCTCTCAGATACCCACGAAACCTTTACGTCTACTTCCATACTTTTATCGTAAGGCTCTTCATGCACACGTTTGTCTTTTAAGATAAGAAGGTCTATGCCGAGGTCTTTAGGAGCAGAATCTCGTTTTTTCGCTAAAAACATCATTTTGGCAGCGACAACTTCTTCTCCAACTGTCCCCTTTGCTTTGTCGCTTTTCTCCGTAGCCAACAAAATGTTCGCTCCTACCTCCGATGATAAGCGAGTTAGTAAAGCGTTAACACCAACGGAATCCGCGTCCATTAATTCGGTAACATTTGAAACACCAACAAACAAAGGCACATTGGGGTTTCTATTGGCGAATTGGCGAAATGCAATAAACGATTCCAAAACGTCTGACGGCTCAAGAATCAAGTCCGCTACGCATTTCGTAACGCCTAACTTTTTTGCCTGCTGGATTATTTCCTCTAGAAACTTAACTCGATCTTCAGCTTTTTTTGGGAAATATCCTTGGCATTGATTGGTCGGAATAAAAACCACAACAGTTTTGGAGACAAAATGCGCGATTTCTTCGATGTTTCCTGCATCTGCGCTCAATACTAGGTCCGCGCCAGCAAGAACTGCCTCTCGAATCTCAGCTGGATCAAGCGTATCTATACTTACAGGCACATCCACAACTTGCTTGACAAGTCCAACAATGCGCCTTGCGTCTGAAGGTCTGGATTCACCTGCAACCATTCCAACGTCGATAATGTCTGCCCCAGCTTGGACGAAATGTTTCGCTAACCTCTGGATTGTTTCTTTTTTCATTAGCGGGGCATCAACGATTTCAGCCAGCACCCGCATCGGAAAGCCTTTGCCGACCGCCAGGTTTCTAATCATCATGCTATCTGGGTTTTTTAGCAGATCTTCACGGTTTTGTTCTGTTTTCTCTATTTCCTGCAAGGCTTTTTTCTGAAGCTTCTCTCGCATCAAATCGCAAGCGGGCACAACTGTTGAAAGCTCAACTTGCCCAAGCGAATCAAGCACTGTTGGCAAATCAGCAGCATACCTTGGACCTTTAAACGTCTGGACGCCAAACGCTTTTGTAATTACTGATGTGTCTCCGCGAACGAGCCCTGGAACCAAAATCACGTCAAAACCTTTTAAGTCAACATCTTTTAGGCCTTCAGCGATGGTTTCAGGCGTCAACAGGGCAGCAACTGGAATCTTTAGCTCAAGGGTTTTAGTGTTTGTGTTGCTTTGTTGTGCATAGCGTTTAACGGTGTCCTCTGCGAGTGCACCTGTAATTAAGAGCACTCTCAAATTGTCCGTTTTGTTAATTGACAAGTTTAATGGTTGCTCCCTTATTGTTTGCTTTCGCAATGAAGGCTTGTCCGCCTGCGTTTTTGTTTAGGTAAGCTTTGACTTTTGAGAGTACTTGTTTAGCTTCTTCTTGTTTTACCACGCCGTAGATTGCTGGTCCCCAGGAACTTTGTCCCACTCCATAAGCACCACTTCCTTTCATAAACTCAAGATAGTCTGCAATGTCAGCTCTTGTGCTTCTTCCGCCTTGCACTTGGGCAAAGTACCCTCCAATTATTTCTTGAATTGCGGTTAAGGCTTCTCCAAAATTTTTTATGTCATGTTCAGCCAATGATGGCAGAAGCTTGAGCATCGTTAAACGGCAGATTTTTCCAACTTCTTCCGCTCGCATTTTTTGCAATTTGTTAAAAGCTGAGGTTTCCTCCGAATTAGATAAGCCTTCGATCAAATTTGGAATTTCAACTATGAAACGCCATTCGGTGGGAAATTGCTGGTGAAAAATCAAAGGCGGAAATTTAGCCAGTGTATCATGGTTATTGATGGCTTTTCCGCCGTCAACTACAAATCCGCCTTTTTCAAAGATTGCAGTGCCAACGCCTGTTCTTTTGGCTCTATCCATGGCAACTGTTAGCTCCTGAATTGAAGCCTGTACACTAAACAATTTTGCAAGGGCTACTGCTATGGCTAAGGAAAACTGGGTTCCGGAGCCTAAGCCGACATGTGCTGGAATTGCCTGTTTAACATTGATGCGCACTTTTGCTTGAATTGGATAAGCTGAGAAGAATCGGCGTGCTAAGACGCTTGCAAGCTCAGTTTCTTGGCCTATAATCGTAAAATTTTCTGTTTGTTCGGCTTCAACGATAACGTTGGGGTGGTCTATGCCTACACCTAAGCCGCCAAACATTCGCCCTAAGCCGCCATTTAAATCTATTAATCCCAAATGAAGGCGAGCAGGAGTTTTGACATAAACCTTCATTTACTAATCCTCCACGAGTCTACTCTTTTCATCAAATCAGCCATAACCACAGAGTAGGATGAGTTCGGAGCCACTCGATTTACTACATCATTGCAGTTTTCAATCATTTCTAATAGTTTATCAACGCGTTTTTGTTCCATTTCATCGTTTACCAAAGCTTTTACACGGGTTGCATGTATAATGGCTTCAACTGTTGCTGACATGGCTCGGCAATATACTTGTGGGTACTTCTTTGTGGTGTTTACTTTTTTTACTTTACAGAGAGCTTTGGTTTTTTCTGTACTAATTGGCACCATGCCACTGATAGAAATGTCAATGGTCGCGTCCGCCAAACGTAGTCTAGGCGCGTTAACAGTTTTTGCTTGTTCAAACAATTCGTCAGGCAGTTTTCCCCCGAGGTTTACTTCTTTGAAAGCGGTTTTGTAAAAAACCTCTACGTTGTTTGTTAAATTTACAACTGCACATCTGTTTGTTTTAAGGTTATTGCATGTAGATGATGAATTGAAAAGATTAATGATTAGATGCTGCTCGTCCTCCATTATGGCCCCCATCGGCGCTGCGTTCGGGTTTCCATCTGTATCATAGGTGGAAAGTATGGTCTCATCAATGGTTCCTTTTAAGAAGCCTAAATCAGTCAATTTTGCGGTCAAACCAGCCCAAGCCACCTACAGGATCATAAGCATTTTGTTTCAACCGAATGTAAAATTTCACAGACGCATAATAAAGTTTTGCCAAAACAAGCGTCAGTTGCATTTTAGATAGTCATTTTTTGCGTGCATGATGTGCGAACGCCGGAATGTGCTACATAACACAGAGCAATAGGTAGTTTGTTTGAATAAAAGAGAACAACGCAAAATGCTTACGACTCAGTCTACTAAGCCACGACCCAACGACAGGTTACGACATCAAAAAATTAGGGGCAACAAGAATAAGCTACTTCTGGGACACCAGCTCACGACAAATATGCAGAGCTTCAACACAAGCATGAATCAAGGGTGGAGGCAAACTTGATTTTCTGGTCACTGTTTGGAGTTATGAACAAAAATAGTCTCAAACGCTAATGGAACATTCACTAAGATAAGTATAACCTTTAGAAGCTAACATAATCAGGATGCCCGAGAAGGAACAAGCGAAATATGCTCATAAAGTGCAACTAATGAAAAAAGTAACCGGAATCCCTACACTCATAAGTTCAACACGAATTGTAGTCTTGCCCCTCTTCTTTTACCTCTTCAACGAAGGAAACGTAACCTTATGCTTAGTCGTGCTCAGTTTTTCAGCTGCCACAGACTTTTTTGATGGCTACTTGGCTAGAAGGTTAAAGGTATCCTCAAGATTTGGCGCCTACTATGATGCAGTAACCGATTTTATCCTTGTAATCGGTATATTCACAATTTTCATGGTCAACAAATTCTATCCCATTTGGCTATTACTTCTCATAACGGCATCATTTGTTCAATTCTTAGCTTCAAGTTTTTACGCCAAAAAACTATACGATCCAGTCGGAAGATACATTGGAAGCGCTCTCTACATAGGTATAGTATTAACGTTAATTTTTCCTACACAGGCAACATTCAGCTTTGTAGAAATAGCCTTCGCAGCGTTTTTCTTAATCTCGCTTGTAAGCCGAATTGTAAGCTTGGCTAGAAAACATGTTTAACCAACCCTAAGCTAATATAATGTTATCTGATTATGTTCCCTTCAAATTCGGTGTTGCCTTTGCCAGAAAAAACATGCCTCAACCGAACCAATTTGCCACGGCAGATTCGCGTGTCAACAGGCACAGCCATAGTTCTGCAACTGTCAAGAGGCAAATTAGACGCCGAGCCAACATCAGCATATCTGATGACTTACAAGATGGGCAAGTGCACGGCTAACTGCGGTTTTTGCCCTCAAGCTAGAGGCAGCAAAAGCAGCGCTGAACTACTGTCTAGAGTTTCATGGCCAACGTTTCCAACTCGAAACGTTTTAACAGCACTTGACACCCCATCAAAACAGGGAAAAATTAAACGCGTCTGCATACAAGCCCTAAATTACCCACGTGTTTTTGTACATGTTGAAGCACTGGTAAAAGAAATAAAAAGTCACGCTGAAATTTCGGTTTCGGTTTCTTGTCAACCGCTTAATGCTGAAAATATTGGGCTCTTGGCGAAAGCAGGCGTTGACAGGTTAGGCATAGCGTTGGACGCAGCAACCGAAGCATTGTTCAACAAAGTTAAAGGAAGAGATGTTGGTTGCTCTTACAGTTGGGAAAACGAATTCAGCATGCTAAGTGAAGCAATTGCGGTTTTTGGGAGAGGAAACGTAAGCGCGCACATAATTGTTGGGCTGGGTGAGACAGAAGAGGAATCGGCTTATACAATTCAGAAATGCATGGAAATGAGCGTTTTACCCGCTCTTTTTGCTTTCACGCCAATTCGCGGTACGACGTTGGAAAATAATTCTGAACCCACGCTTGAATCATACAGGCGAGTACAGCTTGCAAGATATCTAATCGTTAATGGTTCATCAAGATACGAAGATATTCATTTTGATGACAAGGGCAAAATAACGAATTTTGGACTCACAAACCAAGCCTTAGAAGCGATAATTGAAGGCGGCGCAGCCTTCCGCACGTCGGGCTGTCCAGACTGCAACCGACCCTTTTATAATGAAAAACCAAGCGGACCAATCTACAATTACCCAAGAAAACCAAGCTACGAAGAGATAGAAAAAATAAAAAAGCAACTGGAATTGCAGCTAAGCTAGCAGTTGATCGGCTGTTTGCTGAGATTACTTCTTATTGTTTTTCGGGATTTTGGGCTTTTGCCTTGTCACCTGCTCAACTAAACGCCAGAACTCATCCATGGTGTAGCCCTTCAACAGGTCTTTCATGAGCTTTTTCACCTGGTAATAAGTCATTTGGGCTTCGCCTTTGTCCAAGCTTTCCTGCGGACCCTTAATGCGCCTGAAAAGCTCGTCCATTTGCCGTGGCGAAGCCCTAATACCCACTTTCTCTAAAAGTTTCTGAATAAGGGTTTGCCCTGTGTTTCTACCTATGAAAATCACTGTTTCTCTGCCCACAATTTCAGGTGGGAAAGGCTCAAAAACCAGAGGGTGAGCCATCATCTCCTCCACGTCTTCTTCCACTTCATGTGTGAAAATGTTTTCGCCAATAATAGGCTTATGGAATTGAATTGGTAAAGCAAATGCCTTTTCAGCCGATTGAGCAAGGCGGTAAATTTTTCCCATATCTATTCCAGTATCAATATTATAAAGCAATTCTGCCGCTGTTACAACCTCTTCAAATGGAGCTATTCCAGCACGTTCACCGAAACCAGCAATACACGTATGCAGGTATTGCACGCCTTCCTCCATAGCCGCTAGGGTGTTTGCCGAAGCCAAACCGAAATCGTTATGGCAGTGGACTGAAAGCGCTATTTTCTTTCTCACAGCATCGGGCAAGCCATCGCGTATATGTGACATTAAATAACGCATCGAAAGCGGCCTTATGAACCCTACAGTATCAGCTATGGCCAGACGAATTGCTCCAGCGTTGGCTGCCGCTTCAAAAACTTGCAGTATATCCTCCAGCGGTGTTCTTGAGCCGTCCATAAGCACAAAATCCACAGCTGCTCCATGTTTTTTTGCGTAGTCTATGCTTTCAATTATTCTTTGAATTGCTTGTTCTTTAGTTATTTTAAGTTTGTATTGCAGGTTTAAACCGTTAATGGGTGTTTCAATAGTTATTTCTTTTATTCCACACTCTAAGCAAGCATTTACACTGTTTCTTGTAGGTTCTGCTGAAGCAGTAAGTTTTACGTTTACAAAACTTTCGTTTACGATACGTTTAACATTTCGTTTTTCGTCTTCGGACAAAGCTGGAAACCCCACATTGACTATAGCCACACCTGCCTCATCCATTAACTTTGCAAGCCTAACTTGCTCAACATAAGTTAAATAAACCGTTGGCGCCTTGATGCCTTCCCTGAAGGTTTCGTCCCAAATAAACACTCGGTCAGGAAGTCTAGGCGGTAAATTCTTTCTTAAACGATTATAATTCGCAATTAGCCCTTGCGCTTCTAACTTTTTAAATATAGTCTTTCTCATCAAGACACAATCCAACAATATAGGAGCTAACGGTTATGTTTAATCTGCTAATTCCTATATAAAACTGCATCTATCTAGAGTCATCCAAGTCCGAGCCTCGCCAAAAAATAATGAGAAATCAACCTTTTTCGAAAAAGATATGATTTTACAAGAGTTTAATTGCAAAAGTCTTAAGTGTAAAAAAGATGAAGATATTACGCCAAGGAGAAACAGAAAATGAGTAGCCTCCAAAACACAATTGAAAAAATAAAAAACTTAGAAGCGGAAAAGAAAAACCTTTTACTTGAAATGGAAAAACTCCAAAAAATAGCTGACGCAAAGGCTACCGCTTTAGAAAATGAAGTTGGGGCATTGCGAGATGAAATCAAATCGCTAAAAATTCTGATGAACGTATCAGAACCAAACGCAGAACCAAACGTAGACCGAAAACTCAAAAAATAAATCCATTTGGAGAGCAAACTAACAGCTGGCTTGCGAGTCCCGATTATTCTGCTCATACAATAGAGGAGGAGTTCTTTGAAGAAGAGTGTTTACAGCATTAACTAGCGAATTATATGTTACTTGCGTTGCGTTGATGGACATTTCTGTTTCGAGTTTTTCGAGTTCTTTATTAAAGCGCTGAAGCTCCTCCGTTTCTTTTGAAACATAGTTCTTCTTTTTTCCGCCTAGATTTTTGGATCGCCTCCTTTGAAACCTGCCTCAGGTGGCGACCGCTTAGGCTCTAGCTGCACGTTTTCGCTAATCATGCTTAATGGTTTTGCATGCAAGAGGACGTCTGCTCTGTTGAAGAATTCGATTAGAGTTACTCCGTAGTGTCTTGAGTTATCACCATTTATTATAACATTTGTTTAGTGCATTTGGGATATCTCGTTGGAGTCAATAAAATGCGAGGAAAGTTTTGCTTTTTATTAGCTTTTGAGATGAAGCGTCTCGCCTTGTTTTTGTGAATTCCTGGTTTCTCCGCTTGAAAAACTGAATTTATTGTTAACGTAGAATGTTGCCCTGATTAATCTGCCGATGGGAAAACAGAGGCAAGTACCAAGCACATATACAACAACTAATATACCTACACAATTAAGAATCAATCAGTACTCATATGAAGAGTAAAGTAGGAGAAAGTGTTAACATGCTGCTTATCTAAGATACTTAACTTTCCAAATACACCAAATAAACGAGCCGACCAATATCGCGGAATTGCAAGTCCAAGTCAACAAGAAAACAGGATAAAAGAACATGAAGAAATTACAAATCCTAATTATCGCATTTCTACTTCTTTTATCAATCTGCGCACTTGCGAGTATTCAATCCAAAGCCGAGGGTACTGCTGTTAGCATCACGGTTTCTCCCGCTACAGACGCGATTACCGCTGGAAACCCCGAGACGTACAGGGCCACAGCTACCGACGCTTGCGGCTACAGTTGGGACGTAACTGACTCAGTCACGTGGAGCATAAGCTGTGGCGCTGGAGGGTCATGGAGCAATAACGTTTACACTTCTGCAACTGCTGGCTCCTGGACAGTTACGGCTTATGACGGTTCTTGTGTCACTGGCACGGCATCTTTGACGGTTACTCCAGGTCCTCTGGCCCAATTTGAGTTCAGTGCTATTAGTAGTCCTCAGACTGCGGGCACGTCTTCTAGTGTGACGATTACAGCTGTGGATTCTTGTGGGAATACGGTTACAAACTACAGTGGCACTCCCGCTTTGAGTGATACTTCTGGTACGATTAGCCCGACGATTACCGGTGACTTAGTTGGTGGTGTTTGGACCGGTTCCGTTACTGTCATACAGGCGGGTTCTGACGTTATCACCGCTACTGACATTAGTGGAGCGATTGGGTCGAGTGCCAGCTTCATGGTTGATCCTGCTGGTCTGAATCACTTTGTCTTCGGTGCTATTAGTAGTTCTCAGACTGCGGGTTCTGCTTTCGGCATAACTGTTACGGCTGTTGATGCCTATGGAAACACAGCTACAAGTTACTCTAGTACGCTGTCTTTGACGTATTCTGCTGGATCCATCAATCCTGGAGCTATGAATGCTTTCGTAAATGGTGTGGGGTCAACTTCGGTTACAGTAACTACTGCGGGTTCAAGCGTTACTCTTGGTGTGAATGATGGTATCGGTCATACTGGAACGAGTAACCCGTTTACCGTGAGTCATGCTACTTCTGTGAGCGAAGCAGTGTCTCCTGGCTCGGCGACTATCTCGGCTGGAAACAGTGAAACTTACGCGGCTAAGGCTTCTGACGCTTACGGTAACATTTGGGATGTTACTTCTTCAACGAATTGGAGCATAAGTTCTGGTGCTGGCGGTTCATGGAATGGCAACGTTTACACTTCTGCTACTGCCGGCTCTTGGACAGTTACTGGAACCTATGCTTCCACGGCTTACACTGCTGGTTTGACCGTTAATCCTGCTGGTCTGGATCACTTTATCTTTAATAATGTTGCGACCCAGACTACTGGTACGCCTTTTAGCATAACGGTCACAGCCAAAGACGCGTATGACAACACAGCTACAAGCTATACCGGTACGCCGTCTTTAACGTATTCTGCTGGATCCATCAATCCTGGAGCTATGAATGCTTTCATTAAAGGTGCGGGGTCAACTGCGGTTACAGTAACTACTGCGGGTTTAAGCATTACTATAACAGCGACTGATGGCACTCACACTGGAGAGAGTAACTCGTTTACAGTGATTGCAACACAAACATCCACTCCAACGCCGACTCCAACTCATACACCAACTCCAACTACTTCTACGCCTTCTCCGACCGCAACGCCTATATCTACATCTACTCCTACGTCGACAGCAACGCCACCACCTACCCCAACTGCTACTCTGACCCTTGCACCAGGTTCAACACCTAAACCCACGACCACACCCACGGCTACTCCTACTTCAACGGCGAAGCCATCACCCACCCCCACTCCGTCCTCAACAAAGCCGGCAGCACCATTGTTAGGACTAACGCTTTCCGCCATCGCAACCGGCGCAGCAATCATTTTAATCCTTACATTAATAGCCATTAAACGTCGAAAACGAAAACATACCAATAAATTACCGGAAATAGTCGACCTCAAGAATAGTATTAAAAAAATAAAAAATTTAGAAGTGGAAAAGAAGAACCTTTTACGTGAAGTCGAACAACTCAAGAAAAAGGTTGAGGCAAAGGCGGCTGCTTAGAAAGTGAAGTTTGAGCACAGAGGGATGAAATTAAATCGCTAAAAATTCTGATGAACATGCCAGAACCAAACGTGGACTGGAGAATCAAAAAATAAATTCGTTTGCACAGTTAGTCAAGCGGTAGAATAAGTGAGCAGTAAGTCCTGCTTATTGTTGCTCAGGCGGAATGGGGGTTCTTTGGAGAAGGGTGCTGATGGCATTAACCAGCGCATCGCATCCTGTTTGCCTTGCGTTTGCGGAAGTGTCGGTTTCGAGTTTTTCAAGTTCTTCATGTAAACTTTCCACTCTCTGTGTAATCTCTTGTTTCTTCTTTTCATAATTGTCGTGTAGTTTCTCTTGTTCAGCGGTGAAGGTCTGGAGTGCCACTTCTAACTCGTTCTTTGTAGACTTCAGGTTTTGCTTTGTTTGCGCAAGCTCTTCTGCGGCTCTTCTTCTGGCTATTGGTTTGAAAATGCTGATTTTTATTTCTTGCTGGCTGGCTAGGTCGTCGTCTAATTCGAGGATTTTATGGTTTAAGCGTTGAACGTCTGCGTTTCTTTTGAAGCTTAGTTCTCTTGTTTTTTCAGCGTATTCTTTATCAGTTTCCACTAGAAGATGGTTGTTGTCAGCTAGGGCTTTTGCTTCTCCGGTGAGGTTTGATTCTTGAAGCCTTTTTTCTGCAAGTGCGCCTTCCACGTCAAGGAAAATCTGCGAACGCTCCTTAACGAATTGCTCGTCAATTTTTATGGTGGGGTTTGACTCAAATTCTGAAATTATTTGCCGCAGATTTACAAGCCAATCATCAAAATATTGACTGAAAGGCGAAAGCGCAAAAATTTGATTGCCAAGTTTGCTTAAGCCACCGAGGGTTTTCGCTACAACCTCTTTTGCAGAGATCTCAGTCTCTTCTTGAAGGTACTTACCAGATAGACGCTGCTTTTTTTCTTTTGCTCTTTTTTCATGCGCGGACTTTGAGAATTGCCGAGCAGCGTTTCGACGTGAACCAGTTTGAGGTCTGAAGCTCATAAACAAACCAGTGTACGAAAGAAATATTTAAACAATGACACATTTCGCAAGCCAATATTGTTTGCGGTTTGCTAAAAATGATAGCGCAAAATTCCGACCATGGTTTCTTTCGTGCTTTTTGCCGCTTTTACCGTGTTCTGACGCTTTGGTTTCCTTAGCAGCAGGATAGCTCCAACGACTGCGAGAATTCCAACTACAACTACTATTGCATAGATTAAATCCGGTTTCAAAGAATTAGTTGGATTGGCGACCGGAGATTGCGAGACTGATGGAGAACTTGATGGGAAGCTTGTTAGACTTGGAGACGAAGAGCTTGCAGGGCTTGGGGATGAAGTAATCACCGGTGCAGTACCTTGGAGAATTGGCCCTAGAGCTTGGATTAGAAGCGAGTAGCTTGTTATTTTTTCACCCAAAGTTATTCCTGTCTGATTTAAGTCGAATGCGCTGACTTGGAATGAAATTGTTCCAGAAGGGGATAGAAAAGCAGGAGTTAGATAATTTGTGTATCCTACAGCGACTACGGCACCGGTAGAGTTGTAAAAGGTTCCGACTACTGTTAAGTTTTGAGCCGTTTGGCTGCCTGTATTTTGAATTATTCCGTTGACCGTGTAAGCACCACTAAAGTCTCCACTAGTGCCAATTGTTGCTGAACTGCTTTTAATTTTTAAGTCTTGGTATTGATAGCTGCTTGTTGCGTCCGCAGTAGAAACTGTGAGCTTAATGTTAGAGACGTCTCCTAAAGACCAGGGTCCGTTTGGAGAGTTATTCGGCGAATAAAACGTCATGTAGAAGGGCGCTTTTTGCTGTGGTGTCAGGTATGCCACCCAAGCTTGAGCGCGAGAATCTCCTTGGTCCGTCCCGTCTGAAGAATATACGGAACCTGTCAAAATAACTGAGGCGACGGTGTTAGTACCCGTATTCTGAATTTCACCGACCACTTCGAGAAAGCCCGATGAGTCAACATAATAGCTGTAGCTTACAATCTTGATGTTTTCCGGTTGACTATGTGCGCTCGGAACTAGAGTTAACCCTAAAGACAGCAGGATCAACACAACAAAGGAATAAACTATGCTTTTTCGCATGAATTGCCTCATCCGTTCAAATTCCAACAAAACAACTTCGTACTATAAAACGGTTTTTCAAAATTAGACCGAAATCGCAAATAAGAGCTTTTAACCAAGAGCGTTTATAAGCAGTTTTTTCAAAAGTTTGCATTTTTAGACAATATTAATTGGAGAGGCGACCGTAAAGCAGCTAATTGTACAGTTATTTCTTAGATGATTCCTCTCAAGCACCAAAATGCTAGTGGGAAAAGCATAATTCTTAAATGTAAAAAGGAAGGATATGCTTTTACAAGGGAATCTTATGGCTGAAAAGTTACATCCCTATGTAGTATTTCTGCCAACTGAGAAAAAGGATAAAATTCTTAGCGCAATATTTGGTTCAAAGGCGGGTGTTGACCTCTTAAGACTTTCACTTAAACAAGGCATATCAAAAAACATCTATCAAAAAGACCTTGTGAAAAACCTAAATTACTCAAACAAGACAATAATCGAAAACCTGAAAGCCCTAACCAAGCTAGGTGTTTTGAACGAAAGCATGGAGAAAAACGATAAGGAAGGAAGAATCATCTGGGTGAAAACATACCAGCTGACGAACCTCGGGAAATGGTTTGCGCTGTTGTTGGCAGAAGAAAAAGAACTTTCGGAAAAAGAAAAAGCCGAGATTTTGCAAAGCCTATTTCGCACTTATGTGAAGCAGGTTAAACGCTTAGCAGATGAAATTGGCATAAATAAGAAAATGCTCGAAGAAACCTTCAGAGAAGAAATGAAGTAACCCTAAAAAAACCAGCATATGAAAATAAGAATTTATTGGGTTGTGGGGTTTGGAGATAGTTGAGGGGGGAGAAGGGAGAGCGTGCAAAAATATAATTTCTCCAAACCTTTCCACCCAACCCATTGTTTTTGGCTTTTGCTTTTTGCCCTCCAGGTTACAAGGCTTTGAAAGCCTCGAACCACCTGTTATACATCGACAACATATCTAAGGAGACGCTTGGTTTGCGATCTTCCAAGATTTGGCGGAAATCGGCCATTGTCAACGCTCTTGGCTTGGCTTCTTTATCCATTGCTTTGCCTGACTCGAAGAATTCTCCGATAAGTTTTAGCTGGGCAGATTGACAAACATCACGTATGTCGCTTCCTGAGAAGCCCTCAGAAAGTCGAGCTAACTCATGTAAATCAACGTCCGTGTCTATTTGGAGATTGCTTGAGTAAAGCTTAAGCATGCTCAATCTAGTAGAGTGATCAGCTAATGGAACAAGAATTCTTTTCTGGAAACGCCGAATAAACGCCCAATCCAAATCCCAAGGCTTATTCGTTGCGCCAATAACGTAAACGTGAAGAGCCTTGCCCTTGTCAACAATTCCGTCCATTTCCTTTAGGAACTGGTTGCGGACTCGAATTTCTCCGCCGACCTCGTTCGAATGCTGACCCATAAGGGAATCTAATTCGTCAACGAATACAATAGCTGGTTTACCCTCGTTTGAGGATTTGCGAGCGGAACCAAACAATTTGGCAACATTCTGCTCTGCTTCTCCAAGCCACTTGGACATGATGGATGCTGCGTCAATAGAGTAGAAGTTAGCATCAATCTCTGTTGCAACTGCTGCCGCCAACAAAGTTTTGCCACAACCAGGTGGACCAAAAAGCAGTATACCGCGTGGCCACCCTAAGGGAAATAAATCAGGCCTTTGAACTGGATAAACAATGGCTTCTTTAACTGCTTTTTTGGCGGTATCTAAGCCCACGACTTCTTCCCAGCTAACTTTGGGTTTCTCGGTGATTACGAGTTCTTCATTGTTTGGTTTTCCGTTTCCACTGCCGTTGCCTTCCATGGTTGCTCCTCCACCGTTACCGTCATTGTTGCTTGCCTCATTCATTTCAGTCGATGAAACGGCTCCTTGCAGCGCTTTTATTCTTTCTTGGTAAGCGATTGCTCTTTGAACGTAAACTTTATTCAAGCCGTATTCGGGGTAAAGCTGCACAAGTTGCAAAAGGCTCTCGATTGCTTTCTGGTAGAAGGTTATGGCTCTGCCTTTTTGCCCTTGCTTATCTAAGCGAACTGCATCTAAGGCGTAAGCTGTTGCTGCTTTTTCTAGTTCGTTTGAGGCGCTCATTTTTTGTTCTTCTCCTATTCAGGCGATTTTAACTCAATTTTTATTTTGCCCTTTGTTCCCAAATTCTCAAGGGCACGTTCAATTTCTGCATTGGAAGTTTGCAGTTCACTTGAGCAGCGACTTAAATCTATCTCACCGTTAGTTTTGCGGACGTATTCAAGAAGCACATCTTCTAAACATGGCTTCTGAACCTTTAGTGAAAACTCTTTAATTTCTGATTTCTTGTAAGAGAATATAGCCTTTGACGGGTCGAATCCGGTTTCTTCAGAAGTTTCGTGTCCAATCATCTGTGAAGAAGTGGCTGTAAGGGCAACAAGCTCCTTAATTGGCGTTTTCTCTTTTACTGGCGAAGTCACAGGTGGTTCTGGGAGATTTTCAGCTAATTTCTGCTGCATAAAACAGGTAACTTCTTTCAGTATTTCTTCGCCGCCTTCGGTCTTTTTTCCAACCGGAATCAATTCTTCGTCAGCTGAAATCTTTGTTGCATGAAGTGTTTCTTGGATAGTTTCATTAACTGTATTTAGTTCTGAGCTAACGTCAGGGAGAATCTGGAATAATTCTTGTGAAACACCTTGAAGCAACCTCAATGCGGGCTTCAAATCAGCAACAATGTCGCCTAGTTCTTTTATTGTTTCGAGACGAAGAATTACACGTTCAATAGCTAACTGAACATTATAAAGAAACTTTACAATTTTTCGGACTTCGGCCAACTCAGTAGCGCACATAGCAGCTTTCTCTCTGTTATTCTTTTTTAGTGCGCCCATGCAAGTTTCAAAAAGTGCCCGGTCCCGTTCTTTTAGGCGGTAACTTGCCTGTTCTAGTTTGTTTTGCTGAATTTTAAGAGTAGTGATAGATTTAGTGGCGACTTCACGAACAGGTGGAGGGGTTGGATTACTTAGTCCTTTGATCCCTTATCCCCTCCATAGAAACGATTCTTCCACTCTTTTTTGGCGATTAGATGCCAGCTTTACCTAATTCTTTCACGTATACAACCACTGGAGGTTCGGGCAGTTTTTGTGCAACATTTACCTGTTCTGCGTAAGTTTTGGTTCTTTGCATAACGTCTTGTGAATCACCTAGCAATACGCTGGAAACTTTGCTTTTTGTCAGCTCGAAGTCAGTTTTTTCTGACGTTGCTCGCTTTAAGGTTTCTTGGAGCAGTGCGAAGGCCGATTTGTAGTTTTCTTCATCAACTTTGCCTATCTCGTGTTCAATTTCCAAGTTAGCGATGGCGTAGCTGAGGGATGTTATTTCTTCTTTGCATCGTTCGATTTCTACGACGGCTTCGTCGATTATGACTTGAGCATCCTTCTTTAGTTGGGTTAGTACGCTAGTGAAACTGTTGTGGAGTTCTTGGTAGATCTCTGGAGAGAGTTTTCTTTTTTCATTTAAGCCTTTTAGAGCGTCGTCTTTTCGCCAAATTAGTGGTATTTGGTCACATAAAATAGTGGCTTGGTTTTTGATTTTTGATACGAATGTGACGTCTGCACCATTAAATTTCAAGTTTTCCATGGATTGTTTTGTGAATTGACCATCACCAAATTCGACAAATACGGCGTCAAACTTTCCACTTGGCGTTAATGCGAAAGATGCAACTTTACCAACTATCCGACCATACTCGTTTTTTATAGGTTTACCAATATAAAGAAAAAGATTGGAGTTAGACATGTTTGTTTTTTCCTCCTATTTTAGAAACCCTGTGTTGATTTCTCTGTTTGTGAGACTGGGGCTGATGGCATTCCTGGTGGCAGATCTGGGAACTTGTCCTTTATCTTCTGCTCTGCGACTGTTGCTGCTTCGGTAAGAATCTTTGCTGCGTCCTCATTTACTGTGTCGAAGTTTAGTGTCATTCCTGAACCCTGGCCTGCTTCGATCATTATTCCGCTCAGCATGTTGCCAATTTCGCCTAGTTCACTTTCTGCTTCCGGAAACACGCTTACTAAGCCTGCCTTGACTGAACGCAGAACCCCCACAGCTGGACCTAAGGTTGATACTACGTCGCCTAGTTCTGATACTGTTCGTAACCTTAATGTGATTTGTTCGAGTGCAAGTTTAGCGTTCATTATTAACTTTGACATTTTTCGAACTTCAGCTAATTCGTTGGCGAAAACATTTGCGCGTGCACTATCATGTTTCGCGTAAGCGTCAACTATTCTGGCAAAGATTGCTTTGTCTCTTTGGCTGAACCTGTCTGTGGCTTGATCAAGTTTCTGCACTTGAAGGTCGATGCGTCGAACGGCGAAGTCAAGTCGTGGCTTCAATGGACCTGGTGGCTTTACAGCGTCTTTGATGCGGTTTGAGAATGGCTCATCTTCCCGTTTACTTTCCCACTTTTTTGCAAATCTTTCTGACAATTTAAATTACCTCTGCAAGACAAAAATGCAGAAAACTATCTTATACATTGTTAATATGATGGAAATATGCACGTATATATGTACAGATATACGTCGCATAAAAAATGGTTTTAGCCTTTAACTATAAGAGTAAAAGATGGTGGTAGCACTAAAGCGATTAGACAAAAAAATGTAAGTTAGACTAAAAAGAAGCGTGAACTAATGCTAAAATAAAAAGGTGAAATGAATGGATAGTAGAATAAAAATATTCGGTGTAATCGCTCTTTTAGGCTTCTTAGCAGGCGTTATAGCGCAAGTCACAGCAGTCTTTGTCATCCCTTGGATGTTGTCAGTTTTGCCGTTGCTGGGTGGTATAACAAGCTTCATGATTTCAGGATTTGCCGGTGCATGCCTAACAGTTGTGCTTGTCGGCGTTTGGGCGTATATGACTGGGAAAAAAGAGCCATACTAAATAAGAGCCTAATTCCCCCGCTTCTTTCTTTATCAAAATCTAATTTACCCCATTATTTTAATAAAACTATAAATCATGCAAATGTTAGTTTTATGAGAAAAATTAATTCTGTTTTGCCCTTGTTTTTGATTTCGCTATAAATTAGAACTTGCAAACCGAGAGAAACGAAAGCTTATACCTAACAAACTGACGATGGTCACGAATACTTGTGGATCCTCAGACACTCTAGCTTATAATCCATCTCATCAACCTGGAAACCATTAGGCGATTCAGCTTCTGCAACATCATTCAGAAACAAACCCTTTTGGTTAACAATAATCTAAACCCACTCTTCCCAATACTTCCCAGGACTTCCTAGGACTTCCCAGGACTTTACAGGGACTTTGTGGGACTTTCTAGGACTTTTTAATACTCATCATGCAACCTATCCATACCCAGAAACAAAAAAGCAACCCAAAACAACTTAGACAAAAAGACAACAAAAAAATAATGTGATGCTGGAAATACGGCCCGCATTAATGAATGGTTTACTTTGGCGAAATGGGATGTGTAAATGGACTCGGTAGCGGAAAAAGATGTCATCCACCCTAAGCGTCTTCGTACCTCGATAACTTACCGATATAGTGACGAAATTTTTTATTTGGACTCAATAGCGGAAAAAGCTTTCATAAGCCTCCAGCTTAATTAACCCCGCCTTCAGCTTCACCGTACCTCGATTTTCTCATCGTCCAAAGTTATAGGAATTTCCAAACTTATTTACGTTTTTCTAAACAATACAAATGAATAAACCGTTTGAAAAAGATAGCATAAACAAAAAAGCCTGTTGGACAATATAGAAAGTGGGTGTGCTAATTGAAATCCGAGTTTGGCTGGGTAAAAATTGACGGCGTCAAATACAAGAAGGACATAATTATTCATGCAAGTAGAAAAATCACGAAAAGAAAGAAAAAATTATCCAAGGACCTAAAGCCGCTTTATGGACATACTCCACTCTCGGAACGAGAACTCGATTTCCTAGAATACGAAAAACCTGAAACAGTTTACGTTGGAACAGGACACGAAGCAGCACTACCGATTACTCCCGATGCTTTGTCGATTCTCCAAAAATATAACGCAGTTATCGAACCCACCCCTGAAATAATCAAAAAAATAAACCATGAGGAACGGAGGTTCACAGCGCTAATCCACGTAACTTGCTAAACGACCGGTACGTTTGGCACTTTCAGTCGGTCTCAAGCAGATGAGAAGAGCAGCAGAAGACTTAAACTCTCGAAACATTCATAGTTGTCGGCTTATTCTGTTTTAAGCAAAAGTTTCTTTAATTCCATTAATACGCAGATGCACCATGTGACTGCATAATGACAACAACATACGTATAATAGACAAAATGTGTGTTACATAAGGAAAAGAAGGGTCCGCATTTGAATTTTGAAGAAGAAAACAGTTCTATGACAGACATTTTGCTGAAAAAGCAGGGATATTCTCAAAAAGCTAGCAGTGAGATCCTCAAGTGGTATGGTTCTTCCCAAAGACGAAGCAAAGAAGAAACACATTCTGAATAAGTAATTCACAAAAAATGTTTAGCAAAATAGCAAAAACTCTTCCACCAAAAAAACATCGATTCAACCCTTCTAGAGGCAAAAATATTGAAAAAGTTGAAGGAATCGGCGACGTTACTAATCAAGAAAATAAATGGAGATTTCGTGTTCAGATGAGCTGGACTAAATTTAAAAAACTTTTGCCGACTGAGGCAATAAGAATTGAAAACATATTAGAGGATAAAAACGCTAATGCAGATAAGCACTTGAAGGAGCATTTGCCAATCATTAATTGCGATTGCGGAACCGAAATACTGCTTTTGCCAGATTTACAGGCCATGAATCGCGCAATCAAAGCTCTTGCTGCCGAACACAGAAAGAAAAGAAAGAACGCTCAAAGCAAAACAATCGCTTCAAGTAACATCAGCCAACGCTAAGCCAACTTTCACTAATAATTAGTAAACAAAACGATACTTAGTGTCTTAACTCTAAAAATATTCCGTCGGCGCAACTGCAATCAGAGTTAGCTCATTTGATTCTGAGGTTTTTGCTTTGGCGCGTCACCTTTTTTTCGCCTGTCCAACACATGCACCATCCAATCAGCCATGTGAAAACAGCAAAAGGCAACACAACGAACGTAGCTACTCTCTTTCGTTTAAGCATATCTTTTCTAGCAAACGATTGCAGTCAAACTGAAATAAGGTTTGTTGAGAAGCGCACTTTGCTAATTTTGTCAATTCCCGTAGCATTCGTCATAATGTCCATAAATCAAACTATATCTTTTTTTCATATCTTAAATTTGGGAAGGCCCGAGGCTTCCGCTGCCATAAGCATAGATATCGCGTGCTACAACTGGAAGATAGATCTCGAAGTCTGAAACAAGCGGAATGCTGGCTTACTGGCTTATTTAGTTGATTTATCGTTTTTCAGTTGCTCTGCTCTCCGTCAATCAAAGAGAAAGCTGCGTTAGCGCCCACAACAATCAAGAGCAGAACCAAGAGAAAGCCCAGAAAACTAAAGCCTTTATCCAGCAAAAGAAACAAATTCACCACTAACACAACAGCAGCAACAACGAAGCCCGAAACCTTCCCCCTAACAATCATCTCATGAGACCCAGACTCGTTGATCACGACTAAACGCAACACTTGCTCTTGCTAATCTCTTTCTTCAAGTATGGCGCGCTTTTACTGGAACATTTTAGCGAAAGCCCCATGGTGTGCTAGGATTTTCTCAACTATTCAAAGTTAAATGAAATCGAACCCACTTATTTGCATTTTTAAGTCAAATTTCTTAAATAGTTTGACGCCACCAAGGTCTTCAAAATAGTCGAAAGAGGTTTGACAGCTCAATTGCTTCCTCATTTTCTAGGGTTTTTTGGAATTAAAAGTTTAAAAGTTGTTTTTTAATGTGCATAATAAATTTTATAGAAAAGTTTATGTTTTTTTCTAGAATAATTGTTAAATAGTTCGAGGAGCATTTTTGTGAGTAAAAAAGGAAGCAAACAGTTGCAGGTTACTAACTATTCCCCTCAGTCTCCTAATGATGATTCTTTTGAAGGCAAAGCGAAGGCGCAAAAGGAATTGGTGGAGAAGCTAAAGGTTCAATGGAAACTCTTGTGGAGTGAATGCTTTAATGATAAGACGAGAGCTGAGGGAGTTTCGGTGAGTGACTACACATTCTTGCGCGTGGAACGTGGCACCATCATCCATGCAACAAGGGATTTTAAGGCTCTTAGTTTCAAGGAGATTCTTGAGCAACATATGGTTGAAGATTCTAATCGTTTTGTTCAACCAGATGTTAATGTGGGAGGCTGGAATAAGTTCGTAAAAACTAAAATCACCGGTCGCGGACCTCAGAGAAACAAACATGCTATGTCGTATGTTCCTAATAAGCGGGAGGTTCAGCAGCCTAAGAAAGGTGGACGCGGTTGGCTTCACGCAACCTGACGGTTTGCTCAGGCGTTTCTACGCTTAATATAATTTGGGTTTTTCTAATCAGAGTTTTTGAAACAGTGACAAAGAGCAAGTCCGCCTCTTTAGGTCAATGCCACTTTTCGAAGATGGGATCCGAATGGAAAACAAGAAGTGTTTGGAATAAATAACTCTAGCACATATCTTCGTCTAAATTCTTGCCTTGCGAAAAGAGAACAGGCACCTCGTCTAAGACTAAGAAAATATCGAACTCAGGTCCTGTGCTACTAAGCAATAAGAGATAGGGTAAGCACATTTCATGCTTTGATCAGTTGATCCTCGATTGCTGAGGCAGTTTCAACAATGGGATCCATTGGAAATTGTCCATGATTTAGAACCTTAAGCCTACTCTCGAAGGCTGTAACTAAATCGTCTGCTAGTAGCATTTGAAATTCTTTGGATAATACCTGCATATTTTCGCCGAAAAGAGCCAAGATTTTATCTTCGAGTTCTTTTCTGCTTTTCAAGTCTAAAGTTTCTTTCATACAGTTCACTCAAAAACAATACACAATAAAAGAATTTAATTAATTTATTACGACAAAATATGAATTGATGGTCAGCTTCAAAATTCAACTTTCAAATTGATGAAATTTACGAGTTTTTACGAAAAAACGACACCCTAACCGGCTTAAGGGTTATTGACGCGGACATTTTGAGAAACTGGAAACTCAAGTCAAAAGGGCTTCGATATTGAAGTAGAACTAAACCGCCTCTTAGAACGCTAAGGCTTTGGAACGTTTCAAGTATTTATAGGATATCGAGAAAGAATAGGTGAAAAGACTAAAAATGAAAAATGGCGCAATCATCTTAAAAAGATGCTTGTAGAAACAATCGGTTAGTCAACATAACAAAAAACGAAGCGTTAGTCAACGCGTAAGATATTTTGATGAACTGGAAAAACAGTAACCAAGAAAATCGAGAGGTTACTGTGTTTGTTTACTCTTGTTCTTCGTGTACAACGCAAATACCGCTAACTTTGACACTTTAGTCGCAAAAATCTTATGAATTGAAAATGGTTTTTGAACTAATTATGTGAAAACTCAAGTATAGCTGCATATCAGTTATGACAGATCAACATTAGCAATAGTTAACTGAATCTTTCGCCTATTCATTCTAAGTGAAATTTGAAAAGGCAGAAGAAGAAGCATGGTTAAGAGAGAAGTTTTGTTTTGCATGACGCTCATTCTTGTAGGTACGGTAGATTGGTTGACAACCATTGTAGGGATGGTTTTCTTCGGAGCAACGGAAACCAATCCTCTGTTCGCCGGATTGACAAGATCGAACATGCTTATTTTTAGCATTGTGAAGCTCTTGGCAGTTATGCTTGCAGGACTTGTTTTCTACATAGCCGAAACCAAAACTAAAATCAGTGACCAAGTTTCACCCTTCGCAAAAAAGCTTTTAAACTCAGGATATGTCATATCAATCTTCACACTTACAGCAGTAGTAGCAAACAACATAACCGCCATTGTCAAAATAGCATAGACAATTAACCAAAAAAGCCAAAGACCAATGAATAAGCCAAATAAGCAAATTGGTTAAAGCAAATGGGCGAGTTTTGGGGAAAAAAAATGGGTAGAGAGAGTTTTTTAACCGGATTGGTGCCGGTAATGTTTATTTGGAAGCTAAAGTCGGTGTTACCAGCTGAGCCTAATTTAGCTATGGACTTGTGCCGCCGATGTTTATTTGGACGCTAAAGCTTGTTATGCCAACTTCGCTCGAGGATACAGTCAGGGTTAGGGTTGCAGCTATTGATTGTCCGGGTTGGAGATCCGCGCCTTGTTGGCTCCATGTTATGGTTGCTGGCCCATTCACGCTTGTTGGACTCCAGCCAGTTGTCGTCATGTTCAGTGTTAGTGAAACTCCACTGCTCGTGTTTTTGATGTAGATTGTCTGAGTGGTGTTTCCTCCGGCAGTTATGGTTCCCCAATTTATGGAGCTCAGGGGAGTGGTGCATGCGCTGTTAGAGTACACGCCTAAGTTTGCCGATGTGGACACTGCCCCAATGGAAGACAAAGTGGAAGTTGTGGTTATGGCTGCATAGGTGGTAAGTGCTAAAGATATTCCAATTATTACCAATGCTACTACTGCGGTTGTTATTGAGAACTTTAGTTTCGCCATGATTCCCCCACGTACAAAATACCACGTGTAGCAAGTCTTAATAAACATTATTGTGTACTTGAACAACGCAGCTACACAACCGGCAATTCACTGCAAAAAACGCAAAAACATACACTATCAATAATTCTGCGATTTCGCCTTGTACATTCAAACCACCACCACGATTTTTTATTATTGAAAACTCTCGTGACAACGATAATCCTGCAACACTTCACCCTTTTTAACATAGAGCATAAGATCAACTTCGACTAGCTCATTCCACGAAATCTCCCCATCCAACTTTGACTTTAATAAAAGCCCTGGGCAGACTAAGTACCTCAACTGAAAAACATTCTTGAAAGCGTTTACCTTTTTTGACGAATCTTCTTACTAAGGTCAGTAACAAAAGGGGCCTTATAGTACAATAGTCACGACCGGCTAATAAGAAATAAAAAACGTTCTAAATAGGCTATATACGGTTGGAGCCTTCAAAAGTCAACTCTTGCTCGGCTGCCAGAGCAAATTAAAAAAACAAGTTCAGAGTGCATTCAATTGGCGGTAGAGACAAGCTGTCAACAAGCTCAACCAGCGAATTCAATTGTGATTTCAGATAATTCGCTGCTGTTCGAAGCAAATGTTGGGGCACCATTTTACGCAGGCATTTTAGAAAAGTCAATTACTGAAACAAAAATGTGGCTAAGCATAGAATTATTCGCTGACATGCTTCAGGCATGCAATAAAGGTGGACCAATTGTTGAAACATCGTAGCGATGAGGAGTGCGGCGTCGGCGATAGGTACTATCTTGTTTGAGTTTGCAGTATATGTTGCATCGGTAATTCAATTATTTGGTGGTCAGCGCATAATTGACCAAAATATCATTAGACCTTAGCTGTAATTAGGCTTTAGACTTTAAAACGAAGGTCTTATTAGGATATAGGCACAATAATTAGCCCTTCGGGTTGTTTGCATGCTAAATTACGGCGTGTTGTCTAAAA
>JBEKFM010000040.1:0-27838 GCA_050013315.1 Bathyarchaeia archaeon
TCCTCGCAGTCGATTGAGGCAAACACCTATTCGCCCACACTAAAGAGGCAATATGGCTACGCATCCAGGCTTCCTCAATCAGTCTCTCGTCCACAAAAGGGACAGTGTGAAAAACGAGGAAAGTTCAGGCCTGATCATAATACGGACGCTTATTCTTCAACACCGAATAGCAACACAGCAACAGTCTACGAGCTGCTGCAACCGTAGCTGTTCTTTTGCCCCTCCTCTCAGCTATTCCCTGATACGCCCTAGTTATGGAAGTATCATACTTATGCACATGTGTTTGAGCCGCCTCAACCATCACCCAACGCAGCCAACGACTACCCTCCTTAGTGATACCTCCATGCCTAACCACGCCACCAGACGCATGAGTAGAGGGAACCAAACCAGCATAGCTACAAAGTCGCTCTCCAAACGGAAATCTGTTAACGTCGCCAATCTCACTCTTCACAAGCAAAGCCGAATAATAACCCAATCCCGGAACAGTCATCAGCAACTTAACATCCTCATCTTCCCTAGCCACACCCTCAAGCTCCTTAGAAAGCACCCGAATCTCCTCATCAAAAATGCTCATAATTCTAAGATAAGAATCAACAGACTCAAACTTCAAAGAGCCCAACCACTCAATACCTTTCCGTGTGAATAAGCCATGTTCAGCAGGCCACTTAATTCCTTCATACGTCAGAAAACTCTTAACTTTCACTCGAAGCTTAACACGTTCCCTTACAAGAAACGCTCTTCGCCTCACCTTTTCTCTCAGATCCGCGGTTTCTTTGTCAGGAACATACGCAAGCGGCAACGCATCCAACCTCGCCAATTCAGCAATAACCTTTGAATCAACCCTGTCGCTTTTAATCCTAGCTTCCGCAATATAACGAGTCTTCTTAGGATGAGAAACAACAACATCAAAACCCTCATTCATCAACTGCCTATACAACGACGCCACCGGAGTAGAAGCTTCCATCGCAACCTTGCCCACCCTAAAGTGAGACAAATACGACAGCACTTTCTCATTAGTCATTCTCATCTGGTTGATTATTTTCCCTTCAGGATTCAAAATAGTCGCATAAGTACTATCCTTATGCACATCCAACCCACAAACAGAGGCGCTCATGGTATGGCGTGAGCGCCATCTACCCTTAACACTTCCCATACCATCAGTCTCGACAAGCTGGCGCGCTTTCAATGAATAGCTATAGTCCACTGCAACTCATACGATTGTTAACCAAAAAGGTTCGTACTCAGGTATTTGAAGCCGTGGTCTCCGAAAAGCGCTACAATTAGTCCTTCATTCATTTCCTTAGCTTTACGAATCGCTCCACACATCACGGACCCTGAAGAAATTCCAACGAAAAGCCCTTCCTTCAGGAGAAGGTCTCGCGCTGTTCTAAAAGCGTCCTCATCTTCAACCATAAGCATCTCATCCAACTCATCAGTTTTGCAGATCTCCGGGCAAAATTCCTGTAGGTTAAGCAGCCCTTGCTGTCTGCTACCTGGGCGAGAAGGTTGCACGCCCACTATCTGGATGTTCTTGTTAAACTCTCTCAGTTTCCTTGCGACGCCCATGATGGTTCCTGAAGTTCCTATTCCAGCCACAAAATGCGTTATCCTCCCTTCTGTTTGCTCCCAGATCTCCTCGCCCGTAGTTTGATAATGGGTCTTCCAGTTCATTTCATTAGCAAATTGATCCGTAAAAAAATACTGTGCGTTCTTCGCCATCTCCCTTGCTTTCTCAATTGCCCCTGCCTCTGTTGAGACAAAAATCAGCTTGGCCTCCAAAGCCTTCAGGATTTTCTTCCGTTCATCAGAAACAAACTCTGGCATGACTATTGCGCATCTGTAGCCTTTGAGAGCGGCCACCCATGCAACACTTATTCCTGTGTTTCCAGATGTCGCCTCCAAGATTATCTTGTCTTTAGTTAACCTTCCCTCTTCCTCGGCTCGTTCTATCATCCGCAAGGCTATTCTGTCCTTCAAGGAGCCCATCGGGTTAAATCCTTCCAATTTTGCATAAATCTCCACGCGGGGACTCGGGGTCATCCTGTTTATTCTGACCATGGGCGTATTTCCTATCAATTCAAAAACGTGGCTAACTCTTTTCATTTCGTACCCTCCACGACCAAGACTCAAATACTGCGAAAAGAATAACGGTCTCTCTGAAAAACCTTTGGAAGCTTGTCGCACGCCAACCGTCCTTTTTGGGAAGCACCAAAGGCTGAAAAATGCAATTCTGAACGTTAATATTTGCCCAAATGAGATATTCGCATATGAACGCGCGCAGAAGATAAGATCTCACCGATAAACCATAAAAAAGGCTAAAAAGAATTAACCACAGAGCGCTTCCCCCAGTTTTACTAAAAGAAAAAGCACATTATTCATTAAGAAGAGTTCTAGTTTCCAACGTTGTTAACACCCATAGCCACCGAAGAATATATGTGCGTTATTCTTCCATCATTATCAGTGTCAATGTTGATTTGATTTGATTGGCTGCTCGGATTTTATGAGTTACAGCTTCTTTCAGTTCTTCCATTGTGTCTGCCTTAACTTTTAGGATAAGGTCGTATACGCCATAAGAAACATAGGCTTCCTCTACAACCCCAATTTTCCTGAGCTGTTTTAACACATTATCTTCTGAACCAGTCTCAACGTTAAGCAAGACGAAGGCTCGAGGCATAAAATTCTCCTTGTATCAGTAAATACTCCTAAGATAATTAAACTATTTGCAATAAATAGAATGGAGAAGAGGATGCAAGCTGAGCGCAAGTTGGCGATAGTTTGTTTTTGACTAAGCCACTTGGGATTGCGCCTGCAATGGTTGCGTATAGGTTTATGAAAGAAGAAGAAGCAAGTGAATTGCTCAAAGATGCCCATGAAGATTTGATTGACGCAGCTGTTGATGGAGCGATTAAGGGAATGATTAGTTCTAATAAGCCTGTTGCTGAAGCGATGCAGAGGGTTCCAGTTCATGACGCAACTGACGTGACGGGCTTTTGGTCTTAAAGGTCATGCTGGAAACATGGCGGCTCTGGGTAAAGTTGATATTGTGATTGATCAGTTGACGGTGATTCGTGGGACGCCAGTGTTGGCCGACATTTTTGGTTACCCATTGTTGCAGGGTGAAGCGAAAGAAACTGCAGGCGGAATGCTTATCGCTGTGGTTCTGGAAGACGTGGACGATGTGTTGGATGAGTTGGATAGGCGAAAAGTTAGACATTTTGAAGTTGGATACGTTACTGAAGGTTGTGGGAACGTTAATGTTCTAAAAAATGCGCATGTTATAGAAGCGTAATGTTCTACCCTCTCAATTTTACAGTCAATTATATACACTCTTCAATAATGATATTAAATGACGGAATGATATTTTTGTTATAAGGTCAGGGCTTTAGTGAAATCGCTAAACTTAATTCTTCTAAGTCCTTAAGTAACAAGTGATGACTAATCAGTGTGTGCTTTAGGTTATGCGATTAAGCTTCGGATGGTTAACGAAAAGAAAGAGGCAGTCTTGGGAGACGGTTTAGCTGAATTGCTAGAGGAGGTTGATAAGTATCACTCGATATTGGAAACCGCAGAATATTTGGGCATGTCTTATCGGTATGCATTGCATCGGATTACTTTGGCAGAGGAATGGCTTGGGCAATTGCTGGTTATACGAGTTCGTGGTGGAGCGAAGAGCGGTGGATCATCTGAGGTTACAGATTTTGGAAAAGAGCTTGTTGCACGGTACAGAAGGTTTCAGGCGAGGCTTGATGTTGTTTTGAAAGAGCTTTCGTGAATGCAGGGAAGAGCCTTTAGGTTAATTTGGATTTGAATTTTTAGTCCATCATAAGGTTTATTTTACCGATATTACAAAGTGATAACATCGGAGTTAAGCATGAACCAGGAAATGCAAAAGTTGCACAAAGGCAACCTAAAAATAGCAACCACAGACCTGGTCCTAATGACGCTCTTCGCCAGTTTGGGCTTAGCAACAAAAAACATAATTTACCCTTTAGTCGCTGCCATAACCGGACCCCTCTATATCCCTACTGGAGCAGTAGCAGGAGGAGTGTACATGATGTGGCCAGTGTTAGCATTCGGCTTCGTACGTAAAGTCGGCGCTGCCTCAATGACCTCCCTCACTCAAGCATTCATAAGCCTGCTTATGCCATTCGGCAACTTCGGACTCCTATCATTCGTTATTTACCTCGGACCTGGCTTAGCCATAGATGCTTTTTTCCTGCTCTCAAGGCACAAAGCCAGCTGTGCGGTTTTGTTGCATGGGGGCATCGGCAATTGCTAACGTTGTCGGGACCATTTTAGTCGGCACTTTAGTCCTAGTCTTACCAACGGTTGTGTTGTCGTTTTTGGCTGTGGTTGCGGCAATAAGCGGCTGCATAGGTGGATTCATCGCAAATATGCTCCTCGTTAGAATAGGAAAAATCGGTTTCGGAGGAAAAATAAACACTGAACAAAAATAAAAAAATCGCCCTTACAGCTTCGGTAATAGCTGTAGTTATAATTGCACTTGCATCAACATACTACATAATAGGATTAACAGCACAAGCCAACCTTCTGCCCTCAGGAGAACCACCGCAAGGCCAAATCACAATAACAGGCGATATCTCAACGCCAAAAACCTTAACAGTAAAAGACCTGTCAGAGATGTCGCTTACAAATTTGACAAGCACAATCAAAGGCGAAACAGCCACCTATGTCGGCGTAACCCTTCTTGAGCTCCTCAATAAAACGGGCGCATCTTGGGACTCAGGTTACATTAACGTAATCGGCTCAGACGGCTATAATAAAACCATAAACACCTATCAAGCCTACAACAGCACCCAATATTCAGGCAACGAAATAATCTTAGCCTTTGTGGAGAACGGCAAATGGATAACTGACACCTCAAACAGACCCTTTAAACTAATCACGCCTAGTTTTCCATCGTCATACAACGTTTATAGTGTTGATGAAATCAACCTGCAACCATGGACCATCACAATATCAGGAACAACTAATCCATTAGTATTAACAAGAAGCAACATAACAAACTATGAAACCAAAACTGTGCAAGCAGCATTTGCTCCAGGCGGCGAACCCCAAATAACAGCCAACTGGACAGGCGCCACTTTATGGAGTATTCTTCAAGCCGCCGGCATACCATCAGGGGCAACCAACGTCACAGTAACCGGTATCGACGGCTACACCCAAGTGTATTCAGTCTCGCAAGTACAGTCCATAGGCATGCTAATAGGATACCAGGAAAATGGGCAATACTTAACGTCAGCTAATGGCCAACCATACCGCCTAGTTCTGCCAACCGACGATTACAAGTGGGGACGATACTGGGTTAGTTATATTTCACAAATAACTGTTTCATAGAAAATAAGGCAATAGAAATGAAGAAAACAACAAAAATCGCTTTGGCATTGATTATTGTTTTAGTTGTGGCAGCAGTTCCCCTCTATTTTTATACGCGGCCAACTCCGGTGCAGGAAGGAACCTTCCAAATCAAGGGACAAGTAAGCAATCCTTTGAACGTTACTTTAAACCAACTTCAAACGTTCACACCAGTAACTGTTCAAGTTACCATATCCTCAAGCGGTCAACCTTCAGCTAACGGCGTCTTCAACTACACGGGCGTTCCGCTTGGAACACTGCTAGAACAAGCCCATATATCGTCAAATGACACTTCAGTTTATATTCAAGCTTCAGATGGTTACGGAACTACCATTTCAATACAAGATGCAATGATGCAAAACACCATAATTGCTTACCAAAAAGACAGCAAACTCTTGACACCCCTCAAAAACGGTGGCGAAGGACCATTTAGGCTCATCATAGGCAATGATCAATATGCGCAAAGATGGGTCGAAGGCGTCGTAGTAATCGAAGTCAGCTAAAAAATTTTGTGTTCACATTTTTTTTAACGTTACAGCTTTTGCTCTACTAAATCAACAAGTTCTCCTGCTTGCGTTAGACTTTTAAACATCGGAATCTGAAACCTTTCAGCTTTCTTCCGTTCTTCCTCAGATTCCATTATTAAACCTGAAATGGCAAGGACTAAGCCATCGAAGTAGCCTTTTACTTCATCAGCGGTTTTTGCAGCAATTATCTTAGGATCTGTTCTCTCTTGCTCGAAGCCTTCTAAAATAACATAATCCAACGCTTTAAGATACGGTAAAACTTCTTTTACTGTAAGCCTTTTTTTGATGAATACGACGGTTTCGTCCCGTGGAATGGCCACTATAATTTCTGCCCCAGCGTTGCTGTATCTATCGGTTTCAGTGGCAGGCGTATCTAACGTTGGAATCCTCACCATTTCCTTTATAGTTCCTACATGGTATCCGCGACGTTTCAGCTCAGCAATTAAATGCTCAATCACCGTGGTTTTTCCCGAATGTTTCCCCCCGACAACCGCAACAAGTTTTGGCAAATGCTTGCACCTATCAAGTTTGTACAGTAAATGAGCCATATATTGTTTAATGAATAAAGAGTAGTTCTACAAGAAAGCTCTAGTAGGCGTGAAACCTGCTAAACGATGATTCAAAGTATTCACCTGAGCCCGTAAGCATCATAGATTCCTTCAAAGCTAAGAGCGCTAACTTTACAAGACCTCGCACCAGTTCTAACCGCTTTAAGCACAGATGACTGTACTGACAAAGTGTTCTGTCAAAACGTATGTATTTTGACTTACCGTGTGGGTAGTATGAGAGAACACACAGACATTAAAAGTACTCTTTTAAGAACCATGGGATACAAAACATCCGCTTCGCTAATGAGGGCGGCGAAATTTTTTTTATTAAATCTCCAACTTACGAAGGATTTGGAGATTGATATATGAATGGAAGGAATATGGTGGAAATCTATTGGGACGAACAGACAGCGTCTCGCGTATTCGTGGTCGTGTGTGGGTTATGCACGAGGGTTACTATTAACCTGATCGAATCGATTTTGTTGACCGACGGGGAATCGATAACTGGTCAAAGGTTTTTCACCGTGAAGACATGATATTAATGGAAAATACTTTTGTTTGCACTTACCTGCTTTAATTTTCCTTGAGGATGATAGCTTTTGCTGAACATTTTGCTACGCAGTCGCCGCATCCATGGCAGATGTTTGGTTCGACAACGGCTGATTCTTCAGCATCAATCCGAAAAATGGCTTTAACAGGGCACGCAGTTGCTGCAGAGCACTTAATACAACGTAGACAATCGTGGGGGTTGATGAAGGCTTTGTGCATTTCCCCTACGCTCAACGATTGGGTAATGTTAAGTTAATCTTACCAGCTTCTAACTCTAGCTGCTCCATTGTAGATCGAGATTGATAGAAGCCCTATTATCAGCAGCAGTTTTATTGGGCTGAATTCTTGGAGTATTGAGGAAGCGAGCAAGAAGATGGGTACGACTGATAGGATTACGTAAATGAAAACGGCCATTCCTATCTCAGAGCCTTTGCTTATTCCTGGGATGTGGCTTTTTCCAATAAACAGTTTCGATAATTTGGCAAATCCCTTGGTGCAAGTCTTGCAATAATAGCATGAGCTGCACATTTGTCTTCGTAAGACAATTAAAATTGAGAACGCTGAAAAGCCGAGAAAAAGCCACCCAAGCAGTGGGTTAGTCAACCAAAAGGAAATGGTGCCTAAGGCAACCCAAAATGCAATCGTTAAGTTGCCAAAAATGAGTAAAGATTTTGAAGGTTCAATCTTTACCTCAGTAATAAGCAACCACTTTACCTCGCAAATCAAAGCTTTGCATTTACTTGTTTCTCTTGCATTGCTTTCTTAGCCATTGCCACAGCTTCTTCTCTGGTTTTGCCGAATAATGCACCGATTTTGTCAGCGTCTTCTTTCTTTACAGCTGCACCGCCTATCATAACTACGACTTTACCTTTTAGTCCTTCAGTCTCTATAGCATAGATCAACTTTTGCAGGTTTTCTTTAGCAGGGGTGAGGTTGACTGAAACTGCTATGATGTCAGCATTTACTTCTTTTGCCTTTGCAACAAAGGTTGCTGGAGATGCACTTCTTCCAACGTCTACAGTTTTGAACTGAGCATTTTTGAGGGATTTTCTTACCATCTCTTTGGGCGTATCCATCATGTCGGGTTGTAGATTTCCTATCACAACTGTTCCTATAGGGTTCGTGGGTTCAGGCGGCTCTTTTTCTCTCATTGCTTTTAACCAAGCCATACATCATCACATCCTTTATTCGTTTTTTTCCAAGTACGACCTGAATTTTGATTCGATATGAGATTTCTGACAGGCACCGACTATGGTTTCGACTGGTTCGCCGTTTTTGAAAACAATTAGTGTGGGTATTCCTTGGACACCAAATTTGCTTGGGATCATTTGATTTTTCGTCAACATTTATTTTTCCAAAGGCTACCTTTCCAGCGTATTCGGCTGCAAGTTGCTCTATGATTGGTCCGACCATTCTGCATGGGCCGCACCAGGGAGCCCAGAAATCAACTACTATTAACTTTTGTTTTGCAACCTCGGACGAGAAACAAGCATCTGTTAAGGTAATTGACTTGCCGTTAAGGTTCTGAACTGGTTGCGATTTTGCTGCGGCTCGCTGCTGCATCTGAGCAATCTTTTTTCTTTGAATTTCTGCTAATTCGTGGTCTTCTGTATTATTTGTCACATGTTCACCTTCCCTTACGACGTTTTATTTATTGGCATTACTTTGGGCGTTCACTCTAGCCGTCCAAGTTTTGCAGGTTGGTGATCGACAACATTTGTCTTCAGGGATTCCAAAGGGACATTCGAGATTTTTCTCCATTTTATTTTCCTTCAAGTTTTTGAAATAGTGTTATATTTTGAAATACATATATGTTGCGGTATTGTCAATACCACACAATACTTATATATGGGCAAAACAATTGAAAAAACATGGACAGCATCCAATTACTCACTAGAAAAGGGGCTACGTGTTCCGACTTGCTTAGCTGTTTGTACAACCTCAAGCCGATAGATCTTGAAGTCTTTCTTGAAGTAGCAAAAAAAGATTTTGTCACTCTTGATCAGGTCGCTGAATCAGTGCATAGAGACAGAAGCTCTACTCATCGGTGCCTCTCAAAAATAGTAAGCGCAGGTCTTGTACACAAACAATCTATAGGGTTAAAAGGTGGTGGATATTATCACGTTTACAGCATAGTCGAACCCCCCAAAATCAAGGAGCAGGCGATGCAGAAAGTGAAGGAAATCACAGCGAGTCTCGAAGGTCTTATCGACAACTTCGAATCTGATCTAAGAAAACATCTAGTAACAAATCAATCCACCTAAGCTACCGTTAACCTAAAAACCTTAGAAAAGAGATTTTTCATTCCCCCTTATCTTCAAAATAAAATTTTTTCGGAAAAACAGCCTATGCAAACTTTTTTTTACGCTCTGCCATGTTTTTTGCATCATAATTTGTGGCCAGACGGCAAGGCGAGTGCTATCTCGGCTTATATATAAAGGAGACGACAAGAAGTGCGCTGGTGAAACTGTTTATTTTATAAACAAAACCTATTAATAGAGTTTATGCAATAAACATTGTAGTCAACTAAACATGAAAAATACCGAAAAGAGGTTATTTGAAATGACAAAAAGAATTGTAATCCCCGTCGAAGATGAAAGCGGCTTAGAAGCGCGCGTAGCAGAACATTTTGGAAGAGCTCCATTCTTTGCAGTTGTCGACCTAAACGAAAACGGCGAAATCTTAAGCACGAAGACAGAAGCAAACAGGGGCGAACACCATGGAGGCACAGGGCACCCACACGAGAATCTTCTGGCACTAAAACCAGATGTAATCGTCGCTTGCGGCATGGGACCTGGAGGTTTGACAAGTTTTCAAAATGCTGGAGTTACTGTACTGAAAGCCACGGAAGAAACTGTTTTAGGGAATGTTAATTCTTTCAATGGAGACAAATTAAAAGAATTAATGGGCGGTTGTGAACATGCCCATGAGCATCATCACTCTCATTAACAGTGCAGCCGAAGATAAACTTAAATCAATTAAATGATAAGTTAAATTGGTGAATAAAATGCCAAAAATTAAAGCAAAAGCAACATGGGTTGAAAATGTCCGTACAATAGCTGAGAATCAAAGAACGCATTGCGTCGTCTGCGACATGTCAACAGCAGCAGGCGGAACAGATATGGGTCCAACAGCGCTTGAATTAAGTATGATGGCTTTAGCTGACTGTGGCGTAACAATCTTTGCTGATGTTTGCAAAAAAAGCAACATAGAGCTCAACAAAGTGGAAGTCACTGTCGAAGCCGAAAAATCTCCTGATTCCCCAATTGTAAGTGGCGTAACTATGAAGGTAAATGCATCTTCTAAAGCAAGGAAGGAATTGATAGATGCAGCTTGGAGAAGAACCGAAGCGAACTGTCCGGTCTTATACATTTTCAAAGACCCAATTCCTGTAAAAGTTGAAATAGAAACAAAATCAGAATAAACATGTCCGATCTTGCTTTTCAAGGAAAAGGGAGGTGATTGATTGTTATTTGAGGCAACACATACACACCAAGCGTCTCAGTGTCCTCTGCTGACATCTGAAGGAAAAAACATGATCAAAAATCTGTTCTCCGACGAGAACGTCAAGAAAGCAGAAGTCAAAATAGCCGCGGCATACATGAGCTGCCCGAAGGACACAGCAGATGATCATAAAGGTTTCTTCACAGTAGAGGCTGACAGTCCGAAGACAGTTACAAAGTTTTTCGGGCAGATGGCTGTTGAAGTGAGGCCAGTTCAGCCCTTAAGCGAAGTTGCAAAATTATTATAAAACTCCGCCGAAATCGTTCAAATAGTTCTCGTTTCGCTAGCTAATGACACAGCACAGCGATTATACAGACATTTGTCAACTAAATATAACAGTGTTTCAGAAAAACTGATTAGAGAATGATGCACCATAAATGACAGGCAAAAAAGAAGAATGATCTTTATACGTCATATTTTCTGCCGCTTGGAACGTAATGAAATATGCCTAGTGCCATTGAAGTAACTGATTTAACTAAGTATTACGCAAGCTTTTTGGCGGTGGACCACATAAGTTTTGAGGTCAAGCAAAGCGAAATCTTCGGTTTCTTAGGTCCCAACGGCGCAGGTAAGACAACAACAATGCGGATGCTGACTGGTCAAACAAGACCCACCTTAGGAGCATTAACAGTTGCTGGAAAGAATATGGCTAGAGAGCCTAATGAGGCAAAAGCAGTCGTAGGTGTCGTGCCTGAAAACTCCAATGTTTATGATGAAATGAGCGCTTGGGACAACCTCATCTTCGCAGCTCAACTCTACGGAGTACCTAGAGACAAACGGCAAAGCAAAGCACAAGACCTTCTGAAACTCTTTGGTCTTTACGAACGCCGTAGAGACCGCGCAGGCGTCTTTTCCAAGGGCATGAAAAGAAGATTAACAATAGCAGCAGCCCTAGTTCATACGCCTAGTTTGCTTTTCCTTGACGAGCCCACTTCTGGCTTAGATGTTCAAAGCTCCCGCATGATCCGAAACTTGATTAAAGACCTCAATAAAACGGGCGTAACTGTTTTTCTTACCACACACTATATCGAAGAAGCCGATCAGCTATGTCAACGTGTTGCAATGATCAATAAAGGAAAAATTGCTGCTATCGATAGCCCTGAGAAGCTTAAGGCTTCAGTTGAAAAACATCAGATTATTGAAGTGTCCTTTGACCAGACTCAAGAGTTGGAAAGCAGACTTGCCAACCTAAAAGGCGTTGCCAAGGTGGTGCAGTTTGGTGATAAATTTAGACTACACGTAAGAGACACTTCTGAAGCGGTTCCCTTTCTCGTCAATTTCGCTCGAAAAAATGCTTTAAAGATAATATCGATTAACACTTTAAACCCTAGTTTGGAGGACGTTTTTGTGGAGATGACAGGGCTAAGCACCGATGTCATGGCGACTGAAAAAGAACAAGGCAAGAAGGCTGCAAACCTTGGTTAAGAGTTGGACCGACAGTTTGGTCAGAGCGTTCTATATTGCACTGAAAGATGCGCGAGTCTATTATTTCAAGGCTCCAAACTTCACATTCGGTCTACTGATTCCAGTTGCGTTGTATTTAGCATTTAGTATGGCTGGCAACATCAACCCAATCCTGATTGTTGCAGGTCTCTCTTCCCTTGCTATGCTCTTCGGAACGACATCTATTGAAGCAGTGGCTGTTGTCTTGGAGAAGCAAACAGGAACTTTTGATAGACTACTCGTAGCACCGGTTTCGCTATTTACCATTATTCTCGGGAAAACAATTGCAGGTTTCTTCTTCGGTCTCATACTTGCTGGAATAACTATCTTTCCATTGGCGGCTCTTTCGGGCGTAACTGTAATGAATCCCTTGCTCGCCGTAATAGCAATCGCCTTTGCCTCAATGGCGTTCTCAGCCCTAGGCATCATTACTTCTGTCTATGCAAATTGGGTTCCAGACGCACAGATGTATTCCAACTTCCTGAGGTTTCCAATGGCCTTCCTTTCGGGAACTTTCATCGCCTTAGAGACCTATCCTTTTCAACTGCAGGTTGTCGCCCGTTTTCTCCCACTTACGTACTCTGTTGAAGCTCTGCGAAGCTGTATTTCCAATTCAGCAGTCACTAACATTTACGTTATTGATATTGCAGCGTTATTCCTGTTTACGCTTGTATTTCTAGCAATCGCTACTGCTGTACTCAAAAAAAGGCTCGTCTAACAACAAGTTAACCTATGGCAGTTTGTCAAGCGCTGCTTAAATCGAGATTAGCAGCAATAGTTATTAAAGAAACGTGACAAGACATTTTACTGCTCTAAATGTAAATTCCTGAATCAATAGTCGGTGTTCAGTTCAGCTTGAATACTCCTTACAACATCGTATTTATGGCAAACAGTTTAATTATCTCAGAAGTATTTACTGCTATACGGAGAGTTTTGTGTGCCGCGAGCGTTTATCTTGCTTAATGTCGAGACTGGTTCAGAAGATAGCGTATTAAAGCAACTCAGCAAAATTGGGGTTGTAGAGGAAGCCTATGTTTCTTATGGCGTATACGACCTTATCCTAAAAGTTAGAGCAGACACGATGGAAGAACTGAAAGAAGCTGTAACTCATAAAATCCGAGCAGCCGATAAAGTGAAATCAACGTTGACATTGATAATGATGGAAGAATAAAGCGCCTATATTCTTCAGTAGCAATGGTATTAACAACCAATTCGGAACTATAATAGTATTAAATGAAAGATGAGCGGAAAAAACTTTTCTAGTGTTTTTTTCTTTTAAACTGTTAATGTAATATCAATTATCAATTCGACAGCGATTGCGGCAACTACGAGGTAGATAATTTCTGCAGGACGGGCATACGTGTTTGCTTTTGCTGCTCCGTTCGTTTTAACTATTGTTGCCGCGGCAAAGCTATTCTTAGCGTTCCCAACAGCGCTCCAAAGGCGCCTTTGAACAGCTAACAGTTTTCTCGGGAAGAAAAGTTTACTTAAAGAATGAAAAAAGAAGAAGCCTTTAAAAAAGACAACTATACTGCTTTTTCTTTCTTATAGAACTTAGTCTTGCATCCAACTACTATTATCACGATTACTGCCATAGGTAATGACAAAAGCATCCATGTTGCAAACTCTGGAACAGGAGACGTTGTTCCAATGGCAAAAAAGTTTCCGTTATCTGAACCCACATATACCACGCCATCAACAATGGCGGGTGAGCAATCTACGTAATTTTCTGTCTGATAACTCCATAGGAAATGTCCGTTGGTTGCGTTTAAAGCGTAAAGATTTCCGTCATTTGAGCCTACCAAGATTACGCCGTTGGCAATAGCGGGGGAAGATACTACCCAACCTTTGGTTGTATAGTTCCAGATGAGGGTTCCCGTAGCTGCGTTTAAAGCATAAAAGTTGCCGTCCTCTGAGCCTGTGTAGACTACGCCGTTGGCAACTGCTGGAGACGAATATACCTGAGCGCCCGTGGTGTAGTTCCATTTGAGCGCTCCCGTAGCAGCATCTAAAGCATATGTCTTGTTGTCGAATGAGCCCACATAAACCATGCCGCCTACGACGGTGGGAGCTGAATAAATTGTGCTTCCCGTTGTGTAGTTCCATATTTGTTTGCTCGTTGCAGTATCCAGAGCAAGAAGGACATTGTTTGAACCCACGTAAACTATGCCGTTAACGACTGCTGGAGAAGAGTCTGCTTGTCCGTTGGAGGAATAATTCCATGCAACGGCGCCATTAAATGCGTTGAAACCGTAAACATTGTTTTGTGCGCCCACGTAAACAACGCTGTCGGCGACTGCTGGGGAAGAGTCAACCCCACCTTGGGTTGTGTAGTTCCATATTTTGTTTCCTGTGGTGGCGTTCAAAGCGTAGACGTTGTGATCGTATGAACCCACGTATACCACACCGGAAACAACGGCGGGGGAAGAAAATATTGAACCATCTGTTGTGTAGTTCCAGAGTCTGGAACCGTTGTAGGCGTCAAACGCGTAAACTCTGCCGTCATTTGTGCCCACGTAAACTACTCCGTTTACTACTGCGGGGGAATCTTCCACGCCAGAAAACTCTGCGGTAGGGTTGATTGTGCATTTCCAAAGAGTTTGATTAGTGCTAGGCGCGGCTGAGGTGGAAACGCCTGAATGTGCGATGTCATGGTGAAACATTGGCCAGTTATCCGGGGAAGAACTGGCGGAGATCAAGTTTGGCTGCATAGCGCAAAACGAAAATAAGATTAGAATTAGGGGAATGAGCATGACAAGTGTTCGCTCGGATTTTTTCATTGCGAGGGTCATCCGAAAAAAACATTGAACTATATTGGTATATTTAAATATTGGTATGTTCAAACTCTTAGATGTTTGCGGGGTTGTCGGCTAATTCTAATTGCTGCTTGAAGAACCCTGAGAAAAATGTTGATTCTTGCTACACGGGGAATTTTCAAGGTTTGAGCGAGTCAGGGTAGCCCACTTTTGCCTGGTAAGGGTATCCTCAGAATCAGTGGCTTCTCAAACAAGCCTTGCTCGTTATAGCATAAGTGTTTTTTACACAATTTTTCAGAAACCTTCCATATCTATGGCTACATCATGACTTTTGCCTTAAAATCTGGAAAGGTTTAAAAAGAATGTAATGGATTTATAGCTAAACCTTTACAGAGGTTTTTTAATTTGACGACTAAAAACGTTAATATAAAAATTGACGAAATGACGACTAGCAGTAGTCACATAAAGAATCTTGAATTATCCATAGGCAAAGTTGCCCATGATAACTGGACTGAACCCATGGGTCCAACCCCAATGCCATCCCTAACCGCCCTGCGAGACTGGGACATGAAGCTCCTCGCAAGGTACAAGCCCTTCTACATGCCTGATTGCGACCTTTGCTGTCTCTGCACTTTTGGAAAATGCGATTTGACAGCTGGGAAACGTGGAGCTTGCGGCTTAGACATCGGTGCTCAATCTTCACGTATAGTGCTTATTGCTTGCTGCATCGGAGCGGCAACTCATACGGCGCACGCTCGTCATATGCTTCATCACCTGATTGAAAAATACGGCAGCAGATATCCTTTAAATGTTGGCGGCTTGAACATAAAAGTCGAAGCACCCGTAACCCGCCTAGTTACTGGTATAAAGCCTGAAACTCTCGGTGACTTGAACGAAGTTCTGGAATACGCTGAAGAGCAAATTACGCAGGCAGTCGCAGTAGCTCACACGGGACAGGAGGGTAACAACTTGGATTTTGAATCGAAAGCATTTCATGTTGGTATGGTAGACCATTTAGGCATGGAAGTAGGCGACATAGCCCAAATTTCAGCTCTAGGCTTTCCAAAGGCTGACCCTGAAGCTCCGCTCGTTTCACTAGGCATAGGATCCGTAGACACTTCAAAACCTGTCATCATGTGCATAGGGCACAACGTGATCCCATCAGTTGGAATAATTGATTACGCAAAAGACAACAAAGTCGACGACAAAATCGAAGTCGTAGGTCTATGCTGCACTGCATTCGACATTACAAGATACCACAACCGAGGCAGAATCGTGGGGCCGATCTCATGGCAACTGCGATTCATTCGTGGCGGATTCGCGGATGTGGTCGTCTTAGATGAGCAATGTGTCAGGACAGACGCTTCTGATGAAGCAAGAAAAGCCCATGCTCCAGTGATCGCAGCCTCAGAAAAGAACTGCATGGGCTTCAAGAACCGCACAAATGATCCGGCAGATGAAATCGTCTCGGACCTAGTAAGCGGTAAAGTTCCCGGTGTCTTGATCCTTGATCCTGAAAAAGTCGGGGAAGTAGCGGTTAGAGTTGCACAGCAGATTGCACCAATCCGTAAAAAATTCAAGAATCTTCCTGAAATCGAGGAAATCAAGAAGCTTGCTAAGACCTGCAGACAATGCAACATGTGCCGAAGAAGCTGCCCACAGGACCTCAAAATCCCGCAAGCACTAAAAGCAGCAGCTGAAGGCTCAATGGCAGAATTAACGGAGCTATATGAATACTGCATCGGATGTGGAAGATGCGAAGAGGCTTGTCCAGTCAACCTCATGATCCATAGCTTTATAGTTAAAGCTGGGGAAAAGCAAATGACCGAAGAAACCAACCTCTGCCGTTGTGGAAGAGGCGCCGTTCAAGACGTAGAAATACGCAATGTCGGCAGCCCAATAGTGCTCGGTGAAATACCGGGCATCCTCGCGGTGGTAGGCTGCAGCAATTATCCGCACGGCGGCAAAGACGTTTACGATATATGCCGAGAATTCGCCAGTAGACGCTATATAGTTGTAACATCAGGCTGCTCAGCCATGTCCGCAGGCTCCTACAAGAACGCTGACGGCAAAACACTTTATGAGGAATTCCCAGGCGGCTTCGAAGCTGGGGGGGTCCTCAACGTCGGGTCATGCGTCGCTAACAGCCACATCGCAGGTGCAGCCATCAAAGTAGCAAACATATTCGCAAAACGCAACCTCAGAGGCAATTATGAAGAAATCGCCGATTACATCTACAACCGCCTTGGCGCAGTCGGCTTAGCTTGGGGTGCGTACTCGCAGAAAGCCGCGGCAATCGCAGCTGGATTCTGGCGCTTAGGAATTCCCGTGCTTGTTGGTCCACACGGAGTCAAGTACCGCCGTATGCTTCTTGGCAGGGAAGATAAACCTGAAGATTGGGAAGTCTACGACGCTCGCTCAGGCGACAAAGTTAACGTGGGGCCAGCGCCTGAACACCTGTTCCAGACAGTTGAAACGCCGCAAGAAGCAATGGTTTCCATCGCAAAATTATGCATCAGACCCAACGACACTTGGAAGGGTCGTAGTATAAAGCTAAGTCACTATGTAGACTTGCACAAGCGCCACTATGGATGTATGCCGCAGGATTTGCATCTGTTCGTGAGAACTATGGCTGATATCCCAATGACATTGAAAGAAGAATTTACCAAGATATTAGAAGCACACGATTGGAAGGAAACAGTAATTCCGGACCCGACATTGCTTCCGAGAATGGTCCGTAAAATGAAGGTGTGATGAGACATGTCATGTGAACCTTGGCAATGTGCAGAAATCGCCGCAACTAAAAAAGCGAACCCAATAACTAAACCCGAGATAGCAGTAGCATTGATAAGAAAAGCCTCCCGTCCGATCCTTATTGTGGGTAGCTATGCCACAGAAAGGTGCATGGAAGGCAAACTACTAATCGAATACATCATTGACTTCGCTAACGCCTCAAAAGTACCTGTAGTCGCCACAGCCCACATGGTCGGTGAATTCTTAAAGCGTGACTATCAACCAGCCGGCTTCATGTCTGCAATGGACATAGGCAACAGACTTGTTGATCCCGAATGGCAAGGTCTCGATGGCAAGGGGCATCCTGACTTGGTTTTGTTCGTGGGTTTGCCATACTACATGGAATCATTAATCCTCTCAGGACTCAAACACTTTGCTCCAGACCTCAAAACCATGACAATAGACAACTTGCATCACCCACACGCAAGTTGGTCTTTCCCAAATGCAACCTTGGAGGAATGGGCAGCAAATCTCACAGTCATGACTTCTAAATTTGAAGGAGGACAATAAAAAAATGTCTATGTTTAAAGATATACCCGTTGATGTTGGCGTAATCTACGAAGGAGAACGTATTAGAAGAAACGACATGCAATTGGAACTTGGCGGTCCATCAGTTAAGGAAAAGTTTGAACTAGCGAAAGTAAAAACAATGGACGAGATAGAAGACGGCAAAATCACCATAATCGGTCCAGATATCAAAGACCTCAAAGAAGGCTGCGCATACCCGCTAGGCATCTTAGTGGAAGCTGCGGGCGCAACTCTCGATCAGGGACTTGAAGGAGTTATTGAAAGGCGTATCCACGGCTACCTAAACTATATTGAAGGCTTTATGCACCTAAACCAACGCTATGACATCTGGATACGTTTAAGCAAAAAATCATTCCAAAAAGGCCTAACTAGTTTTGAACCAATCGGCAAAGTACTCTACAGACTCTTCAAAAGCGAATTGCCCATAATTGAAAAAGTACAAATTACTTTCATAACAGACCCGGCGAAGGTATCAGAACTGTACCCAGAAGCAATGCAAGATTACGAATCGCGTGATGCTAAAGCCAGAGGTCTAAAAGACGAAGACGTCGATAAATTTTACGGTTGTACTCTGTGTCAATCATTTGCTCCAACCCACGTTTGCGTAATTACACCGCAAAGGTACTCTAACTGCGGTGCTATCAGTTGGTTTGACGGAAAAGCCTCAGCAAACATTGATCCGAAAGGGCCTGTCTTCGCGATCGAGAGAGGCGAATTGATTAACGCTGAAAAAGGCGAATTCAGCGGCGTCAATGAAACCGTTAAGAAACGAACTATGGGCGAAGTCAATCAAGTCTGGTTGTATACAGCATTCGATCACCCGCACACATCATGCGGATGCTTTGAGGCGGTAGCATTTTACATTCCAGAAGTTGACGGTTTCGGCGTGGTAAACAGAAGCTTCAAAGGTGTAACGGTAAACGGCTTAGCATTCTCAACACTTGCTGATTCCACTGCCGGTGGACGACAAGTAGACGGTTTCCATGGCATGTCAATTGAATACATGCGCAGTAAGAAGTTTCTGTCTGCGGATGGCGGATGGAACCGCATAGTTTGGCTTCCAAAGGAAATTAAGGAACGCGTAAAAGACTTCATTCCAAATGACCTTGTTGACAAAATTGCTACCGAAGAAAGCGTAACAAGCGTTGACGCATTGAAATCCTTCCTGAAGGAGAAGAATCACCCGGTAGTCGCAAGGTGGGCAGCCGAAGAAGCTCCAGCTGCCGAAGCACAAGCAGTACAAGTTAACGAAGAAGCAGGAGGCACAATGATGCCAGTCGCCACAGTAGCATCACTGCCAATAATGGCTGGCGGATTCAAAATCATACTGAAAGACGCAAAAATCTACGCTAACAAAGTCATAATCCAAGTCGTAAAGGACGAAAAATCAGAGAAGCGGTGACCTCGTTGCCTCAAGACGGCATCAAGAAAAAAGACGCTGAAGCGTTAAAACTCAGCGACGAACTAATGGAAGCCCTCGCAAAGTTTCAGCAAATCGAGCTGGAAGACTTCCAAATGGAAGTCAAGGAACTGGAAATTATCTTTGAGCCAGGAATGGCTGGGCAAATAATGCCTAAAATAAAGCTTCCAGGCATTAAAGGCGGAAAACCCACTTCTATGTTGCAGGCAGCTTTCGTACCTCCCGCTGAAACTTACTCCAACAAGATCACTGAAGTAAAACTTGGGGCAACCAGAAGCGAAGGGGGCACACGCGGAAAATCACTTGTAATAGGCGGCGAGACTTCACCTCCATTCTACAATTTTGAGCGGCCAACCACCCACAAACCAGTAATTACCCTTGACGTTTTCGACATGGAAGTTCCATTAAGTAAAGCGGTAAAAATGCACGTCAAAGATGTTCTTGATGACCCTGCGGCATGGGCAAAGCTTGCGGTAGACAAGTTCGGCGCAGACATGGTTACAATTCACTTAATCAGTATAGACCCCTTACTCAAAGATGCTACGCCAAAAGATGCAGTGAAAACAGTTGAAAAAGTTCTGCAAGCCGTTGATGTTCCGCTAGTTATTGGCGGATGCGGTGACGCAATTAAAGATGCAGATGTTTTTGAGGCGATCTGCGAAGCTTTCCCAGGTGAACGCTTCCTCATTAGTTCGATAACACGAGATATGGATGTAGAACGCTGTGCAAAATTCGTCAAAAAGAACGGGCATGTCGCGTTATCCTTCACTCCGATGGATTTGAATTTGGCACGCGAACTTAACAGGCGATTATATGATTTTCTGGGCAGAGAAGACATCGTTATGGACTTAACCACTGCTGCATTAGGCTATGGCTTAGATTATGCATTCACCAACATGGAACGCGCTAGACTAGGTGGATTAATGGGCGATATTGAATTAGCTCATCCAATGTCTTCAGGAACTACTAATGCTTGGGCAGCACGCGAAGCTTGGCTAAAAATGTCCGCTGAATGGGAACCACGTGAGCTCCGTGGTCCACTTTGGGAAGTGACAACAGCCTTAACACTATTACTTGCTGGCGTTGACTTGTTTATGATGATGCATCCAGCAGCCGTAAAAACCCTCAAGGACGTTACAAAATACTTGACAAGCGGCAAAAAAGCTGACCCATCAAAGTTTCCTAATTGGGTTACGGTAAAGGCTTAGAGGAGCATGTTGGCATGAGCGAAAAAAAGAAAGCTGGATTAAAAGAATTAAGCCCCATAGACGTTTACAAGCTTCTTCCAAAAACTAACTGTAAAGAATGCGGTCTAGACAACTGCATGGCATTCGCCACAAAAATTGTCAACCGCGAAATAAACATCGATCAGTGCCCACCGCTCCTAAAGAAGGAAAACGAGAAAGCCTACAATCAACTGAAAGAACTGCTTAAGCCAGCCGTCAAAGAGGTCATTGTCGGCGTTGGAGACAAAGCCAAGAAACTCGGCGGAAAACTAGTTATGTTCCGCCATGAATTCACCTACACAAACCCCACAGCCATCGCAATCGACGTAACCGACGAGATGACCGAACAAGAAGTCGTAAACCGAATAAAACGAACAGAAAACTACAGCTTCGAATACATCGGCTACACACTAAAGTTAGACATGATTGCTGTCCGCTCAACATCTTGTGACGCTGAAAAATTCAAAGCCACCGTGAAAAAGGTCGCTGAAACAACAAAATTACCTATGATTCTATGCGCATTGAACCCAACTGTTCTTGAAGCAGGATTAATGGCGGCGCCAAAAACACGACCACTTCTTTATGCGGCGAACGCTGAGAACTGGAAAGACATGGCCGAACTCGCCTTAATGTACAATTGCCCAATAGTGGTTTCTTCACCAAACGATCTAAACACGCTGGTTTCACTTGCTAAGACTCTGATGGCTTACGGCGTAACCGACTTAGTTTTAGACCCAGGCACATTCATGAACGAAGGGCTCCCTGATACAATTGACAACTTTACGATGCTACGCAAAGCAGCAACTAAAGGCGGCGAAGAACTAGCCGGATTCCCATTGATGGGTGTTCCAATGGTCGCATGGGTGGACAAGGGCGAAACAGCTGAAGATCTCCTAAAATGGCGCGAAGCATACCTAGCCTCAATGCTCGTTGTCCGATACGCTGATTTACTTGTAATGCACAGCACGGATGGCTGGTCGCTACTTCCAATAACAGTGCTAAGACAAAACATATACACCGACCCACGCAAACCAGTTGCAGTTGCTCCAGGACTCAAAGTGTTCGGCGCCCCAGACGAAAACTCGCCAGTGTTCTTCACATCGAACTTTGCTTTGACATATTACACGGTCGCTTCCGACCTTGAAAGCAGCAAACTTAACGCCTATCTCATTGTTGTTGAAACTGAAGGCTCAGCTATCGATAGTGGCGTTGCAGGACGCAAACTAACCGCTGAGCGGGTTGCAGACGCAATCAAAGCTTCAGGTGTCGAAAGCAAAGTTAAGCACAGAAAAATCATAATCCCGGGCAAAGCCTCACGCATCAGTGGCGAAATCGAAGAATTAAGCGGCTGGAAGGTTCAAGTGGGACCTCGGGACAGTAGCGAAATACCGAAGTATCTGATTGAAAAGTGGCAGCCCTAATCTTTTCTTCTTTTATTTTTTTGAGATTTTTCTCGATTTTGTTCCTTGTCTATTTTAATCTTATTATGTTAAATTTCCATGCTTTTTAGTTAAATATGTACATAAAGCTGATAAACCTCTTTTTTCACTATTTCCCCATTACGGTTAGAGGGGACTGAAAATAGGCTGCGGTATCTTTGGCGTAATAAATTATGAAAATCAACCTGTCTTTCCGTATGTTTATTGGGGTCTTCGAGCTCAAAATCATCGGGGTCACCAATCACATGGTTTCCTCACATATAGTGACAAGCAATTTTTTGAGTATAAGAACTTGGATTTGGTTCCAAGATTAAAAACGGAGGCTATACATGAATGGTTCGCGCGTCTTCCTGGGCCAATAGGTATCGGCAATGTTCGATATACTACCTCGGGTAAATGTGACGCTGCTTCACTTATTCAAGGTACTCAACCGGTTACCGGTAGCGCAAATGGGATAAGACTTGCTCTCTCATTTAATGGCAACATAGTTAACACTTTGCCGCTGAAAAAAGAGATGACTGAAAACTTCTCAGACTTTCAGTATGGTTGTGACTCTGATATAGTGTGTCATAAAATGCTTCTTGGACTCAAGCAGGGCAAAGACTTGGTATCTGCGGTTCGCTCCGTTATGGAAAGCTTGGATGGAGCATTCTCTGTAACAGGCATAACTGGAGACGGTGACTTTTTCGCCTTCAAGGATCCTCATGGAATAAAACCGCTATGCGCTGGGCATGACTCTGCTGGGGCAACTTTCGCTTTTTCTTCTGAAACTGTGGGCTTAGATATGAATGGTTTTGTCAGGGATTTTGAATTGAAACCCGGCGAATTGGTCACGGTTTCAAAGGAAGGCTTCAAACGCATACAAATTATTCAAAACCCTCGTGAAGCTTTTTGTGCTTTCGAATACGCTTATTTTGCCAGACCCGATTCCAGGTTTGACGGCAAATATGTTTATGAAATTCGTGAAGACTTCGGAAGAAACCTCGTAAAAGAATACCCTGAAATAGTGAAAGATGGCGACATTATTCTTTCGGTGCCTGAGACTGGGGATGACCCAGCTATGGGTGTACATGAAGCATCAGGTTTGCGATGGGAACGAGCCTCCCGACGACACCGCTATGTAACTGAACGAGCCTTCATACTTTTGAATTTGGAACGTTACTCGACCATTGATAAGAAAATTAATATTTTAGGCTCCAAAGTAGATGGAAAACGAGTTATCGTAACTGAAGATAGCATCGTCCGAGGAGACACAACAACGGTCATTATAGAGAAAATGCGCAAGTCAGGCGCCAAAAAAGTTTACCTTTTTGTTACTTTTCCCCGAATTATTGGTCCATGCTTATATGGAATTGACATGTCAACTTATGGGCAGCTTATTGGCTCAAAACATAACGCCGAGGAAATCGCTAAAATCATAGGTGCAGACGGCGTGTGTTATCAATCCCTTGAGGGATTAGTAAGTGCCACAGGTCAAACAGAAGACCAACTCTGTTTAGCCTGCATTACAGGCAAATATCCAACCCCTTGTGCTCAAAGAATGGCTGATGCGATGAAAAAGAGATTTCTTAATGGCTATGAGGAAAAAACGAGAATTTACGAATCGGACGAAGTTCAGCCATAACAGCAGTGGCAAAGCAAATTAAGCGTTCCTTCTATTCTCTTGGCAGTAACACGGTGTGGGTCCTATGGAAAAAATAGGGGTACTAGTCGTTTCCTATGGTGCAAGAGAAGTTGCCATGGTTGATGCTCTTCTACAAAGCAGAAAATATCAAGTGGAACTCTATATCGCTGATAAACAGCGCAACCCTTTCAACGCAGAAAAAGCCGCAAAACACATTGTTATCCCAAATCTGGACGTTGAAGAAATCTGCAAGTTCGCTGAATCAAACAAGGATAAAATCAATTTCGTTTTGGTCGGATCAGAAAAACCTATAATTGAAGGAATCCGCGACCTCGTTGAAAAACGCACAGGTATACCGGTTATTTGTCCAAAGCAAAAATACGCTATAGAAGCCAGCAAAATAGAGCAGCGCCTGCTCTTTCAAGAAATAGCGCCAGAAGCTAATCCTCGCTTCAAGATTTTTAACCCAGCCGACTACAAGGGCAAAGCAGAAGTTAAAAGTGCCGTTTACCTCTGGCTTGATGACCTTAACGATCAAGCGGTGGTTAAGCCTGATAAACCGGCTCTGGGAAAAGGTGTCGGCGTGTGGGGCGACCATTTTGCAACCCGTGAAGAACTTTTTGAGCATTTCATATCCAACTTCCAATACGGCTCGGTAATTATAGAGGAAAAGATAGACGGTGAAGAATCAAGTTTTATGGCTTTCTGTGATGGCAAACACTTTATTCCCCTGCCAGACACACGCGATTACAAGCGTGCCTTCGATGATGATAGGGGTCCAAACACTGGCGGAATGGGCTCATACAAGGGCGTTGGTGACACGTTGCCTTTCTTGACTGCGTCTGAACGGGAACAGGAAATTGCGTTAGCCAACAAAATTTTCAAGGGTTGGAAAGCTGCGATTAAGGATGATTCGGCGCTCAGAGGCGTGCCGTTGTATCTTGCTTTCATGCACACTGGTGGCGGCATTAAGGTTCTTGAGAACAACAGTCGTCCTGGTGACCCAGAAATAATCAACCTCCTGCCATTAATTAAAGATGATTTTGTTGATGTATGCTTCAAAATAATTGAAGGCAACCTGAAGTGTATCGGTTTGGAAAATGCGGCGACTGTCTTAACGTATAAAGTTCCACCTGACTACGGCGACTACGCAGAAGTGTTTCCCAGCCAAGTAGACAAATCAACAATTAACATGCCCGTTGAGCTTTCAAAAGCTTATATGCTAACTGAAAAGTTTGGCGATAGAATCCGCATTTACCCGGGTTCAATGGAAACAAGAAACGGCCAAACCTACGCTTTGAAATCCCGTGCGGTCGGCGTTTTAGGAATCGGCAAAAGCATTGAAGAAGCACGCCAGATCAGCCTCGAAGGCAGCAAAGCAATTACTGGCGGGGCATTGTGGAGCCGAGTCGACATTGCCTCAAAGCAGCATATTGCAAAAAGCGTAAGTCACATGGAAAATTTGAGGGCCAAAGCGTGAAGCGCATCTTCATATCTGACTGTGAAGGGCCAATCTCAAAAAATGATAACGCCTTCGAGGTATCAGCACATTTTATTCCAAGCGGAGATAAACTCTTTGCGAACATAAGCAAGTACGACGATGTATTGGCGGATGTTTTACGCAAGCCCGGTTACTCCGCTGGTAGCACATTGAAGCTGATTTTGCCTTTTTTTAAAGCCTATGGCGTTACCGATGCGCAGATGGAAGACTTTTCGGAAAACAACATTGTTTTAATCGCTAACAGCAAAAACACCCTACAGCACGTACAAGCCATAGCCAACTCTTTCATCGTCAGCACCAGCTATGAGCACTACATCAAGGCATTATGTAGAGTACTCAGTTTTCCCTACGAAAACACATATTGCACCAAAGTAAGCCTTGACAAATACACTATCACTAAGCAAGAGGAAAAGCGGCTAAAAGAAATAGCGGAAGAAATTACTCTGATACGTTTAATCGATATACCGCCAGCGTCAAGAAAAATGGAGCAGTTTTCCCGTAGCGACACAGCGTTAATTCAGCGTTTAGACGACATTTTCTGGAGCGGAATCCCCAAAATGAGCATTGGCAAAATGCTCGGTGAAGTGATAACGGTTGGCGGGGAACAAAAAGCTGAGGCAATTCGCGATGTCGTGAAGCGTTTGGGCGCAGACTTAGCGGATGTAATTTACGTGGGTGACAGCATAACTGACATAGAAGCCTTCAAACTGGTGCGAGGTAACGGAGGCTTAACCGTCTCATTTAACGGCAACAGTTACGCAGTTAAAAATGCGGAAGTGGCGGTTTTATCTGAAAGCAACCTTACCACAGCTATTTTAGCTGATTTGTTCTGCAGGTTTGGGAAAGAAAAAACAATCAGTGTACTTCAGGCTTGGAATATTGAAGGGCTCAAAAAAAGCGGCGTTGACAAAGGTTTACTTGGACAGCTCTCAACTTTGTATCCCAACAGGTTGCCTAAAGCTCAAATAGTAACAACCCAAAATATGGAAGCGCTAGTGAAAGAAAGCAGTGAATTCCGAAAGAAGGTGCGGGGAGTAGCAATTGGGAGGCTCGGGTAAATGTCAAAAGCTGAAATAGAGAACACCTACGCCGAAGCTTTTACTGGAATTTTTTGTCGCGTAATCATTACAGCCGACGATGAGGAAACCTTGCGCAAGGCTGCCGAAGATTCGACGGCAACGCCATCGGTTGTAATAGGCAGGACGGAAGGAGGAGTAGAAAAATACCTCACCGCAAAAGAAACCCCCGACAAACGGGTCGGCGCAATACTGCAGTTCTGGGGAGAAATAAACCCCAAAAAAACCTTCGAACAATCACTAAAAAAGTTTGAAACAGAACTTTCCTACCGCATCCGCCAAGACATCCTAGTCAAACCCTTCACCGCCGTCTTTGATGCTTTGCCGAATGCTGAGGGCAAAATGGATATGATGGAGACTGTTGGGCACTGCGGCGACGGCTATGAATGGGTTGAAAACCGATATGGCAGAGAAATCATAGTTGTTCCGTTGATGGTTCCTGACTTTATCATTGAGCGCTACTTAGGTTATGGTCGTGGTGTTATGGGTGGCAACTTTTGGGTGATGTGCAAAACCAAACAAGCCCTGAAACAAGCAGGGAAGCTGGCCTTAGCCGCCATCCATAACGTTCGTGGCGTCGTTACCCCTTTTGATGTTTGTTCTGCAGGCTCAAAGCCTGAAACTCATTTTCCCAAGATTGGTCCAACGACAAATCACCTCTATTGTCCCTCTCTTAAGGGGCGGTTAGGCAAAGAATCTCGTGTTCCTGAAGGCGTCGGCTTCATAGCGGAAATAGTATATGACGGCATGTCCCTAGAAGTTATTAAAGAAGCAACAAAAGCAGGAATCGAAGCCGTGTTAGAAATGGATGGTGTCGTTAAGGTTTCCGCTGGCAATTACGGCGGCAAACTGGGCGAACACAGAATATTTTTGCGGGAGCTGTTTGCATGACCAAACTTGACGTTATTGGTTTTGGCGCACTTAACGTTGATATGCTTTTCAAAGTAGACAGGCTAGCAGGAGCGGAAGAAGAAAGCTTCATTGAAGATTACGCTGAGGTTTGCGGTGGCTCAGCCGCGAATGTCATGGTTGGGTTGGCGAGGCTCGGGTGCAAAGTTGGCTTCATAGGAAAAGTGGCCAATGACCGAGAAGGCAAACTGCAAATCGACTGCTTCAAAACCGCAGGTGTCGATACCAGCGGCATAATTGAGGCACCTAAGGGCAAGAGCGGTTCCGTGATTGGGTTCGTTGACAAAAAGGGTGCAAGGGCATTGTACATTAACTCAGGTGTAAACGATACAATTGAGCCTCGGGAATTGAAATGGGGTTATGTTTCCCAAACGAAATTTCTTCATCTAACATCTTTTGTGGGAGAGAAATCTTTCCGCACACAAAAAAAGCTATTAAGTTCCCTGCCTGACGAGGTTAAAATCAGTTTTGACCCCGGTTCGCTTTATGCGCAAAAGGGTTTTGCAGCTATAGAACCGTTAATTAGAAATTCTTATGTTTTGATGCCGAACGCTGTTGAACTTGAACTTTTAACTGGGGAAGAAGACTACTGCAAGGGCGCAGATTTTATGATTGGGAT
>JBEKFM010000041.1:0-26813 GCA_050013315.1 Bathyarchaeia archaeon
ATTGTTTCCCTAGAAAGCCTAACTCCTTGAACGCACCGAACAGAATCCAAAATGAAGTCTGGCAGATTATAGAGTCCTTGCTGTATGCGTGCGGTTCCCCATTTGAAAGTGGTTCTCAGCTTAAGAATGGACAGCTCAACTTCCAAGGTGACTTTGGACTCTTTTGGCTTCCGTGGCCTGTCTTTATAGTATTCTCTTCCCACATGTTTAGCTCGGTTAAGCCACCTGTGCACCGTTTGCCTTGAAGTGTCAAAAAGTTCCGCGATGCGGGTAACTGCCAAGCCCTTCATAACAAGCTTATTAAAGGCTCCTCTAATGTCGGGAGACAGCCTCACACCATCCACCGGCAAACACGTATGCAACGTCTAAAGAAATAAGAGTAACGTTAGAAAGCTGACTTTACACGTCTAAAGAAATAAGAGTAACGTTAGAAAGCTGACTTTACACTTACACAGTATCCGCACACTATTAAGATTAAGAAACGCTTTCGCCTAAAACAGAATAAGCCTAAACTCTATGAGGACTCGAAAACTTAAGCACCCTCTTTTCTTCCTCTGACGATAAGACATTTTTGGGTCAGACTTAAGGGCTTTTTAAAAGAGGACTTTTATGTCGACCTGTTGGTGCAAGTGGAGGGATTGGTTGAAGTGAAGTTGTGCAGAGCGTTTGTGGTTGCTTGTTGAGACAACATAATCTTATATCTTACTATTGACGATATAATTATCAAAAGGTTGCTCACGATGGTTGACTGCCCTAACTGCGGAAAGAAACTTAATATGCCTGATAAGAAAATAGAAAACTCCTTCTTCTGCTTAGCTGTTTACACTTGCACCAATTGTGGTAACCATTTCAAAGCAGCTTGGTAAGTTTTCTACACTTACAGATCATAACTTCACCTTTCTCTTTTTTTACTACTAAGCAATTGTTTCTTAGCAATATTTGTTACTTGTTACTTGATTTCAATAAACTTGAATTATTTCCAGCATAATTATATAAGCATAAAACAAACAAATCTTTCCTGTGGATTGCTAACTTGCTGTATCAAACATTTAAATGCGCAATTTGCAACGCTGAATTCGCAGACCCAGAACAGCTAAGACTGCACCGAATGAAAGAGCACAAAGGGCACTCGCGCTAAAATCGTTTAATAACTTAGCGATTGTTGTTTCAATTTGTGACAACATTATTTTATATTCTTTAGAACCATACAGCTAACGAGAAGGAATTAACTAAGAGCCACGTTAAGCGGGTCTGGCTACTAATACGAGATAAGGTGTTCCCCCTCGACTTTTACACTTTATCGGTATTAGCACTTGGCTTGATCCGCTTAACTTACCATTTTGCCCTAACAAAATTCATTTGTAAACTCTTTTTCCATTTGGAGTAACGATTTTCTGAAGGGTCAGCGTTAAGCGTTACGGAAAACTGTAAAGGCGTTATCAAATTCTGTGATGGCCAACAGAGCCCAAATCAGGTGCATTTTAGCAAAATGGTGGCGACCCGCTGGGATGCGCTTAAAAATTTAAGCGAATCCTAACGTGAATACGAAAGGAGGAGTGGGCGGGGATAGCGTTGAGCCCTCGTTTGAACCCTCGGGTGTCAATTCGCATCTTAGTTTTTGGCATAATAGTCAGCTACTGCTCGGAACGATTCTTTTGGTTCCCAAGGCATATCGGGATAGGCGCTTCCGTGCTTGCCGATGACGTTGGCGAACTTAGCCGACAGATCTGGCATTGACTCTACGCCGGCGAATTCCTTTCCCTGTTTTGCGCTCTCAGATAAAATCTGTTCGAATGTGTCCTTCTCCGGGTAACTTTTCACAAGGCTGAAGCTGCCCAAATCCATATCGAACCTTGGATCATCATTATAATCGGAGGTCGGAGAAACAAACGTAAAGACGAACGCGCCCTCCACGCCAACAACGTCGAATGCGGCGAGCTCTTCAATAATTTCTTTTGCCTGCAAACTCTCGTCTCGAATGTAGTGACCACCAACCTTCGGAATGATCTTGAGCATTTCGGCAAACGGCGTGGGTATCGATAGTTTCTCCCCAAGATAATCGTTCATCATGCCAAATGTGACGATGAAGCCGTTTCCTCCAAGCAAATCTGCTCCCCTGTAAGTGCAGCAACCGAACTCGCCAATTACAACAGGCTTGTTGTAAGCAAGGCAACCCTTAACGACTTTGTCAAAGACATTCTTTATCCTGACGTCTCGGTAAAGATCAACGCCGACAAAATCGAAAGGGCCCCAATCAACCTTTTCAAACGGGACTGAAAAATACGTCACTTCCCCCTTGAAGGTCTGCCTGACAGCACGGCATGCCCTAGCCAGAAATGCGTTGAGCGGTTCATTGTGTTTCCCCGCTTGAATGTTCATCCAAAACGAAGGATTATTCAATCTTTGCATGAAATTCTCGCCTTCAACAATACCTTGCGTGAAAAGCGTCGCCTCCGATCCAACGCTCAAAGCCACCTTGCCCGGGAACTGTTGCCGCAGAGCTTCCGCAACTTTCGCCGCCTTCTCGAGGTACGGTAGGTTTTCTTCTTGGCTTCTGTCCCACATCTCAGGCGAAAGCCAAACCTCCAAGCCCTGGGTGAGCGCCTTCTCCGCCGAGATTGCGAGTCTCTTCAGGTCTAAGCCACAGATTCTGACTGTGTTACAGTGTAGGTCGTTTTTGATTATTTCAAGTTCACGGTGTACTTGTTTGAGGTCGAATTTGGGGCGCCATTGGCTTCCCATCATCACCCGTCCAACATCATAGCAAATGCCTTTTCGGTTCATTCTTAATGCTCTCTGCTAATAGTTCCTTGGCATGAAGCGTTTTAACTCTTGTTGCTTAGCAGTGCGCGCCGCGCTTGGTAAATCGTCTGCGGGATCGTATGCCATGAATTCTCGCATCATTTTGTATTAATTGCTTCCTGAGATTTCTAAACCTAACTATTCAAGCGGTTAGCACTAGCGGGATTTGGACGTGTTCAGTTTTACAGCGGCACGAATAAGGGTCTTGAAGGCGTCCTCGTCGATTTTCTCGCCTTCATGGATATCGATGGCGCGCCTGACGGTTCCAGGTTGGTTGAACAAGTGGGAGGGGTCTTCCAGCGAAGCACCCTTGAAGAAGGTTAACTTGACCGCACTCTTGTAGGTCTCGCCTGTGCAGATGCCGCCGTTGTGAGACCAGACTGGAGTCCCAGGATTCGTTGGCTTCACCCACTTCCATTCCTCAACAATCTCCGGATCGGCTTCTTTGATGAGCCGGCGCACTTTGGCTAACGTTTCTCCGCGCCAGTCGCCTATCTCCTTGATTCTCGCGTCTATGAGCTGTGAAGGAGACTCATCCTTCTTCACGCCCTTCTTCTCTAAGTTGCTCATTTGTCACTAAGCCCCTTATCTAGTTATGTGACATTGTTATTTACAAGTTTATGTCTGCGAGCCACAAGCTTGACCTTTACTACATGTTCCCATGCTTAGGCAGGTCAAGGCGAGGGTTCAAACGCTAAATTGAAATATACCCGATAGAAATAGTCAGAAAGCAATAATTCTCATAGGGATAACTTTATTTGCAGAAATAAGACCGTGGCGGACGGGGAGGGATTTGAAGCCTCGGATAAGTAATATTTATTGTCTATCCGTCCCTGAAACCCAACAGGTTCAAAACCCTCAATATCGCACATCAATGATGTGAGGCAAATTGCCTCATTATAAATACAGCACCTTACCTACGTTTTTCAGCGCGCTTTTCTATTTCTATCGGATTCGCTTAATAAATTAGGCGAATCCTAAGTTTTCCTTGGAAAAATGTTAAGACGGGCCCGCTGGGATTTGAACCCAGGACCTCCGGCTCCGCAGGCCGGTGTCATAATCCGTACTAGACGACGAGCCCCCAACACTGGATTATGCTACAAATACGAACCTGAAATAATAAAAACATTGCTAACCATGCAAAACAATGGATTAAAACAAGGCACATTAAAAGCCGTCAACTACCAATTAAAATACTTAGACAAAAACACAAACTTAATGAACCCTGAACAAGTCAAAGCCTTCATAGCCACAACGAAACAAGCCAACAGCTATAAACAATGCATTGTTAAGGCATACAATTATTTCGCAGACGTAGATGGAATCCAACGATTACGCCAACTTTTACACCAAGTCCAACAACTACACCAACTAAACAACTATTCATTCGCTCTACAATTCAATTGATGGAAAACGCACTAGGCATAGCTGGGATTATCATCGCTTTAGCTGTCGCAATAATTATTGGAACTAAATATTTGCCGAGAAATAATCTTCGATTTGTCGGTTGCGGAGCGATGGTTGCAGGAATAATTGCCTTTGCATTGGGCAACGGGATATTTTACGTGGGAATTTGGGTAATACCGTTGATAATTCTTATGCTAATCATTTTGAATGCTTCTGCGCTTAGGAGAAAACACACGGTTACAATGATTGTATGTGAAATTGCAGTCATTGTGGAACTGATAACTGTTTGGCAAGTGGTTCAATGGTTCCTTTATTATTCGGAGACAAATAATTTGGGAACAGCTTACGGAAATTATCTCAATGAATTATTATGGACTGTGATACCTTTTGCGATTACAATTGCAGGATCATTAGTGTTGTTGCGGGCAAGAAAGGAATTCAAAGATTAAGTACTTAAGTTTCTTCCGTTTTTGGCAACTTGCGGAGTACATCTTGTTATTGCTTGGTAGACCGACACAAGTTTTGAAGCATCTTTTAGAGATGTGGGACAATCGATATTGCGGAGCGGAAAAATGCTGGCAGGAAATATCTTTGGAATAGAACTATCCACATTATCCAAGCTGATTATGAGCTTAAGGGGGCTCGCTGGTAGATTTTTGTGCTTTGTAATTAATCGGTTAACTCTGAGGGCTTAACGGGATGTTCCAGTACAAGATATATTTCAATTTAAGAAACTCGCTTTAAAAATCTGAAGTCTTTAGATTGTCTCAGGAGAAAGGAGAAAAGCTCCATGAGTTTATTTAAGAAAATTGAGCGAGGTCTTACTGTTCTTGCGATGGCTCCATTGGTTGGGCTTGAGAAGAAAGAACGGGAGAGAAGACTTGAAGAGAGATTAAAGCGTTCTGAACAAAAGCATAGATGTAATTGAACAGCAAATTTTTACTTGTGCTTCATTCACTTTACTCTTGCTGTGCAGGAACTCAAGGGTGCACGTCGGTAGAGATTTGCGAATTTTCATCAATCTGGCTCATGCTTCGCTTTAAGCTCCTCGACTTCTCTGATATCAATCATTTCGACGTGGCGGTTAAAGTGGGTAGACAAATTGTAAAGGTTGAAGCAAGGGATGTACTTTTCATATTGCTCGATGAGCCCCAAGTAGGGTACGTGCTTGCAGTGATTTAAGTATAACAAGTCATTGGCGAATTCGGCAGGTTGAATGGCCATGCTTGTGAAATCTTTGGTCACATCTGCCCCGTTTTCTTTGTTAATGAACAAGTGACCGAAACATCGAAACTCAGACAAGTCAGTCGGAACGATTCACGAACAATGTTTTTGAGGATTGTGCGAAGAGATAACCAAACATGCCAGGTCTGCGGAAAAATACTTAAAGATGATGAAATCAAGATTGACCATGTTATTCCTTTTCAGTAAAGGTGGACCTACTCAGGAAAGTAACCTCCGAGTTCTCAGTGAAGAATGTAATAGCAAGAAGAGCACATCTTTTGAATTCTAATTCACAAAGTTAAAGAGATAACGTTATCTGCAGGGGTTTATGGGTTTCAACCTTTACACAAAGCGGAAGGGTTCGTCTAACCTTTCCTATAAGTAGAGCGAAGCTAAAACACTTTTTCCCATATAGATAGTAGAGGGGATTTTTGCTGTTTTCAAGAACAGCGTGCGGGTAATGCGCCCAAGACTGCATATTCTTATAGCAACAATTTGTTAGTAAATAGAGAGGTTTGAAATGTTGGGTTTTTTGAGAAAGGTCATTTCCAAGTATTTTGAGAGGAAGGGAATGCTTATTCTGCCTAATAGTTCTCTTTGGTACGAGTCGCCGATACCCGATTTAGAGAAATTAGATGAGGCATTTTGGTTGAAGCGTTCTGAACTTGTAGGCGTTAACATTAACGAGAAAAAAGGGTTAGAACTCCTCGAAATCTTTGGAAGCAAATATAAAAATGAATATGAAGCCTTCCCAATGAATGAGACCTCCGTACCATACCAATATTATGTAAGTAACCCCATGTTTGGCTCCATAGATGCAGAAATACTATATTGCATGATTCGGTATTTTAAACCACTCAAGATAACTGAAATAGGGTCAGGCTACTCGACCCGCTTATCTGCCCAGGCGATACTTAAGAACCAAGAAGAAGATGACAGCTACAAGTGCGAGTTAGTAGCAATTGAACCATATCCGCAAACTGTTTTAAAGACAGGCTTTCCAGGCCTATCAGAGTTAGTACCTAAACCGATTCAAGAAATTCCTTTATCAACATTTGAAAGACTGGCACAGAACGATATCCTCTTCATTGATTCATCCCATGTATTGCGAACTGGAGGAGATTTACAGTACGAATATCTTGAAATATTGCCAAGACTTAGCAAGGGGGTAATAGTTCAAATTCATGATATACGAATTCCAGAAGACTACCCAAAGTATAGGCTAAAGCAAAATCGTTTCTATACTGAACAATATCTGCTTCAAGCGTTTTTAGCTTTTAATAACGCTTTTGAAGTGCTGTGGCCGGGGAATTATATGCAATTGAAATATCCAGACAAGTTGGACCTGGCTTTCAGCAGGCACAGACAATTCAAAGGGGGAGACAGTTTTTGGATGAGAAAAATTATGTAATCCTCATAAGCACTTGCAAATAAAACGAACCTTCAGTTAACTTTCATATTCTCTCCAAGTAGCTCTTATCAAATATCGATGAAGAATGTTACTTTGAAAAGGTTTGAAAAGCCTTTTAAGCCCAAATTGCCATTGCTTCTATCAGTGAGGTTTTAAAAATGACTGAAATAGAAAACAAAACAAAAAGCAATGCCAGTCTCATAATCCATAATAGAGACGAGCCCTTTCCCCAGGGTTTTGGATGAATTTCGGACATGGCGATACTGTTATTTAAGTTTCCTTTAAAAGTCTAACGTTATCCTTATCCACTATATATTCAAAGCCGTTTACGATCAGTTGCTTTGCCTCTGCACGGGTTGTAACTTCTTTGCACACTAACCTCCCGTTTGCATCGCAGGAACCTTTCGTTGTGACCTAATCAGAGTCTACGGTAATGGCTGATTTTCTGGTTACTCTTGTTTATGGATTTCTTGCGCTGAGGTTTTTTGTTTTGTGATTTTCTCGAGGGTCAGTGACCAGTTGGTGAAGCAGTCCCACAGCAGGCTTGACTCGGTTCGGTCTCGGGCGTTGCTCATTGCGTCGCCTTGAGGTACATGTTGAAGAATGCCAAAGTCATCGTCCATGCGTCTTCGGCTGCGGCTTTGTTGTACGTGGGTCTTGTCTCGTTGAAGAAGGCATGTTGTGTCCCTTGGTAGATTTTCATTTGGAAGGTTTTTTTGTACCTGATCATACTTTCTACTAGGGCGGGAATGCCGTTGGTTATTCTTTGGTCCTCCCCAGCGTAGATTCCAAATATGGGTCCTTTAATTTTGGCAACCGTTTCGAGTGGTTTCGGGTTTGCGCCGTAAAAGGGAGCCGCAGCTTTGAATGGGTACATGGTTGTAAGCTGGTAAGATAGTCCGCCGCCGAGGCAGAAGCCTGTAATTCCCAAGCTTTCAGGTTCTACAGTTTCTATGCTTTTGACGTAGTTTATGCAGCAGAGCAGGTCTTCGGCCATTGTTTTTTCGGCGTTTTCTCGGCCTGTGAAGAAATAGTTGACTACTTTCTGGTCGTTTTCAGGCAGGTTCTTCATTAAGCTCTGGATTGCATTTGGGTCGCTGCGTTTTTCTGGGGGAATCTGCCAAATATACATCATAGCTTTCTCGATAGCTTGTTCGGTCAATAGATCTTTCTGTCGACTAAAGAGATGCGGGGCTATGCTGACAAAACCCTGTGCAGCATATCTGTTTGCGACACCCTTAATCTGCTCGTTGAGACCCCAGGCTTCGTGGACGATGATAATGGCAGGCTGCCGACCGCCAGTTTTAGGAGTAGCAATATAAGCGATCATGTCAGTGCCATCAAAGCACTTAACCGTTATAGTTCGACTTGAAAATTCCATTCTAGATCATATCAAAATCTTATAAGTTACTATTTAACCGTTTTGCCAGCTAGTGCTCTGACCTTCATTTCTTAAACATAACCGACGGTCTAGGTTCATAGTGGTTAAGAGGTGGGACTCATTGAAATAAGTCGGGTGAAACGGACCTCGTAGTCTTTTTTGATGAGCCCGATGCCCTGTCAAGTGTCTTCACACTGGCAAATCTTGATGCACGCCAGTGCGTTGCTAAATTAACTTGTCTTCGTTTATTTTGCTCATCTTGCAAGTGGGCTATGGATTGGGATTTGTCCACTCTGTTGGTCGAAGCGCTGCGACGCATTTAGAAGGGTATCAACTATGCAGAGCAGCGTGTGCACGTTAATTCGCCAAAGAAACAATTCAACGATGCGGCAGCCCATTCCTAAAGAGTAATGACAGAAAATATTCGTTGCGGGTCTGGTCACGTTCGGTAAGTGTAAGTCAAGAATTCTTGAAAAGTTGTTCAGAACCTGAGGAAAAACCAGGAGCGCCACTTCCTTAGACTAAGCGCTAACTCTTGCTTACGGTCCTCTTGAGAGCCGCGATGACGTTTTGCTTGCCCATTGCGAGAACATATGGACCTAAACGCGGACCCTGTGGCGCGCCTATCAAAATCGTATATAGAGTTTTGAATAAGCTGCCGGGCTGTATGCCGTTGTTTTTTGCAGCGTTAAAGATGGCATTCTGGATTTTATCCGGTTCATTTTCAACTTCCAGTCTAGCGATTAACTCGGTAATTGCTTTTTTCTCTTCGCCCGTTAGGGTTACATCTGATTCCTTGATTTCTTCAAAGTCTCTAATCCAGTTCAATGCGTACTCAATACGCTGATTTAAGCCAGCGTCTAATGCTTGGCTTTTCTGGAGGTAGCCGTAACTTTGCAGTTTCTCAGCGATGTAATCATTTACGCATTCTTTCGGCGCCATTTTAACAAGAAAAGCCATTAAGTTATACGGCACATGAACACTGGGCTTCGCTGGCGGCTTCATGACATAGCAGTATTCAAACAAGCCATGCAACCTCACCTTTTCTTTGTCACCGACTTGTTTTTTGCCAAAATAAACATCTTCGAGATAATCAAGCTCGTTCATGTAAGCAGGAATATCTGACACATCCAAGGTTCGTGTGCCAACAAACCGTTTAAGCATAAGTAAAAGCAGCGATTGAGGAGAACCATAAATAAACCATACCTGCGGCGTGAAAACGTTGCCAGCAGATTTGGAAATTTTTTTTCCGCCTTTATCAAGGAACATTTCGTATTTTGCATGAGAAGGCGTCTCAAAACACAGGACTTCTCGGCATATTCGATCGTTTATTTTTACGGAGTCCGCGATGTCTTTTCCGTAAGCTTCAAACCGTATGTCCAACGCTTTCCAACGTGCGGCAAACTCGCCTTTCCAAGTTAATTTTCCCTCGCCCTTGGTTATGTCTGCTTCGCCTTCATGCCCACAGCCCTCAATAAGTCTGCCACGAATCTCTAAGCCTTCACATTTGTAGAAGACTTTGTCAGTTTTTGAATCGAACTTGTAGGCTTTTGTGGTGTATATACGTCCGCAGTTGCTGCAGACTGGGAAAAAAGGCAGGACTTCCGTGTAGCGTTCCTGACCAACCTCTTCTTTGACAATTTCTCCTACTTTCTTAGCATTCAATAGTATAGTTCGAATTTCGTTTAGCAACAAACCTTTCTCGTAGACTTCCTTAGCTGAAAAGTAACGATATTCTATTCCACAGTTGTCTAGAGATTCAAGCAGAAGCGAACTCATGTGTTTACCATAGCTTTCATGACAACCAAACGGGTCAGGAATACTAGACACTGGATAACCGAGATATTTTTCCAAATCCTTTGATAACCCAACAGGAACTTTCCTCAAACCATCCTTGTCATCGCAGTAAGCAACCAACTCAGAATCAAAACCTAAACCTTTCAAAGCAAGCGTAACGGCATAAGAGCGCGCAGCATCACCCAAGCTGCCGATGTGGGGGAAACCGGAGGCGCCAAGACCCATCTCAGTCCTGATTTTATCCGTGCTTCTGCCAAGTTGGCGCTCCCCGTCGATTACTTTCTTGGCCATCATGTCGTACCATGTGCCGCGTCCAATAGTCTCGTCACTCATAACGTCGAGCCTTCTGCAATTGTGACTGTACATTGGAATAAAAAAATGTTTAGAGCCAAAAAAGGCTCTCAAGGTTTCTTTCGTTTTAAAGCTGCAGCAATGGCTATGGCACCGAGCACAAGCAACAATAACGCTATCGAGTAAACATAGCTTATACTAAACAGGAACCAAGCACCACCTAAAGCCATCAGAATCACGCCCATTTCAAGTGTACCGAATGATGTGCGTTCGTATTTCTGCGGGCTTTGAGCTCTCATAGCTGCCATGATTAGAAGCCACACTCCGAACAAAATGAAAATTGTAGGGAAAATATCCCAAGCACCGAACACTTTTGCCGGGTAGTAGAGGAGTATGGCGACCACTGCGATTATGAAGAAAACGCCTATTGAGAGCAGTTGCCTTCTACTTTCAGACATTACTATGGCCAGCCGACTATATTGTTGCACCACATTCAGGGCAGAACTTGGAACTCGCAGGAATTGAGTGACCACATTTCGGACAATTGATTGTAGCAGCCGATGGAGGCGTAAGAGTGGTTCCGCATTCAGGACAGAACTTTGATGTAGCTGGAACATGTGCACCACACTTAGGACATATCACAAGGGCAGCTGTGGGCGCTTGTGCTTGAACTTGACCTTGTTGATTCATAATTTGAGGTATGAGTACCATGCCTGTTCCTAAGCCTGCTCCACCGCCACCGCCTGATTGGCCTAGAGACTGCGCTGCACTCTTCACGGTTTCCATGCGCAGAACTGTATCTGCTGGAGTTCCACCAGTTTTGAGCCAAAATAGCCGTTCACGGTACTCAGGGGTAGTGTCAATGCCTTCGAAACGTAAGTCTGTTAGCTCGATGCCTAAGCGTTTGAAGTAGTCTAAGACCGAATTTTTGACGATTACGGACGTTTCTTGTAGCCTAGTGAAGACAGTGGTTAAGTCGTAGTGGGAAAGTTCTGCAATTATCTTTTCATTTAGGAAACCTCGTAGGAAGTTGTTAACGTCTTCTGTTGTGTAAGCGTTTTGTCCGCCGACGACTTCGTTCACAAAAAGCGAAGCATCTTCAATTTTGAACAGGAATTGCCCAAACACTTTGAGTGGAGCCAACTCAGTGGTTTGTGCACTTGTACCCCATTTGCCATTGAAAACTTTAGTGGCGATATAGATGACCATTGCTTTGAAGGGTTTGTTGCTACCGAATCCTGCTATACGTGTAAGCAAGCTTGTAATTAACGGCAGATTCAACGTTGTCAGTGTGTGCCTGCCAGCACCGAAAACGTCGTATGCTTTGCCGTCCCTGAAGAACACTGCCATTTCGTACTCATGGACGACGAGTTGGGCGCCCCATGTTATGTCTTCGTTTGGGTACTTGTAAATTATGTCGTCTGCGCCGGCATTTGTCCATTCTATTACTTGTGGCATTTTAGCTCACTCCTAAGGTAACCTCATTACGTTGATCAAACGTGTTTTCTAAACTTTCAAGTTTGTCGGTTACATTCTGGACCCTAGTTTTTAGGTTCGTAGTTACGCCGCTGGCTAGATCTGCTTTAAAAGCGTCGATTTCAGTAGTCAACGCGTTTATTCCATCTAGAAGCGTATTATCGAAGTCTATCATATGATCAAGGTTTTCTTCTCTGACTTTGACAGCGTCAAAGAACCCACTGTACCCGTTAGACGCATGATTAACTTTCTCAACAACACGATCCATCTTAGCTAAGAGACGATCCATGTCTGTCAGGACGTCGAAGTAGCGGCGATCAGCTAACTTCTGCTCAATATCCCTTAGATCGTTCTTTTCAATAGACAGTTTCATGTAAAGGTGATTCCTGATTAGTCTGTCGCTTTCGCGGCGAATTTCCTTTTCTTTGTAGCCGTGGAAACCTGGAACGAACGCAGCTATGCGTTCAGGAAGGGACATTTGACCTTGAACTTTAGATAACACATCGCTATTATTGCTACTTTCGCTCATTTTCATATCTCCGTCTTTTTGGCATTCGTTGATAATAAAAGGTCGCTTTTAAAGTTTGTTGGAACATAGCAAGATCAGAATCTTGAAGGAGGAATATCACCTTTTAGGGCTGTTCCAGCGGTTCCTTCGATTATCAGCTGGTAATCTTTGCCTTTGTATTCATATTTTATGAACCAAATTGGCGCGTGCAGATAGACCATCTGTTTCAGGGTCACTTCTGTTTTTATCTCGACTATCTTGTCCACATCCTGCTGGAGAAGGAAACGATAATGATCCTCGATTTGCTGCTTGGCAAGTTCCAAGGCAGCATCACGGTCGATTTCGCTGTTCAAAAGTTTGGCAAACCCCTCGATTTTTCGGAAGTCAAATGGGATTTTACCTTCGAGAGGAACCAGGTATTCGTGAGTAGGGAAAACAGAAGCTTCACGCGCCAAAACCAGCCAGTCATATTCCTTGGATATTGTGCCCTCTTTTATTATGGCTGGAGCTATCCGTTCGAATATGCCCTTGTAAGTGCTCTTTGCTTCTACCGTAACTACCCAAAATGGCAAGTAAACCAAATCGCTCTCTGTAATCTTTGATTTCTTAGCGAGATCGCCTGGTTTCAAGAAGCCGCCGCGCATCCAAGCCTGAATCGGCTCATCTATACTTTTTTGATCAAATTTATTCAAAATAAGCGAATGCTCAAAGGTGAATGCTTGCCCTGTCTCGATTACTGTAGTGAAGCCACAATATTTACAGGTAGCAATGATTTCTCCTGGTTTAAATTCAACTGGAGCGCCGCAATGGCTGCACCTAATTTCTTGAGCTACCGCATCCATGTTTATGATCCCAAATGTTCGCGTTTCAATATTTCTCGCGCCACAATTACGCCTGAAGCCGAAGCTTGAATTAGGCCACGAGTTACGCCTGCGCCATCGCCGATCGTGAACATATTTTGGATTTTGGTTTCTAATGCATTATTTAGTTGCAGGTGTGAAGAGTAAAACTTAACTTCTATGCCATAGAGCAAAGTGTCTCTTGAATGGATTCCAGGCGCTATCACGTCTAAGGCTTGGAGCATCTCACGTATATCTGCTAAATAACGGTAAGGCAAAACGAAACTCAAGTCTCCTGGCGTAGCATTCTTCAATGTAGGTACAACTACGCTTCTCGCTAAGCGTTCAGGTGTTGAGCGCCGCCCAGTTTCTAAGTCACCTAGGCGCTGAACCATTACTCCTCCGCTTAAGAGGTTTGAAAGTCTGGCGACATATTTGCCGTAAGCAATAGGCTCTTTAAAAGGCTCTGTGAAAGAGGTACTGACCAGGATTGCAAAGTTTGTGTTATCGGTTTTTCTTTCAGCATAGCTTCCACCGTTAACGGTTAAGACACCGTCATATGATTCCGTTGTGACCTCACCATATGGTGAGACACAGAAAGTTCGAACTTGATCGTCAAATAATCGTGAGTAATAAACTAGTTTCGGCTCATAAAGTGCTTTAGTTAAATTCTCCATAACTGAAGCCAAAACTTCAACGCGTACACCTATGTCAACGGGGTTGTTTATAGTTTTTAAGCCTCGAACTTGGGCTTCTGTTTGGAGCCATTCTGCTCCGCTTCTGCCAGGAGCAATTATGACGTATTTGCCTAGAATCTTTTCTCCCTCTACTGTTTCCACTCCTTGGATGAGGTGGTTTTCAGCAATCAACCCCTTCACATCTGTTTTTGGTCGAAAAGTAATTTTACCGTTGAGTTCTTTACGCATTCGATGTAGCGTTTCTAGGCATTTCTCTGTGCCCATGTGGCGAACTTCTTGCTTGATAAGTTTTAACCCTGCGAGTGAGGCTTGGCGTTCAATTTCGTCCACTGTTTCGCTTTCTCCGCCGTAAACTTGCTCGCTTGCCCCGAATTTTAGGTAGATGCCGTCTACGTATTTTACCAGGGCTTGAAGCTCTTTGGTTGAAACGTACTGATTTAGCCAACCACCAACTTCTGTGGATAATGTTAGCTTTCCATCACTGTAAGCACCTGCCCCGCCCCAGCCTGAAAGAACTGAGCATGGTTCACAATGGACACATTCGAACCCTCGGCTGGATGGGCACTTGCGTTTGTCAATATCTTGTCCTCTGTCGAGTATTAGGACCTTTAAGTTTGTTTTTTCTGTTAATTCTAGCGCTGAGAAGATGCCTGCTGGTCCTGCACCCACGATTATTACGTCATATTTCATAGGCACTGTTTCCTCGGAACCCAGAACTACATGTAACAGGTGGCATATATTTGTTAGTGCATTTAATCATAGAAGCACCTTGTAAATGCGTTTTTCATTTTTTTATAAGTATTTTTGAGATATATCTAAAAAACATTTATAATAACAAAGATGCCAGTTATGCAAGAACAAGAACATGCCTAATAAGACGCAATCCGAAAATATAGATGATTTAATCTCCGACTTCTCACGCTTTTACATATTAACCATACTCTACGAAGGACCCTCATACGGTTATAGCATAATAAGCAGATTCAAAAAAAGAGTAAAAAAAGAAGTTAGCCCAAGCTTAGTTTACCCGTTCCTGCAGCAGCTAGAAGAAAAAGGCTTAGTAAAGCACACAGAAAAACCAGTAGGAGAAAAAGAAAGAAAAATTTTTGAGCTGACACAGGCAGGAAGAGAACTATGCACTGGTCTTTTCAAACGCTTTGCCGAGCTAGTAGCAATCGCTATCGAACCAAGCCTCTACGTCTGCGCTCACTGTGGATGCAAAGTCTATGAAGGCGGCTACCGAGAAACCATCGAAGGCATGGAGACAGCGTTTTGCTGCATACATTGCGCTTCCTCATATAAGGAAGAAAAGGAACTGGCTAAACAACTAAATGATACCGAGAAGTAAGCTTGATCAAAGCTAACTTTTTCCACAAGAATAATTGAAAGCAAAAAAGTTTATTGAAGGTAACTAGTCTTTTATGGCTTCTATAAGATTAAAGTGGCAAAATCTCCCGCCAATCTCTTTTTTTTGTTTGAGAGCTATTTCAATAACCGGTTTTTTTGAAGAACATATTTTCAAAGCAATAAATACTTTCAAATATTATTTACGCAAAAGGCTAAATTGTAAATCAATAGATATTATCCCAGGTCAATAATATGTTACCTGAGGTTCCCTCCGAAGGCGCCTACACATCGTGGCTTGCCAATTGCCTTCAGAGTTATTTTGAGGCTACAGGTTTCAGTTTTTTTTATGAAACCCAATCGCAACCGCGTGAAGCAGATTTTCCTTTTGATATTTGCGCAAAAATCGAAAAAGGTAACGTAGTCAAACGGTTTGGATTACAGGTTAAACGGCCTCATGAATCAAAAGGCGGAATCTATTGGAACTTGGATTCAGTTCAACACAATAATATGAGCAAGTTTCCATGGATATGGTACGCGTTTCCAGATTTTCTGGACAGAAAGTATTATCGTGTGGCATGTTTTCACACCCTGTTTACCAACTCAAGTTTTCCACATGTTTCAAGTCTTCATAAATCAAAGTTAAGATTCTATTATAGACTCGGTTCTTTCTCAGATAGAGTGAAAGCATGTACGATAGGGCAAAAACTGGAGAAAAGTTCTGACTGGTTAAGTTCGGAAAGCATTTTCGGCGAATTTCATTTTGACAATCAAATTCACACATACTTAGACTTCACTGAAATGAAAACTAAACTAGTTACCAAAATTTCAAACGAAGAGAATGAGCAAAACGAAATGTAAAACTTTGACGAGAGTTTACCTGCAATAAATTAAATCTCTGCCAGATAAATCCTTATGAGGTAGTCCGTGGAGACGTCTCCCGCAATACCCCTTTTTTCTAAATTTTAGATTGAATAGCGCCAATATTAGAAACTTTCGAATTTCGAGAACAAAGTAATCCAAAATCTTTCGAGGATTCTTAACGCTTTCAAAGTATATCAAAAATAATTAACGTGTTTAGTTGGCATTCGATAATTTTTTATTCTGAACGCAATCAATTAGTAGCATGGCACTTGAATTTGTAGTAAGACCAGCTGATTCTAACGATCTTCAAAAGCTTGTCAAGCTTTTTGAATCTATTGTCACATCTTTAGAATACTACAACAATTTAGCCAAAGAATCAGAACTAAAAAAATACACTCTCGATAAACTCTCTGAAAAGTTGGTGTACGATCCCTTCTCTGTTCTCATCGCCGTAGATAACGAGGAAGAAGTCATCGGTTTTTCATTTTCCCATTTTGACGATTACACAATTTGGCTCGATTGGTTCGGCGTTGATCCCCAGGCAAGACATATGGGAATTGGTCAATCGCTCTTAGAAAGTACTTTTGAAGCAAGTAAAAAACGAGGCGCACACAAGATTTGGTGTGATAGCCGTTCAAATAATGAGCCGTCTAAGAACTTACTAAGAAAAGTTGGGTTCAGAGAAATCGTCGAAATTAAGGATCATTGGTATAGGCAAGATTTTATCTTGTGGGAAAGGTTCTTATGACTCAAGGAAACGACAGCCGTCTTCGCAAGTTTTTGAGAAATTTAGGTTTAATAATCGTCGCATTGATCGGTTTTTTGTCAGGTGCGGCAGTATTATTTCGGTTCATTCCATTGCAGGTTTGGACAATTTTTTTCGGCATATGTGTTATTGGTGCTTTCCTTTTTCTATGGAAATCAACTAAACCTGTTCATCTTCCCGAAGAGACAATTATAGAATCTGAAAACAGCGACGACCCAGTCTATCTAGAAGTTCCTATGCCTCATCACATGCTCCTGGCTGCAAACAAGCATGCAATGACAATTTATGGTCATAGTGCTTTGGAGCTTGCAAAAGTCGAACCATGGTACAACGTTAATCCGTATATTGGTGCGGTTCTCCGATCTCGAAACGGCGAATATTTGGGCTATTTTGACATCTTGCCACTAGAGGAGGAAGCCGCTAAACAACTTGTATCTGGGCAACTTTCTGAAAAGGATATTCTTCCTAAGCATATTCTTGGGCCTCAAAAGATGAAGAATGCAAAAACACTTTATTTTGCTGGAATAGCTGCAAAAGATGCAGGCACCGAAATTGGCAAATGTCGAGCTTCGGAGCTTTTTCTGGGCGTAGTTGAATATATGCGCTTCTATTATGGAGATGCGCCGCGTCAAGTGCTCGCTATAGCCGCGACCCCTAGCGGTGAGAGAGTTTTGAAGGGAATTAACGCTCAAGTGGTTTGCGCAGCTCCTGCACGAAAAGACAAATGTAATCTCTACGAAAAAATATACACGTCAGATGTACTCGAAGGTTTTAAGCGCAGAGCCAGTAAACGCGGAGAGCTTGACAAAACAAAATTTAGTCCAATACCAACAGCAGAATAGGTCGAAAGATCTTTTGGCCTGTGGCAATGAAATTTCAAACACAACTGTTTTTCAATAGATTTAAACAAAAAAAGGATTCTTGACCCAAATGAACCTTTATTCCGGAGACATCTCCCGCACACTCCCTTTTTTCTAAAAAATTAATGTCGTGAATTATTAACCTATAAATTTCGTTGACTTGTAGACTTTTTTGTTCTTTCTTCAACCCAAAATACGCCTCGAGCAAAAGAACCTTTATTCTTCAAGTTGTAACTAATACCAAAACACGTAGTCCAACCGAGGCTGTCCAACGCGTTACCGATTGGAGTACACTTGTATAATTCTATTTGGCTATTGCTAGTGCCATAAAAGGTCAAGTAAAATCTGCTGGCTGGCGAAGAATAATTAGTCGATTCCTTTAGCATTTTTAGCATGGACTCTTCTTCAAAATCAAGATCTAAACTTTGACCTGCAATAAGCATATCAAACTTCAGACCCTTCTTAAAAGGAAGATGGCACATTGAAGCACTGATCAAATTAGCATTAGCATTTGCCAAATTTTTCTTTGCAATAATCAACGCTTCTCGACTAGTATCTACTCCAAACGAAACACTTGACGGGAAAATGCTATTCATTGCAGCGAGATCCTCAGCAGTTCCGCAGCCCAAACTAATAATCTGGTGACAATCAGTCGGATTTATCTTAACGAATTGTTTAATCATAACCTCGATGCCACTAAAAGTTAGATATTTTCTTGCGACTCTTATTGTTGCCACAATTGCTGATTCAGTTTCTTTTGGGTTTCTATGTTGTAAAACATCTCTCCAAATACTTCTGTATCCATCGGCGACTTCAATGTATTTACTGTTCTTTTTCTTCATGATTTCAAGAGTTCTATTTTAACCCTTGTCTTTAAACATTTAACTAAAAACAAAATATCCTGAACAAGTAACTCATGGACTCTCAGGCTAAATTCTGTTTTTTAAATCAAGATAAATGATCTTGCATTATATTTGAGATTTGTAATGCTATGCACGATATAATTTCAAATGGCATAGCAAATATCAAACATATTACTATTTTATTTGCAATTTGCTTTAATACTTCAATTGCGATATGATATTAGAATTTACAGATAATTATAAATAGCTTAATAAATGAAATGTCCTAATGAAGAAGAAATGGCGGAACATAAAGAACAATCAGAGTTTAATTCTAAGATAATTGCCTTCTTCAGAAAAAAAAGCTCGGAAGGATTGATTTCTCTAACAATTCCAGATGTGGTTAAGGGTTTAAAAGTAGATCGTCGGAGAATTGAAACGTCTCTTGCTGTTATGAGCTCACAAGAGAACCCAAACGCCAAACTTATAGAAATAGAAAAAAGCCGCGTCAAGTATTATATCTTAAAGGAAGTTTTTGAGTTCTGCCAGAAATGGGCTAGGGAGAAATATGAATAAAAACAATAGAGTTTACGGACTTAAAATCAAAAAACTAACAAGTAATCTTTCAAGCTTGCTCGTAGAAAGGACAGAATCATTTAGATACTGGAGGCTAATAGAAGAAAAAGCTAAAAAGGGGAACCAATAAAGTATGCTGTCCGAAATGTTAACCTCTGAAGTGCAAAACAACAAGAAAAGATTGAAAACTTTAATTGAAAATAAAGCTTACCTTAGAAGGGACCCCCGAAAAGGAGAAGAACCGTTCGAGTTAGCATCTGGTGGCACAAGTTTTTATTTATTTGATTGCAAGCGTGTGACTCAAGATCCTGAAGGAATTTCATTAATTGCCTCGATTGTCTATGACATGGTTAAAGACAGAAATCTTGATGCAATTGGAGGAATAGAAACAGGGGCAATTCCAATTTGTACAGCTGTTGCTCAATTAAGCTTTATGAAAGGCAATCCGATCCCAGCGTTTTGGGTTCGACATTTCCCAAAAACACATGGAACAAAAAATAAAATTGAAGGAGAACTTAAACCCAGCTCACGCGTGGTCGTTGTGGATGACGTAACAACCAGAGGCAATTCAATAGAAGAAGCTATTCAAGAAGTTCGAAAAGTTGGTTGCAATATAGTTGGACTTTTGACGCTGGTTGATAGAGAAGAAGGGGCAAAGGCCAAACTTGAAGGTGAAGGCTTTAAGTTTGAAGCTATCTTTAAAAACTCAGATTTTAAGAATCAAGGCTAATCTCAACAGGAAAGTGTTCTTCTTCTTTTCCTGTAAACAACTCTCCAACAATATCTACCATTCCTTTCTTTAATTTTGAAGATAAGTGCTTCACAAATTCTTTCTTTCCAAGTTTCTTGGTTTCCAAAGTATCTTCAGTGTCTTTCTCGGAAAGAACCATTCCTATTTGATTTTTGCCTCCCATCATTTTTAATTCGCGTGTAAATTGGGTTATGGCACTAATATCAGATTCACTGAATCTGGGTTCATCGATATGATAGTGGACTAATCCCCGCACTCTTTTCAAAATGTGCGGGTTTTGTTTAAGATGATTTAAAGTCTCAGGGAGCCGCGACTTAGGGAGTATGCACTCATAGTCAGTTAGAAGTATATACTTGTACTTGTCGTTTCGAATATATGGAGTTAATACCTGCTCAATATCATCATTCCTTTCATGATCAATGAAGGAAGCCACGTTATTTCCTATTTCTGACGCATTGCCGTAAATAGTAGAATCAATGGATATGCATTTAGTAAAAGAAGTGTCATTGCCTGTCAAATAACAAAGAGGTTCCACAATGACATAACGACTATATACCTTACTATAACCTGTATTTTGAAAGAGTTGTGCCCAAAAAGGGTTGTAAAGTTCCGACTTAACAGACATATGCATTAGAAATCAGTTATTCTAATCATCCTTATATTTTCTTACCAAATCCATATAATCATTTAAAAAAATAATACCGCGAAGAGTTTAAGAAGTGATAAATTGACCTGCAAAAAATGCGGCGCTAACAGGATAATTACGAGACAACGCGTTCTATGCCCACATTGCGAAGGTTTAATTGTCAAGAAAAAAGAAGAAACTATCAGTAATCTAAGCAAAGAGCTTGAAGACTTGAACCATGCGCTTTTTGATGCCATTAGTTCTACAAATTACAATGTTACTTTTGGGTCAGCGCTCCTAAATAGAGAACTTGCCGCCAATGCTTGCATCTATTCGGCTCCGCAGAGAAGGTATGCACTAAATGAGTGGCTGGTCTACACTTATCTCCTCCATAACCTGCGTTTTGTTAAAGATGGAGAAAAAAAGTTAAATTTTCTTGAACTTGTGTCGCTTTCCAGGGAAATAGTAAGGCTACACAATGAACGTTGTAGTCTAAAGCAAGATATGGCTATGATTATTGAATCAGAGGGTAAACAGAGTTTTGAGTGGACTGAACTTGAACCTCTTTCATTTATACCTGAAGAGGCTTGCGTTGATTCCGACTCCAAGCCTATTTTAGATGGAATAACAGATCGGGATTTGCACACAGATATTGCGCTTTTGCAAGAAGGATTAATGCTACCTATTCAAATTCTGCTTTTGTCAGAAGAAATCTCCAGAATGTTGAGGCAGTGCTATCATTCTCGTATTTTTCCTTTTGTTAAAAACCCAGTTCAAGCGCGCATATTTGTGAAAATTAGTGCTATGCTTTCGACTGAAGGACTAGATTATAACTCTGCTAACAAAAGAGCACCCCAAGAACAGGGTTTCGTGCTTGTTGACAAAAATGGTTTGCAGTTTATAAGAGAAAGGATATGCAAAAAATTTCCGTCTGCTCAAGTTGATTGGTACATGAACGGATTGCTGAGAGATAATCCTGATAATTACGGAATTGGTTCTTCAATAATAGTAAAAGATGAGGAAAAAGGGATTTTTTGTTTGCCTCTTTATTCGCTTCAAATGTTGGCAATTGCCAATATGAAATGGATGAAAGAAGCCGATTTGGGTTATGCATCTAATTACAAAGGCGGGGTTGTAGAAGATTATTTTTTCCGCTTGTTTAATGCTTATGATATTTCTTCAATCAATCCAAAGACTGGTGAGCCTTTTATTAGGGTAAAACATCCAGATAATCCTTCAATAGAAATCGCTGATGTTATGGGCTTCAATGATAAGTATGTTGCGTTGCTGGAATGTAAGTTTTGGAACGCACCTACATTGAGAGAATTAGAAAAAGAACTTCAGCGTTTTAGACAAAGAAGCGAGTTTATAGAAAAGAACTTGAAAAAATTTAACCTTTCCGAAGAATTAGAAGTTGTCCCTCTTTTCTATACTCCATACGCGCCATATTCTGTTTATGATAAAATCGTCATATTGCCATCTATTTTTGGAATCGGGGAAAAATTGAGCGAATTGTTTCCGACCAAAAAAATCAAACTACTCACCGAAACCGAAGGTCTTGAGACACTTTTTGATTCTTGTGCAGATTATCCAATGCCTTTTCCATTGGATGCAGCACAACTAAATAATATACTTCAACCTAACACGTTTAATGTTCATGACGGATTAGTTTTGAAATATGATAAAGAAGAGATAACATTATTGATTGATATTCCCGTTAGTCTCTACGGGTGTTTGGTATATTTTGATATTACCGAAACAACTTTTGATGCATTAAGAAAAGAAAGGGTTTCTAAAGGAGATATAATACGAATGGTGACAGTAAATTTAAACGGTACTTGGTCCCTTACTCAACTAGCTTGCTTCAGAAAATTAGTGAATGAATCAGAATGGACATCGAATGTACAAAAATATTCTGATTACCGTAAAATGATTAGGCTTTACACTTCTTTTAGAGATGGAAAATCGATCAAAAAAACAACCGAAGACAAAAAAGTAAGTCTCACATCAGATAAACCTTAAGCTGCAATAAAGCAAAGTGGTTAGTGGCTTAGAGCTTTACAAAGCGTTAGATTTTTGAAGAGTTTCTAGATATTTTTTTACTTCAATTGAGGGTGTTACTTTTGTGTCTAAATTACTAATAAGATTGGTTATTTCGTTTAATCTTTTGAAAACCATGCTTAAGAATGCAAATTGGTCTGCTTGCTGTTGTATAAAAGGGGCAACTTTTTCCTTGATAATCTTTAGTATGGGTGGCCTATCCATTAATTCAAGCATATTTTCAGGCATACGTGAAAGTTTGAATTGTGGAAAATGAGAAAAGTTTCTTATCGCTAAGAAATAAACCCATAACTGGTCCTCTATAATTAACTCAATGTTGGGGACAACATCTAAATAGGCTTCAAAGATTGCTTGTGAAATATTTTCAAGTTCTTCTTTGGTTGTTATTTCTTCAATAACAAGCAATATAGGCTCTTTCTCTGGCAAAATCAAAAGAGGATTGTTCCTCAGCACATCGACTATGTTTTCTCTGACCTTTTCACTTGAAAGACTAGCGATAAATCCTTTCCATCTCAAACCATACATTGACTCTTCGACGTGCTTGCCTCTTTGAGTCAACCTTTTTCTTGCTATTCCCAAGTATTCCCGTTCCATCAAATCATCAACTCTACGACTTATCGTAGAATATCGAGCCTTGCCAAGGTTTTTGAAAATATCATACTTAAGCAAAGGTCCATTAAGAGCTATTTGTTCAACGATTGCAAAGCTATTGCTTGAGCCTCTTCCGCTTAAAATAGGAACTTTTGCTGCGAGCAATTGGTTTAGATTACTGTGCATGGAAATAATCGGTTCCGACATTATATGCACTTCAATATGGATAGTGTGCACATATCTGCATATAAATTTGATTGTTGTTCAGGTTATTAACAGTTAAGTTAAGGGGGGAATGTGTAAATGGAAAATCTTGAGTTCAATAAAACTTTATGCAGGTCCTTTGCAGAAATAGCTGAAAAAGAGAAGAATAAAGCCATTAATGCAGAAGACTACGGGGCAGCCCTGGTTGCTACGATAATTGAGGGAATATTCAAACAAGCATTGCTCAATTTAGACCTTAAGCTTTGACGACCTGAACCTGCATTGATTTAACGGAGGTTTTTTTCGTACGCTTGCTTTATCAATCCTACTGCATATGGCACTTCATCAACTGAGTGAACCTTGAAACGTGTTTCACCCGTTCCCCAATGACCTACGTTGCTACAATCTTGTGCAATACGGGCGTTATCTTGTAGTTCTTGGAAGGGAATATCGAGATAAACTTCGACTGCTGAAGCCTGTATCACAAACTCTGCGAAATTTCTTTTCATTTCATAAGCGATGTATTTTCCCACTACTTTCTCTTTGATCTCTGGGTTAAAGTTTAGAGTCGCACGCTGGAGCTTCTCAAAGATTTCTTTAATATCTTCACTTCTAGTCTTAAGATGGTCATCAAGACTGTAGACTTTGATTTCTTTTTCGACTGCTTGAGCAATTTTGTTTATGGGCATACTTGTGCCTTGAGCGAACATTGGTTTGAGTTGTTCAAACTCGATTATTGCATCTTCGTATGGAACATATTTCCATAGCTCGAAGGGTGAGTTTTGCGATAGAGCACCTAATTGATAGGCATTGAATGATTTTGCTATGAAAATTATTCGGGACTGCGACCAGTCAACCTTCATTTGTTTGTTAAGTCTTCTTTCCAAAGCGAGTTGGAAGTCACCTTTGTGGTTTAATAGCAAATTGAGGTAAGAGTATCCTTGGTCAATAATACTGTAATCCTCTGATTCCTTGTATTCTATTATGACAAGGGCATTGCTTTCTTTGTCATAGGTAACTGTGTCAATTCTAAAGGGCTGAACTACAAACTCAGTATCAATAAACGTGAGGCCAAATATTTCCTCAAGGTTTTTTTCAACGAGATTTTGAAGTTCTTTTTCATTTTTAAGCTTAGAGAAGTTAATTGCCTTGACAACACCGTTTGTTAACTTGAACAAGACCACAGTCTCACCAAGATTAGTTGATGTTATCCTTCTGTATTCATTTAAGTCTTTAATTATACTTCCAACTTTGAGTTATTTTCCCTTCTGTCTTTTTTTTGGGTAAATTTGGGCAGTTATGCATGGATAAAAATAATGTAATCAAATCCGAAAGAAGGCGCTACTTCAGATGGACCTTTAGTCTGCATACTACCCTTTTTTCTTACAAAGAACTATCATCTGTCTAATAGCATGTTCTTAGCTGTGACTTGTAGCTGTTTGATATTTTCTTTTCCGTTAAGGTTTACTTTTTTTGTTCCATATATTCCCCAAGGGTTAACGTCAATCTTAAAACCACTAAGCTCTAGATTTTTAGCCAATTCAATCCTTTGTGACTCTAATTTTTGATCTATTTGCTTATAAGTTGTGAGTCCTAAGGATTTAGGCATATTATTCTCGTCAAGTATCAAATGCACGGAGACGTCTTTCTCTAACGGTTTTATGGCTTTATTTATCGCTAACATGTATTTTCTTTGCAGTTTTTCTTTTTGAGCTTCCTTGAGTAGCTTAATCCTTTCTGTTTCGTTTTTTGCAAGTCTATAATAAGTGAACCGATACCCGCGAATAGTTACTATCTTGTGCTCGGGCAATTTCAGAAGTTTAAGAACAGACCTCAAATCATCTTCTTTGACTTCTTTTTTCCTTATTCTTTCAAAGATACACTGTGTGGCGAACTCCTCTATTGAGGCTTCTTTGTAAGAGGACTCTTGCCTTAATTGTTTCCAAAGCTCTAAAATACCAGGGATTTCTTCAAGAACTCTTGTTTCCCAATCATATTTCCTTAGTTCAATCCGGGCTATCTCGCATTTTTGCGAAAGCTCTGCAATTGAATCCGTTTCGCGCCATTTTATTTCCAGATGTTGATTGTCAAGGCATCGAAGATCTATCCTTAAATTAACTTCTGCACAATGTTTAATCGCCTCAGCTTTGGCTTTTAAGTAACCGCTATGGAGTTCCGTGCCGTTTCTACGCGATGGTATCTCTTCATTAACGAAATGATCAAGCTCTTTGAGTATGGTTTCTTTGCGAGCCTCAGGCGATCTTCCTTTGATGTTCTCTTTTACATTAGGTCTGTCTGGACTCCAGGCTAAGACAAAGTTTTTGGCTGCTAATCCAGAATGCCCGTTTTCGTAATCAGAATAGTTTTCTAACAATACTTGGAGCCCTTTCATTTTTTGACCTAGCAATAAGCGAAGGATTACTCTCTCAAGGCTCGGGTGAAAGATGCCATCTCCGTGAGGGCCTCTAAGCAATTCAGTCCAGGAGAAACAACCGGCCCAAACTGGAGGAATACCCTTTCTCTTGAGTAAAGCTGAAAAGTTATCATCGCTTACCGCCTTATGTAAGGATATTTCTCGTTCGATGAAAGGTTCAAATATTTTCCTCAATTCGTAAATAGGGTGCCTATTGTGGTCTGAACCCAATCCATAGGTTGAGAAATTGGCTCGGAATTTATCCCAACGCAAAGTTTGTTCTTGAGTCATAGAATAGAGAACTAGTATATCGCAATCATGAAGTCTATCTTTCTCTCTAAGAATCCCACCAAAGGCGTAGATAGCACCAACTTTGACAGGAAGATCTAACGTCGGTATATTTTCAATTAATCGCTCAAGGTTCCTAAGAAGGGTTGCCCTTCGCAAGTTGCTCTTACTCGACATTGCTTAATTGACTAGTGTTGAAGTCTTTTTTAAAGTTAGGGCGGCGACAATAACAAGTTTTTTATCTTTAAACGATTGATAATAAATCGTCGTCTCGTTTTGTGTTGTCCTAAACAGCTCACTCTCTAAACGGCAGCTGTCGGCGTCGTCTTGAAAACCAGAAGCTCATTAGATTATAGGCTATTAGGTGTGAAGAAAAGTTGCAATTTCAGGGGATAGGCAAAGCTGGAAACGACTTCTAGACGCTTAGAATTGTTAAAGCTTGAAGGTTTAGGCTTCTCGCAAGTCGAGATTGTGAAGGAATTAAGCCAGAAAAACGCATGTTCTAAACGTGCAGTGTACAATGATTTTGAGACCCGCAGCATTTGGCAGCCTATACTGCAGAGCGATGTTAAGCCTAATGAGGTTTTGTTGAAGGTTATTAATCGCTATGAGCAGGTTTATCGCCAAGCGAGCATGCGTTTGCTTACGTTTGAAAATGAGTTGGCTCAGCTTGGCGCCTTGAACACTATGTTGAAGGCTAATTCTTTATTGTTTGAGTCTGCGGTTTTGCCTGAGGTTCTCGGTCGCTTAAGAGATTTAGAGGATAAAGCGAAACGTGGAGTGTTTGTGCCATG
>JBEKFM010000042.1:0-26258 GCA_050013315.1 Bathyarchaeia archaeon
TTTTTCGACAATACGTTGTAATTAAGCATGCAAATAGCCCAAAAGCCAAATATTGCGCTTATAAGCTAATAAAACCTTCGTTTCAGCGCTAAAACCTTAATTAAAACTAAGGTCTAATATTATCTTTCAAAACCAAATAGTGAACTACGGTTTTGCCTTCTGGATAACGGACGGTTCAGGCAACATAATAACAGCCAACAGCATAACATTTTATAACCCTGGGGTCTTTACTACCGATTTTGGAGGCTTCCAAGTCTACCACAACAACTTCATAAACCACCGCACCAACTACATGAACACAAACGACACCATGGACATTTTGTTTGCCGATAAGAACGCATCCGTGGCTACGCTGCCTCCCTGGGACAATGGCTATCCATCAGGCGGAAATTACTGGAGCGACTACACCAGCAAGTATCCAAACGCCACCGAAATTGGCAATTCAGGAATAGGTAACACCCCATATGTAGTTAGCACCAGTCCTAACGTCTTAGACAGATACCCGCTCCTATCACCTATTAACATCTCCCAAACTACCTTGGAATATCCCTTAACAACCTCCTCACCAACACCCACCAATTCTCCAACCCCAACCGCTCAACCAAGCAGAACAACACCAAGTCCAACCGCTATACCAATCAATACAACACCGAGTCCAGCAGGAGAAGCGACTCTACCTCTTATAATTGGGGTAGTAGCTACATTCGTAGTTATTGCCACAGTGATTTTCTTAATGTTCCAAAAGAGAGGGAAAACGAGCCGATAATTCCAACACCTACGCGACAGAAATCTACATCAGTTTACACTGTTCAATATTCCTGGGGGAAGTTTTGCCCCACTTTTTTAGCAAGTTGACGGATCCTAGCTTTGGCAGTGCGTAAGATCCTGCCTCGCGGCATGGCGGACTCTTGGCCGTGAGCATATTAAAAAAGCGGTTTCGGGTGTGCCGCCTATCTGAAGCGGTCCTCTTAACGATCTTTTGAAGAAGCGTCATAATAGAAACTTTCCACTTTTGACTTTAATTGCCTTCTTATGCCTTTAACTGCCTCTCGTTACCCTATTTTGCCTTTTACTGCCTTTCAGTGCCTCAACCTGCAAACGATTCAAGCTTAAAATCAACAGAGCAACCCAAAATAGCTTGAACAAAAATCTAACCTGCCACTTTCCACCTTTAATTGACAATTATGAACAAATAGCGATAAACCAAAAAAAGCCGCAAGAAAGAGAAACAGCCGCAAAGTTTATTGTAAAGGTTTAATTATAACAGAGATTGAACCTTTTAAAGAGGACATGATTTTATGAAGTTTGAAACTGAAATCAAAGAAATCATATCCAGGACCGCCGACGTGGCAAGCTATAGGTTCCCCAGACCGGCTGAGTTAACTTACAAGCCAGGCCAATACTTCTTCATAACCATAAAACAAAACGAAAAGGAATTAACTAAGCACCTCAGTTTCAGCAGTAGCCCAACAGAAAAAGAACACTTTGAATTCACCAAAAAACTAACCGACCACGAATACTCTATGGCTCTAAGAGCCGCAAGAGTAGGCGATTGGGCAAGAATAGACGCGCCATACGGGCAATTCACCTTCGAAGGCGAATATCCCAACATCGCACTGCTTGCAGGAGGCATAGGAATAACCCCCTTCATAAGCATATGCAAAAACGCTACAGACAAACAGCTGAACTCAAAAATCACACTCTTTTATGGCTGCAAAACAGAAAACGACATCGCATTCAGACAAGAACTCGAAAACATGCAGCTACAAAACAAAAACCTAAAAGTCATCTTCATACTCAACCAAGCCACCAACCAATGGAAAGGAGAAACCGGAATAATCACCGCAGACCTGATCAAAAAAGAGCTACCCGATTACAAAGAAAACATGTTCTACGCCTGTGGACCGCCACCAATGGTTACAGCAATAGAGACACTTATGCAAAGCATGAACCTCCAAAAAACCCAACTAAAACTCGAATACTTCACAGGCTACCCATAGCAACAACAAAAAACTTGAAATTTTAAGGGTAGAACCTGCGAGTGGTCCTCGGAAACGGTATAGAATCAATAATATTATCCAGATCAAGCATCCAAGTCAAAAGCCGCTCTAAACCCATGCCAAAACCAACGTGCGGCACAGTACCATAACGCCGCAAGTCAAGATACCACTCGTAATCCTCAGGCTTCAAACCTTGCTCCCTCATACGCTGAATTAACATGTCCTTATCCTCTTCTCTTGCACCGCCCGTGCTGATTTCGCCAATTCTGGGCACCATCATATCCACAGACATCGCGACATCCTGGTGATCACGGTAAGTTTTACAATAAAACGCCTTAATCGCCGTAGGATAATCATAAACAAAGAACGGCTTGTCAAAATCCTCAGCTAAAACCTTCTCATCCTCATATCCCAAATCAACACCCCAAGCTAACGCCGTATTTTTTACCTTAAGACGCTCAATTGCCTCCAAATATGTAATCCTTGGAAACGGAGCCTTCACCGCCCTCAACTTTGAGATGTCAGCACTTAACTCCGCAAACTCACTCTGACATTTCTCGCCTATCACCTGGCAAATATGCACCATTAAGCCCTCCTCAAACTTCATCAAATCATTCATATCAGCAAAAGGCCACTCACCCTCAATATGCCAATACTCAGTCAAATGCCTAATCGTTCTGCTTTTTTCAGCACGAAAAGAAGGAGCAATACAATAAACGTTCTCCAAAGAAAAAATCAGAATCTCAAGATAAAGCTGAGAACTCTGAGTCAAATAAAGATCCTGATCAAAATACTTCAAACCAAAAAGCGTTGACCCACCCTCAACAGCTGCAGAAATAAACATAGGAGGCGACACCTCCGTATAGCCTTGGCTCTTAAAATATTGACGCGCAGCCTCCAAAACCTCAGCACGAACCTTCATGACTAAATTCATTCTTCGACTGCGAAGCCAAAGATGACGCATATCACGAATAAACTCCTCACTCTTATCCTTAGAAATAGGAAACGTCTCAGCCAAACCAATAATCGCCACGGTCTCCGCGCTAATTTCATATCCACCAGGAGCACGCTTATCCTCTTTAGCAACACCTTCAAGCACCAAAGAAGACTCAATCGTCAACCGCAACGCCTCACCCCAGGAAGGACAGGTTTTTTTTATCGTGCATTGAATTACCCCAGTCGAATCACGAACCAAAAGGAAGATAAGCTCTTTTCCCTCACGTTTACGATAAACCCAACCACGCACAGCCACCTTCTGGTCTCTATAACACCCTCCCAACACATCACTTATCTTTGCCAAACTCATTAGCATCAACCGTTTCCATAAATACCTATTTTCAAACCTAAATGCCTATCGATTCTAACCTTGAACTTTAAACTCTGAACCCTGCAAACTCATCAGCGAAAAAGCCCTGCTAGGACTTTCCAGGACATTCTAGGACACCCTAGGACATCCTAGGACATCACAGGGACATTCTAGGACACTCTAGGACATTCTAGGACATTTTAATACTCAACCTGCAAGCAATTCAAGCCCGAACCCAAAATAGCAACCCCAAAAAAGCCCTCCAAAAAACAACAAAAAATATTTCTGCCAACACATCTAAGTAGAACAACAACTCCAACTCAGAAGAAACACAAAAAAAAAACCAACCAAAAACTAGATCTTAGCCAAAGTCAGATCGCAGCCAAAAAGGCGCAAGCTAAATTCGCACGTTCCATAAAACCTTCTTATTCAAAAGCGATTGTTATGTTTCCCCGTAATTCTTAAATCGCCCTTATGATGAGCATATTTTGACAAACCAAAATGCAAGGCGCTCAAGAAGGAAACAAAAAGCTCAAGGCACTGAAAATCACAGCTGTTGCGATCTTGAGCGTTGTAATAGTAGAAGTTTCAATAGGCTTGGTTGTTAACAGTTTGGCAATACTCAGCGATGGCTTGCACGCATCGTTAGATGTATTGACAACTATCATGTTGTTTTTCGCGGTTCGTGCTGCAATGCAACCTCCAGACGAAGAGCACACCTATGGACATGAAAAGTTTGAAACTATAGGCGGACTCATCGGAGGATTAGCCTTAATTGCCGTAGCATTCTTGATCTTTTACGAAGCCGCAATAAGACTAATAGAAAACACAAGAATTACCCAAGGCCTAGAAATAGCAGGCTTCATCGCCATCGGCTACGCCATCTTTATCGCCTCACTACGAGTCACCGTATTCAGAAAAACCCAACACGCAGAAAGCCCCGCTATGAAAGTTGGACTCTACGACGCAATTTCAGACTTAAGCTCAACTCTCTTGGCTCTATTGGGTTTCGGGCTTGCAACACTGGGCTTTTTTTATGGAGACGCCATAGCATCAATTTTCCTAGGAGCTATGCTTAGCTATTTGAGCTTTAAACTTGTAAGATCCAGCGTAATGGAACTCAGCGACACTGCCTCAAGGGAACTTATACAAAAAACAAGAAAAGTAATCCTCGCACACGAAGGAGTAGTTAAAGCTGAAAATCTCAAAGTTCGAAAAGTAAGCTCCAAAATCTTCATAGACGCCTCAGTACAAGTTTCAAGCCACATGAGCCTGGAAGAAGCACATGCGTTAGCATCCCAAATCGAAGCAGACCTCAAACAAGCCCTGGGAAACGTAGACGCCACCACCCACATAGAACCATCCGAAAAAGACGCGAAAATGGACCAACTTGTAGAAAAACTCGCCACAGTAGACGGCGTTAAAGAAGTGCACGAAATCTCCACCATTTACACCGACGGCAAATTCTACATCACCTTGCACGCCTACGTTAACCCTGAAATGTCAGTCGAAGAAGCACACAAAATAGCTGAAACCATAGAACAAAGAATGCACGCCGAAATCAAACCACTCGAAAACGTCACAGTACACATTGAACCCTCAAACATCGCGGTTCCAACTACCGAAACGGATGAAGCCCAACTCAAAAAAGTCGTCAACGAAGTCACCAAAGGCATCGCCGCCCACATGCGCATCAAACGAATAGTAACCTACGCTGCCGAAGGAAAACGATACATCAACATCGACTGCTGCTTCACCAAACAAGTACAAGTAAAGGAAGCACACAACATCGCCTCACAGATCGAAAAGGAAACAAAAGAACGCTTCGCAAACGCAGAAGTCACTGTCCACATCGAACCAGAATGCCCATAAAAAACCAAAAAAACTCGCTCATTCAATTCAAAAAAACGCATTAAACAGATGCTTTAGACAACGAAAAAACAAAACGGAACGCGTTTCATACAAACCTCAAAACAGCCACATCACCCGCGCATTAACTTGCAAATTCACTCAACAAACGCATCTGAAGCCCTCCCGAATCTTTTTGATAATAGCTTTATCTAAACGGCATCTAGACCAGAATAGCGTCCGACCAAGTGCAACCAACTTAGGTAAAGCATTAATTTATAAATTAAGACAACGATAAAAGAAGAGACAAAACATGAACAACAAAGCTGACTCAACAAATAAATATCAGGTTTCAATGGTCAAAAGTAACAAGAGTAACTCTCCCTTTTCTATGGCTTTTACTTTGCCAGGTCTTTTTGATTACCTCTTGATTGCCATAATGTGTGCATGCGTCTTGCTCGTGTTCTTTGTTAGAAGAAGAAAAGGAAAGACACAACTCGTCAATTACGCGGTTCAGGAAAATCCCGTCAATCCCCCAGTTCAAGAAAATCCGCCAGTTCAAGAAAATCCGCCAGTTCAAGAAAATCCGCCAAAGCCAGAGCCAGAGTCAAAGCCAAAGCCAAAGGGTATTCCTATAACCAAAGTTGATGCTAGTGATAATATCGTAAAATTTTTTATCGTAAAAGGGGTCTTCAAAAAACAGTGGGTAGTCCTTAGGGAAATTCCCATTTATGAGATAACAAGCATTGAGAGTACGGGGAATGATTTAACCGTAACGTGGAAGGATGTTACAGACACGTTTTCCATAAAGGAAAATGCTGAATCATTCAGTAAACTGCGTGATCAAGTTAACGGGATGCTTGAGGAGCAACATAAATCAACTGAGGAAGACGAAAAAGTCGCGCTAAGAAGAAACGAACTGTTAGGAATAATTAATGCTTCAATAAACATCATTGATTTGTCCTTTGATGTTCTGATCGGCCTCCAGGTGAAGCGAATTAATTGGCAAAGTCTAGAAGGCTACTCTAACGATTTGGGAGAGAACCTGAGTTTCACAGGGAAAACGATACCCCCGTTGAACTTAGACTTTTCAAAGATCTCTTCAGCCATAAAAACCCAGAGTCCTAAAGAAACCTCAAACGAAGCCTATAACATCCTAAAAACAATATATGAATACTTCAACGGCTTAAACCTTGACGAGGACCTTAAAAAGAGCGTTCCGAATATCTTGAACGCCAAGGAAATGATTTTGGCGTATTATACATTAAATGACCTTATACTGGGTAAAGTTGTCGGAGACAAAGAAACTAATAAAGAGAATACCCAGCTTGAAACTGTCTTGCAAAGCTTAGCAAATGAGACAAACTTTAAAGTTAACATTGATGAGCTAAGGGGCAGCATAGAGAAAATGGGTCTTAAAACTGACGCGGAAAGCGCTGTTGAGGATAGCAGAGGAATTTTCAAGGAACAACTGAAACAACTTTGACGACCCAATCATAAGGTCATTTTTCAGGGTATGAAAGCTCAAACTTGTTAAACGCAGTATAGGCTGTTTTTTCTGTAAAGGTAAAAAAGCTCAAGAGTATGACAATCGTCATACACTTAGAATCAGGTCAGCTGAAGGAATTTAATGAGAAACAAGCTTCTCCAAACCTGCCTTTTCCTAACACTAATTGGACTACTACTAATGACGCCAATAGGAAGAGTCTCGGCCAGCACGGAATGGAATTTACAAATAACCAATCTAGCAGGCACAACTGTCAACTATAGTTACGATCAACTATTAGCAATGCCTACGCTCAACATAAGCGCGGGCCTTTTGTGCTACGGTAATTTAGTAACCCCCGGCAATTGGACTGGAATAAGCCTTAGCTACTTGCTTCAGCAAGCGGGACTTGACCCAGCAGTCGCTTCCATTGATTTTCTAGCTAAAGACGGATATGCAGTTGAGATCCCATTACAAGTTGCCATGCAACCGGGTGTAATCATCGCCTACGAAGTGGATGGTCTGCCTCTTTCTGAAATGCTGCGTTTAGTGCTTCCTGAAGAAACGGAAACCAGTGGATAGCACTGATTACTTCCATAACCATGAGCGCGACAACAATCGATTTGAATCAATATCTTTCTGCAACCCAAGCATCATCAAACCAATCACCACCAGTTAACCCTGTTGCGCAAACTGGGACACAGCAACAAGAACCAGTTCAAGCACAACCAACCGCCACGCCTAAAAACGAAACCAGCACTGAACCAGTTCCAACTCCAGCAAACGTCACTCAACCCGACCAGAAAAAAGCTCCTCAGCAAGAGTCAAACCTAAGAGTTCAGCCTTTCCAGTTGTGATTGTTTATGGAGCAGCGCTTGGCGCAACTGTTGCATTGGTGGCAGGAAGCTACTTAGCTCACAGTCGCAGGCGCAACGAAAGACACAGTTAGCGCCACATTTTCTCGGCTTGAAAAGATAAGCGAAATAAGAGCGCTAAATCCCCATTTCCACATAATATTTTTAATAAGTATAATTATGTCGTCACTGGGATATTATTTGAGGATTCGCTAGCTTTATTTAGAGTTCCGTATATTGAAGATGCGATAGAGTGGGGGGTAAATAGTTGACGAAGATTCCACAATCAAAAGATGAAGCATTAGAAGCTTTGGATTTTATAGTAAACGTTCTAAAAGAGCATGAAAAAGATTTAGACAAGTTGATTAATGAATTGGCAACAGTTACCGAACAACTTGGTGAAACCGGTGAATTAAGCGGTAAAGTTGAAAAAGTTGAGGAAAAAATAAACAATTTACAAAAAGAAGTTATGAACTTGATTAGTTACTTGTCAGGCGCCTCGCTGAAAGAAGCTCTTCCTAGCACAGTTAAGGAACGGGCGGGTGAGGCTGCGACTGTCGGAGTGGTTCAGAGTGGACCTTCAGTGATTTTACGATGCAAGCAGTGGGAAGATTTCCAAACATTAGCTTTCCAAGCTCAAACGTTATCTTTTAGCTATAAAAAGGAAGAAAAGGTTTTCCAAGCTGATGCACTCAAGGGGAACCAAATTATCAGTTATAGCGATGCGCCTCCAAAGTTTTCGTCTATTTTGAAAACGTGGTTGTCCAAACAACTGGATGTTCCTGAAAAGAACATTTTGGAAGGAGCAATAGGCTAAATTAGTATTCTTAAGCTTTATTGTTGATTCATAAAGCTTATAAAAAACTCTATAATATCTTAAGTCTTATTAGTGATTGGAGGGCTAGTTCAGGTTGATCGCTACACCACTCAAGCCAAAAATGTTTTTCCGTTTTCGAAGCCTTCTCCTTTCTCCTCGATGACGGATGGCGATGGTTAGCCAACAAACAAAAACCAGCTCCTCCAACACAAAACACTAAGAAACTCATTTTTCGGTATACCGCCTTGTTTTGCGTCTAGCTGTCCCCTAGTTGTTAGAATCAAAGGTTGTTCAAGTATAGATAAAAACATATCAAACCTTATATGGAATCGAGAACTAATTACAGTGTGAGTTGATTGGTTTGGCTGTAGATGTGTCGAGACCAAAGAAGCCCAAGCTTCCGAAAAAGCGGTTGCTGAAGAAAATAAAAAGAAGATAAACTGCTTAAATTTCCACACAAATGCAAATTATCTGAAAAGATAGTGTAGTAAATGCTTTTTCAAAAAGAAGAAAACAAAGGGAACCAGCTAAAGTTGCCTTCATTTAGTTAAGCCGGTCTTTCGAGCTAATTCATTTTGGTGTTGCCAAATACTTAAGGTGGAATGGTTTGATTACGATTCCACCTTTCAAATCAGCATGGAAAGTTTGGCTTTCAATCACCCACTCAGATAGCTCTGAATCATGCGCCCTTATGAACTCGGCGAAATTCGCGAAGTTTTCGTGAAGCGAGATGCAGACAGCATCCCAGCCCATTCCTCTTCCGTCTAAAACCAGAATCACGTTTGGCTGCTTCACATACCACTCTTTCATTTTTTTCAGAGCCTCAGCTTTTTCCTCGCCTACCTTAAATTTAATTTTGCTTTTCAAAAATGTGAAAGCGGCCATTTCAAAACCTATCTGACCAAACTTTGGTATAACAGTGTAGCCTTCGATGAAGTTTTCTTCAAGCATGGCTCTTCTTCGGGTTACTGTAGGTTGAGAAACACTTAGGGATTTTGCAAGTTGTCTATCGCTTCTATGTGAATCCTTCATTAGTTCAAACAGTATTTTGTAATCTATAGGTTTCAGTTCTTTCATTGAAATCAACTTTCATTCACTATCGTTTTTGACATCATATATAAACTTCATGTTGAATAAACTAAAAAACATCTCCAAGTTTTTTGGGCAGTAGTAACAGGAACTTTTAAGAGAAAAAAAGCCCTAAGACACTTGAAGGAGCATTGAAAAAGAATGTCGCCTAAGATTTTGGAAGAAGTAAGGCAAGAAATCACCGATTTACTTGTTGATTTAATACGTATAAACACAACTAATCCTCCAGGTAACGAAACACAAGCAGCTGAATATATTGCACAGTATTTGGTCAAGGAAGGTTTCAAAGCAGAAGTTATAGAGTCAGCTCCCGGAAGAGGTAACGTAATCGCGCAGCTTAAGGGAACGGGTGAAAAACCTAGCCTGCTTTTACTATCGCATCTTGATGTAGTTGCGGCTAATCCAGACGAGTGGACCGTGGACCCGTTTGGCGGCGTAATTAAGGGCGATTATGTTTATGGCAGAGGAGCTATAGACATGAAAAGCATGACTGCCATTGAAGTGCTAGTTATGAAACTTTTAAAGAAAAATAATGTCGAGCTTAAAGGCGACGTCCTACTGGCAGCTACAGCGGATGAAGAAAAAGGCGGCGAAGAAGGGGCAGGCTACCTTCTGCGGCATCATCGAGAAAAAGTTTGGTGTCCATATGTTATCAATGAAGGCGGCGGATTAGCTTTTCCGTCAAAGAAAGGCTGGGTTTTTCCAGTGCAGACGGCAGAAAAAGGAATTTTGTGGCTCAAGATAAGAGCAAAAGGAACCCCTGGTCACGGCTCAACCCCCAATATGGCTGACAATGCCGTTTTGCGCATGAACAAAGTTATCGATAAACTTGGAAATTACCAAGCAGAAACCCTGTACGTTCCCACCCTTAAACAGTTTCTTGCTGAAATAGCGAAGCATAACCCTGAGCTTAACGAAACGTTTTCACATTTACTTGCCAACCCTAAGCAAAGTGAACAAATACTGGACGAGTTGGCAAAAAAGGACAGGGCTTTGGCTGAAGAGATTCGGCCCCGGACCAAAATGACCATTACACCAACCATGATTCATGGCGGAGTAAAAGAGAACATTATACCCTCGGACTGTGAAGCCGTATTTGACTGCAGAATACTTCCTGGGCAAAGCGTAACTGAAACGATTGATTTAATCAAAGGTTTGCTGAAAGATGTGGGTCTGGAAAAGTTGAGTTTTGAGTTTTTACAAGCTCATGGCGGTTCAGAGTCGATTACAGAAACGCCACTTTACAACGCTATAACAAACGTTCTAAGAGAGTTTGAATCTGATTGTGGAATAACGCCAACATTGACCACCGGCGGAACTGATTCGCGATTCTTCAGAGAAAGCGGCAGTATATGTTACGGTTTCCAACCAATGCTCCCAGATGAGCCAAACGACCAACTAGACAAACGAATGCACGGTATCGACGAGCGAATAACCATAGAAAACCTTGTTTACGGAACAACCATGCTATATGAAACCGTGAAAAGATTCATGAGTTAAAAAACTCTATATACATAACAAGCACGCAAAAGCTTGTTTAAGAAGCTTTTCTGAAGGGAACCTCTTTTTTGGTCTATTTTTCACGCCAAAAAAGATACCTACCCCCCTCTCCAGTCCATGCTTGTAAGTTGCTGCTGACTTGCAGTCCAATTTATGCTTTTTACCTCCTCTGAAGTCTGAACGAAGGATGGGCTATTTGAATCTAAAATTGATTTTTACTTTGCGGAAATGTAAAATTTTTATACTAATTTTACCTTTCTAGAAAGCAAGATGCTTCCTGCTTTGGTGTCGACTGCAAAATGACTAGCGCGCAAACAATAAGTGATCGAGAGATCGCAAATTTTAAAGTGGGCAAGACCATCGGCTTAATTTCAGACACGCATGTACCTAAAAAAGCGAGATTTATTCCTAAAGAAGTTTTCTCAATCTTCCAAAACGTGGATTTCATCATACATGCTGGCGACTTAGTGGAATTAGCCGTACTCGATGAGTTGGAGCAGCTTGCCCCAGTTTTAGCGGTTCATGGCAACATGGATGGCACAGAAGTCAGCGGTGCCTTGCCTAGGCTCAACTCGCTTAAAATTTTTGATTGGAAGATAGGTGTCATGCATGACCCAAACATTCTTTACGGCTCGAGTAAGATGTTGGAAATTGCCAAAAAGAACGGTTTCAACGTTTTTGTTTACGGGCACACACATAACTCTAAAATCAAATGGGAAGGAAAAACTCTCTACGTTAATCCTGGAAGCCCCACTGATCCAGCGTCTTTCATGGCTAAGCCATCGGTTGGATTGCTAACAATAACAAAGGAAACCATAACGCCGCGAATAATAAATCTTTAACTCATTAGAACCGCCCAATAAAGAATGGTCCACAGCTAACCTGTCCAAATAATTAGCATAAAGTTTTACTTTAACTGACCTCTCCCCTGCTCCAAACAGTCGTTTCTGCAACCGCCTTAAAAGCGCTAAACGCTAAAAACGGTGATTCAGAGGTACAAGAAATGGAGCATTGTAAAAACCCGTGGAAAGACAACTGCAATAGCGAAAACATCAAATTATACATTGAGATAAAAGGTGAAAAATTACCAATTTGCCAACAATGTTGGAACCAAATAGCTGACCAAGAAAAAGACTGGTGAAAAAATGGAGAACTTTAGCGTTAATAGCGCAAAATCATATATCGGAAAAAACGTTAATCTGCACTTAAAGGACGGAGCTGTAATAGTAAACGTGCAATTAGTTGGAATACTAAAAGGCTCGGGAAAAAATAACTTAATAGAGTACACTTCATACGGAACCCGCGGAGCTACCCGGATATCATTAAGAAATATCGCTTGGGCAGAATTGTTAAACCTGAACCTATTGCAACCAGCCGCCTAAATATTTCTAATCAAAGATAAAAGCAAAAATACGAGCAAAATACTTCAAGCTTATGCGTTGTTCAAACTGCGGCATTTGTTGCACAGAAACAGAAATGCTTCTATCCAAAAAAGACATCACGCTCTTAGAAAAAAGAGGCTTTAGCGAGAACTACTTTGTAAAATACGACAAGCAAGGCTATGCTCAACTTAAAAATCAAGAGGGTTACTGCGTTTTCTACGACGTCAAGAAACGGCAATGTAGCGTTTACGTTGATAGGCCTTCAGGTTGCCGAGTATATCCTGTTATCTTTGATGAAGACAAAGGAGTAATTTTGGATAGCATTTGTCAATCTCGAAAGACTATAACTGAAAAGGAAAAAAAGTTGAAGGGAAAGAGAGTTGTTAAATTGCTTGAGAAAATTGATTCCGAAGCACAAGAAAGGTGTTCTTGACTTTCCTTTCTATTTGGTTTTAATTCTTGTTGACCAATAATAGAAAAGCGATAAGCCAAGTTCACAAATTAATTTTTTTACTCGGCCAGTTTGCATTGCCAGCAAATTATTTTCGTGTTTTTTTGAGCTTCAACTTCTTCAATTGGTATTAGACTGGTTCTTACCTGTTGTCCACATTGGTCGCAAACGAATTGTACCTCAGCAACGCGTTCGTTGCTTTGAACAATTTTAATAGGCAAGAATCATTATCCTCATTTTTCTTCCTTTGCAGCCTTAGCAATCAAGTACTCTACGTATTCTTTCATACTACGGTTGGTTTCCTTGGCTCGTTTTCTTATGTCTTCATGAACCTTTTCGGTTACGGTTATGCATTTGTAGCCTTTTCTTGGCAGAAGTCCAACCTCCCACCGTACTTTACGGTACCACCAAATATATAATTAACGGTTCATTAGCCGAGTTACCGCGATATTGTTAAACCTTAAATAAATGTACATTTGGTAAATAGGCTTTAGAGTGGAACAACACGCCTAAAAAAGGCTATAAGAGCATTACAGTTAAGGCTGAGGTTTATGATTACTTTTTTAGCGAGTGGCTGAAGGTCAAGGAGGAATATGCCATTAAGAAGGGCATTCATAGTTTCTCAGGTTATGTTACTTACGTCTTGGCGCAACTGATTAACGAAGAAAAGAAACGTAAAATTGAACGTGAACCGCCTTAGAAGTCCTGCATCTTTAAATATTCTTGATGTGACTTGTCAACGGTGAATAAGAATGCCTTGTACGGTAATTGTCGGTGCCTTTTGGGGAGATGAAGGTAAAGGAAAAATTATCTCTTATTTGGCTCTTAAGGATAAACTTGATTTCTGTGTTCGAACAGGTTCTGTGAATGCGGCTCATACCGTCTGGTATGAAGGCAAAAAATACGCTTTACATATGGTTCCCGCAGCTTTTTTGAATCCTAAAACTCGTTTACTCATTGCTGCAGGCGCAAATGTTCATGTTCAGAGGTTTTTTGAGGAAGTTGAGCTTACGAAAGTTCAAGGCAGAATAGGTATAGACCAGAACGCCTCTATAATTGAGGAGAAGCATGGCTCTGAGGATAAGGCTAGTGCCGTCAATAAGGGCATTGGAACTACAGGTTGGGGTGTTGGGCCTGCCCTTGAGGAGCGTGTGAGGCGTACGGCAAAACTTGCTAAGGATCTCCCTGAGTTGAAGCCTTTCCTTGCTGATCAAGTGGCTGAGGTTAACGATGGCTTAGATGAGGGCAAGAGTGTGCTTCTTGAGGGCACGCAGGGTTTCATGTTATCACTTTTCTTAAGTGGCGGCTATCCGTACGTGACTGGAAGAGATACGGGAGCTTCAGCCATTGCCTCGGAAGCAGGAGTTGGGCCGACAAGAGTTGATGACGTTTTGATAGTGTATAAGTCATTTATGACAAGAGTTGGCGCTGGACCGTTGCCTGGCGAAATAACAAAGGAGGAAGCGCAGAAAAGAGGCTGGTTTGAAGTTGCTGCTGGAACGGGCAGAGATAGGCGCTCAGCTCCGTTTGATTTTGAGTTGGCGAAGAAAACTGCCAAGATAAATGGTGCTACGCAGGCTGCAATGACAAAACTAGATAGCTTCTTTCCAAGCTGCAGGGGTGCCAAGCGATACAGTGATCTGCCTGATGAGGCAAAAGGTTTCATAAAGGAAGTTGAAAACAAAACTGGAGTGCCTATTGTTTTGATAGGTACTGGACCTGAAGCGATGGAGATTATAGATCGTAGAAAATAGCAACTTTTATCTTCTAAATTGCAAACTGTCTTTCGAGGCGAAATAAAATGGTGATGTCTAAGGGTTTCAGTAAAGCTTCATCTAGTCTTCTAGTATTTCTGTTTGCGGCAGGGTTGCTGGTTGGCGGGTTAGCGAGTTTTTACATCACCTACAGGCAGGTAGGTAGCCTCAGCAGTCAAGTTACAAGTTTGCAAAATCAAGTTTCTGTTCTTAAAGGCTTCCAAAACGCTACTTACCAGAATATTACTATACTGCAGAATGCCACTTCTCTGGCCGCTTTATATCAAGGGGTTCGTAACTCGGTTGTTTTAATTGAAGGCGACGTTAGTGGTGGTGGCGTGCAAGGGTCAGGTTTTGTTTATATGTTTATGGGGAGAGACGTTGTTTTAACTAATTATCATGTTGTTGAGGGTACCACCGATTTGAGTGTTACTTTTTCGGATGGAAATGGCTACTCTGCTACTGTCCTTGGGACGGATCCGTATTCTGATTTGGCGGTTGTTTCGGTTAATGCTCCTGCTTCGGAGCTTAAGCCGATTGATATTGTGAGTTCGTCTACATTGGGTGTGGGTGAATCGGTTATTGCTATTGGGAATCCGTATGGGTTGGTGGGTTCGTTGACGACGGGTGTTGTTAGCGCTTTAGGAAGGACAATAACGGAGGATACAGCTGGTGGGTTTGCGATTGCCAATATTATTCAAACAAGTACCCCGATTAATCCTGGGAATTCTGGAGGTCCGCTGCTCAATGCGGCTGGAGACGTGGTTGGGATTACTGCTGCGATCGTTACTAACTCTCAGGGTTTAGGCTTTGCTATTCCCTCAGACACCATCTTGAGAGAGATATCTGCTTTGATAACAACCGGGTCGTACAGTGGGCATTCTTATTTGGGTGTCGTGGGAGAGGATATGAGTTACAGTTTAGCTAAGCAAATTAGTTCCAATGTTACTTATGGCTGGAGAATTGATTCAGTAGCAAACGGAGGACCTTCAGACGGCAAAATAGACGTCAACGATATCATAATTGCCCTGAACCATCAGACAATTAGAAACGGCGATGATTTAGCGACTTACTTAGAAGAAAACACTTTGCCAGGCGACAATCTAGCTGTAACTGTTGTTAGAGGAACCTCACAGATGAATGTAAATGTTATTCTTGGAGCAAGACCCGCGCCGACAGCATAAGAGAAACAAAAGTTTCTTTTGAATTTCTAATAGAAAAAATTTGTTGTTTTTTCGGAGGGCTTTTTTAGGGTTACTTTTTTGGTTTCGGGCTTGAATCGTTTGCAGGTTGCGTATTAAAATGTCCTAGAATGTCCTAGAATGTCCCTGTGACGTACTAGAGTGTCCTAGAGTGTCCTAGAATGTCCTAGAATGTCCCGGAAAGTCCGAGAAGGGTATTATCTCCTCGCTATTTTATAGAAGGCAGCGAAAAAATCGCTTGATGGAAAGCAGACCTGAGATTTAACTACCATATTTACTGATAAACGAGAACTGCTACTGAAACCGATTGACTATGGAACCGAGAGCATTGGTAAACTGGAAGATGATAAGCAAACTCTCCAACACATTTATGGTAATCCAATCGCATTATATGGTGAGGGTTTTCATGAAGGTGGAGAAAGCGTTGTCTGAATTGCAGAGTTATTCGATGGAGCTTGGGCTCGATTTGTCTTTGGCTGGGGATAGGTTCAAGTGGTTTTTGGCTTCGGTGCTTTTTGCCAAGAGAATTTCTGCGGAAACTGCTAAGGAGACTTATTTTTGTTTTGAGCAGGAGGAACTGACGAGTCCAGATGCCATATTGGATGCTGGGTGGGATCGCCTTGTGGAGGTTCTTGACTCTGGTGGTTATACGAGATATGACTTTTCAACAGCTACGAATCTTTTAGGAATCGCGAAAATGCTGAAAGAAAGGTACGGTGACCTTGAAGGGCTTTATGCAGAGTCCAGTGGTCCTGCTGATTTGGAGAGACGCCTCGAAGAGTTTAGAGGTGTTGGCCCTGTAGGCGTCAACATTTTCTTGAGGGAACTACGCGGAATCTGGACAAAAGCAAACCCCAAGCCTTCGCCCATGGCAGTTGCAACGGCACAGAAAATTGGCCTAAACCCGGAAGAGGTGGAACGCTATGAGCCCCAGCTTGTTCGATTAAACCTTGAGTTCTGCAAGAAAGGGCGAAGTTCAGAATGTCCGCTTAAAGAGTTATGCCAAGATAAGTAGGCACTCTGCGCGCAGATGGAGTTTAGCTTTGAATTGAGGTTTGGATATTTCGGTATGCTTTGGAAATAGGTTATTAAGTCACTGAATTTACACATTAGACGATGAAATTCAAGCAGTTGATCGTTTTGCTTGTTCTGCTTCTGGTTTTGCCGGTTTTTCTAAGTTGCGGTTTGTCGGCGAATGTGGTTGCTGCTCAGGCCTCTCCTGGCTTGTATGTGGGTGTTGATGTTGCATATGGAGGTGTAGCTTTAACTGAACAATTAATCGATAATGTTAGTTCTTACACTAATTTTTTTGTGATCGGATGCACTAATAACTATAATGAAACCATACTCACCACCATCAGTCAGTACGTCTATGATAAAGGCATGTCCTTCGTAGTTTACACTGATATACCTAATTATCCCTCTCAGCTATGGTTTGAAAATGCGCAGAGTATGTGGGGTAGCCGTTTCTTGGGAATTTATTACTATGATGAAGCAGGTGGAAAGCAAGTTGACCTGTCGAAGCCGATAGTCTTGTCTGCGGCTAACTATAGTGACGCGGCGAACCAGTACGTTAATACTATGAATATGGTACTGCGCAGTGGACCGTTTTCGATCACCAATAATTTTGCTTACCCCACAGAATATAAGTTGTTCACTTCCGACTATGCTCTTTATTGGTATGATTATAAAGCCGGGTATGACACGGTTTTTGCAGAGTTTGGCTGGAATTACAGCCGACAATTGAACGTGGCTCTCATCAGGGGCGCAGCCACTGCCTTTAACAAGGATTGGGGTGCCGTAATAACTTGGACTTACATGCAGTCGCCTTACATTGAGAATGGTTCTCAACTTTACAACGACATGGTATTGGCATACGAAAACGGAGCAAAATACATCGTCGTGTTTGACACCGACAAACCTTACACTCAAAACATCCTATTGCAAGGACAGCTTGACGCTATGAAGCAGTTCTGGCAGTATACTCAAGACCACCCCAGAACAATTAGTCTTGCAAGCGATAGGACGGCATACGTTCTTCCCCAGGATTATGGTTACGGTTTCCGTGGACCACAAGACAAAATCTGGGGACTGTGGCCACCAGATAACCTTACCCTCGACATCAGCATGAGCGTCGCAACACTCTTGCAAACGTTCGGCACTAACTTAGACATGGTTTACCCAAATGGACCGCAAACGAGTGAATCTTTAGGATACCGCAACATCCTCTACTGGAACGACACCAGGCTCATACCCACACCCACACCATCCCCAAGCCCTGTCCAAAGCGTGTCCTCAAATCAGTCTACGGCGCCATCTCAGCCTCAAAAAGACCTTCCATTGCTGTTTTATGCGACTGCAATAGGCATTATAGTTGCTGTTGCGGTTGTTACCACAGTTTTGAGGTTTAGAAAAAGAGACGATAACCAACAATCAAAAGATGTTACGTGAATTTTGGTCAAGAATTAACCAAAACGTAACGCCAAGTAAGATTTGACTCTTGTTACCTCCGAGAGCATGTTCATCTGGTGTGAAAATCGGTTCATGTCTTTTTTGTAGCTTGAGAGCCTCCGAGTCATTGGAGCATATTAAATGTCGGGGAAAAGTATTCAATGCGTCAGAGGTGTTACGGGCACCATTTGATCAGGCTTTAGTGTGGAGTTACGATGCATAAGTGTACTCATTCTTGTCGAGGGAAGATGTTATTGATAGGTATGTAAATAAGGTACATCTTTAGAGTTAGGTCTGAAAATAGCTCCTTAAGCTGACAATGCATGAGCAGGAAAACAATTTACGTTCACCATAGTTTTCTATTTTTCGCGATTCTAGTAGCTTTATTGGTTGTTGTGGTTGCGCTTGTTTTTTTTGGTGCCATAAGTGTTGCTTTCGAAAAGGTAGGCTTCACCCCTTTTACCATTTTGCTGATTTTGGCGGGAACTTTAATTGGAAGCTTCATTAACATTCCACTGCTAAAACTGAGAACTACAGTCCCGGTTATTCGAGAAGATTCTGTAAGCTGGTTTGGCATGACCTATCAAATCCCCCAGATTGAGTATGGAGAAGCCGTCACTCAAGTTGCGGTTAATGTTGGAGGAGCCTTAATACCAACAGCAGTCTGCATTTATTTGCTTATCAAATCGGCACCTTCGACGATTATCCTTAGCTTCATAGGCGTCGTGGCAGTTGCATTGGTAACCCATTTGGTGGCTAAGCCCGTAAAAGGCGTTGGAATAAGTACCCCAGCATTCATTCCGCCAATAGCTGCGGCTGTAGCTGCCCTCGTTCTTGCACCAGCTCACCCTTTGACAATTGCTTACATAGCGGGCGTGCTTGGAACACTCATAGGCGCTGACCTGTTGAACCTCCAGAAGATTCCTAAGCTGGGTGCGCCAGTTGCCAGCATTGGAGGAGCAGGAACCTTCGACGGCGTATTCTTAACGGGTATAATCGCTGTGCTCCTCGCTGCATTCTTCGGGTAAGAAAGAGAGCTGAAACTTTAAAACTAACTCTGCGAATGCCCCAATGTCCTAGAACCAATCATAGATAACAAAAAAGAGACGTGTCCACTGACGAAGAAAACAGTCGTGATTGAGGAACTACAATCACAAGTGTTTTTATAGCCGTGACGAAACTGCCTTTTTTCCTTCTCAGAAAAATGAGAATAGCGCACTGGGATTTACAAAATTAGCAAAGTGTACTTCTCAACAACACTTATTTCTGTTCGACTGCAATCATTGGGTGTGGAAGATATGCCTAAAAGAAGAAGAGTAGCTACACTAGTCGTGTTGCCTTTTGCTGTTGCCACATGGTTAATTGGTTGGTGCATGTGTTGGACAGGCGAAAAAAAGGTGGCGCGACAAAGCAAAAACCTCAGAATCAAATGAGCTAACTCTAATTGCAGTTGCGCCTACTGGATATGTTAGATAGTTAATTCCCCGAAGATGTTGTTTTGGGTTTTTGAAGCGTCAAGATGTTTGTTACTGTAAAGGTGTAGGTAGTTAATTTTGCGGCGGTTCCATGTGGGTTTGTTCTGCGCTATCTCTCGCTCGGAGGGCAACGGGCAGGGCAAGCCTAACGCTTCAATCACTCTCTTCTCGGTTACTCCGGCGATTGCGTTGTTGACTTTGATCAGGCCTTCGCTGTACTTGATTCTCATCCCTTTTGAAAGGGCGTAGCCTACAAGCCACATGTTATGGCACGGCTGAGCTAGTGCCGACAAGCAGGTGAATCCCAAATGTTTGGGGTTTTGCACGGTAGAAGCCCACCTGGAAAAGACCACCGTGGCAGGGTAGAAACGCTTTAAGCAGGGTCAAATGATGTATTTGGACTGGGAATTGAGTGGATACCCAAAGTTATCCCAGGCATTTCCGGAGTTTAGCAGATTCAAGTAATGCTTTTTTTGCCTCCGTATCTTCTTTTTGCAGGTGACTTAGTAGGAAGTTGTTTGTGAAATTCTCGTGCTTTCTCTCGGAGACGCTTTTTGGTCCAAGTTTGACTTCTAGCTTTTCTTCAACTGTTTTTAGATCCTCTAGGCTGTTTGTTAGGGCTTTTTTGATTTTTTCTTCGCTCATATTGGCTCTTTTAGCGGTTTGGTCGCTCATTTCTATGAGCATTTTAATGTTTTCCCAGGAAACGTAGGCGCCGACAAGCTTTAGGTCAGACTGCATTTTTACGTAATATTTCTTGAGAAGCGTCCATTCTGTGTCGTTTAGTTGATTTAGGGCGCTCATGCCTATGAATTCAGGCGGTAACCCTATGCTATAGAGTGCTGCTGCAAATGCAATTGCTCTGGGTAGGCATACGCCTGCTACGCATCTGCTGTAGCCAAAGAGTCCTATGTGGAGTTTTCGTGCTCTTCTTGGAGGAACATAGGCTGCGACGCTGTTTATGAAGGGTGCCATTGATTCTATTTGGTTTTCATATTGCTGTCTGCACTTTGCGAGCACGGTTAAAAGGGTGGTTTCTTCATTTGGGTCTATTATTTCTGGGTCACCATTTGGTAGTCGTTGGTTGAGGGTTTCAATGCCCTCTTTTACCAGTGGGGTTGGGTAGTCATATCTGAAAGCGGACTGAACCGTTACGGTCGATAGCCCTTTGTATTCTTCCAAAAAGTTGTCGATGTTATCTGGTGATAGGTGCCCTCTAAAAGGTTTTGAGCCAACCCCAAGTATGGGGTGTATTGTTGTGTTTTGTTCTTTTTCTAATTTTTTGAGTTTGCTGAGGGCTATTTTTGAGAGTAAGACAGCGCATAGGAGCCCGTAATTTAGGGCGGGGTCGGACCTTGCGATGAAGACTCTCTGGCTTCGGGGCTTCACTGCTTCTAGATAGGGTCGGATGATTTTATCGACGTTTAAGATGCTGTCAAAGTCTTCAACTAAAGGGATTACTTTGATGGTTTTAGGATTGAAACTTCCAATCCAATCTTTAGTCTTTGTAGACTCATAAAGGGTTACGTCTTCATCGGCAATAATGGCTTTTTCATAATAGTTTTGCAGCATTATAAGTTCTTGAGCATCGGTTGTGAAAGGCAAAATTACCTCAAAAATCGGCGTAACTTTCCTTTTATAAACCAAAGATGCAATATCATATGCTATTGGAATGTTATGGAGTGTTTCCATAAAAAATTTCTTCTCTGCGACCTCAATTCTTGGGTTGGGGATTCTATAGGTCAAGTAGACATCTTCACCGATCGTGTGTGCAGAGAAGTAGTCCCAGTGCTTCTGCAACAGTTTTCTTACGACCCGTGTGTCGGAGTCTTTTCCTTCCGAGTCCCACATCACTTCTTGGCAACCTAAAGTACTGTAAGCATAGAAGGCTTCAAACACCTCTGCATTGCCGTTGATTACTTCCTCGTCACTCCATTCCGGGGTGCTTGCGTTATCAGGGTGCTGAGTAGACATCGTACGAGGGATTGTTACATTTTCGTCAAGTTTACGGTTCATATTTTTCCTCTAATGCTATACTATTTAGTTTTGACAAAATATCAATACGTTTATTTTAATTTTACAGATAAAAACAACAATATCTTAATCATAATAAGCCCAATATAAATTGATTCTCGAAGTTAATGAAAAGAGCAGATCATTAATTAAGGAAAAAAGAAAATTATCATCCAGTTGAGCGGCGTTGCCGAAACAAAGTAAGTAAAATGGAAGCGCCGCCGAAAGGATTCGAACCTTTGACCGACTGGTTAACAGCCAGCCGCTCTACCGGGCTGAGCCACGGCGGCAAAGCATTGCGCTTATGCCACTTTGGAGTTTCACAAAAGTATTTAAGTATAACCATAACCCCCGAAAAGGAAATTGTAGAGCAAACCCAATACCCAAACAATTCAAAAGTTTTTAATTACTTGGGAGGTGTAACCTCTTGAGCAAGATGACGCTTTTTTCACGCTTATCTAAAACAGCTAAACTGCTTTTGGTTCTGGAAACTATTGTTTGCCCTGCTTGGTTTTTAGGGGTTTTATTATTAGGTTTATTTTTTGTTTGCAATTTTTCAACCTCAATAAACTAGTTTTTAACAACATTATTTAACTATATTGAGTTGAATGAAAAATAACTGATTTACAAGGTCCATTTGTTAGGTTGAAGCGCGTTCGTGAATACAAAACCTTAAAGCTAAAAATCTACTGAATAAGGTTATGTCAAAAATTACACTCGAAGATTTCAAAAAGAACTGGGAAGGACAAATAACTAAAATAGAGCAACAGGCGTTGAATAGTGACACTTATTCTTCAATTATTCTCCAATTTCGCATAGAGAAAGGGGCATTCCGAAGTGGTTTAAATGAAAACGAATTAACACATGATGATTATTTAGAACTTGAGATGTTGGAGGGTAAATTAAGGGCAGCACTTGGAGCAGCGAATTCTCGTTACGAATTGGCAGACAAGGGAAAATTATCTAATAATTTTCAAAGTAAGAAGATGATTAACTGGTTCTCAGGAGAGCACAAAAAAGAAGACTTGGCTGAAGAAACAAAAAAGGCTCTTGTGCTATTTGATGAAATTATTACTCACCCAAAAATTAATGAAGTTTCAAGCGTTCATTTCAAAAATGGTAATTATAGAAGCGCGGTATTAGATGCAGCTATTAAACTAGAGGTAATGGTAAAAGAGAAAGCGAAATACCCTCAAGATAACAGAGGAAGAGAATTATCGGGAGTTGCCTTGATGCACACAGTTTTCGACGTTAACAAACCTATCTTAAGTTGGTGCAAAAACGAGATGCAGATTGAAAAGGATGAGCTTGAGGGATACAAGTTTATTTTTGCGGGCACAGTCCAAGGAATAAGAGACCCAAAAGCCTATGCGATATTCGAAATAAGCCCCATGCGTGCACTAAAATTGTTAACCTTAATAACATTGTTAGCTGAGCTTGTGGACGCATCAGAATATCAAGCACAGAGTCAAGTCCCAAGTCCAAGAACAAAAACTGTCGATTCATTAACACCCGCTCCGAAAAATGCAGTTTTTGAATTAACAATTAAACAGCGAATAGAGGAAGACCTAATCTGTCTTAGGGAACAAATAGGTTTTGACCTTGCCGGCGAGAGCTACCATAGTAGAGCCTTTCCAATTGATGTCTACATGGCTTTAAAAAACGATATATTGCTTGAGGTTGACAACGAAGTGTTTAGAAAAATTCAAGAAACCTACATGGTGATAAACGAGTTACGCTTACCTTTACATGACCGAGAAATGAGTGAGCAGAAGTACGAACATGCAATAGCGTGTATAGATGAAAGTTTACAACTTCTAAAGTAACTCTTCTAACTTCAAATCTAACAATACTTTCACTTAGCTCTCCCCTGCACTGAAAAGTCTTTTCGCCATTTGCTTTTTATTGATATTTTCAACTTGAAGGCTAATTATGCAAGATTTTGATCTAACCAGACCTTGTGATGCTTGCGGTAAGATGATTGGAGGAGCGTTTATGTGCTGTCCAAGATGCCAAATCTACTTCTGCCTTGTATGCCATTATGAACTAATGTGTAGCCAAAAGAAGTTCCCGCTTGAATGCCCAATGTGCGGTAGAAAACTTGAGCTTCCCTAAACCTTTCGCCAAGTTTTCATAGATAATAAGTTTTAAATCTGTATAGGATAGATTAGAAGAACAATGGAACTTAGACTTAGTATTAGATCGCTTGATCCGAATGTTAGAATTGAGATTCCCAATGGTGAAATTGCTAAAGGAATTACGATTAAACAAGAATTGAATTTGAAGGAAATACTAAATCCACCGTTAGATTTCGTCGTAAATATTGCCGAATACTATGTTTTACCAGTTGCCGCAACACTCACAGCAAATTATTTGTATGACAAACTCAAAGGCAGAAAAGACAAACCAATCACAATTAACGAAGAACAAGTTGAAATAAATGCTGAAAACATTGAGCAATTAATTATTATTAATCTAAAAAAGAAAAAAGATGAATAGAAAATTAATGCCATTGGTTCTTGACTGTCTTCAATGTCTTTTCAAAGGCTATCCATTTCGGTATATTTCTTAATTGACTTACAATCTCATCAATTGTGAGAATTGGATCTAATTTTGCGTTTTTCCGTTTGATTCGTTCTTGTTGGTTAAGGGAAATAAAAACCCAAAAGATGTCAGATAAACTTTCTTTGTTAACTGATGGTTCTTGATACAATTCCATTCCGAAAGGTTTCTCATAATTTTTGAGAACCTCTTCTGTAGGTTGACTAATGCCCAGCTCAGAAAATATGTTCAAGGCTGTATTCATCAGACTTTCCCACTTGCCAAGATTGTTACAAATAGTTTCCGTTATGATTGCTTTGTCGCCCACTGAAACTTCGCCAGAAATAGGTATTGCCACGAACCTTATTGCGTTATCAACAATATCAAATTTTGATAACTTATAACCTCCAAGCACTATTTCTTCAGACATTCTGACCACCTATAAAAGTGATAATCGAGTCACTTCTTAAGGCTTTTCCAATAGTTGAAATACCAATAAGTCTTAAATCTACACAGCATAGAAATAGACTAAACATAGCAAAACTTAACCAATAAAAGATGCGTTAAACAATGGTTGAAAAAGAACTGAAATCGTTTTTAATTAACCTAAAACTCATCTATCAGCATGGTGTCTCACATTCCAAAAACAAATCCAATATACAAAGGCTATTTGCCATACATGAATGCCACTACGTTGTTGAACAGATAATCCGAGAACAAGCTAAGAATATGACGTTTAAGGATGCTTTAACCAAAATTGGGTTCGAGGCTATTTTAAAGAGAGTAAATGCGAAAAAACCTATTCCAGATTACAATCGACTTTCAGACTTAAACAAGATTAGAAATAATGCTGAACATTTGAACATTATTCCCGATATAGATAATGTAAGATTTTACACAAAGATTGTTGGAGATTTCTTAAAATGGAGCTACAAAGAATATTATGGCTTAGACTATGACTCACTTGCCTTGGAAGACATGATTTTGGATGTTCCAATAAGAAATAGAATGATTGATGCAAAGGCGCTCATCGAGAAAAATGATTTAGTAACCGCGTCAAAGAAAATGTACGAAGGAGTGGGTGCTTTCAAATTTATGTCGTTTGGTTTTCTCTCCGACCCTCGTGTTATCGATGTGTCGTTTGGAAAAACAAATCTTCCGAACTTGTTAGCCGACCTCGCTTTCAAGATTATTATGGCGGATGATGAACCAGCTTTAAGGAAAATCATGCAAATCAAAACTGAATTTCAGATTGATGAAAAAGGGAACCTCAAAACTCAGAGTGTTTATCCTGTTCCATCATTTAAAGATAAAGAAGAAGCAAATGAACACTACGAGGAGATTCTAAACATAATTTTAACATATCAAGATAGGATTCCGTCTTCATTCTGGAGAGATAAGGAATAGAAAACCACTTCTCTATTGAACTTAAATAAACGTGTCGCAAAAATAGAACTATTTTCCATTATATTTTTTATTATTAAATCGCATCATACAAAATAAAAATAAGTCTTAAATCTAATGGCATAGAAATAGCTTAAACATGGAAACTGAAGCTGAGAAAAGATTGTCTAAACCAGTTTCGCATAGAAAAATCGCTATCGGAGTATGGATGCTGGTAATGGCAATACTATTAATTGATTTGTTTCTCGTAACTTGGAGCCACATTTACAGACCAGACCTATACAAATTCGTTCTTTCATACACTCCCTATTTGGTTATCATTGCCTTTTTCTTATTATTACTTAGCTTTGCGCTAAATCGCTGGAAACCAATATTTAGAAAGTGAAAGAAAGACTGTGTCAAGTTTCCAGAGTACATAAAACCATGGAGATAAGTCTTAAATCTGAAAAGTGTAGAATAAAAGAAATGAGGCGTCAGTGACTTAAATTAATGGTCTTTCGATGCCTTCTATAAAATAAAAGAGAGACAGCTACAGCTACCAAAACTACAACGGCTAAAATAATAGTAGACCTTAGCTGTAATTAGGCTTTAGACTTTAAAACGAAGGTCTTATTAGGATATAGGCACAATAATTAGCCCTTCGGGTTGTTTGCATGCTAAATTACGGCGTGTTGTCTAAAAAGCC
>JBEKFM010000043.1:0-26211 GCA_050013315.1 Bathyarchaeia archaeon
TTTGGGTTTGCCGTCTTTAAGCGCGGCTAAAACGCGTTCGTCAAAGAAGCCCATTGCGGGCTCTAATAAGTAAAATCAGACTTATAACCATTTTTAACCATTTTCGGGACAAGGCAGCGCGCGGAAATAGCCAACTAAATATTTGATAAGAAAACCCTTGTTGAACTCTGGAAGTACTCGTCAAACAGTCAATTGTGAAAGTGATCTAAGTAGTATTAGCAATTTTTTTTCCAGTCAGTTCGCTTTTCTAACTCGATGTAATTGGAATTTCTTTAGGCGTCAGAAAACATAAATAAGTACTATTTTTTAAATTCTTCAAATAACATCTTTAACCCTTTTGTTAAATTTACACCGGCTCTAAAACCCAAGTTCTCTGCAGCCTTCGCGGGGTCTCCATAGTTGGCTCTTATGTCGCCTAATCTTGCAGGCCCATGCTTAACTTTAAGGTTTTTTCCTGCAACTGTCTCCAAAGTTGCAACAAGCTGATTAATGCTTGTTGCCATGCCCGTGCAAACATTAAAAACCTCGCCTTTCAATCCGTCTTGCTCTAACGCTAGGATTACGCCTTCGACGATGTCGCTTACATGTATGAAATCTCTGGTCTGTTCTCCGTCGCCGTCAATTCTTAAAGCTTCATCGTTCATAATCTTACGGAGAAACTTGGTGATGACGCCACTGTAAGGGCTGTTATCGCTTCTTAGGCCGTAAATATTGAAAAACCTCAACACAATTGTTTCAAGTCCAAAGCAACTTGCGAATGCACTGCAATATGCTTCGCCCGCAATTTTTGAGGCGGCATATGGAGAAATCGGATATAGAGCGTTATTTTCTTGTAGCGGCAGGATCTTCGAGTCTCCATAGACGGCTGTTGATGAAGCAAAAACAAACTTCTTTACATTATATTTGATAGCGGCATGAAGCATGTTAAAGGTTCCATCTACGTTAACTTCATGATTTTGGCGAGGGTCAGCAATAGAAGCTGAAATATCTATTAGGGCAGCAAGGTGAACAACAGAATCAGCCTTGTCAAAAACCTCATTTGGAAAAGTCTTATCGAGTATATCTCCATGCTGAAACATAAACTTAGGATGATCAAGTACTCCGTTAAGGTTCTCTAACTTTCCATTAGATAAATTGTCCAACACAGTCACTGAGTAACCTTTGTTAAGGAGTCGTGGAACCAAATGAGAGCCAATAAAACCTGCGCCGCCAGTGACAAGAACATTTCTACAATTTTTGTCCATAATATTCTTTAAACCTTTGGGACTTAAAATTAATATTGTTTCCGTAAATACAGAAAGTATTATAAGGTAAACTTTTTGAAGAACAAATTCGGTCTAAAAAGTGACATTTGCAAAACACTTCATTTCTCGGTTTAAAATAACTAAAGCTTTGATGTTAGATGCTCCTTAGCAGCATATGAACAGTCTAAGCGCTGGAAATGCCTAATTAACAACTGGAGACGCAAGAAGCGAAATGTGTTAATGGACCATGTCCCCCACCTTACTCTATAAGACTGGTCTTAGCAATCAATAACAATCCAAAAAAGACAACTTTTTCTCAGACGGAAACGGCTAGTAATTCTATTTAACATGGCATGTATGGTAAGCTAACAAGTCAGCGTACGCCCTGCAACCATCTTTTTTTGGGAATATTACTCAAATGGAAACACTCCTTTTATGTTGTCCAATTCTCTAATCGTGAGAGACGAGATGATGCGTTCATGGCAATTCTGGAATTGCAGCAAATTGATGAACTTGACAGCTTTGAAACAGGGTGGAATCAGTTACTTTCAAGGAGTTTGGACAATCACCCGTTTTTGACATATGAGTGGCTCACTTTGTGGTGGAAGCATTTTGGGAACGGACAAGAACTGAAACTGTTTACTTCAGAAAGCAGAGGGAAAGTTTCGCTATCTGTTCCTGTGATGTATTCAAAGCATAGAGTTTTCGGTTCAGAACGTTGCAAAGTAAGTTGTGCTGCTTCTCCAGACTCTGATTACCAAGTTTTTTTAGTAACAAATCTTCAAGATGCTGCTATAAATATCGATCAATTAGTGGAGAACATAATGGAAGACTCCAATGCGGATTGTATCGTATTTAAGGATGTCCCCGAAGATTCTGTAACTGCAAGATTGCTTGAAAGTGTTAGCAGAGAGAGATTTGTTGTTCGCTGCTCTGTTAGCGACTTATGTCCGTATATCCCTCTTCCTGATAGTTATGATACTTACCTTCAAGGTTTCAGTTCCAAAATGCGCAGGACCTTGAAAGTACCTGAAAAGCAAGCTTTGAAAGATTACAGGGTTGATTTTGTAAGGTACGATAAAATTGGAACAGTTAAGGAAGCAATGAACGTTTTCTTTAGGTTGCATCAAAAAAGAGAGGGCGCAAAAGGCGATTATGGTGTTTTTTCAAACCAGCTCTACAAAAACTTTCATATGGAAGTTGCAAATGCTTTCGCGGAAAATGGCTGGCTGGCTCTTTTCTTTTTAACATTCAACGATAAGCCTGTTTCAAGCGTTTACGCTTATGAGTATAACGGAAAATTATATGCTTACCTGTCAGGATTCGACACTGAATATTCACACTATCGGCCGGGATACTTGGTTATCAAAAACCTGATACAATATGCAATTAGGAAAAACTTGAGGGAATTTGATTTCTTACGAGGTGAAGAGCAATACAAAATGCGTTGGAGGACGACTATTAGAAAGAATTATGAATACCGGTTTGTTAGAAGAGGTCTCAAGAGCAAGTTATACAACTGGGGTATTAACAGCCCCTATTGTTCCGCTCTTTACGGATTACGTTCGCTTCCTATGAGATTTTTGCAGAAACTTTAGAAAGAAAGTTATCTTGTAGTTATCTAATAGTGCTTCGTAATTGTTCTTGACTGAATACGTTTTTTTGTTCGTGCGCATGGGAATATAGCTTTAGCTTAGGAGAATAAATAGAATTCTTGAATACTTTGTTAATCCAAAAGCTTAGGACGGCATCGTGGCATTTGACGAAAGAGTATGTTCTCTCCATTTTGCAACCACGATATAACTTTGCTCTTTCAGACTTGCGTCTGTAATACATTTTTTTGATGCCTTCGTCGATGCTCCATTGAATGGGCGCATAGTAACATAAGTTAAAGTAAGTGAAATCCGTGCTTGTCTGAACTTCATAATCGAAACCGCACATGAAAACGTCGAGGGCATCCCTTTGCCGCAGGCACAAGGAAAATCCAACAATGTCGTTGTTCTTCTCAGCAATGAAGAGTTTAGTTTTATCTCTTGCATATTGGTCTAGCTTGACAAAGAAACCAGGGTCGAAAAGATTGTCTGAGTTTTTATCGTATTTTGAGATGAGATTTGACACTAGATCTGACATTTTTTCTGAAAGATCTTTAAAGTCTGTTTCTTTTATGGTAACTCCGTTTTCAGCGCATTTCCTCATCTCTCGTCTGATGCTGTGCCTGTTCATTCGCTTCAGGCTTTTCAGGTAATCCTCAAAAGTAGCCCATTGAATATCGAGATAAAATGTGGTTGTTCCGTCAAACCTGGAATAGCCGAGATTGGTTAGGTTATTCGTTAAGAGTCTATCGAATTCTGAGACGAATAGAAACGAGCTAAAGAGAATTTGTTTTTCCTTGCAAATGTCGTCCATTTTCTTAGATATTAGGTTTAAAATTAGTTTTCCTTGTGGGTCCTTCTTGAGCAGGATTTTGCTTCGCAGGCAAAATGGCGAGTAGCATAGTAACACGTGGCTCTGGCAGTAACCTAACTTTTGGCCTAACTTCAAGAGTCTCTTCATGAAGGGCATGATTTGCGGACCGTCAATAAAAAAGTGGTCTTGTAGGTCTAGAAAGCAGGGAGCAAGTGCCTCCAGTATACCTTCTTCGTATACTGCAACATAAATTGGCGCCATACCGAATGAGCGTTGAGTTTCCAGAGTCCTAAGCCACCCAAATGTGAAAAAAGGGTCGTCAGATAATGAATCTATGGCGTCTTTGCCAATTTCGAATACGGATCTGAAGACTTTGACCTTTTTGCGCAAGTTCATAAAGCAAGCCTAAATGATAATTAGCCTTTTGGTTTGCTTAAAAGTATAATGAATTTTGAATACTGAATGCTTAAAAACACATAAAGCTCAATACTTGTATTGGAGTGCAAAATTGGTTTCAAGATTATTGATTCATCGATTATACTTAATTCAAGCCTCTTAGGAAATTCAGGATTTCCAAGGAAAGTCGTGATTGATATGGCTACAGACGAGCAAGTCTTCGAAGTTCAAGTCATCTTGAATTCTGATAAAATATTTGAAATTGACCGAGCGTGGAACGAGCTTGTAGGCCAATCATGTGAGAACCCTTTCATGTTAAGTAGTTTTGTTTGGCAAATAATCAAATCTAGTTGCTCTGAGGATAATTCTCCATTAATCCCCGTTTTTTTACGCAAAAACAGGATTATTGGAATAGTGCCTTTTATGGCTAAGAAGACGTTAGGCATTAGATCGGTCAAGTTTGTTAATAAATCTGACGTTACACCTGATCTTATTGTTGACAATCAGTACCGAGAAACACTCATCGCTCAAATGCTTGACTTCTTGTTTAGAAACTTAAATTGCAAATTAGTCGAATTGCGCTTGCCTGTAGAATCCCCAAATCTGCAGATTATAAGAGAACAATGCAAAGTCAAAGGGATTAATTTTCGGTTAAGTCCTGAAATGGGTCATCGGATTCTTCCGGTTACATGTAGTTGGAGCGAGTTTGAGTCGGCTCGGGGGAAGAATTTTAGGCAGCAATTTAGGAAGACGGAGAGAAAACTGGACCAAGCTGGTAGGTGGCAGGTTCTGTGTGTTGATGGTGATGAAGGAACCGGTGTTGTTGAGAAGATTTTTGACGTTGAGAAAAGGAGTTGGAAGCAGACTTGGCGAATGCAAAAGGGTGATGATGCTGATGAAGATCTCAGGGCATTTATAGAAGCATCAAAGCGTGCAGCGACAATTGAACCGGCTTTCAAGTGGAAGGTTTGGTTTTTAGAGCTTAATAGCCAAACAGTGGCGTACCTTTTAGTGTTGCAATATAGGGGTGTGGCTTATTTGACGAAGACATCTTACGATCAACAGTATAAGGGGTTTTATCCTGGACAGTATCTTAGAAAGGCTGTAATTTGTGAACTGTTTAATGAAAGACAAGTCAAGACTATCGATTTTCTTACTGATTTACCTCATCATCTAACCTGGACCACCATTTGCAAGCGGCGCGTCAGAATAACCATGGCAAAAGGCGTCATTCCTACTTTGGCACAATCAGCGTTTACAAACGACCTCCTAACGATGAGTCAAAGATTACTTAATCATGCATCTATTCTTCAAGCAATATCCTAAGCTGAGAAAAAAGCCTTTATTTTCAAAACTCTTCAACGAAAGCTACATTATTCTTATGCCCCATAGCTAATATTTCCTTTTTAAGGACTTACGTTTGAGCAGCAATTCAAAAGTCAATATCTTAACTGCTGAAACAATTCTAGAAGTAATAAAGAAGAGAAATCTCAATCTGTCAAGCAACTCTCTGTTATGCTTAAAGAGAGCTTTGACTTACAGCAAGGTCAAATAATTGAGCAGGTTCCTAAGCCGCAGGCTGAAGGAAAATTAAAACTTAAACCCAAAAGTGGTCTGGCAGATTTTAGCGTGCTGCCTTGTCGCTTTGTCTGGTCTTCTAAGTTTTCTGCTGCTTCTGCGCTTAGAACCGAGCACAGAATACTTTACAATTCGTAGCCCAACTCAAAAATAAACAATAATCGATCTCAGGGACAGGCTAGCACACGTTATGAAGAAGTGTAGTATAGCTTTTTTCTTTTTCACATTCAATGACAGACCCGTCTCTGCTATTTGCTCCCTTAAGTACAACGGAAAATTATACGTCTACCTCTGAGGATTCGACCCAGAATACGCCAGATATCGACCGGGACACTTGGCCTTCCAAAACCTCATAATGTATGGAATTGAAAAAAACTTGAAGGAGTTTGATTTTTTACGTGGCGGCGAGGAGTACAAGACGCCGTGGGGAACAATGATTCGACATAATTTTTAATTTAGCATTCAGAAAAAGAGGATTTAAGGGTAAATTTCACCACTGGACTAGGAACAGTAGGTCTTCTTCCTATCTCTAAGGATTGCGTGCGCTCTCAGAGACCCTTTGCAGAGGGTCTTTAAAATGTTGATTGACACATATGTTGTCGAAAAAGTCGTAAAGAGCGAACGCACTCTTGTTTCTTCAAACTACAGCGTACAACAGACTGCCAACTTTTTTTGTATGCCGTCTATTAGTGTGGGTTGTTTCGTGTTTTTCAAAAAATATTATTGTGAATAAACAATTTGGAGCCATATCGTCTCGATAATTCTGAAGAGGGTTTTTAAAATTAAATTAAATTCAAGAGAAACCCGAGATTTTATCCAAAATAGTGCAGCTATTGTGGGCTAAGTAACCGCAACACTCGGGAATGGAAGCTCAGCTTTTGATTAAAATTAAGAGAAAGAAAAAGGGTTTTATTTTAAGGTTGAACTTTTGATTTCAGTTGATTTCTTCTACGGATAACCATGACTGCCGCAATGATTCCGACTACAACTATTGCAATGACTAGACCGTAAATATATACATTAATGCCGGGGCTTTGGGTGGATTGAGATGACTTAGGAGTAGGCGATGAATTGGTAGGTTTGGGCGTTGGAGATGCAGTTTTGCTAGGTGAAGGAGTTGGAGTAGGTGTATGGGCGGGTGTTGGTGTAGGTGTGGGTGTTGATGTTGGTGTTTGCTGCCAGTTCCAAACAATAGTCGAAGGAGCGTTGATAGTGAAGGTTACAGCTGATGTGCTGCCTGAGGCTGGAACACTTCCGGTACCGGACCAGCCTGTGCAAACATATTGAGTCCCGGTGATAAAGGGAACCGGAGACGCAACGAAAGCGCTTATGCTTGATCCACTATCATACCAGCCGTTCGCGGGTGAAGGCGAATCATGGGCTGAAGTTATAGTTAGGTAGTACTGAGTCTTGTAAGATCCCGTGATCGTTGTAGCTTGTGTGACTGTAAAGGAAGAAGCACCGCCATTACCGCTTACCACAGTCAGGAGATACTGCTCGCCGTTTGCAGTGACTACCAGCGGAGACGAATAAGTAAAGTTGTAGATGTCACCTGGATTAGCCCAAGCCGCAAAGCCAGTACTGTTATAGCTAGTACCGTTAACCGTCATGACAGCACCAGAGAAGTCTGAACCCACGCCAGACTGAGCAATTGTGACCATATACTGGGTGTTCCAGTTGGCTATAGCTGTTTCAGGACCAGTCATATTAATGGCATTTGAAGGCGAAGTAGCGCCTGAAGCGTCACCGCTCCAACCAGTAAAAACGTACTGAGTTCCAGTAGCTCCAGCCACCACTAACGGGGTAGAAGCATATGCAGAAGCGCTAGAATTGTACCAGCCTGAACCACCTGAAGTGCCATGGGAAGAAGACACATTCAAGTAGTACTGAGTTTGCCAGTTGGCTGTAGCTGTCTTAGGACCAGTCATAATGATGACGTTTGAAGGCGAAGTAGCGCCTGAAGCGTCACCGCTCCAACCAGTAAAAACGTACTGAGTTCCAGTAGCTCCAGGAACCGTTAACGGAGCAATTGAGGCATACGCAGTGGTGCCATTATCGTACCAGCCTGCACCGCCAATAGTGCCATTGACCGAAGATACAGTCAGGTAGTACTGGTGCTCCCAGACGGCTTGCTCGGTTATTGCGCTGCTGACCATCGTTACTGTTGCAGGATTATTGAGTCCAGTGTAGCTTCCAACTCCTGAACCAACCCATCCTTGCCAAATATAGCGTTCACCCTGAGCTGCCGCCGGCGCTGCAGCACTTATCGTGACGTTTGCGCCTTCGGCGTACGGACCGCTCGGTGGAGAAACAGTTCCATAATTGGTTGACGTCGTTAATTGATATTGAATGGGCCCGATGTAGCTGCCGCTGACAACAACATCGTCAATGTAATAATTCCAACTATTGGCAGCATTAGCGACGGATTGACTTCCACCGATAACAACGTTATAAGGTGTTCTATCATAGTTATTTGCCGAAACGTCTATGATAGATACACCGTTTAAGTATAATTGCTCTTCACCGTTTACACCAATAGTACCAGTAGTGGATTGTAGCTCAACGGAGTTCCAGCCAATTGAAACCGGATGTGCGTCTGATGTTTTGTTGTCGGAACTAATTACGTGCGAAAAACCAGATGGTATTGATGAAAGGTCACGATAATATAATCCCCAGTAGAGCGTCCCAGCTATATTGAAAATGCATATTTCTCCATCGCCGAAGTCTGCGCGGCCGATCGCGGAGAATCCGCCTACCTCGTAGTAATCTCCGTTTGTAGACGGAACACTTGTCGAGTTAATGTAGACATACTCTCTAAGGTTTATCGGGTTTGGAAGAGAACCCCCCAGAGATTGATTGTACAAATTTTCGTTTGATCCGACCACGATGTTTTCAACACTATAGACTCCGCTGTTAACGGTTTGATTGTTTATGTAAAGCGTGCCGGAAAAAGAGCTCCAAGAGGTCAGCGTGCCGCTTTCAAAGCCGTCGCTGAATATATAGGCTGCATTTGTAGCCTCTATAAACAATGGGGCTAGTAGGGCAATACTTAAAAATGCCACAAGAATTGGAAGGAATAATTTTTTCTTCATTTTGAACACGTTCCATCTTTAACTTAGTGCATCTTAAGACTTAAACATGTTTTTAAAGTTTATTCCTTTTAAGAATGTTTTCGTTGGCATCTAACACCCAAAATCGGACGGGCAACAAGATTTTCCAGTTTAACCTTAGAAAGTGATGACGTTTTTGAGTTGAACCGAACCGTTCTTGGCTAGCCCTATGAGGAACCCGGTCGCGGCGCAACGAAGCATATGATTGTAAAAGAGTCTACAGAATTCTTGGTGTAATATGGGAAAGACCAAGAGATAGCCATCCTGAATGAATAAGTTGCACGAGCACTCCATAACCAATGCAAACAAGCCGAACAAAAAAACTCGCAAACGACCTTCGTAATAATAAGTTTTTAGATATGCAACTATGACATGTGTTTTCTACGCTCTTGAAATCAAAGTCTGAACCGTTCTAACAAGAATTTACGAAAAAAGAAGCAACCTGAACCATCTCAATAAGTGTGTTGAATAGTAATCATTTTTGCTTTGTATTCTCGAGTTTCTGCTGCGGTGGCAAAAGCCGCGGTTAAAGCCAGCAAACTCAAGGTTATTGGGACCAGGCCTACGCCTATGGGAGTGTAGTATAATATCAAGCCAACCATTGGGGTGAGGGCTATGCTCATTCCGATGCTCAAGGCCACGCGTTCGATAGTGTCTAGGCTTTCTGAAAACGTTTCGATCGGAACCTTCACTGGGAAAAATGCTTTTACGAAGGCGTATCCAGGCAAGAACAGCACAAATATCACACCTAAAATGTTGCGAACATACGCTATCGGATACCAATCTTGTGGAATTGCAAAAACAGTTATCATAGTTGCTATAGCTACTGCCATTATAGCCCAGTACCATGCTGACTCGGACGTAAAAAGGTAGATTCCAATCGAAGCGGATGCAAGTTCTTGTTTCATATTGAAGTGGATTTTGTCCTCAGCTTCAAGTTGCCTAAGGAGACCCATAATTTCTTTTTCTGATAGGTTAGTCGTCTTTTGGACAATTTTTATCAGTTGGCTTGCCGTTTCCGGTTTCTGCTCTTTTGCAGTTTTGATTATGAAGTCTTTTATCGACTCGTTGAGTTTTTGGTTTTTGGGCAATGCAAAATGCACGCTCGTCGATGTTCCTAATGTTGTGATTTTATTCTAACCCTAATTACCAACTGTTATTAAAAGTATTGTTGCGAAATCAAAAGCGAAGTACTTCGGGCTTCTTATTTGACCGGTGCAGTTTTTTTCTCCGCGGTTTTCCGAGCTACCTTTGGCAGTTATTGCTACTCCAGCTACCGGTAAAGAAAAATCACGTGTTTTAGAGTTCTCGAAAAAGTTTGAAGGCAACGAAGAGGGAAATGAAAATCTTGGTTGCCGATTCAGAGTGTTCATTCAGAAGTCTCAGGGTTCAGCTTCGGGCTCAAGTGTTAGGGTTGTGATCCCTTTTGGAAAATCTGCTGCGAAGGCAGAATGGATTGTTGAGAGTGGATCGGCATTTTAGAACTAATCGGCCAACTGACGAGGAGAAGGTTTAGAGGTTGAGGTCTTCGATTAAGCGGGTTAATTCTATGTTCAAAGAACAGCTATGTTTGTAGAAGCATCTGGTTAGGGGTCTAAAAAGGGTTACTATTCATGCATTGATCTGCATGATTGCCATGCTACTTAACGCACTTGCTGCATTTCGATTGAACAGGGTGGAAAAAGTCCGGTCCATAACCTTGCTCGCGCGCGATTGCTTTAACACGTCTAGATCGGACAGACCGCCAAGAAATCCGTTGGCTCTTTTCAGAACTCTATTCGCCATGCGCATGAAAGCGTTCCCAGCAACGCTCTACGAGTGTAACATTAGAAACTTAACATGACAACGCCAAAGACTTTAAATAGTGAAAAAGTAAAATTTAGGGGACCACAACGAAGGATAATGCAGAGAAGTGAAAAAATTAGGTGTTGCTGTAATAGGCACTGGATTTTGGGGTAAAAATCATGCAAGAGTTTACAAAGAACTCGAATCCACAAATTTGATAGCTATCTGCGATGTGAACAGTGAAAGAGCAAAGAACGTAGCAAATCAATTTAGCGCAAAGGCCTACACCGATAGTGAACAGATGTTGAAAGATAAAGAGGTTGAGGCCGTAAGTGTTTGCACTTGGTCAACCGTTTTGGCCAATGAAGCGCTCAAAGCTCTTGAGGCTGGAAGGCATGTTTTAGTTGAAAAACCCATGGCGGCTGATTCAAGGCAAGCTGAAAAGCTTCTGAAAACAGCTGAAGATAATGGTTTACATTTAACGGTTGGCTTCTTGACGCGCTTCATTCCAGGGCTACAGCACATTCAAGAAGCTGTTGCTAGCAAGAAAATAGGCAAATTAGTCTGTGCAACGGCAAAGCGTGTCACACAATGGCCAGAAAGAATCGGTGACGTAGGAGTAATCAAGGATACCACAATACACGATATAGATGTAATGCAATACATAACGGGTCAAGATCCGATCGCCGTTTTTGCTAAAACAGGGAACATGCGTCACAGAAAATTCGAAGACTATGCCCACATAATGCTTACATACAAGGATGAAAAAAGCGCTTTTATAGAATCGAACTGGCTAACTCCATATAAAACACGTACTCTAACTGTTACAGGAAGTGATGCTATAATGAAGCTTGATTATATGACTCAGGAATTATCAATTGAAGACGCAAAAGCAACGTTGCAACCAAGATACGCAACAGTGGAACCTCTTAAACTTGAATTGCAGCATTTTGTCGAGTGCATAACTGAAAAGAAAAAGCCCCTGCTAACCGGAATCGACGGCATAAAAGCGTTGAAAATCGCTGAAGCAATAATGGCGTCTTCAGCAAAAAACAAGGTAATAAAATTAGAATAAAAAGTTAAATTATTTCATTGTTTCCAGATCTGAGCGAATTAATGGTTAGCATCTTGCTATAACTTAATTAATTCATAGAATGATTACTTCGAAAGATTGCCTTACAATATGCTCAAAGGTGTTTGCGCTATGAAATCTATTTGTTCCTCTGTTACGCCTGGGTGAATTGGCAATGAAAGTACTTGTTTTGCTGCCTTTTTTGTTCCTGGCAAATTGAACCTTCCAAAGCTTTTTCCGAGTTTTCAGAACTGTCTACTAAAACCAAAATTTTCGTTATCAAACCTGAGCACTACGCGTTTAATTTACGATTAAGCTCATAGAGCTTTCGAATCAGCCATGCTGACCCTACTTCTTGAACCTAATAGAAAACAGTGTGACCTGAGCTGTGTTTACTGACCTGAATCAGTCTCTTTTCCCACAGATACCCAGCGTAATCGCCAGGTTTGGTTGGTTGGCTTAAAATTTTAGAAAGATATGGTGCGAAAGAAAAGGGTTTAGAGATTAACGTCTTTTTCTAGCACTTTATTCGTTAAATATCAGTTAACCAAAATTCGCAAACTTTGTTAAGTTGACTTTGCAAAACTTGCTTTAAAGTTGACAATTAACATTAATGGATTTTTCAAAAAGCTATAAAATAGATCAGGCGGTAAGATGGTTTCAAGATTCGGGAAGAGAGAGAAAAAAAATGAAAAAACACTACATAAAGGACACGCTGCATTCCAGAAACCTCAGAAAACTCGCAAAACCGCCAGTTGTATTCATCAACAGACGCGAAAGATTTTCTTTGAAAGTAAACAACGTAAGGGACACTTTGCATTCCAGAAACCTCAGAAAACTCGCAAAACCGCCAGTTGTATTCATCAACAGACGCGAAAGATTTTCTTTGAAAGTAAACAACGTAGGGAAAACGCTGCATTCCAGAAACCTCAGAAAACTCGCAAAACCAATGGCTCTATGCATCAGCGCACTCCTCATCGTAAGCATACTGTCATTTGTCGTTTTAACCGCGGTTCAAGCTGGTGCTTTGAGTACTTCCGGAAATACAGTAATCGGCACTATTTCAGACACTAATGATGCGAACGCTCAATCTGTTTCATACTTCACATCTACAACTACAGGGTCAGTAACCGACATCATGGCTTACATTGACGGAACATCCGCAGGAAATTGTATAGCAGCCCTATATGCAGTCAGCGGAGGCTCAGCTGACGCTCTACTAGAACAATCCAAAGCTGTAAGCATAGGCACAACTTTTTCGTGGGTTGACTTCCAGCTGCCAACACCATACAGCGTAACCTCAGGCACCACCTACGGACTCGCAATAATGGGCAACGTTCCAGTAAACATCATGGAAGTCAGCGGAACAGGCCAACGCGACCACAACGCTGTCAGTTCATACGCGAAGGGCTTCGCAAACCCATTCGGAGACATATGGGGAACCAACAACAACGGAGCAATAAGCATCTACGCAGTAGACCCTATCTCATCAACCCCAACTCCAACCTCAACTCCAACCTCAACGCCAACCTCAACGCCAACCTCAACGCCAACCTCAACGCCAACCTCAACTCCAACCGCTACACGCATCCCAACACCTACTCCAAGACCCACACCAATTACGACTTCAACTCCTGTGCCCACTCCAACTTCATCTCCAGTCTCCACAAATTTAGCGCCATTTAATCCATCAACAGTTTATCCAACCAACCCATCATGGCTTACATGCAATTATTACGCTGAATCATGTTCAAACAATGTTCATATTGATACAAGCGTTCTTTTCAACGGACAAGACAGCATCAGAATTGATCCACACACAAGTAGCGACACGAATAACGCACGAGAATGTGATGCCTCCTGGATTGCGATCGCGCCGGGTGATCACATCGTTTTTAGCTGCTGGATGAAAACTTCTTCGAGCACTTTAGGTGATAACGGCGATTCTCAGAATGGTGCAAGAATCGGTATAGACTTTTACGCGAACGGAGATATTGCTGGCACATCAATGACAGATGGTAGTGCTATTGACAACTCCAATACTTATGTGCCTTGGGGTACAAGTACTTGGACTCAAGTAACGATAGCATTTGTAGTACCTTCATCTTATACAGATGTGTATGGTGGAAGTTATGCTGTTGGGCAACAAGTAGTGCCTTCTGGATGTATTCCTTGGATGCAAGTTGGTCAGATTAATGATGGTGGTCAAGCTTGGTTCGCCGATCCCCAATTTTACGTAACCGCATAAAATCCATCCTTTAAACCTTTTTTTTATTTTAAGCCCCATAATTCATTTAATAAAATATTTGTGATCAGTTTATTTTTTACAGTTGTCTGCTGAGGTATCTAGCGAGTGGGCTGGAGTATCTTAAGCTAAGGCTGCTTCGTTTCATGCTATAGTTTCTTTCTCGGGCTAATCTTAATGCTCAGCTGTTTCTTCATTCATTAGCTTTTATGTCAAGCTTTCCTTTAAGATTTTATTACCTTTCATGTCCGTGTTAGAAGATCAAGAGCACAGCTTGATTAAACTAGCGCCGCGCGCAAAGAATAAAAGGATTCTGTGGCAAATTGAGTTAGAGTGCATATTTCATTAAGGTGGACATACTTGCGCTGGATGGAACCGTGTTGTTGGCTTAAGGAGTTTGGGTGGTGTTTTGAAATGTGGTAGAATGAGAGATTAAAAGAAATAAAAAATGCGAAGGAGTTTTAGGTTTACTAAGCGGAAATTTGGGTCAACTGTACGAAAGAAATAGAGACGGAACTTGCACTATTGGTTTTTTGTCTTGTCTTGTGGGTTGCGTGTTTTTAATATTTTTTCTATTAGCTTTAAGGGTATTTCTGATACTTTTGATATTATGCCCAAACTGGAAAACATTGTTCTAAGGTTGTTGATGTCTGATTGCTTGATTGCGCCAACAAATGGAGCAGAAATTAGATAAACAGCCAGAAAAAGAAATGAGCCCGCAACTAATAAGACCCAATAGGGAGCAGTGAAAAAGATCAAGAACAGATAAACGGTTACTGTGGAAAGAGCAGATGCGAGAAGGATTTTTGCCGAAGCGCCAAAGTCGGCTTTGGTCCCGTAATGCTTCCATATTAGATATAGTGCGATGAACGTGCTGGGCAAAGTTGAGACAGGGGAGCCGATTATTAATCCGATTATTCCTAGCCAAGGAACCAAGATAAAAGCCAGAGGAATCGACATTGCAAGATTCATCACTGCTAATTTCATTAATAGTTTCGTTTCACCCACAGCAGGCAAGAGGCTTCCCATGCTACGCCATCCTAAAAGCGAGAGCAAGTTGTATACTACGCTTAAAGCGAGCAGAGGCGGAGCATAAGACCACTTGTTTCCGTATAGTGTGCCGATAAGTGGTTTTGCAAGAACCATCAAGGCCAGCGTGGCGGGAACCACTAAAAGAGCTGTATACTTGACGGATGAGGTGAAAACGGTTTTGAGAAGACTATTCTCGTTTCGTGGATCCAACTTGGAGAATGCAGGAAACAAAACGTTGCTGATCGGGATTGTAAGAAAAGTCAAAAGAACTAAGAAATTAGTTGCAATTTTGTAATTTCCTATCTCTGCAGTGCTGACGTAGTAAGCCATAAGAAAAGAGAAAAACGGACCCCCTAATGAGCTCACGATGTTACCTATGCCTAAAGGGAAGCTATAGCTTAGCAGTGACTTTAGCGTTTGAACTACTTCAGACTTGTTTGTTTTAGAGTGAGGAAGTTTTCTGAATATAAAGAAATAGAGGAAGATAATTGAGATTACGGTTTGAACCACGTTGGCCGAAGTAAAACCTAGTATAGCACCTTTGGCTCCATACCCAAGATACACCAGCAACGGAGCCAATACGCCCTGTGTCGCTGCGTAGATGACGTCCAGGTAACTGTTGAGCTTCATCTGCTCAAAACCCGTAAATATGCTTCCCGTTCCCGAATTTATTGCTCCCGAAAGAATTGTGAATGAAGCGAGAGTAATCAAGAATGCCGATGCTGGTTTGTGATAGATTGTTGTCGCAAAGAAATTGGCCAATAACAATGATACAACTGTCAAGGCCAAGCCTGTTGCGGCCCCAAAGATTAAGCCGGCAATTATTACCTTCCGCTGTTCTGCCTCTTCATTTGTCGCTCTGTATTTGGCACAGTATCTTGTCAAAGCTGAACCGATACCCCAATCCTGGAACAGAGCAAGGGTTGTTATTGGGATCAAGGCAACGACATATAGTCCATAGTCTCCTGGAAGAATGTACAAACCGAGTATTATTGTTCCGACCGCCAATATAATAGTAGAAATCGATACGCCAAGGAACAAATGTACGCTACCAAGAGCTGAAGTTTTACCCATTTCCGTTGCTTTGTCCATGATTTCCACCTCATTATCTCAAGGTAAACTGGCGACTTTTGCTCTTGACTCGGTTGTTTCTGATTTCATGACACCGAATAGAAACAATTTAAATAAAAACATTATTCCACTTTTTTCTCTTCCTGATTGGTGCAAAAGCGCGCGGGAAGCTGTGGAGCGTGTTTTCAGAAGGCTCAAGAACCTGACAAGTCTCACGCGGCATAATCTAAGGGGATTGACTAAAGTTACGTTTCATTCTCAGCTGTGCATCCTATCATGCTTTTCAGGGCTCAAACAGCATCAACACTCATAATCAAAGCAAAGCCAGAAGCCTCAGATACTTCGTAGAATAATTTAGGAACAGCCATGCGCGCAACGATACTCTGGTTATCGAGCTTATTTGCTTCGGAAAACCAGAACGAGAAAAAAAACACTCTTTTGCTAAGAAAACGAAGCGAGTTCTAAGCCAACTTTAGCCAACCTAAGAAGCGCAATAGTCAACACTCGATATTTTGGAGCGCCAAGTAATAGCAAGATAGTTTCGGCGACTCCCAACAATCAATCTAGTCTCAAAAAGATTCTTATGACCCCTAAAGCTTGACAACATTTAATTACCTCCCTGAAGATACAACGGGAAATAACTGGAGAACTGGTTAGTTTGAATATTCTTGATCGTCTATACGTAGCTTTTTTCCCACAAATCAGCCATGAACGCAGACTAAAAGAGATGGTACGGAGAGGTCTAAAAATTGGAAAAAGAGTTTACATAAACACGACAGTAATTATAGACGACGAATTTCCCTGGCTAATTTCCATAGGCGATAGATGCAGTTTCTCCGCTAATGTAGTGATTTTAGCACATGACGCAAGCCCACAAAAGTACCTTGACTACGTTAAAATCGATAAGGTAGCGATTGGTTCTAGAACATTTATCGGAGCTGGATCAATAATTCTTCCTGGTGTAAGCATCGGAACCGATGTTATAGTGGGCGCTGGAAGCGTGGTTACTCATGACATACCTGATAACAGCGTCGCAGCCGGAAATCCTGCTCGGGTAATTGAATCAACGTCAGAATTCATTGAAAAACACAGAAAGAATCTGCCTGTAAGTCCGAGACATATCAGAGGGAAAACACTGGAAAGACCTGAAATTAGGGAGCTAATTCAAAAAGCGTTAAACGATGGCCCATATTACGTTTGAATGAGTTAACCTCATTTGAGATTCGAAGCAAATGTCGCTTTTGAGTTTATGCTTGCGTGAGAGTTTACTTTTGGCGGCAAGAGATTTGAGGCGCGTCTATTTGGTCTGAATCCAAAAAGAACATCCAAATCTTGAAGTCTTCAGCATCTTTGGCTCTTCCCAAAGAGGATTCAGTATGGAATTTAGCTCCAAGTCTTCGCTAATGAAGGAGTTAGGCAAGATAATATTAAATTTATTATTTTCTGCCAAAATTTGAACTGCAAGTAAATACTGTTCAGAATAGAATCGTTCCGCAAATTTTGTAGAATAGTCGTAAGGAAGTGAAATGTCGTGAAATTCTACAAATACACCAGTTTTTAATCGGGGCAGGACATCCAAGAAAACAACTGTTACATCTGAATTAGTGAAACAACGGTGCGAGCAATCAATGTAAAGAAAATCACCAGCTTCGAGTTCGTCAAAAAGACTTAAGTCTACATCCTCAAGAGGTCGACGGATTACGGTATCGCAGATTAAATCAATTTCGGCACGAGGACAAGGGTCGATGGAGGTTATTTTCGTTCGTAAACTGTGGTCAAGTATGGCTCTCCTTGCGAATTTCGTTGAGTAACCTGAGCCAATTTCTATAAATCTTTTTGGATTAGCTAAACAAAGAAGTGAATACAGAGTCACTGAATCTAACCCCGGCAGCCACATGTTTATCCATGACGGTTCTTGCGTGTTACTCGCGTTTTCCGTGGGAATCTTAAGTAAAAATTCTTTAAATCTCAAGAAACTTTCCAAGGTATTCTTGTATGCATTCCTGTCCTTGTTAATTATCTCATAGAGTTTAGGATGGGGCGGTTTCCCGTACCCGTATCGAGGAGTTGCTTTAACGGGGTAATCCAATAAAATCGGTTGACAGCCAGTCATTGTCTCTACAACGTTTAGTAGGAATTGTGGATCGAGGTGAACCAGATTTAAAATTTGCCCAGCTATTTTAGACATTACTTGGCGATCCGTTTCGGTTTCCTCCATTCAGTGAATTTTCTTACTTTCTATCAGCGTCCTACTGCTAATTATTATTTTATGCGTTATGAAAAGAAGAAGATGATGCATGCGCAAACTTACTACTTCTTCTTGTAGAAACCAGTCCCCTATACAAAGCAAGTCGAATTAGGGGGTAGATGTATATTAATTGCGGAGAGTTCAATTTCAAGGCCAAGTCGATACCATATTTGGGACTTAACAATAATCTTTTCAAAAATCCCTTAGCATTAGCTTGTTTGCCTGTAATGTAAGGCTCCAAAATAGGGGATTGAGCACCGTACCAATAGAAATGACGAAGCTCGTCACGCAACCCCTTGCGTATATGCAAAGACTTGACGCTGTAGTCTACTTTCCACTTGAAACCTGCATCATATACTCGTTTTGCAAGCACATTATCTACACAAGCGTCTAACGATATTTTCGGGAACCCCCCTATTTTTTCGATAATTTTTGTTCGGTAGATCGTATTGTCAAGTGTCTTTGAAAAATGAAAAGCATCACTATCTTCTAAGTTCTTTGGATAGTTTTCTAGGTTGTATTCCAACATATTGCGCAACGCCAAAGGCTGGCTAGGAAACCTTGAACCAGAGGCTATTGCAGTATCCTGTTCATTTAAAAGTCTGGGAACGTTCGGCCACCAACGTGGTGACAGCAAAACATCCTGCTCAAAACTGATAAAACGTTCAGATTCTACATAACCAAAAGCTGTGTTAGCTCCGTCACTTATCCCTTTGCCGTGGTTGAGATAAACAGACCAACCGAATTTACTTGCTATTAGTTTTGTATTATCGGCGCTGGCATCGTCTATGATAATCTTCCTTGTTACGGCTTTTTTTGGAATAACGCAGTCTATTTGACGTAGAACATACGGTAATGTTTCAGCACCATTTTTTGTCCACATTACCAAATCTACTTTGTCTTCACTCATGTCTCCTTTATCCTCTTTGATTTACCTCGCTCGCTTCTTTCTTTCCACGAGGGCAATTCTTCAATCATCTTCTCGGTTTCTGCAACAAGTATTGATCTTGGTCAGCATCTTTAGTCCCGTCAAACACGAAATCTATTGCGGTGAGTTTTTGTCGAAGCCATTCACGGACATACGCTTCTGGAAGAAATGCACCGCAGAGATTTGTCTCTAAGTATTCGGGTTCTACCACGACAAGTTGCCCATGCATTAGACACCAATCACCTTAATTTTGAAGAGCTGACCAATATATGGTTTATTGCGGTTTTGGCTTAACGATTGCTCTTGGAGGTCGCGATAATTAGTTGACTCTTTGAACTATTTGGCATACCCAAATGGCTATTCCAGTCAACAATAAATGCGCTTCTTAGACATTGCGGGAGGAAGGGTCTTCTAAACTTAGCTTTTTCAGCAGCTGCGAATTTAAAATAGTCCTTTGCTCTAAGAAAAGCGCGCTGGTTTGTCCCGAAATTGAAAAGCTTATTTGAGAAGTGGGGTCTCGTTTCAAATGAGTTGCGTCCAAGCTTAGGAGGTGACCCCAAGCGGGACAAGATGAACACGAGACTCTAGAAACCCTCTTTAGAAACGTAGACTTAAGTTTTGCTAAAACAGCAGTTGCTAAGCTGCTTTCATACTATTGGACCCGGTAGGCATTCTTGAAGCTCATTAGGACTTTTGAGAACCTTCATCGTCATGCGCATGAAAGCCGTTCGCAGTCTAAGAGAAATGACCCGGCTACTTGACGCTGATCCACGACTTAGAAAACTGTGCCTAATCCAACCAGCTTAAGCAGCCATCAACACGCACAAATTAACCAAATCCAGAAGCATCAGATACTTCGCAAACTAATTTAGGAACAACCACGCGCGCTAGGTTATTCTTACTCATAATCATTCCACTCAAAGGAAAAGCGTCGATTCCAAAATCAAATTAGACTTATTAAGACATGTGACAACGCGATATCTAAAGAGCTTCAATTACGTGACCTTGGACAACGGCTTCCAAAACAGCACCCTGCTGAATACTCTTGCAACTCGTCACTTTATTTTTCTTATCCAGAAACTTCCCGGCCAGGGTTTTTCTCTGCTATATGAACTGAAAGCAGCTCCAAGTTTGTTAGGATGATGCAAGTGCATATAACTCCCAGCCCAGAGCACTTCAAAGCTTTTATTGAATGCTAGAAACGCTTGAAGCAAGTATTGTTCATTCAAGAACCGGAAATCTTCTAAAACCCAATTCTTAGGATATTCTGCCGGAAAAAATATGTCATGAATATGGACAATTGCTCCTTCGTTGAGTCTTGGTAATATTTCTAAGATTTCATACTGAACATCACTTCCAATCTTTAAGGCGTGACTTGAGTCGACAAAAAGAATATCATTTTCGCCTATTTTACTGAACTCGGAGATGGGTATATTCTGAACTTTTTCAGACATCAATTTTGTAAGCCCGGGGAAGCCAGCTTTCAAAACATTGTTTGGGTATGGTTCAATTGCTATCAATTCACATTTATGATTATCTTCGTCCTTATTCTTTAGAAGCGCTTGAGCGGACAAATAGGTGGAATTACCTGAACCTATTTCAAAGATCCTTTTTGGCTTGAAATAGCGAACCATACAGTAATAAATCTCTCCATCTACAGATTCAAATGTCCCGTTGTTTACATAATACTGATATGGAACCAATGTTTTGTTTCGAGGAAAACTCTCGTATTCTTCTCTGAATCTTGAAGAAAACAAAGACAGCAAGTCAATTTGACCCTGCTCGTTTAAATCAATACCGACCAATTCCGATTGCCTTTGCCATAAATCATCTTTTAGCGTTGCTGTATCTGGAATAGGCTCTTCATAAGAAACAGGTGTAATGTGAAAACCCTTTCTTTCCCAAAGACGGAAAAAACTTTTATCTTGAGCTACACTTACCGGAAAAATTCGCGCAATCAAGTTTTTCAAAATTCCTTTAAGGTTCAATTTGGAGCCCCCTTCACACTCTGTATCATGATTGAGTTAAAAATCCTTGTCTTTTCCTAAAACTTTTCTATAATGAAAATCCGTAGATCTAAAGCGTAAGTAGTCTATAATTCCTAAGAGACTAATTTATTGATTCTACAGTAGTCACAGAGAATCCAGCAAGAAAAGTACTTCAACTACTTGATGCCCCCGGAGGTTTTGTCCAAAACTAATAAAAGAATAAATGACCTGCTTTTTCTAATCGAGCTGCTCCCGAAGACCTGTTTTCTATTGAGCATTTCATATTTAGTTTTGCAAATTCTTTACGCACAAGAGTTCAAAAGCGATACTAGGAAAGTGATATGTGAACTTCTGGCTAATATCTGCAATCTCAGATAATATTATTTCAGGTTTATACTTTAATTTTGCTTTTTCTGTTCTCAAAAATTTCAGTCCAACTATTCCATGGACTCTATACCCCATTCTCTTTAGTTCGTTCACAGTCCATCCAGAAAGATGCACTTGGAAAACGTTGTCAGCGGTCGCGCCTTGAGACACAAAACCGTTTGGAGTAATAATTACAACCTTTTTCTTCGCTACTCTTTCCATCGTTTTGACCAATTTGAGTCCCTTAGTTTTTTCTAAGTGCTCTAAGACATCAAGAGCTAAAACTGCATCAAAAAAGTTGGGTCTGAAACACAAATTATTTGCGTCTGCCAGAATATAATCATCATGTATCCCTTTATTCTTGCTTTCTAAAATGGCAGGTTTAAATAAGTCTACGCCAACTGAGTAGAAGCTTTTAGAAAAAGTTTTTATCGGAGAACCACTTCCGCAACCAACGTCAAGGATGATTCCGCAATCTAGCAGGTTTTCTTTTAAGGAAAGAATATGGGGCTTACCTTTCAGTTTTCCATAAGCCTCTTTGGCAATCATTACAGCTTGCTTCGAAATATACATAAACGTTTCAGCTTGCAATCTAAGTCTATTGTTTTAAAGTATTTTTGATAAAATCTTGACAGTATCGAAGGTATGATACAACAAAATCTTCTTCTAGCCACTCTCTCGTAAGGGAATTTAAGCGAAAAAATGGATAGGTGAGTGATCGTTCTAAGGCTCCTCGCCCAAAACGTCTGTAAGCTTCTAAGGGGTTAGACATCAACGAGCTGACTGCAATGGTTACCCCTAAGATTCCGACCACCTTATAGTATGCAAGTCTTTGCTCGACATCGCCATCAAAACTTTTAGCATATTCTGAAATAAATCGTTCAGCTGCCTCTTCACCTGAGCCTGACTTTTTACGGTTGTACATTAATTTAACCATATGGTATGCGTACCCTACATCGAAAGCAGGGTCGCCTATCGCAACCCCCTCCCAATCAATTACTTTGAGTATATTGTCGCTCGTCACTATTGTATGACCTGGATGATATTCACCATGAATTAGGCAGTATTGTGGACACCTGTTATTTACCGAATTCGCCTCAAGCCAATGTATTGCATATTCGAAATCTCTTTTGAGACTTCTGTAATGTCTTGTTTCACCTATAACATGCTTAAAGCGAAATGGCCACTCTTTGGCAAACGCAGAATCGTCTTTGGGAAATGCTAGAGACTTAATGCCTAGTTCATCTACTTTCAGATTATGTAGATGGGCAAGAGTTGCAGCGAAACGACCCAAATTGTTATCGCTTTCTTGCTTTATTTTTTCTTGCTGCATTATTACAAAAGGATACCCAAGAAAAAATGGATCACACTCGCAGAGATAGACATGCGGTACTGGAAAATTAAGGCGTTCAAGACTTCTCATAGCCTCAAATTCTCTTACGTATTTTCTAACGTCTTCATTTGGGCGATATGTCTTAAACCACAAAGAAGTGGTCTCAGGATAAATTTTCAAAATAAGCTTAAGCTGATGCTCGATTCCTTGCTTGGAAAATGTTAGCAAGAAGGAATACAGGTCATTTGTTACTCCACCGGACACCTTTTTGAGGTTTAGAACACTAAATTTATCTGCGCTTTCTAGTAGTAGACTTGAATTGTCGTAACGACTTTTCAGACTCAAGTAGTCTTCGATTTTAATTGAATCTATCACTGTTGGAGGCAACCCATTACAAATTTTTCGGAAGGTCGTTCACGTTGCTTCTTTGATGCCGTTTATTTTCCGATTGACCCTCTGCTCTCTTGTTCAGTTCGATTTCATTTATAAGACTATCATAGCTACTTATCATTCGGTCCAAGCTGAACTTTTCTTCTGCTCGCTTTCTCGCATTTCGTCCCATTCTTATAGCAAGTTCCTCGTCAATCAATAATGTTCTTACATACGACGAAAGTTGCTCAACGTTTCCCCATTCTGCAAGCAAACCGTTTTCACCGTGAACTATTCCTTCGCTATTTGCCCCAACGTTGTATGCAACAACAGGTTTTCCATAAGCCATTGCTTGTATGACTGAGTAACTCATTGCCTCGGGCCACAAAGACGGCAAAAGAAGCAAATAGCATGACCTAAATATGTCCTGCAATTCTTCCTTATCCCAAATGTACCCCTGAGTCTCAAAAGTATCCCCACGCAGTTCTGTCTGACCGACCCATAGAAAGCGCACATCAGGGAATTCTTGCTTAAGATTTCTTGAAACCTGCACAAAATGATGAAAGCCTTTTTGCCTGTTGATATTATTTGATAGAAACAGCACAATTTTTGGTTTCTTGAAAAATGTAGAGGGCTTAATGATGTTCAAATCCACTCCATTATATATCACATGAACTTTCGCAGTATCGAAGTGTAACCTTACCATCATTTTCTTCAAAAACAGATTATCGCTGACTATTGCTGAAGCATGTTTAAGCATGGACCTAATATTATTAGTTTTCATCATTGAAAGCTGAGTAAAAGGTAAACATGCTAGAGAGGGGACAGCAGAACGTATTTCTCCAACAACCTTTGCCCGCTTTGCCAAACAAAGACCGCAACTCTTGCTTGGCCCATTACAAGGAGACTCATTGATCTCGTTGAAGAGACAACTTAATGGACAAACAGGCCAAAGAATCTGAGCTTGAGCGATCGTGGGTATTTCTGAGAGCACGCTAGCCCAAAAAGCTGAAAGATCATAATCATACCATGTCATAACGAGGTCCGGTCGGATTTTCTCCATCTGTCGTCTATACAAACCCACAACTTTATGATTTAAGACAGCTTGCGAAGCCCAAGGATTTATAATACTCCACTTCCGAGGTCGGTCACGTGGTACGAAACATTTGGAGATGTGAATACCTTGGGCTGAGAAGACATGGTCTAATAACGCTGCAACATCAGGCTCTCCGCCAGGCCAGGAAGGCTGCAGTACTACACCTGTGAAGAGAATTTTCATCCTTAAGCCAATTCCTCTCAAGATGAACGAAATTTCGTCAGTCCATCTTTTTATCCTTATGATTCTAAGCAAGTCTTGATATTTGAGCTTAGGTTCAATCGACAGCAAACTAATAGCATTATGCTCAGTCTTTAAGTTGGGAGTTACAACAAGATTCTATCTTGTGTGGACGCCTGCCTTCAGGGCGTTAATTATTCTCTTAAATTCCTCGTCGGTCATGAACGGAAACATTGGAAGTGAAAGAATCTTGGAATACAATGCTTCCGCACAGGGAAAATCGCCTTTTCGGTACGTCGTTGTCTTCCGGTAATACGAAAACAAGTGCAGTGGGGGATAGTGAACTCCTGTTGTTATTCCTTCTTTTTTTAGAAAATCATAAAGTTCGTTTCTTTTCAAAGGGTATTGTTTTTCAACTTTAACCTCTAACAGATGGAAAACACCTTGCCTATAGATGCTATTTTCCGGATCGTGGAGCATTTCAAGGCCGTCGATCTTTTCCAACTCTTCTTTATACTTTTTTGCTATTTTCCTTCTAGATTCTGTGATGAGGTCAAGTTTTTCCATTTGTTTTAGTCCGATTGCAGCTTCAATTTCGCTCATTCTAAAATTGAAGCCTAAATCAGTAACGTCATAGTGCCAATGAGCGACTTTTTGCTTTGGAGTTTTGTTTTGACCGTGATTTCTAATTAGGAGAGCTCTGTCTTTAACTTCTTCGCTACTTGTGACCAGCATTCCCCCTTCTCCTGTTGTTATGTTTTTTGTAGCGTAAAAACTGAAACAACCTGCATCTCCAAAACTTCCAACTCTCTTTTCTCCAAATTTTGCGCCGACAGCCTGGGCGCAGTCTTCTATCATTCTTATGCCATGATTCTTGACCAATCGACCGATTTGTTTCATGTTGCAGGAAAAACCGTACAGATGAACGGGTAGGACGCATTTGATTTTGTCGTTTTTTTCTTCGAGGAGGGTTTCTAATTTTGCTGCGTCAAGTTCGCCGTCCTCTCCTACGTCGCAGAACAAGACTTCAGCCCCTAACCATCGAACGACATTTGCAGTGGCGACGAAAGTATTTACTGGAACCACAACCGAGGAGCCTGTCTTTATTCCTAGGCCATCCAAAGCTAGGTACAAGGCAGAGGTACAAGAATTAGTGGCTACACCATATTTGTCCTTTATATAATTGGCAAAGGCCTCTTCAAACTTTATCGTTTTTGGACCCATAGTAAGCCACCCAGATTCAAGAACCTCTCGAATCGCATCTAGTACCTCCGCGCCCACAGTATTTTGAGGCTTGTACAAAGGAATTAGATCTGGCAAATTCTGAAACCTTCAACGTCAATTGTTTTTGAGATTAAAATCGCATAACTCACATTTATAACTTTTAGCATGAAATTTAGTAAGTTTGCATAATACCTTGCTCTTAGCATTTAATATAGTCTTAGCAATAGAGGGAGGGTTTTTCGTTTGGCTATTAGAAAAGAATTAATTATTGCTTCAAAGTCGATTCGAGGAGATTTCAAAATATTGTAGCCTTACGCATCTTCTGCAATTTGCAGCCGTAGAGCGTAAGTCACGATCCCAAATTGTTTTTTGAAGCTATAAATTGTTGAGTCATGCAACTTTTCATTGAGAGGGGCGTGCAGGCAAGTTAAATAATTGTTTTGCTTCTTGTAGAAGTGCTTTTGATGATTCACTTTTCTCTGTTTCTTTAAAGTTTCTGCTTTGAATTTCTCTCAGAGATAGTTGGAAAGATGAAGATTT
>JBEKFM010000044.1:0-25911 GCA_050013315.1 Bathyarchaeia archaeon
ACTTTGATTTCTGTTGCGGGCTCAAAAACTATTTTCTTAGGCATATCTAGCTGATATTAACCAATTATACATATAAAACTATCATTCGCTCGAAAACCAACATAGTTTTCACACACTCTCATACGGGGTATTGCCTATTCCCGAAGAACCTATTTCTGTAGCATTCGAATATTTCGTTAAGTAGTCACTCCAATAATTTCTATCGACTGTTTCATCTCCACCAGCGCTTACGTAAAGACCACCTGAAAGATTATTTTCCGTTATCGTATTACGCGTTGAAGCAAAATCCATATCGATTGCGGGTGCGCCACTAATGGTACTATAGGTAACGTTACTGCCACCACCATCGAAAAATCTGATGCCTACACCGTTTGCGGCGTCTGCCACGATGTAATCGTCATAGAAAGTATCGTTGCCGCCACCGTTGGTCTTTGCACTGAAATCGAAATTCATAATTCGCAAGTTCTCTACAGTCACATTCCAAATCTCTGCTGCTGATGGAACTTGGGTGACATTGTTTGTCAAGTCTATTCCTGTACCGCCAAAGCCTTGAAGAGTACAGCCTGCACCATTAATTGTGATGTCACTTTTCTGAACAACTATACTGCCTGAAATGTTGCCGGTTAGAACATAAAGGTCTCCGTCGCGTTGAATGTTATTTGTTCCGATAACAGAGCCATCAGCACTGATGCGTACGGTCTGTTGTGCCAAGCTTAGTGAATTATTAAGCTCATTGATAATGCTGTCTTGTTTCCTTATTTGATTTTGAAGAGACAACGTTTGATTATACTCGAAGATAGCTATGATGGAACTGGCAACCAAAAGAAAAGCAAGGGCGATTACCGCTGTCCGCCATACAAATTTCCTCTTGCTGTTGCCAAATGCTTTTTTCTTCTCTTTTGTTCTGGACTCAGCGACCTTCTCAACTGTCTCAACGCTTAGAAGGGCATCTTTATCTTGATCCGACAGCGCGTACTTTCCGTATTCGTCGGTTTTAATTAAACTTCCCAGCTTACTCAGGTGATGTTGGAGATGTCCGCTGCTTTCAATGCCAAGCTTCTTCTTCAAGTCGGCAAAACCCAAAGGTTCTTCACTCAGAGCCTTCAAAATCAATATGCGCGTTGGGTGGCTTAGAGCATCAAAAACTTCGGCCCGTCGCCTGTCTTCGGCAATATCATCTACTGCCATGTTAATGCATTCTCTGCTACAGTCATTCTCAGAATGATATTTAATACCTCGTTATTAGACCAGGAATGCAAAAGTATCCTCGGCTCAGTTTATTACCCAATTCTCGGGTCTACATTTCTGGACAAAGCTGTTTTCTTCCGAAGTACGTCGCTAAGTCCGCTCTAACAATAGCAACTACCAAACCTGACGACATAAACTGTCTATCGAGTTCAAAGTTACAGGTTCCTGATCAGGAGCTGAAACGTTTGCGTTTCTCGGGCAACTCACGTCCACCCAATTCAGTTGTAGAATGTAAAGCATAATGGAAAAAGTCAATAGCGATAGCTTGTAAGCGAGAGAAGCTTATGTCTTTTTGATCGTATGAAAAAAGAGTGGTTTTTTTGAATTGTAATGGTTTGGTTTTTTAAGGTAGAACATGCTAATTGGTTGAAGGGGCCTGATCTCATGGAGGCTGAAGAAGAACTTAATGCAACAACGTTTCAAACGTATCTTTATCTTGTTAAGGTTGGGAAGCCTGTTGGACCCAGAGACGTGATGCGTGGAGCTAACCTTAGCAGTCCAAGCGTCGCATACAGAAACCTTCAGAAACTTATGGAGTTAGGCATGGTAGTTAAAGACCCGTACAGCAATTATGTGGTTAAGGAAAAAGTAAGCTTGAATGGGTATGTTTGGATTGGAAAAACCCTCGTGCCGAGCTTTGCAATCTTCGGTTTCATTTTCGTAGGTGTTTTAATCACTGAAATTGGAATTTTGATTCCTCATTTGCTGGTAGGCGCCTCAATTCAGGAGTCGTTTTGGTTTTTAATTATAACGACTATTGTTTCTGCTTCGATTTTTCTATTCGAAGCCGTGCGGTTTAGAAAGAAACCGAAACATTAGCTGACGGTTTGGTGTTCTGTGAGCGTTCCAGGCGTGGAACGTTTTGTTCCTTGAGTAGAACTAAATAGCATTTAGTCTTCATTTAGCGTTGGTGAACTCTGATGAGAAAGTGGCTTGAAAAATATGCAGGTTCTCTGAGATTTTGGATCTTAATTGTCGCTGCCGCTTATTTTGGTTATGCTGTTTATTATGCGGCTAGCGGAATGCGCGACAGTATTGCCATGATTTCTAATCAGTACATTTTCAGTTCGCTGTCTCAGAATCCTTGGTGGTGGATGGTCCTATTCTATGGTAGTGAGGGCGTTGCTGGTTCAGTTGCAATAATTACTCGTGCCATCGCAGGAGTGTTTGCTGTTTATGCGGCTTTTCTGTTTTGGCGGAAAAAAGACGCTACGTTGCCAGCGATAAGAAAAAATGCGGGCATGGCACTGTTATTGGAAGCTGTTTTCTTTTTCGCTTTGATTCCGTCAATCATCGCCGCCATCGCCTATAACTCAACAACAGAAAACTTGTTTTACTTTGGTCACACTCCGGGAATACTCTTGTTATATATCACACTTATCCCGTGTCTCGCCATTGTTCTTGTTGTTCCCCCGCTTTTGTTAAAGTTGAGGGCAACAATCATAAGTAATTCTCCAAGAGAAGAGATCATTAAATTCAGTTGCCTGACCGGCGTTGGATATCTGTTTACCGTGTTTTGGTTCAATTATTTAATGTCATGGATAGGGACTCTGGTTCCTTATCCAGTCTCGAAAGAGCAATATGGGTTAAGCTTTTTACTTGAGCCTGTAAATCTGACAAGCTTTGTTCTGACAGTTTTCGGTTTGTTGGCACTAGCTTTGACAGTATTAGTATTGACCTTGCCCGCAATCAAAAAACAGTCAACCAACCTAAACTTAACAGCTATAGGTTTCGCTTTGACTGCCTTCGGAGCCTATTTCCTCTTCAGCATAATGTATTTCTATCTTACCGGCAGCTATCCAGCTCATCCAAGTGTGTGGTACGAAATAATAGGTCCAACTCACAACCCTAACCTGTGGGCGGTCGCCTTCATTTTCATAGGCGTGCCAGTTTTGGTCTCCAGCAAAATCAAAAAGCGCGAGCAACAGAAAAAGACGTAAACTTGCGTGCAGTTGTTTACAGATGAGTAATGTAAATTGGCTCGTTTGCTGCTTTCTTTCTTGCTTCAAGTGGAACATCGTTTAATGTCACAAATATTCGAACGGTGCCACTATCCAGCTTTTCCTTGCAACACTTGGATTGATTATTCATTTTTTCACTCCTGCACATGCTATGGAGAAGATTCTCGCCAACGCTTCCACCGTATATAAATATTTTTGAAACAATTTGCAGAAACTAACGAACAATCGTTGAATCTGTTCAGGCAAGGCGATAAGTGAGCGTGGTTTAAAATGGTTTGCAAGGCTTTATCTTTCTATTGATGCATAATATAGTTTTAAGTTTTTGTGACGTTTGTTTGGCTCTTTTTTGTTGGGTTCGGATAAGTGCGCTTACTACGTGAATTTGGTAAATGTTGTGCTCCGAAATAAGAGAATTTTTGAGATTTGTCCTTTGGCGGAAATATTTCATTTTCACTTACCTCTCCACTGTGCAGCTGAGTAGTTTGTTCACTTTCCTTTTAAGCTGGATGAACCATACGGACGAACCCCAAGTGATTACCTATGAAAAACAAAACAACATTATTAGGCACAGAGGCAGACCTCTTAGTTGATTTAACATTCCATAATATTCCAGCCTCGCTCCTAACCGAGTTTACGGAAAAAATCGTTAGACCCTACTACAAAGGCAACTTGAACGCTGCCGTCCAAGACCTAATCCACAAAACCATAGCGGAACAAGACTTCGTTCTATCTCACATAACGCATGTTCGGAATGCTGTGGAGGTTTAGCAGAGATGGGTAAGACTGTTCCTTCATACCGAATGGCTATAGAGTCTGAGATCGGTAGGTGGAAAGGCTTTAGAAATGCTTTGCCAAGCGAGGAAGAACAGAAAGCCTTTGACGAACTAATGGATATGTGTAGAAATTTAGCTTCAGCAGGAAGCTGCGCCACCAACCCAATAATCATCGAACCAATGTTAATGTCCATGCTTCTATTACAGCAACGAAAGATACGCTCATTAGAGAAGCAACTAAACGCAGTTACACAACCCGCAAACGATAGGAATTGTTAAGCATGGTAAAACTTCGGTTCAGCATCATAAAGAAGAAGTACAAGAATGGCAGAGTTGTTTACAAGTACGATCAGATATCTTTGGTTTTTCCTAGAAAGCTTCATGGACTCGTTAAATGCCTCCGCAACCATCAACTGGACATTAAAGCAAGCAAAGAAGGCAAAACCACACACATAACGCTAATTGACATGCAAGACCAATAACAACCATTTCTCGCCATTTTTCCTAAATGTTTCTTGCAGCAATGCCTACGGCCATTGAAATTCTGCACTTTACTTTTCGCTTTCTATCCTAGAAATGCGCCCGCCAAAACTTTTCTAGCATAGGTATCACCCGATAAAACACAGCAAAACCTGCTTCTCGACCTTGGATAATCATGAGATGATACTATTATTGGAAAAAAGTGTGAGAGAAAGTGTCGTTAAAAGTGGAATATGTGACTTTTCATTTGTACATCTGTGTTGAATTCTTTTGCTAACTGTTCAAGAAGAGCTCGTTGCTGAGACGTAAGTTTTTCTGGAACTGAAAGGCCGATTCGTACAAGTAAATCGCCTTTGCCGTAGCCTCTGAAGCGTGGCATTCCTCTTCCTCTTAGTGTTATGACTTCGCCTACTTGTGTTCCTGGACGTATCCTAATGGTTGTTGGTCCATCAAAAGTTGGTATGGATATTTCTGCTCCTAACGCGGCCTGTGGATAGGTTATCATTGCCACATGCCAGATGTCATCTCCTTCCCTCATGAACAACATGTTAGGCTTTACGTGGACTAGAACGTAGAGGTCTCCAGGTTCGCCATTGCTAGGCGTCATTTCTCCCTCTCCTCTGAGCCTAAGTTGTATGCCTTCATCTACGCCCATTGGGACTTTAACGGTGATTTTGCGTCGTTTCCTGACCAGTCCTGAGCCATGACAATTGGTGCACGGTGAGTCAATTAGTTTGCCTTTCCCTTTGCATGTTGGGCAATTAGTCACTTGCACGTACATGGCGAAGCCGCTTTTGCGCATGTTTTGAATTTTGCCTTGGCCGTTGCATCGGGGGCAAATTCTAGCGGAAGTGCCTGGGCTTGCGCCTGACCCACCGCAAACATCGCATCTTTCGGTTCTAGGGATTTCGATCTCTTTTTCGGTACCTCTGGCTGCTTCTTCCAGTGTTATTTCAAGATCATAAGCAAGGTCTTGGCCTCTTTCGCTTCTTTCGACTTCGAATCCTCCTCCGCCGAAGAAAGTTCGAAAAATGTCGCCGAAACCCATATCTCTAAAAACTGAGTCGAAGTCGGCGCCTCTAAAAATGTCTTCTTGTTTGTATCTTTGGTCAAAGCCTGAATGACCAAGAGTGTTGTATTGTTGTCTTTTTTGGTCGTCAGAGAGCACAGCGTAGGCTTCAGAGATTTCTTTGAATTTTTCTTCTGCGCCTGGTTCTTTGTTTCGGTCTGGATGGTATTGCATTGCCAGCTTTCTGTAAGCATCTTTTATTTCGTCTTTTGATGAGTTGCGTTGTACGCCTAGAACTTCGTAGTAGTCTCGTTTTTCAGCCATTAGATTTTACCGCTAAATTAACGTCTATTTTTTCATTTAACTTTGTAGTCTTCCGAGTCAACCACTTTCTCTTCGCCAGATTCTTCGGGACCTGGACCGCCGCTTGGGGGTGGTTGGGGTCCTGCTCCTGCTTCTTGTCCTTGGCTTGGTTGTTGTTGTCCCTGTTGTTTTGCGTATTCTGCTGCGGCTTGTTGGTAAACCATGGTGCCAACTTCTTGTAGAATTTTTTGGAGCTCGTCGGATTTCGCTTTAACCAGTGTCATGTCTTTGGCTAATGCGTCTTTTAATGCTGCTACGGCTGCGTCGATTTTGCTTATTTGTTCTTGTGTTATTTTGCCTGCAAGGTCGGTTTTTGTTTTTTCTGCTGTGTAGACTAAGCTGTCAGCGTTGTTTCGTATTTCTGCTTCTTCCCGTTTCTTTTTGTCTTGGTCTGCGAATTGTTCGGCGTCTTTGATTAAACGTTCTTTTTCTTCTTTGGAGAGTTTGGTTGATGCGGTTATGCGTATTTTTGATTCTTTTCCTGTGCCACGATCTTTAGCGGTTACGTTAAGGATACCGTTGGCATCAATGTCAAATGTTACTTCTATTTGTGGAACGCCTCTTGGCGCTGGCGGCAAATCAACGAGGTTAAACATGCCTAATGATACGTTGTCTTGTGCCATTGCCCGTTCTCCTTGAAGCACGTGGATGGTGACTGCTGTTTGGAAGTCCGCTGCTGTAGTAAAAACTTGGCTCCTTTTGGTTGGGATGGTGGTGTTCTTTTCCATTACTTGAGTGAATACTCCACCCATGGTTTCAACACCAAGCGATAATGGCGTAACGTCTAAGAGCAATAGGTCTGTGACTTCGCCCGTGATAACTCCTGCTTGAATGGCTGCGCCTATGGCAACGCATTCCATTGGATCAAGTCCGCGTTCGGGTGCTTTGCCTAAGATTTGCTCAACAAACCTTTGGACTAGGGGCATTCGCGTCATTCCGCCGATAAGGATAATTTTGTCGACGTTTTGCGGCGTTAATTTTGCATCCTCCAGCGCTTTGAGAAGTGTTTTTTCGGTTTTTTGAACAATTGGTTGTGCTAAAGATTCCAGTTTGGTGCGTGTTAATGCAAGGTGTAGGTGTTTGGGTCCTGCAGCGTCTGCTGTTAGGAATGGCAAATCAATGTCCGTGCTCATTAGCGTTGAAAGTTCGATTTTGGCTTTTTCGGCTGCGTCTTTGAGTCTAGGCATTGCCATTCTGTCGTCTGATATGTCGATGCCTGTTTGGCGTTTGAATTCGCCTAGAATGTAGTCCATGACTGCTTTGTCAACGTCTGTTCCACCGAGCTGGGTGTCGCCGCTTGTGCTGAGCACTTGGAAGACTCCTTTGCCGAAATCCATGAGTGTGACGTCGTGTGTTCCGCCGCCGAAGCTGAAAACGAGAATCTTCATTTCTTGTTGAATTTTATCTATGCCGTATGCTAGGCATGCAGCGGTGGGTTCGTTTATTATTCGCATGACTTGGAACCCTGCGATTTCTCCTGCGTCTTTGGTGGCTTGGCGTTGGTTGTCATCAAAGTGGGCTGGGACAGTAATGACTGCTTTGCGCATCGTGCCACCGAGGTATGTTTCCGCGTCTTTCTTTATTTTTTGTAGAATAAATGCTGAGATTTGCTGAGGACTGTACTCTTTTCCGTAAACGTTGACTTTGTAGTCAGTTCCCATTTTACGTTTTATCTCAAAAATTGTTCCTTCAGGGTTGGCGGCTGCTTGGCGTTTTGCCGGTTCACCTACCAAGAGTTGTCCATCTTTTGTAAAGGCAACAACAGACGGGAACATTTTTCCCGCCATTGTCGGGCCTTCAGCGCTGGGTATGACGGTGGCGTGTCCGCCTTCGTATATGGCGGCCGCTGAATTGGTTGTTCCTAAATCTATTCCTAATACTTTTTCACTCGTTTTTGGATTACTCATTTATTTTTTTCCTCCGTTTGATTACTTTGATTGTTTTTTGGTTTAACTGCTACTTTGACGATGCTAGGTCGAATTACTTTGCCCTTCATCGTGTACCCTTTTCTTATTTCTTCAATTACTGTATTTTCCTCAACATCGTCTCGCTCGATAGCAGCAATAGCGTTATGGCGTGTGGGGTCAAAAACTTTGCCCTCGGGGCTTTCTATTGGAGTAACACCTTCTTGCTCAAGAACCTTTCTGAGCTTTTTCAGGGTCATTTCCACGCCTTCTATCAAGTATTCGGGTGATGTTGAGATTTCGCCATTTTTCACGGCTAACTCCAATTCGTCCACAACATCTAGAAGTTGAATTACTAATCGTTCAGTACAGTAATTCTTTATCTGCTCCGTTTCCCTGTCAAACCGTTTCTTAAAGTTATCGAGATCAGCCTGCAAATACTTCAGCCTGGTCAAATAATCTTCCGCACGCTTCCTCTCGCAATCCAGAAGCTGTTCCAAGTGGTCAACAGACTGCTCTTCTTGCTCTTTTTGCTCATCAACCATTTTACGATATACTCCTCGCGTTCAAAAGCAATTTAACACTCTAACAAAAAATTTTTTCTATCCTTAAAAAGCTTTGCACCTGCGATGCACACACGCAATGTGAGGTTGTTGATAGTATGTATTTGTATGATGCTGCAGATTTGAATAGCTTGCAGTTGTTTGTTTTTTGGTTAGATAGATTAAAGCTTGGCCTAACCAACATTCAGACTTAGATTTTTCTGAGTCTGTAGTATGAAGAAAGGAAGCCTTGTCCTTTCGTTGTGGTAACATACATTCCGTTATTTTGCATGAGCATGCTTCGTCGCGTGAGAATTGCCAAATAGGATTCTGTTTGAACATCATTTAAGCCTAACCTGTTCATGATTCTGCCTTTATCTTTTGATGTTTCGCAGAAACGTATGATATGCGACACAATTCCTAATCTGTCACTAACAGCCATTTTAGCTCACAACATATTGAGCCGCTGGGTAACAATTAAGCATGTGTGATTGTTAAGCAACTACAACAAATTGCCGCAGCTGATTCCGACTACAACTATACTATATCTTGTATTGATATTAATTTGAGTTTTCACACTTTATACCCTATATTGATATTAAATCTGGATCTACTCGTAGCCTTTCCTGAATGTTTACAGAATCAAAGCTTATATCTGTCGACCTATCAAAAATAGCGCTGGGAAGTCGGATAAATGGCAGCTCGAAAGAAACCTCAAAATTCCGTTGCAATAGGTGTTGGCGTTCTATGTGTTACTTTTCTGCTATTACTTGCGACTTTTTGTATAAGTTATGCACAGATTCCTTCATCAGAACTTGAATATGCAACGGGTGGTTCATCAAATAATTCAGGATACTTGATTCTATTAGCCATAGTAGCGGCATTGATTATAACTGTAGTAGCCGTTGTTTTACACTCTAAGTGGAAAAACAAAAAACTCAAGAAACAACAGAAAAAGTCATAGTTATAAGTCCAAAATGTAACAATTAGATTGATGCTGATAATAATTTCTGTTCCAAATGTAGCGCACGCAACAGACCTAAAACGATACAACAATGGATCATTAGGAAACGAGTTTCCCACCGCGCATAGGGCACTTCATCGGTAGCCTTCTTTGTAAATACATTAGCTCGTCCAACATGCATGACAAAAATAAATCTGGCGCTTTGGACAGCATTTAAACCCTCTGCCAATCATTTTCCCGCAAGCATTGCAAGGTCTGGTTAAGTCAAGAATAGCTGGAAAGTACGTCTAAAATGCGTTAGAGCAAGTGTTGAAATGACCTTCCAGTATGTTGTGGTTGGACTAAATTTAATTAAAAAGCAAAAATCAGTTTAATCATTTTTTTAGCTCTCGTGTTTCATCTGTTTCTTAACTTGTTCCTCGGCTGCATTCACTGTTTCCTGTAGCTTGTCAGGTTTTGTTCCGCCGCCTTGTGCAAAATTTGCTCTTCCGCCGCCTCCGCCGCCAAAAATCGGCGCAACCTCTTTTACTATTTGGTTTGCGTTGATGCCTCTTTGCACTGCTGTTTCTCCAGCCATAACCATAAATCTACAGGTTTTCCCATCCGAACCATAAAACAATGTAACTGTTGCCTCATTGCGCTTTATTATTTCGCTAGCTGTTTGCACCATACGGTTAACATCAATAATCTCGCCAAAGTCGCGTTTAACAATTGCTACGCCACCTACTTCAGTCGTTTTCTCAGCTGTTTTTGCATTTCCTATTGCACTTTCTTTCTCCGCTAACTCTTTGATTAAACGGCGTTTCTCAACATTAGCCTCCTTGAGCTCCTTCACGATTTTCTCAGCAGTCTTATCCAATTTCTCCACAGGAGCATTCAAAGCCTCTGAAACCTTCCACAGCAAACTCTCCAGTTTCTGAACTGCCTTTAACCCTTCAAGCCCAACCGCATAGCCTAATCGTTCCACGCCATCCTGCACACGCTCAGTGTAAACGATCTTTACAAAGCCAACTTCGCCAGTGCTCCCCAAATGCGTTCCAGCACACGCTTCAACATCCCAATCACCAGTCTTCACTACACGAATGTCCTTGCCCGGAACCGCTCCACCCTGATAAAGCCTAAAACCATAACGCGATTCCGCCACGTTCCTAGGCAACCACGTAGTTTCAACCTTCATGTTAGCACCAATCGCCTGGTTCGCCAAAGTTTCAATCTTGTGAATTTCCTCAGAAGATAACCTGCGGTAATGCGAAATATCCAGACGCGACGTCTCCAAACCCTTTTGAGTGCCAGATTGCCAAACATGCTCGCCCAAAACTCGTCTCGCAGCCCCATTTATCAGATGCGTAACCGTATGAGCTTTCATCAACGCATAGCGTTTATCCCAATCAAGAACGCCATGAATAACGCTGCCTTCTTTGAAGGATGGCGAAACGCTAATTTTATGCACTATCACTCTACCAATCTTCTGAACATCAACAACATTAAATTTTAGATCACCAGAAACAAGCCATCCCTGATCTGCAGGTTGCCCTCCACCTTCAGGATAAAAGCATGTGCGATCCAATACTACGTACTTGCCGTTTATTATTTTGAGGACTTTTGCGTCAAACTCACGCATGTAAGCATCTACATAGTACAATTGCTCTGTTGCGGGCAGCTGCTCAGCCACTTTATCGAGCGTTTTTTCAGCTTGGGTTTCTTCCTCTTCCACAGGTTTAGTTGCTTGCATATGCCGTTTAGCAATTAATGCATAAAAATTTTCAGGAACTTTCACTTGCACGCCTTCTTTTTCAGCCGCTTGCTTAACAATTTCAGGCGGAAGCCCATGCGAATCATACAGTTCAGTTAGCGTATCCATTGGTAACTTGCTCGTGCCTTCTGCCTTTAACTCGCTGGCTATTCGCTTAACCATGCCTTCTCCACGCTTAAGCGTCTCCTCAAACTTTTCCTTCTCAACCTTAAGCATCTCCACAATTTCATTTCGCATGGCTTTGACTTGCGGAAAATCTTTTGACCAATAATCAACCTGCATATCAACAATATCATACAGCTTTGCTGGCTCCATGTTCAAGGTACGCATTAAACGATAAACCCTGCGGAACAACAGCCTCGCCAAGTAACCTTCCTGAATATTCGAGGGCACAACCCCCTCCGAAAGCATAAAGCTCAAAGTCTTAATATGATCTGTTACAGCCCAAGCATTCTCAATCGGAATGAGCACTTCGTCAAGCGTTTTCATATCTATTCCTGAAAGCTCCGCCACACGCCTACGCGTAACAGTCCTATTCGCATTTTTATCAACACTAACCAAACCAGAATACTTCGCTACACGAGCCAAGAAATCGTTGTCAATATTAGTTAATCCCGCCATATCAAGCACTTTGTCAAGCAAATTGCCATAAATTGCTTGGAACAAGCTTGGCACGCCTTGACTAATCCAAGTGAAACGGTCAATACCATACCCCGTATCCACCGTACGAATGGGCAACTTGACGAATTCGTCGCCCATAACCTTGTACTGCATAAAAACCAAAGTGCCAACCTCTAACCCGCGAACAATGCATTCTACGTCTGGACCGGCGTTGCCACCACCAATCCATATGTCCTCCTTGTAGGTGACCTCCTCAGATTTTATGCCAAGCACTTCAGTGGCAAACTGATGGTGAAAACGCACAGTTTCGTCTTTCCAGTAAATCTCTTTGTCAGGGTAATTGAATGCGTGGGCTCCCCCCATCTCAAAAATGGTTAAGTGCCTGCCAAACGTGGGTCCGGTATTAGAAATATCCGTAAGCCTGATGCATGGCTGAGAAATCACCAGCGGATTAGCAGGCGGCGGAGAAATCCCCTCCGTTACATAAGGTTGAAAATCAATAATGCTTGCATGAGTTAAGTAAATGTCCTTTCGCCAACGAGCAACAACCGGATAAGGCTTAATCCGCGTGTGACCGTGCCTCTCAAAAAACGAAAGAAAAGCCTCCCTCATCTCAGAAAGACTAAACTTTTTCTTAGTAGCTGGATCATTAATGAAAGTGTAGTATCCACACTCATCTGAGCTGGATTCACCGCAAGTTTCCTGCATCGAATTTTGAGTCCAATAGTACTCTCCGCATTTTGGACAAAGCTTCCTAACGAAACCTTCTTCCTTAAAAAATGGAAGAGCGTAATCTTCAGCCGTAAACTGCTTCAAACCTTTCAGGCACTCCAATTGCTTTGGCGTTTAATGGGTACGAGATTCATGCATTTAAATAATTACTACAAAAGCCGTGTCCTTATCCCAATACTATGCGGCGACAGCAGTTCTTGACCAAAGCAGAAGAAGAGTGCATTTTTTTTTATCTTCTTCTCTTAAACGTTTTTTGTACGTGTCCTTTGTGGTCAACAGTCACTTCTTTGGTACAAGGTTGGTTACGAATATTTCTCCTTTGCCAGAATCATAAGCTACCGTTTCAACTTTCACCGGTATCGTGGCGGTTATTGCAACGTCGTGAACCGCGTTGGCTGCTGACGAGACAAGAATTAACATGAACAAAATTGAGGCCAAAGAGACTTTCTTTAGGTTCTTCACAAGAAATGGTTTCGACTTCAGTATCTTATGATATTTTCTTCAATTTCGAGGTCACGGCATCGCGCTTCCCAATTAGTTTGAACCGTAGGTGTTTGCTTGATTTTGAACTCTTCCTTAAGCATCCCTTTGAGATTGTACTGATGCCGATGTAAAAACCTCGCAATCAGAGCACCTGAAATTCCGACAATCTATGCATTGCCCTTCAGGGTCTCCAAGGTGGCGAGTTTTTAGCCCGACAGATAGCAGCTTCCTTTGGCCGGGAAACATAAGATACGCCGGAAGCCTGTGGCGCTATGATTTCGTTGCCTTTGAATACTTGTTCAGAAGAGCTCATAGTTTCCTCAACCAAAGTGTAGAGTTTGTCAAGAAGCAAAGCCAGCTTTTTGCCTCTAGCAGTCAGGAAGTAGGCTTTAGGCATTTTTCTGGCGAACACCAGCTTCTTTCCTTTAAGCCCTCTCAGGTACTTGTAGGTCGTCCGCGTTGTAAGTCCTGTTTTTTCAGCGAGTTTCTGTGCAGAAATTCCTTCGTTAGGCACGTCGTTGTAAAACTTGTTCTTGGTGCGGGAAAACCTTTCTTTTGCAGGATTTCGTTTCGATCTGAAAAAGAATATGTAAGCTCTGTCTCTGGGTGTTTCTACCAGGTCTACTGTTTTCAGTCTGCCTAGGATTCGCGAGACATTCTTCTCGGAGACAAGCCCATTTAGCTCTCCGAAAGTTTTGGGTCCGCTGAGCAAAGCTTTGATTACAATTTCTTCATAGCACTCGGAGCGAGCAGGCAAAAAGTTCACTGTGTTAGCTGAATCTTCGATCAACTCTGCGAGTCTGCCCCCGAACGTTGACGCATGGTACCTGCTTTGGGTCTCGGCGGCAAGCCCAACTTCTAGCAAAGGACGCAAGTACTCTTCATCAATGTTGTCTTGACTGATTGAGCAACCTGCCCTTCTGAGTTCTTGTTGAAGCTCACTCACTGAATAGTGACCTTTAGCGATCATCATAAGAATGTGTAGTCTCGTCTCGTTTTTGAGAACGTTCATTAGGTCTTTCATGAAGTCTGGGTTTTCCATAGTCTTGTGGAGTCCTCTAAGCTCGTTCTTCAACTTCCAGGTTTTGCAGCGTGAGATGCATTCAAGCGGAGTTGGTGGCGTGCACTTTCGGCATTCTTCATCCAAGAGTTTGAGCCTTGCCACTAAACCACGATTGTTTTCCACGTTTCTGTCCGATGCCCGCGCGTTTTGAGCTTTCGTATGGCGTTTGCCTTTTCGGCGAAGAGAAACAAAACTATTGTTCTTGACTTCAGCTTCGATGTCTTCGATTTCCATGTTAAAGTTCATTCACTAACCTCCGCGATTAAACTTTTTATTTATCCACTGATGATGCGTACGAGCGTTTTTTCTTGCCCTCTTTATTCGCAAGAGACCAAAGTGTGCCAGAGGCTTTTCCTTTCGTTTATCGCTTTTCACGAAGTTTCGTTTTTTGCAATGCTGGGTTCTTTCATTTCGTCTTTATGTTTCTTGGAGCACCTTGGGAATGTATATGCAAGCAGGGTCGGACTCGAAGAGGTCTCCTGTGTAATATTGGGCTCGCGTTCTGCAGCCGCCGCATATTTCTCGGTATTCACAGATTCCGCATTTGCCCTTGATGTTGCTTTTGTCTCTAAGTTTAAGGTGGAAGTCTGACTGTTGCAGTTCGTTCCAGGTTGTTTTTAGCTTCTTGTTTTTGACGTTTCCAAGTCTGTACTCTTCGTGGAAGCCACAGGATCTGTAATCGCCGTTCTCAGTTATGCTTACATAGTTTCCGCCGATCGTGCATCTTCCCAGGAAGCCGCTGTTAAACCAGTTCCAGAAGTCAACAGGGTTTCTCTGTCGCACTATCCTCGCGTAGAAAGGCGCGTAAACGTTGACCTTGACTTTGCCCTCATAAGCAACTTGTAAATCATAAATTTGGTTGAAAGCGGCTTCGTACTCCTCCGGAGTAGGCGCTAGGTCTGGCATGTTGGTCCCAGCTCTTCCCACGGGTACGAGGTTGTGGTAGACAACCATTCTGGCTCCGAATTCGGCGGCAAGTTGCGCTGGATGCTCCATTTCTTTTATGTTGTATTTCGTCATCGTTGTTACTACGCAGTCCAGTATTCCGTTCTCAGAGAGTTTTTTCATGGCAAAAAGAGCTTTGTCGTAGCTTCCTTTTCCCCTGATTTTGTCATTAGATTCCCTTGTACCGTCAATGCTTACTGCAGTGTGAACTTCGTTTCGGACGAGACTGTCTAGCCGTTTTTCGTCAAAAGCAAAACCGCTTGTTATGAGGCTGACCTCGAATCCCACTTCTTTGGCGTAGCGTATTATGTCAAATATGTCTTCCCGGACCAGTGGTTCTCCACCGCTAATTCCAAACCATGAGCACCCGAAATCGTACACTTCGTCAACAATCTTGTATCCCATCTTAGTGTCTACTTCAGCGTCTTCTGGTTTTTTCGGCGGCGAATAGCTGCAGTACAAACAGTTACCCACACATTTTCTAGTGCACCGCCACGTTACCATGTAAAGAGGTGTTTTATTGCCTGGCATCAGTCTCACGCTCCACTGCACTCCAACTTTTGCGCGTCAATCTGCCAGTTGATTTAGGTTCAGGTGACGCTCTTTCGATAGTTGGAATTTCACAACCCCCTGCCTCACCACCCAGCGGGCATTGCGCACAACGAACGATGCTTTCAAACAGGTTTTTCAAACACACTTGATTTGCGATTTTATTGCATTTCGTCAACGGCTGCGGTACTTGCTTGTACTTCAATATATCAACATTAAAAACGGAATAGTCAGATTTCCCGTTAGATAACCAAACTTCAAGAGTTTCGCTTCGGAACAATTCTCGAATTGCTTTGACCTCTTGTTCAGTCACCAGTGGTTGCAGAATCGTCTTTCCTTCTTTTTCGAATAACGCCACTGTAACGCACTTCGTCCCAGCGCTTAACGGCGCTACAGACTCGCAAGCGACATCCTGAACTTGACCGCGTCCACATCTTTTCATAGCTGTGCCTCTGACGGACATATACGAGTTTACTTTCCGATAAAACGGTTCTTGTAAAGGTTTATTGACACAAGAAAAATGTACCCAACAAAACTGATCTGCATTAATTGACTAAACAGGCATTCTGGTTCTTTTGGAGTTAAGTTAATCTAACTGAGCGCGCTTTATGTATCGAAGTGCTTGAGATGTCTGGTTCAGAAGAAGAAACCTACTCAACCATGTTCAGTTCTTTGAGGCATCCGGCACGCCGCAAAATCCTCAGGATGCTTTCAGAGAAATCAATGACTTTTTCCGAGATTCTTGAGCACCTCGCGATTCCAAGTTCACATTTAACCTATCACCTTGAAAACCTCAGCGAACTTGTGGTGAAGAAAGAGGACGGAAAATACAAGTTATCCAGTTTCGGCGATGCTGCTGTGGTAATGATGAAAGGAGCGGAAGAGGTCCCTGAAGTCCAAAGGAGGAGCTTTTCGTCGCTGCCTTTGAGGTGGAAGTCGCTGTATGCGGTCTTCATAATCGGCATCGTGATTTTGGCAAGCTTATCCTACGGTCAATATGCTTCCTATAATCAGCTGTCTAAGGATTACAACACCTTGGGCGCTAGTCTTGAAAAGGTGCAATCGCAGAACCAGCAGTTGCTCTCGATGAGCAACTCCAATGACCAGGCGATGACCATCATAAAGGACATTTTCCAAATAGATGTCACAAAATACCAAGTGACCCTTCTCAGCCACACCGTCGAACCCGAGACCGACCTGCCAGGCGTTGTTCAGGAAGTGCTTACGTACTCTTTGGTAAACAACGCAAGCAACATTAACTTGGTCTTAACGTTCAGAAACGGCAACTTCTCGCTTTTTCAGCTCTCCGTAATCGAAGGAGTGCCTGCCTTCACCCCAATTTACACTCAACCACAGCCAACCGACTTCTTAACGGCGGCAAAAAACATCATAACAAGATACCAAACTGTTGACAACGCTTCCTACCTGAACGAGATCAGCCAGCTTCTATCAGCAGCCGACGCAAATCAGCAGGACCAAACCCTGGGCAACATCAAACTAGAAACTTCCATAAACGGGGCAAACGCCCAATTCGTTTTGCTATACACGGAGAACAACGTAGATTTCGCCGCCAAAAGCATGCAAATAGTTTTTCAAAACGGCATTCTGACCTCATTAAGTGACGATTGGCCACTCTACTCAATAGGCAACGCCCAGGTAAACATCTCTCAAGACCAAGCAATTCAAATCGCCAGAAACGCAACGAAAACGTACACTTTCAACGCTGGCGGGGCGCAAGTTTCTAATTTCGTCGTGCTTCAAGAACCCGTCTCGGCTGTGTTCTTTCCTCACCCTCGATCAGGTTTTGCCTTATATCCTTACTGGTACATCACATTGTATCTCGACAAAGTTTACCCAGGAGGAGTTAACAGCATAGCGATCGGGATATGGGCAGACACCGGAAACGTCGCGAACATCCAAGCGCTAAGCAGCTAAGCTTAAAAAGGAGAATTCATGGCATAGTGCTCGCGAACTGACTTGTCTCGAAATTATTAATTAATTTTTTTTTGGTTAAGATGTTTAGTTCTGAACCGAGAGGCAGCCGAAAACATGGGAAGATATGACAAAGCAGCCTCGCCCAACCTATTTTGATACAAGATATCTGCAGACGATAAAGCGGTCGATTTTTTGCCCATCAAGGGGTCTGTTTTGATCGTATACCTGGAATCAGAACGAGTTGGGGTCGATTTTCTTACTGCCAATGCAACTGCACCCAAGGTCACAACCATCATTACTACCATCTCTAATATGATCGCCTTAGTCCCGAACTCCGGTACGGTTGTGCTTGGAGACGCGGACGCAGTTGGGCTTGGAGACGCAGAAGCACCAGGCACATCCGATATAACGGAGACCACGCCGTTACCAATGGTGAAGACCTCATTCTTAGCTGAATCATAGGCTACGGCAAAGGAGCCATTTTCCACAGCTATGTTCTCAACTACGGTATTGCTGCTATCCGATATGACGGAGACAGCGCCGGGCGCGCTGGATGACGATTGGTTTGAACCAGAAATGGACACAAAAATCTCGCCCTTGCCAGAATCATAAGCAACATAAAGGGGATAGCCTGGCACTGTAACGTTCGCAACCACGGTATTAGTGCTATCTGAAATACCTTGGACCGTACCCAAGTTGTTGGTCACGAATATTTCGCCTGCGCCAGAATCATAAGCAACACGTTCGGGAGCGCCGCCCACAGTCACGTTCGCGACCACTGTGTTGCTGCTATCTGATATAACGGAGACCATACCAGAGTCAGCATCGGTCACAAAGATCTCGCCCTTGCCAGAATCATAAGCTATGCCTTGAGGATAGCCGCCTACAGCTACGTTCGCAACTACTGTATTGCTGCCTTCCGATATGACGGAGAGCGTGTCGGAACCTTCACTGGTTACAAAGATCTCGCCTTTGCCAGAATCATAAGTCGCATAAAGGGGATCGAATTGTCTCTCAGGGGGAACGGTCGCGACCACTGTATCGGTGCTATCTGATATAACTTGAACAGTCGCAGAGTACATGTTAGTCACAAATATTGCGCCTTCGCCATAGGCTATGCCTTGGGGATACCCTCCTACGGTTACGTTCGCAACCACTGTGTTACTGCTATCCGATATAACGGAGACCATACCAGAGTTAGAATCAGTTACAAAGATCTCGCCTTTGCCAGAATCATAAGCTAAATCAAATGGAGAGCCTCCCACGGGTATGGTGCCGATTACTCCGATGGCGTGGACCACATGGGTTACTGATAAGACAAGAATTACAATGAATATAATCAAGATAGAGAAGATTTTCTTTAGATTCTCCACAAGAATTAATTTCGCTTCCATTATATATTATAAACGTTTTCTCCAATTTCGGTACAAGGCGGCGTGCTACCTAAAATACTTGAGTTTATTTTATCGATTCTAATCATTGACGCTTCATTAGTTACTCTAACGCTACTTAAACGCGAAAACATAAATTCGGTTAGGCGCAGTCCCAAATGTGTCCATAAAGACGAAACTGCTGCTGGTCGTAAGTGTAGCTGAGATGTTGTTTGATGTGAGGTTTGAGTCAAAGTAATTGTAACCTCCATATTCATATAGGAAAACGTATTTTGCATTGTTTTGTTGACACATTCGTATGAAATCAGTTGTGTTAAAACTGAGTGTGTAGGCATCAACAGCTTCTGTTGGATATTGCCAGACTGTACTTTGGCTCGGGGCTTTTGCATTTAGATAAAACCAAACCAAGTAGTTGCTCAGAAGGTTTACGGGGCAGGCAACCACTATCGACTGGTTGGAACATAAACTTTGAGCTGCATATGCAGTCGCTTGTTCGATCGGCAACTTTGGTGGTGTGGTTGATAGCCAGTTTTGGGCATCTGAAAAGCTCAAAACTATCCCAGATACAGAAAAAACTATCAAGCAAGCAGCGGAAAGCTTAGCCGCGCGTTTCCTCGCTTTGCTGCTCTTGGGGGATTTCCAAGCTCTCACCATTTTCTCCAAACTTAAGACAAGCAAGTTTGAGGCGGAAATCGCCAGAACGGGAAATAACAATATGACATAGCGCCAGTCCTTGTTAGGAATAATGGTAAATACCACATAGATGGTTGCAAAACATATTAGCAAAAACTTGTCTGAGGATTTCCTTCTTAATGCAAATAGAACTATGCCGCCAAAGGCTAGGGCATAAACTAGAAGCGAAATAGGATGCACACCATCAGGTCCAAATGCCATCTCAATAAGGTAAAAGATAGGTGCAGGATACTTAACGCTGTATAATGATGCCTGGGAAGTACCTGTTTGGATGGCAAACCACATTATGGATAGAAGGCCATGGATATAAAGTTCAAACACAGCGATCGCGGCTATGACACTGACTACAACAGTTGCCATTACACGAGGGAACTTGAGGACAGAAAAGATCTGAGCTTTTAAGTAGTTTTTTCTGCCAAAGATAAGCATGCTCCCTAACATGACAATTGGGACTATGACGAGGATTTGGTATTTTACCGCGCATCCAATCACAAAGGCAACTGCGCTGATGGTTAGGTCTTTTCCTTGGCTTGTTTCTAGCCATCTGAAGAAGTAAAGCATGGATACTAAGAACACAAAAATTAGCATTGTTTCTATTAAAGCAATTCTTGAAAGCCAGACAACTCCAGGCATAAAGGCGAAAATAATGGCGGATATAAGTCCGGTTTTTGAGCCGTACATCCGTTTTGCAAGTTCATAAACGGCAATTATTGAAAGGGCTGAGAAGGTTACCGCGACAAGTCTTGCAGCGAAAATGGTTGGGCCTGCAACTGTGAAGTATACTGCCGTAGCCAGGTTGAACACTGGTGGGTAAAATGAACTGGTGAGAAAATATTGTATAAGGTTACCTCGGATAAGAAGTAATCCACCAGTTAAGTGGTTAACTTCATCCCATTGCACCGCCATGTTGGATAAGTTGAGCGAAAGAACAACGGCATATCCTGCGACGAAAAACAAGAAAGCGAGCCGCCAATTATCAATTCGGCTTCTCGGTATCCGGGTTGACCGTCCGTTGCTTTTCTCTTGGCTTTTTGGCACTTGGAAGATAGTCATGTTGATTCAAAATTCTGTTGAGAACTAATAAAGCCATCCAAACTCCATCAGTAAAAAAATAGAAAGAAAAAAACGCATTAACGGGCTTATTCTAGCCGTTTCATGAGGTAGTGCCCCATAAGAAGCCTTTAGCAAAGATCAAAACAATTATTTAATTCGCCACGCACTTTATTCTTTGTATTTGTTGGTGTGATTGTACAGTCACATACTTTTAAGAATATTTCAAAATCACTAGTTTACCAAACCTGAGAGCCAGACCAAACTGAAAAACTTTGATTGGGTGAGACCATGGGTAAAATATTGAATTTTGGCCGATCGCGGCGAAGCAAGAAATGCGCAACCGCCAAATCTGTGGATCTTAGCTCTGAAGACAACTCACAGCCTTTTACGGCAATTAATAAAGTCGAGATGGAAGTTAGTACCCAAAGGCCAAATCGAAGAGAATTCTTGAAGCTATCAACCATGATAGCAGGCGGAGCTTTAGCCACAATTGCTTTAGAAAGCTCCCTAACTTTAATACCCAAAGCAACGAATCAGATTCTCAGGATGTCAAAAACGACGAGCACAGAAATGGTTGAGCCCATTGACGCCTCTGTGCCCACCATTTTAGATCCGTTGAGCATCCCAATGTTTGAAAACCAGCTGAGTGCTCCGCCGCCAGTGTATGCGCCCAAAGTCGTCTATAGTCAAGGCAAGGTAATTCGACACGAATACACGGTGGCTATGGCCAGTTTTACGCAGCAAATCCTTCCTTCCTCAATGAATCTACTCACCACGGTTTGGGGTTACGGCGGCACAGCCAATGATGCAATAACCGGAGCGCCTTTAGGGCTTGTTCAAAGTAGTCCGGGACCCACGTTTGAAGCCACCAGAGGCATACCAATTCAAGTGGAGTGGCAAAACGACATTTCCACACCTTACATGTTTGCGGTCGATCCAACTATTCACTGGGCAAACCCGAACAATAATCCCATGTTTACGTCGTCATTTCCGGCGTATCCGCCAGGTTTTCCAAACGTACAGAATCCCGTTCCTTTAGTCACGCATCTTCACGGCGGTGAAAACCAGTCTTTCTCTGATGGAGGTCCTGACGCATGGTTTACTTCGAACGGAAAGCACGGTCAAGCATATAATACCACTGAAAAGGCCAATGCAAACGCCGCCGTTTACTATTATCCTAACGGGCAACAGCCCACGACACTTTGGTACCACGATCATGCCTTAGGCCTCACTCGACTTAACGTAATGTCAGGACTCGCCGGCTTCTATCTCATAAGGGAGCCTCAAACTGGAACTGACAAGGTTACCCCTCTGTTACCGACTGGAAAATACGAAATGCCGCTCGTAATTCAGGATAGAACATTTAACACCGACGGCTCATTCAACTATCCATATGTCGGTTCTCAGCCTAGTATCCACCCGTACTGGGTCAACAGTTTCTCGGGCAACACAATCATGGTAAATGGCAAAGTCTGGCCAAACATGAACGTGGACAAGGGACAATACCGGTTTAGGATCTTGAACGGATCAAATTCCCGATTTTATAACATCAGCCTCTCAAACGGAATGTCTTTCATCCAGATCGGAAGCGACGGCGGCTACCTCAAAGCTCCCGTCACACTTACATCCCTGCTCATAGCACCTGCCGAACGTGCAGACATCATAGTGGACTTCTCTAATTTATCTCCAGGAACAAAAGTTATCCTTCAAAACAGCGCGCTGCTCACGAATACCCCCGAGGAAACACAAACAGTAGGTAGAATAATGCAATTCACCGCCACAAGCCAAACGGCACCTACGCCTTTCGATATTGCCAACGCACCAAATCCTTTTAACCCCACACTCGCAGTCGCCGGTTTTCCCACCTTACCAAAAGCAACAAAGCAGCGAATTTTCACAATGGTCGAGATAATGCAGCAAGACAACACCATGAAGGAAGCGTTACTTGATGGACAAACCTGGAGCGCACCAATCTCTGAAACGCCTGAACTAGGAACAACCGAAGACTGGATAATCGTCAACCCAACCCTGGATCCACATCCAATTCATCTGCACCTAATTCAATTCCAACTAGTCCAAAGAGAAACCCTCAACACGACAGCATACATGGAAGAATGGACAGCCCTCAACGGGACACCTCCGTTTAACCACCCAACGATAAATGTTCCCAATATCAATTCATACCTCACAAGTCCGTCCGCACAGCCTCAACCGAACGAACAAGGCTGGAAAGACACAATCATAGTCAACTCAGGCGAAGTCGTAACCATCCGAGCACGGTTTGCCCCACAAGACGGTTCCAATTTCCTCTTTGACGCAACCGCCGGACCGGGATACGTATGGCACTGCCACCTGCTCGAGCACGAAGACAACGACATGATGCGTCCATACAAAGTTACCCAAAGAACCTCCATAACATTACCCCTAACCATTTCCGCAGTCGCAGTAGCAACCGCCGCCTTCTTGTCAGTGTACGCTTATCAAAGAAAAAGAAAGAAAAGACAACAAGCAAGCGTGGAATCGATTAATCAGCAGGATTCCTTAGGCAAACACAACGAAGCTCACCAACCCGAAGAAATTGGAGACGAAAAAGAAGACAACCAAAATTCGCTGGATCCATTTGGCTAACGAACATTCCCGTTCGACAAGCCTAATGAAAAATAAGCTAAAAATCAAATCAATCCACTATTTTTGCTGAACGTCCCTGCTTACCAGCTAAGGTTAGGAGTTTTCTTGCCATTCTTCAGTAGTTTCGCAAAACTTTTAAACAAAAGAAGAATGCCAGTTCTCAATCATCTGCTTTTTTTCTGAATGGTTTTTTTCTAAGCCATAACGCCTCAACGGCTTAGTGAGGTGTCTCTGCGACCTTGTTGAAGTTACATATAAACCAGTCTTGATTGATCTTGGCATTGGAACCTCTTTTTTACGAAAATTACTGAATCTTTCACGGCATTTTTCACAGCGAAATCCTTGGTTTTTGCCCATAGACTTCAAACGTTTGCTGCAATTTGGGCATATGGGATTTTCAAGATGCATCTTGGGCACAAGATTTAGGATATTTATTTTTTCCAGATTAATCGTCAACGGCTTGCTTGATGTTGACTTATGCGCTGCTCCGTAAACTTCGATGCTGTCGCCAACGACGAGTTCTCTTGCAATTTTGCGAAGGCTGCCAGTTGGCTCGTAAGCGACGCAATCCACTTCTGCAGAATCATCCTTAATTGAAAAAACAACATGGCGCAAGGGAACTATCCTTGGGTTCCGCGAAACAACGCCTCTCACGATTACTGAACTGTAGGGTTCAATCCTGCTTAATGCTCCAACATGCTTGAGGTGGGCATCGGTACCTTGGTTTGAACGGAAAATGACCCAGCGTTCTACAGGTTCAAGCGGCTTAATCAGCCGGTAAGCTTTCTTAACTATCGCTGGTGATTCGCCTCTGATACCGAAAAGAATTGGATCTGGGCCTCGCGGAGTAATGACTACTCTATGTTTCTCCGAGTCTACATTGTTAAAAGTATACGGCTGCGTGAGATTATCCATTTCAAAAATTGATGCTTCATCAACCTTTCTCTTTGAACCATAATTTTCAGGTTTTCTGTACGCAATTAACTCGTAGGTGTGGTCACCTTCGAGGGTTTCGCCAATTGCCGACAACGCGCCAATGATACCTCTGCAAGAGTTAAAGCCTAACGCTTCAGCCTCAAATTTCTTGACAAGCATCAAGGCTTCCTTGAGTGTTACAATACTTGTTTCTGTTTTTTTCGCAAAAAGGTCAAGTTCTTCTGGAATCTCTTGCTTTTCCAAAAAAACTATTCCAGGATCCGTGCCTTTCTCTTTGATAGCTGAGTTTTTTTCCCATAACGTTATAGCCGCCTCTTTTATTTCCCCTTCAAAAACAGCATCATACCTAAATCCTAAGCATAAAGCGCCATTGCCTCTTGTTTTCCATGGCACATTAGGATTAAGCCTGACCAAACTAGGGTAATCAGTAAATTGAACTTGAAACCTTCCGAGCTCCTCAATGAGTAATGCCGCAAGATGGGTCGTACAGCCCCCTTTCGTCGAGTCCGTATCATCTAATCCAATGTGCATTACCTTTTGTTTAGTCAAAGACACCTTTTCTCCAAGCCAACTAAAGAATTAAGCTGCGAAGATAAAAAATATTGTTCAACCCAAAGCAAAATTAGGACAAGTTATTGGAAAATAGGGCTGTGTTCAAAAAAAGCCTGCTCTTCCAATGACGTTTGCGGATTGTCAGTTATTATCATAGTTAGTTTGGAGTTTATCTTGCCAATTTTCATGATCCTTTTCGTAATAATGCTTTTGAGTGTCTCTATGTTGTCTGCTTTTATGTTTGCTATGATGTCGTAGACTCCCCACAGGTTGTGCACTTCCTCGACGCCTTCAATTTTTTCCAGCGCTTTCAACACTTGGTTTTCGGCTCCGATTTCGGTATTTAGAAGAACATAAGCTGTTGGCAATTTCTTAACAATCTCCGTCATATGCGTGGGTGGTTGGCTTCAAGGGTTTGGATAGTCTTTCTTTTCAATGGGGACGAAAAAAGTTTCAATGCGTATCCAAACCTCTTAATCCAACCGATAAAAAATTCGATGCATCTGTTCATTATTGGAGATTTTACTGTCCTTTGGCTTTTTCTTGGTACGTTATTGTGGATTTTCAATTGTCTTTTTATTTTCTCAGTACTCCAGACGCACCGAAATGTTAAATCAGTCGCAAAAAATTTAAGATTTTGTGACTGTATTGAGCTAGTCACAACTGAAATTAGTTTTTTTAAAAAATGCTTGTTTGGTTAGGCTGCCTTGCATTCAGGATAGTGGTTTCGAGCATGTATGAATAGATCTTTTCCGTTTTGGAAGTTGATTCCACACCATGGGCATTTGAATTCTACTTGCATGAACATCGCGTCTTATTCTTGTTTCTGGAGCGATTTAAGCTTGTGTACCATTTAGAAGAGACAGCACTAGCACTGTTTCTTCATGAAGTAAAAGAAAGGAAATTAAAATGATGCTATCGTTCTTCGGGTATCACAATCATTGTCAGCGTTGATCGAACTTTGTCTAGATGCCGAATGCGCCATGTTACTATTTCTTTTAGTTTATCCATTGTGTCTGCTTTCACTCTCGCCACTATGTCGTAGACCCCGTAAACTGCCGATGCTTCTTCTACACCTTCAACTTTTTTCAGTTCTTTTAGTACGTCTGATTCCGAACCTATCTCGGTATTTATTAGAACAAAGGCTGTTGGCATATTACTCCAATCCTCTAACAATTGATTAGTCAAGTGTGCATTAAAAAGTTTCCTAGCTGTAAAGTCAGCTTTCTAACGTTACTCTTATTTCTTTAGACGTTGCATACGTGTTTGCCGGTGGATGGTGTGAGGCTGTCTCCCGACATTAGAGGAGCCTTTAATAAGCTTGTTATGAAGG
>JBEKFM010000045.1:0-25254 GCA_050013315.1 Bathyarchaeia archaeon
ACAGCACTTAAATCCAAGTTCTCGAATAGAAGCGTGGGAGAACCTGACCTCTGCATCTGCATCAATAAGACGAGGTCGGGCTCTCCCAATATAAACGGTAATTATTTAATCCGCCTGCGCGCACAGATCGTACGTTAACCAAGACAAACCCATATTTCTTCTCTTTCTTTTTTATAAGAACCAAATCGGGAAGTTGTTTCTTTACTTAACGTTGAAAAGAATACGCGCGCTCTAGCGACCAGTGTTGAGAGTTACAATTTTTCCCGTTATGCAAGTTTTGAAGTAACATACGGAGATTTTTTAAAAAAAGAGGGATGTTTGAGTAGCAGTATAATGTTTCCTCTGGGACAGCAATTCCCGTGGACCCGCCAATATTGTTAATTTTGACGAAGCTGAATTCAGAGTTAAGGTTGAATTTCCTTTTGTCATGCTGATCTATTGATGCGGTAGTTTGAGTTTTTGTAAGTTAAATCTCATGCGCCAGTTAAGTCTAAAAAATTTTTTCTCTTTTCTTACTTTGAATTATAAGAGCCTTCATTTCTTCTCCAAAGTCTACAGATTAACTTTCAGTCCTAGCTCCTGTCGTAGAGGTATTTAACAAATCATTAAACTTTCATGATCCTGTATTCAATAATTGGATTAAGGATTTGTTGCTTTATTACTTAGACAGGGTGAAAAGAGCCTAAACCAGACTTAAATCAACCCGAAAGAGAGTAAACATCGTTAGCCATAATAGCATTACTGAGTGCTTAGGTTAGGTAACGCAGAAACCAATCTGTTGAGAGTTTAGCTACGACTTCAAGTTTGCCTGGTTCTTCAAAAAGGTGGGTTGCGCCCGGGATTATCGTGAGCTTCTTTAAGTTAGTCATTTGGTTCATAGCTTTCCGGTTTAAATCAATAACAACCGTATCCAAACCACCTACGAGAAGAAGAGTGGGCGCTACTACTTTAGGAAGATAATCAGCTGCTAGGTCAGGGCGTCCTCCACGCGAAACTATAGCTGCAATGTCGTTTGGAAGCTTTGCAGCCGAAATCAGAGCCGCTGCGGCGCCTGTGCTGGCTCCGAAATAGCCGAAGGCATAATTTTTCATTTGCGTATTCCTTTTGAGCCATTCAGTTGTGCCGATAAGGCGCTTAGCTAATAAATCAATATTGAACCGGTACTCCGCGGTTACTATGTCTTCTTCTTCCTCTTCTTTGGTTAGCAGGTCAAATAATAAAGTCCCGATTTTCACGTTGTTAAACTCTTTTGCGACATATTGGTTCCTTGTGCTGAATCTGCTGCTGCCGCTTCCATGCGCAAATAGCACAAGACCTTTGGCGCCAGAGGGCACGATTAAGCTTCCTTCTACAACTGCATTGCCCGCGGGAATTTTCAGGTCGGTTTGGTGAATCATTTCTTTACCACACCCACAGGTTTCCTGGGATTTTTTTGTTTGCTTTTATTTAGTATTTGGATTACTTCATCGTCCGTTATTTGGGTAAAGTCCGTGTAGAATTGTCCAATGGCTGAGAAGTACTCGGGAGTGTAGGGGCAAACGACTTTGTCTGCTTGTTTTCTTAACTCTTTTAAGGTCGAGGGCGGACCGACTGGAACGGCAACGGTAACGGTTTTGGCGCCTCTGTTTTTGACCGAAGCCAAAGCTGCTTTCATGGTTGATCCCGTGGCTATCCCATCATCCACGATAATAACGTCGAGACCTCTTAAGCTGGGATAAGGCTCATTTTGCCTGTATAATTTGAGCCTGCGTTCGATTTCATGTTTTTGCCGAGCGCTTTCTGCTTTTATGTAGTCCAGCGGCACTTCCATGTAATTGATTAGTTTGTCATCTAGGATTATGGTTCCATCCTCAGTCATGGCTCCAATTGCTAATTCAGGATTATCTGGTGCACCAATTTTCCGAGGAATTATTACGTCCAACGGCAGGTTAAGCGCCATGGCGATTTCATTGCCTACAACTACGCCGCCTCGAGGAATCGCTAAAACGATCGCGTTTTTTACTGGAAAATCACCTAATGCCGAAGCCAATTGTTTTCCAGCCTCAACCCTATCAACAAAATAAGCCATTTTCTATTCCTCAGAATTTACCAATTATATAATAGCAGACCGAAATATAAAAAGTGGTTGACACCATCAGTAGTTTTGCAAGTAAGTTGTGAGGCGCTACGGGGTTAGCAGGGCTGAGCTGAGAAATAGGCCGCTCAAGAATTTGTCAAGCGAGACCTTAACAAAACAATCTAACCAGTCGGGCAGAAAAACAAAAACTGGACCAAAGCCTGATAAATTCAGGGAATTAGATAAAAGAGGAATTAGCGGATTTTAAACAATGATTGGCATGTTTGTTCTATTATAGAAGACCATTTGGGTGAAGCGGAAAAACAGTTCTCAGAACTTCCTCATGAAGAAAAACATCAAATCTTCAACGTAATAGCGTCTGCAGGCGAAGAAAACGAAATGGAAAAAACAACAATCAACGGAGTAAAGCAACAAAAGAAGAGAAACGATAAAAAAGACTCCCATTCCAACACTGAGGCACTTGAGCACGAATCCAATTCCCTCAAAAGGTTTCCTAAAAGAAAATGAAAGCTTGATCGTTTCCTCGATGCTCAGAAGTTTAGCAGGCAACTCCAAAGCAGGAGAAGAAGAAGATGGTTGCTTTTTTCGAGCTTCTTCTCTTAACAATTTCAAATATAGAAGCTTTTGACAAATACGGTAGTACACCAGGCGTCTTACATGTCGGTTTCATCTGGGTTCCCCCGATTGGGTGATAGTGCATGTCTCCCACATAATATTGACCATATTCAACTTGAAGTGCTCAAGAACATCAATCCAAAACACAATGCCGGATCTACTGTTCGTACCGAAGGGTTTAACATTACTTTAGCTAAGCTCCTGGTGTTTATGAAAAAGCGAGCGCTTTCCTTATCGCTAAACTTTCATTTAATAGCAAAGCTCCGCTAATAATAGTTCCAAAGCTACCGACTATGCAAATATACCTATTGTAGATGCTAAAGAGAGGCTGGACTGTTAGTGGCCAGCCAAATATTGCGAAAGCCAAAACTGGCATACCGATAACTAATGATAAAATTCCTAGTATTAGTTTTACTTCAACGTACGCGTTTAGTATCACTTTTACTTCAACATGCTCGTCTCTCTTATCCGTTGCATTACGCCTTCAAAAGTTTTAGAGCCAATTAGAAACCATTCAGTGGAAGTGGAGTGAATTGGAAGGTTGCAGTTATCGGGGTGTTAACACCAATATACGAGTAAGTTACTTGGATTTCATAGTACTGTGTAAGTGAAACGTCTTGATGAATGTAGGCAGCGTCACCTTGTATCAATCCATTAATGGAAGCTTTGGTAGTTGTGCCTGTGGAGGCAGCGTAGAGAGGTTCTGCGCTCCAAGTCCCGCCTGTTGAAGACAGAACTGTTATGTCAAAACTTGAAAATTGATCTGGGTTCATTGCGGATGTGAGCTCTACTTTAACTGCACAGACTTCATGTGCATCTGTTACAACCTTAAAGGCATAGGTGGTTGTGTCTCCCGTATTCAACGTGGACTCCGAGGATCCGCCTGGCATATATTGTGTGCCCTGCTGATTGGGATAAATGGTCCAGGTTGTGGTGGCCGTGCCAACGGTAAGCTGGTCCGTTGGAGTTATTGTTACCGTGTTAGTATAAGTTATTAAAGCAAAGCTTACAGAAGAAAGGCAGATGAGTAAGCAGATGATGCAAAGGATGCCTTTGATGCCTAGCGAAACGAATAGCTTTCGTAGTTTACCCTTATTTGACATACCATGTCGGTGTATACCTACGATTGTTATAGATAAACGGTTTATGAAGCCTTAATCTATATTGGAGAGCCTGGACTTGTTTGCCGAGTCATAATCAGGAATTAGAAAGATTGTACATCGGAGCTTCCACATTTTCGCCGGTTAACACCACGGAAAACAAAATCCCAAAGATGCGACTGAATCGTTAGCCTTTGATAACGTCATAAAGAGCAGGCGAGTTCGATATGTTAATCTTTTTTGGTTAGCAACTTGTTCTCCTTGTCAAAATCGTACTCGCCAAACCTTTGGCTATAGTAGAGCCTTAGGTATTCTCCGGCAAACTTTGCTTGGAATGGAAGGTCTTGTGGTGAAAGTTGTTTTTTCTGTTTTAATTGTTCTTCTATTGCTGCTTCGGCTGTTGGATAGTTAAGCAGAAATTCTTTCCGCTCATTATAAACCGTTAACGTTTGCACTGCCTCATCCACATAGGATAGGAAATTGGGCAAGTTTTCCATTATTTGGTTAATCTTGTAGTTTGACGGGTTTGAGAGAGTTTCCGTTGCTTTCTTTAGGCGTTCTCGCAAATTGCTGTTTTCCTCCCACAAATATTCCTCTGTGGGCAGTAATCGTTCAATTGTCTCTTCCTCGCTAATGAAATCAGCATAGAGCATAGAAAGCACATCTTTAGCGATACTGAGGAAAGATTGGATGTCGTCTTTCAATGTGATAACGTCCAAAATGTTCAGTAGATCTTTCTCAACTTTCTTGTCTACTGCTTCTTTCATTGCTTCAGCCTTTTTAACGTAATCCAGCACTGTGGGCAGGCTCCCACCGAAAATTGGGGGCAAAACTTCGCTTTGACTACTCAAATTAGCTATTGGAGCTAAGGAGCTCTCGAGATACTTCATCGAAGCCAAGATTTCAGGCCCGTACTGCCTCTTCCAATTGTTCAATGAGCTATACAATGCCTCAACAGCAATCCACGGCGCTTCCTTTTGCCCTATTTTTTGTAACGTGAACTCAACTGCTCGACTTTGCTCTGGAAGACTCGGATCATACAAAGACCTAATAACTCCATAAATTGGTTCGGCAACTTGAGCAACATACTTGGCAAGAGCTCTTCCGTCCTCCAAAACTTGTTTGATTGCGTCTGTTCGTGCATCAAGAGGCAGGTCTTTTTGGAAATCAGCGTTTACAGTGGATTTGACGTCGAAACCCTCGTCTTTGAGTCTTCCAATCCAATTGGAAAATTCACCTTTGGAAAAAATCTGGTATTCTGATAGAATATTGCTAAGCTCTGATTCCAGACCATCGATATCTGTGCTTAACTTGTTTAACTCCTCAAATTTCTGGTCTAATTCTGATGCTTCATAAAGATGCTTCGCAGATCTTCTCAGCGCGTCCTCAAGCGAATCCTTAATAATTAACATTTTTCCTTCAGGAGAACTCACATCCACAGGAATTTTCTCCTTAACATTATTCAATTGCTCCTCAAAAACCTGCAACCTTCCCATAAGCGCTTGAGCTTTCTCAGTAATCTCCGGGGTTGTCGCACTTTGTTTAGGAGTATACTCAATGAAGGCCACAGGAAGAGTAAACAAAAGCGTAGCTAAGGTACCCCCTACAAGTGTTGTAGCGCTAGCATCGGCCGTAAACGCCAACGCGCTCTGAAGGGCGCCTAAGAAAATAAAGAACAAGGCTGCAACAATAGTGGCAGTTAAGCATGGAAAAAGCTTATTTCCGATGTCAACGAGACCCCCCCTAACCAGGATTCTTGTGAAGAAAATAATCGCCAAACCAAGCCCCACAACGATAACTACGAACATTATTATGCCTGGGATAGAATCAAGATACTGCGACAAAGCATCCTTAACGGTGCGCCCCGTGTAATTGGGAATCCACGTCAGTTGACCAGCAATGGCATAAACAACTTTGGACGTGTCATACAATCGAAACTGACTTATCGACGAGTTAAGGTCTTTAAAAATCAAGCTCAACGAAACAAAAACTGGAGGACTTGAACCGGGTGTATTCCACCAATCAGGTCTAAGAATCGGTGCGACGGTATACTCAAAGTACTGGACAATCATAAGGGGCGCCGAAAGCAAGACATAATAGACGGCCGTTAGACTAACGTATTTTTTGAAGTACACCGCTGAAGCCAAAATCAATGGAATAGCCAAAAAATACGTTGAATTAGAGAAAAGTGCGGCAGCTGCTAATATGCCCAAATCAATGGCAAGAGCGCTCCTGTAGCGGTTAAAGAATATAGGCAAACCCACAAACAGTGCCATCCAGACAACGACTACCACTACACGAATAGGTGTATCCCCAAGCGCAGAAATAAAGAACAACTCAGCCAAATGATACATCAAGCCCAAACCAATAACGGCGCCACCAATTGGCATCCCGAATCTGGGACTTCTAAAAGTGACAAATGCTACTAGAACAGCTATTAGAATTGGTAAAGGTTGAGGAAAAAGAGGCAAAAAAGACATACCCAAAGCCATGCTGACAAGCGTCACCGCAAAAGTAATCATCTTAAGCGGTGCGGGTTCGAGAATGCGTTCCTGTTCTTCTTTTTCCTTATTTTTCTGCTTTCTTGAATTAAACCAAGAGCGTACACCGGAAGACTTAGGTTCCTGCGTCAAACAACACTACCTAAAGCCTTATTTTACTAAACTCTTCTTAAAGGTTATGGAGGTACCTCTTATGAAAGATGGCAAAAACGCTTTTAATGTTCTAGAAAGCATCAAGAACCATATAGAATCTTTAAAGCCATTTCTGCCAAAGCAAGCCATGGTTTGCATTGGTGAATATCCCATCAAAATACTTCTAAAAGAACCATACGTTAACAAGGCAGAAGGAACTTTGCCAATTCTCATTGGAAAATCAAGTGATGATATTTTCAAATGGATTCCAAAAGGTTTTGAGCCAAACCTTGTTTTAGGTTTTGAAGACGCAAACATTGAAACACACTTTTGGTATAATGTATTGCCGTTTATTTCAAAAGAGGAAACATTAATCGAAGGCTTAAATCAAAAACCCATTGAAAAACTGCACAGCGCCATAATGGTCGCATCCATATGGGACGGGATTGGCAGCGCTTTATTACCAGCTCTGATATCGAAATTCAAAGCTTCAAACATAAATTCACTTTCAATTGCTTTATTGCCATCAAAAATACAGCCCACAGATGTATACTTCAACACGATTGCCTCATTAGGAATGTGCGCAGCCATCGATGCCGCAACAGTTCTATTAATAGACAGAGACCACCTTGAAAACTATGAAGGCATTGACAGAAATGGCTCCATCATAAAAGGTAACATCGTTGCCAATTATTTAGTCAACCTATTGTTATCTAAAGAAACGCTGGTTCAAGAAATATCCGAGTTAGCCCGAACATTCAACGTCAAAATGTTCACTGCGCTATTAGCCACAGGAACAAGTATCAAAATTTACGGGTCCTTAGAAAACATGCTCAACGCAACATTACTCAAGCCCCTTTTAACCTTTGATTTATCAAGCGTTGCATTGGTCTACGTTCTTCTCCGCATGCCTATGAGCCTAAAAGATAAGCTTCCGAGGGGAAAAATCGAGTTAGCAATAGCAGGCTGGTTTAAGGAAAAAGCTAACCTTAAATCTATCTACATAACTGAACCCGTCTACGTCGAAGATACAAGTGACCGAATAGATGTAGCTTTGTTTGTCGGCGGCTTTGACACAACCAAAATGTTCACTGACTTTGATAAGAAAGTTAAGAGTTTGAAAAATCGTGCAGTTGAAAAAGGTTTCATAAAAGAGGAAGATTGGCAATCTATTATAAAGAATTTGGAAGAACAGAAGGAGCAGCAAACTCCTTCCTAAGGTTTACTTTTTCTTTTGATTGCCGTTGCTTTCTTTTTGATTGCTATCGTTTTGATCGGTTTCGTTATTTAGCTCTTTGATGATTTGAGTAGCGGCCACTCCGTGTTCAAGCAGGTAAGATCTGGATAGGTGTCTTTCGAAATCACTAGATTTGTTGTAAAGTAGTTGCATTTCGTCGTAGGCTTCCATGTCTTCAGGTTTTCCTCTACCGCCTATAACCAGTAGTCTTGTTTCCCATGGATCACGAGAGTCAACTACACGAACGGTAATTGTTCTTGACACTTCGCTGGTGACGTAGCCTGCTAATGCAACGTAAACCTCTTGAGACATTTCCTCTGTCCACAGGTTTGGAGGCGCTGTCACAGTAACCCAAAGGTAATCAGTCTTGTAAACTGGTTTGTAGCCCATGACGCTTGGCGTTTTGAAAATCCTTATCACGCTTTTGATGTAATCCTTGTAGTGGTCCATGTCAAGTATGTCTTTGAATATTACCTCTCTTGTAAGGCTCTCTTCTTGTTCGGTGAGTATTTTGAAGATTATCTTAAGTTGTTCGCTTTCGGTGAGGTCAGCTGACTTCACATAGTATTTTTTAGGCGCTGCAATGTCAGCAATCTTTTCTTTGTATTCCCTGTGTAAATCTACGATCTTACCCAATCTCTTTCGGTAATCAGCTGTGAGTTCAAATCTCTTTGCTAATGTTTCGTAAAGTTTAATTGTGCTGTCAACTTTGCCCAGGTTCTCAAGCGCATAAGATTCTTCTTCCTCTATCCTTTTCAGGTCCCGATCTAGCTCCAAAAGCTGTTCTTTGGCATAACGTTTTGTGTTGAAAAGTTTTCTTAGTTGCATCTCCAATCGTGACTTATCAAATTCTTTTCGTTTCTTTGTCTCTTGCACTCTCATGACTTCGTTGTCGAAATTGCCCCTTTTTTGCATGCGGTTTGCCATTATTTCGTTAATGTACGTTAAGTGTTCATCGATCATTCTTGATTCATCGGCTGGCGTTCTAAGAATCATCTGAATTATAAGATAGACCGTTGCCAGTTCCGCTGAAATGTCTCTCAGGTCTTCTAGTTCGCGTTGACTTTCTGGAAGCACCTCATAGTACCTTATTAAAGCATCAGTTAAGTATCTGGTTTCATCATAGAATTGCAGGATGTTGAGGGATTTTTCAGCAAGCTCTGCAAGGTTTACTAAATCCTCCAAAATCTTCTTTTGCCTTAAGGTAAAAACTTGTGAGCTAGGAATCAACTGCTTGAGCCGTTCTAAGATAACTGCCTTTCGTTCAGAAAATTCTAAATGTGTTTTTGTTAAGCTAGTAAGCAAGGCTTCAATATTATCTAGTTTTCTCGAACCCTCTTTGCGCAATGTCAGGTTTATTATGGCGTCTTCGATTGGCCCCGTTTTTCCCATTAACTTTATGGTTGAGAGGAACTTCATGATTTCGCTTAACCAGTTTTTAACCTGTATTTCGACGCCTTTGACATGTAATTCTCGGTCATCTTCAAGCCGTGGATTGCTGTTAATGATCGTTTTAAGTTTTTCTTCAAACTGCTCTTCGTTAAAAGTGCCTGTTTTTATGAGATAATTCTTGAAAAGGTCCCTTGTTACTTCATAATCAACACTCACAATGTCGGCGACTTCATCAAGGACGTCTAGTTTTTCTTTTCTTAGTTCCTGCAGAAGTTGAAGCCCTTCGAAATTCAACTTAAAGGCTGAGATGTATTCTTCAACTGGATAAACTACCTTAACCATACCCAACGTGTGCGCTGAATTGTTTGTGAGCCCAACTTCTGTGCCGATTCCACCTAGAAGGTCTGCCAAGTCAAAGTCCATTATAGTATAAAGCATGTCCACAACCATATCGTCCAGTTCTCTTCGGGCATTAACAATGTTGCCCACTTTTGAGAAAGCAGGTAATAGTGGCAAGTAGATTAGAGCATTCAAAGGATTCCTATAGTATTCACCATAGGTTTGGATAACAAATTCATTGTAATCCCTATTGAGCAACAGCGTAAGTTCATTCATCGACACAAATGCGGAGCATCCTTTTGCCGGTGGATCATCTCCTCCACAAGGAGTTACGACGAAGGCTATAATTGGTACACCAGAGCCCAAAACTTTTCGCAAATGCCTAGCGAAATCAAAGAATATGCCGCTTCCCGTGCCGCCGCCTAATCCGTAAACCAAAACCACAGTTGGCGTAATTATTGATGACAGGGCTTGCTCTTTGAATGAGTTTATGCAGGCTCTGATTATTCCAAGTTGATAATAGTTTAGGGCGTAGATTGCTTTTGCTAAGGCTCTTCTTCTGCCTGCACCGCCAGCCATTGGTGGAATAGCCATTGTTGATTGAAGCCATGGATGGAAGTTTTCAAGTTTTGCCCCTTCGCCTACGAGGTATTCGTTGTATTTTTGGTTTATGAAATCAAACATTGCTTCTGCAGTTGGGAATTTTACTGATTGGGCAATTAGGCGCATTCTTTCGGCTGGGATACCTGCTTTTACCATCGATTTCTGTATTTGTTCATTGGTTTCTTGTAAACTTCTGATTTCAGGGTCAGCGATGTCGATTGCTAAAAGAGAAAGCCTTGTAAGGTCATTCTCCATCAGCTCCTTAGTTTTTTTGTTTGATAAAAAAGCTTCTACGATGTTAGTTCCGGCTGAACCGAGTCCTATTAGTTGTACACTGTTTTGGTAGATTCGCGTTATTGTCACATCCCGACTAATCTTTTCAATCTGTCTTTAACTGACTCCAAATTTGACGACATTGTTCTGTCAATCTTTGAAGCTCTCATAGTTAAGCCTTCTAAGTCCTTGATTTGGTCTTCAACCACGAGTTGGAAGTAGCTTATTCTTCCTCGCACTCTTAGGAACAAGACTACGAATATAACTGCTACGACTGCCAAGACACCTGCTACTGGGAGAAAGAGCGCTTGCGAAGTTGCTGATGGAGGTGCGCTGACGTTTAAGCCGTTTAGCATGCTGGTTGCGCCATCGGTGAAACCTTGATTATCCAAAGTTTCAGATGCATTAATAACGTTTGTATAAATGGCAATGAATCCAGGGTCTACACCAGAACTCTGAAAGCCTTTAAGTGAAGATTCTCTCTGGCCTAGTAGGTTCAAGTAATTTTCAATAGCGGCGTTAACAATATTCGGTTTAAGCTCATCTAAGACGTTTCCAGTGGGGTCTGTAAGACTAACAAGCGAAATTGGTGTCGGAACATTTAATGTTATTCCGTTGGCTGCTGTTTGTTCTACAACACCTGTCGGGGTCAGTCCGAAGCAGGAAATAACAAGAGTTCCTTGATTTTGGGGGAACGATATACTTCTCGAGTTAGGGTTAAAAGTTCCAAGATTGTAGGTGGATGACGAAGGTTGTTGCCAGAACATATTTGCTTGAATAGCTGAATGCTGAAGGCTCGTGCTTAACGTTAAGTCTGTGGATGGGTTGCTTACAGCGACGTTAATGGTTACGGTGACCTCTAACTCTTCATTTTCAGTTATTTGGCCAAGACCGGTTGTTGTACCTGTTTTAAAGTCCTTGGTTTGAATATTTACTCCTGACTGTGCATCTGTGATGCTATATTGTGTTATCCATTGGCCAGTTCCAACAGATGTTACACCAGTTTGAGCTTTTACTGTTGAAACTGAAGTAATATACATGGCTGTTAATACTAAAAGGAGACCTAAGACTAAGATTTTCTTGTTCAATTTTACCCCTCATGACTCTTTTTAACGTATGATTCATATAACAGGATACATATAACACTTGCGCTAATCCATTTAAAACAAAATTTCAAATGAAAATTAGTTCTTTCTTACCAAATCAGTCACGCGATTAATGTGTAAAGTTGAAAATTAGTGAAAAAAGATAAGAGATTTCAACGTGTAACGGTTGTAACATGAGTGGTAAAAATGGAGATCATAAACGTTCGCTTGCCCGACAAAGTTGTTTCAGATCTAGATAAAATAGCTCATCAGCATGGTCTCAGCAGATCAGAGGTTATGCGCCAAGCATTAACTATCTATTTACATCTGGTCGAAAATGTTGGTACAATGTTGAGACCAATAATTTTCCAAGTAAAGCCTTCCCAAATAACTTACACGCGAAGAGGTGATGTTTCGATCCTGAAGGTTCCTACTGGTCACGCTATTGTGGCAGGGTCAACCTCGTCCGGAGCGGTTGGCCCAAAAATTATGGATAAAGTAAAAGTTGACGGGCGTGTGCTGGGAAAGTTTCTGGCTAGGGTTGCCTTAATGGATGTGATAGCTACGGGCGCGTTTCCTCTTCTTTTATCTGTGACGTTAGGTGTGGAGAAAGAGCCCACAGGCAACGACATAATAGAGGGCATAAGGCGTGAAGCCAGAAGCCTTGGTTTAGACCCAAGCCAAGTATTGATGGAAAATACGGAGGATAATTTTGAGACGGTGCAAACTGGCGCCGGCTTAACGGTAATTGGTTTTGCTAATGAGGATGAATTGCGGCTTGGAAAAACAAATCCTGGCGACTTAATAGTTGCTATTGGCAAACCTAAAGTGGGTGATGAAGTGATTATGGCGGAAGCAAAGGGCGAAATTGCTGACCTCAAAAATGTAACTCAACTTTCTCAGAAAAAATATGTTCACGACATTGCGGCAGTTGGCACTTTCGGGATTGCAGATGAAGCCAGAATGATGGCGTTCAGCGTTGGGAGGCAATTGAAACTTGTTGAGGTGCAAGGATTGGATTTGAACAAGTCTGCTGGTCCGGCCACGGTTGTTCTTGCAACTGTAGATAAAGATAAACTTGATGATTTAGTATCGTTAATTCGTAAACCTATAAATGTTGTAGGAGAAATTTTATAGCAAAAGTAGTTACTTTTTTTGTGTGATTTTGAGCAAATGACCGTTGCGGTCTATTTCTCCGCTTCTAATCCGTGTTGTTGAGATTGGGGTGCTGTTTTCTGCTGGAACCATGCTTATTGTAAAAATTTTTAATTGCGGAAGCCCCGCCTCTTCGCGTATTTTGTTTATTTTAGCAGCTGCTGACTCCGTTTCTTTACTAACAACCAAAGCGTCCAAACCTATGCCAGATACAGAAATGCCATAAGGATCATTCAATGGAACGATTTCAGCTCTTTTGGCTAAGCCAGATTTTTCTAAAAAAACTTTTAATTCCTTTAGCCTCTCAGCGTAAGTTGCAGTTTTGTGAGGCTTACTCATTTTTGAAACGAACTCATCGGACGATAAACCGATTACAATTTTTTCGCCAATTTCAAAAGCTCTATTTAACAGGGCTTTGTGTCCTCTGTGAAATTCGTCAAATGTTCCGCCAACTGCTACTTTCTCATATTTTTTCATGCCCTATCAGCCTAGCGCCTTGAAAATCAACTTTGCTTATTATTACTTTTTCAGAGGGTAAAACCTGCTTAAAAGCTTCTGCTACCTGATCAGCATTTTCTTGCCGCACTAAGGAGTGAACTGCTTGACCAAGCATATTCTGTGCTGACCCAATAGCACCAGCTTTTTGAGCTAACTTTACTAGCTGTTTTATGCTTGGAGTTACAAAGCCCGTTTTTTCTGCGAACTCAAGGCAACAGGCTAAAAAATTCTCAATAGAAGGATCATTCAAAATTGCTTCTAACGTTTTTCTGCCATATCGGTTAACTTCAAGCCGTTTCTCAGGTGATGATAATACTTGTTTGGTTGGTGTGGGTCCGAAAACTCCTGCTACAACAGCGCAGTCTGAACTTAAAGGTAAACGATCTAGAACGCTTATTCCAGGCGCCCCCGGTTCCAACGTCAAGACACAGCCACCAATCATTAAGGGGCCAACAGTACCTAAGCCCGTTTTGCATTGAACTTCGGCAATGTGCGCTATTTTGCCGATTTGGTTATAGGTTAATGGTAAATCCAGTGCTTCTTTGAGTGCTAAAGCAGCGGTTAATGCTCCACCAGCACTTGTACCAAAACCTGCGCCAATGGGAACCTCAATCTTGTGGTTAACAGTTACCTTGCAGGTTTTGGCTGTTTTGCTTATTATTGCTTTTACGACAGTGAGGGTTGTTTCTGCTTCAGGTGCATGTTTGCCGTTAATGAAAACGTTGATGTTTGTTTTTTCGGCTTCTGAAACAAAAACTTCGGTCCAGAGACCTCTTTGAAGGGCGAAACCACCACCCCTAGCGCCTACATGGGTTAAATCTTTTATTGGTTTTCCATTTTCGTTTGTGTCGCAGATTTCAAAAAAGCTTGATATCCCTGCTGGCGCGAAGGCCTTAGCTTTCTTCACTGTTATTCACTTATTTTTTCTTTGCTTCTTAATGTTGGGAAGGCCCTGTTAACTGCTTCTATTATTGGCGGTCCAAGAACAAGTAGGAATGGAATTTCAGTGGCGAATGTAAATATGAAGAGTGCTAGGCCACCTGCTAGAGTGAATGATGCTAGTGGTGTTTGACCTATCGGTGTGAATAGATATGCGTAAAGTGGCACCATTGAACCGATTATTGCGCTTCCGACAAGCAAGCCAGTTGCGGAACCTACTTCGTAGCTTCTATATTTTGAATTTGATAATGCGAAGACTAAGAAGATAAAATAGCTTGCCACCACCACTCCAACCCAAAAAATGCTTGCGTAAATGTAGGCTAACCAAGCAAGAAATAGGCTGGCTACTCCATAAGCCACTATGGGCATTATCCACCTCGTTTTCTTTTGAGCCACGTAGCCGATGATCCAAAACATAGCAAAATTAGACGTTATGCCTGCCATTACACTTAGCAGGGGATTATTACCCAGAATTATGTCACTAAAGAAAATGCCGATCCCAGCCCCAAAACCTCCAACCCATGGCCCGAAAAACACGGCGAAAATGGCTGGAACTATTACGGGCGGCCAGAATCTCACGCCTTCAAATTTGATTGGAATTAGGAAATAGAAGAAGACTCCGACAGCAATATACAATGCCGCATTTATCGCTAACGCCGCTACACTCCAAGTCTTCAAATCACATCAACTTGTACTTTTAAGTTGAAAATTCATATAATGTGTTCCAATTAAGTATTCCGTTTATAATGTTTAAACATGATTAAACTTGAAGATAGAAAACCGCTCAGTTGACGTTTGTGCTTGAAAAAAAAGTTTAAAAGCCTAGAATTCGGGTTTATTTTTTGTGTCTCTTAATTCTTTCTTGCCTTTGAGTTTTCATTCGCCAGTCTTTCTTTCGCTGAGTCTGCATTGAGAATCTTTCTTGGCGGGGGATGTCCAGTTTTCTGTGGCGGGAAATGTTGATGTAAAATGTTTCGTAGTCGATTTTGTTTGCCTTTAAGTCTTCAAGATTTTGGTTCAGTTCCTTTTTTGCTTGATCATCAGTTGATTTGTCAAATGTTTCCGAGTAAACAAGGTACGCAGCGTGGAACTGGAAGTGTGAAGGGTCGTCGACCAAAAGTTTCTCTATTTGAGGTGTTGATTGGTTATTGTTGTTTGATTCGTTTGGTTGTTGGGTCATGTTTATCCAGCTTTGATGTAAAGCAATGTTGTTTTTCCCTCTTTTATAGATATTTGCCTTACAATTTAGTTTTTGAGAAAAAAGGATAGTACAGTCCAGCGTTTGAAAAAAAAAGGCATGGCCCTCAACAATAAAGCAGCCAACAAGCTTGTAGTGCTTTCTTTGGCTTATCTCTTTCTCGCGTAAGTTGATTCAGCGATTAGGTGGAACTTTATTTATTGTACTTTTTTTGAGCAAAAATAGATTACCTTTACTAGTTTTTTACTTAATGTGCAGCCTTATTTTTTCAGCGTCCTTATTTAAGAATTCAACAGCGCGAAGCCCGTTCTCATAGCGAGACTGACTGTGGGGTTTCATTGGAATTACGTGCATGTGCAAATGAAAAACCACTTGTCCAGCCGCTTCTCCATTGTTCTGAACAATTCTGATGCCTTCAATGTCTGTTGCAGTTTTTACGGCATGTGCTATCTTCTTGACTATCTTGAACATATAAGCTGCTTCTTCCTCTGGGATTTCATAGATGTTGGCGTAATGCTTTTTTGGAGCTACAAGTGTGTGACCAAAGTTAACGGGTCGATTGCTTAAGAAAGCCACTACTAGTTCGTCCTCGTATACTATACTTGCAGGGGCTTCTTTGCGGATTATTTGGCAAAATATGCATTCAGACATGAGTCACACCTTTCAGCGGTTTAAAGGTAGGTATAGCTTTAATAGAATTTCTAGAGTCAATAATACTTTATGGAAACTTTAGTTGATGACGTAGGCAGTTTTCCGTTGCCATTCGGGATTGGAAGAGAAAGATTTAGCAAGGCGTATCAGCTTGCAAGAGAAGCAAGATTCCAAGGCAAAGATTTAACGAAGGATGATTTTTTACAGAGCAATTTCTGCAGTATAGTGCTTGATGCTTTTAAGAAAAAAATCGCTTCTGGCTTAGATGTAGTTAACTTTCCTCAACAGTACGATGGGATAAAACAAGTCGGAGACATTATTCACTTGGCAATGTCGAAAGGTTCCTTTGTCGTCGACCAGAACAAAGCGGTTTTGCCTGAAGTACAATTAATCAATCAGGAAGCCAAGATGCTTAGCGAGGAATTTGGGAAAAAAATCCAGTTGCGCGTTTCAATTTTTGGTCCTCTTGAACTTTATTTGCATGAGGTTGGAAAAACAGCTTACCCAGATGTATTGGACGGTTTTGCAGAGACAATTAGGCGTTTTGCAAAAAACTCTATCTTGAACAATAAATACATCGAGACAAAAGTTGTCTCTATTGACGAGCCAAGTTTTGGATTCAACAACATTCAAGCTACACTTGAATTAATTTGCGAGGTGCTTGAGAAAGCATTTGATTTCCAAGGTGCCGTAAAACAAATTCACTTGCATTCAGCTTCAGGAATACACGATTTACTCCGCGTCAAAAACCTCGACGTATTAACGTTTGAGTACGCTGCTTCGCCAAGCAACATTGAAGCAGTTCCCAAAAGCATGCTGGAGAAGGCGAATAAGCAAATCAGGGTGGGCGTCTCCAGAACCGACATTGACAGTATTTTTGCTGAGCTATACGAGAAAGGCATATCTAAACCATCAGCAGAGCAATTGGTTGAGTCAGAGGATGTGATTAGGAAAAGATACACAATTGCCAAGGAAAAATATGGCGACAGGATGACTTTTACGGGTCCTGACTGCGGTTTAGGCGGCTGGCCTAGTCAAGAAGCGGCTCAACTTTTGCTGGAACGGACGGTGAAGGCGGTAAAAGCAGCTCCAACCTAAATAGCATAATTGTTTTTCTTGTTTTTGCTTCCCGATCCGAGCCAAAAGCTCTTTTTTTTCCAGATTCAAACTCAATCGGTTCTAAGGCTTTTGGGTTTAGTCGACAAAAAGAAAAGAAAGAAGGTTGGCTTACTCTGGTTGTTCAGGTTGTTGTGATGGCTCTATTCTTGTCATTGGTTTTTTCTTTGCCATTTCCTGTTGTGCTTTAGTTAGGTCTTTGAAGCCGTAGGTTCCGACTGGAGGCCAGCCTGCTTCCGGCATGACTGCTGGCACTAACATGATTGTGTTTGTTTGTGATTGCTGACCTAACTCGTAGAGTATGTTCATCCATCTGAGTCTTAGTCCTTCTGGGCTTGCCTCGTACGCTTTTGCAGCTTCAATCATTTTTTGTGACGCTTCGAACTCAGCAGTGGCTAAGGTTACTCTTGCCATGCGTTCACGTTCAGCCTGTGCCTGGCGGCTCATGGCATCTTGCAGGTTACCCGGTATTATGACATCGCGGACTTCGACGGCGGTGGCTTTGATTCCCCATGATTCCGTTTTTTCGTCGATGATTTCTCGCAGGTGAGCTCCGACTTTTTCGCGTTCTGCCAGTAACTCGTTTAGGCTGACTTTACCGATGACTTCCCGCAAAGTTGTTTGTGATGCCAGTTGAGTAGCTTGGTAATAGTTTTCAACTTGCAAAACAGCCTTCTCCAAATCCACGGGCTTCATGTACAACACTGAATCAACGTTTACGGGAACGTTGTCTTTGGTTAGAGTTGATTCCGTACGGAATTGAATAGTGTCTAGTCTTGTGGAGATTTTTAGGGGCGCCCTGTCAATTAATGGAATAAGATAGATGAGTCCAGGACCCTTCATGCCAACGTAGCGTCCGAGCCTTAAAACTGGCATTCGTTCCCATTCTCTGAGAACACGGATGCCGCTTAACAGGAAAAGTACGACTACGATACCTATGAATCCGATGACAGGAGCTAAAATGTTTACCGACATTCAATTCACACCTTCAATAAGTATTCTGTGCTTTGCAGAGTTAAGCTTTTTGCTCGGCTGGTTTAACTACAAGAAACATGTTTTCCATGCCCACAACTTCCACCGCTTGACCAGCAGCTATTGTCGTATCTTTGGCGGTGGCTTCCCAGAACTCGCCCATAACCCGGACTTCACCTTTAGGTTTGAGATCGCTTGTTGCTATGCCTTTTGCCCCAATTAAGGCTTCTTTGCCCGTTTTTACTCGCTTAAACTGAGCTTTGACTCCGGCATAAAATATCCATCCAAGAATCAATGCAATAATAAAGAGGGTTATTGCAAGAGTTTCCTCAACTTGGATTGCTAATCCATAGTACGTTGTTCCTGAAAGGGCTGCAAAAAAGAGGAAAGCCCCAATAGTTACTAAGACTCCAATGATGAAAGCAAGCGAAGCATGCATACAAACCACTCCATCTAATGGATAGTTAGAATGTACTTATAAAATAATTCATGGCGCTGAAAAAAATAAAAAAATTGGCTTCTTCCACCTAATCAAAAACAGATGGAAAAGGAGCCATTGAAGCAACAGCGCTTGCATTGCTGATTTGCGGTGTTGGATAAGGTGAACGTCTAAGTGGCGGTGGACGCATTGGTGTTGGCGGTTCAAGCTCTAGTGGAATTTTGTTGATCATTCTTCTTCGTCTCCGTGAACGGTTGGGACAATTGTTACTTCGATCAGGTTCTCTCGTCGGATGATTCTTAGCTTGGTTTCTTTGTCTATCACGTCTTCAGCGAGTAGTCTTGGTAAGTCGTAGAAGTCTGTGACGGGTTTGCCGTTGAATTTGACTAGTACGTCGCCCATGGCTAAGCCTGCTTTGCGTGCTGGTGAACCCGGTTCAACGGAAAAAATCATTACTCCGCTTTCCTGTTCTAAGCCTGCTTGTTCAGCGATTTCCTCTGGGATGGCCACGGTGTTAGCGATTATGCCTAGGTAACCTTTTTGGGCTACTTTTCCAGTCATTAGCCTGTCAGCGATTGTTTTTACCTTGTTTATCGGAATGGCGATGCCTCTTTGCCAAACATAAGCTGCATTTATGCCTATGATTCTGCCTTCTGCGTCCACGAGTGGTCCGCCGCTGAAGCCCGGATTAAGTTGCGCGTCTGTGGCGATTATGTTTTCCATTTGGGTTCCTCGCCAGCCTCTGAGGGTGCTGTTTACGCTTGTTACTATGCCTGTTGTGGCAGTTGGTTGGTGACGATTGAATGGATTAGCAAGAGCTAAAACGAATTGGCCTACGCTTAGTTTTTCCGAATCGCCCATTTCTATGGGTGTAAAGTCTCCTTTCTCTGTCTTTAACAAGGCTATGTCATTGTAGGGGTCTGCTCCAACGATTTTTGCGTTGAATGTTTTTTCTCCTTGACCTATTTTGATTGCGTTGCATCCTGCGAGAACGTGGTTGCAGGTAACAATATAGCCGTCTTTGGTTAAGACGACGCCTGTGCCGTGTGACATTTGCGATTTTACGCTTACTACGGACTCTGAGATTTTCTTGATTAGTGTGCTTGTTGCTTCCGAGATCGATTTCAAAACTTCTAACGGATTAGCTAGTTGAGTCATTTTGTTTTTCACCATAGAATACTATAGCAAAATACTATTTGTTGACTAAGGAATGCGCATAGTTAGTCACAAAGATTTAGGCTGGCATCATAAGGCTTGAGTTGCCATAATAAGCTACATTTCTAGCTGTATGTGAGCTTTGGCAAAGCTTGCCGATATTTGCCATAAGCTGATATGATGCTTTCAAAGCCATGTTAAGATTATTATTTGTTAAGAATTTGGCTTCTATGTTAAGCGCTGTTCCCTGAATGTTTGCGGCTATTTGGATTCCGCCGTCCTCTGTGATCCACTTCAAAGTAACGCCTTGACTGTTTTCAGATATGCCTAGCCAACGCAGCAAACCGAACCATTTGCCTTTAAGCGACAAGATAAGTTGTTGCGTCATCAGGTCTGATGGAAGAAAAGTTTGAATAAGCGGCGTTGTTGGCTCTTCATGAACTGCGTGGTTAAGTTTTAGTTTAGTTATTTTTGGGGTAACTCGATAGCCTTCGGGTCCTTTTTTCACAATGCCCTCCTGTTCCAATCTGCTTAGGATACGGGAGAGCGTTTCAGGATGTAGTCCCGTTCTTCGTTTTAACCCATCGAATGTGAATATGGTTAAGTCTTCGTTTTCTATAAGCGCTAACACGTCAGCATCGCGTTCGCTGAGGGAGCAGTCGGCTGGAAGGCTTTCCCAATTAACATTCAGAATAGGAATCATTATTCTAATATGTGGTTAAAGCGTTGCTTTTGAATCTTATTCTGTTTCCGCAAGAAAAGCAACGATGAATACGTTGAAATCTAAAGTTTAATGGAAAGGTCAAGGTTTTTGTTTAACCATGGTGAAGAAAGTGTTGGAAGCTTTGGGACGGGCATGCAAGTTTTGAAATTGCAGATGGTATTGGCTACCAGCTTTAATTATTGATTTCAATTAAAAATGAGCGTTTGTTATGTTAGGGTGACTTTTTCACCTGTTACGATGTACACAATTGATTCGCAAACGTATGTGGCGTGATCGGCTATTCGCTCTAAATACCTGGTCATTAGTGTACTGGAAATTACGCATTTACTATTAGCTTGCTTTGCGCCAGTTATCCTCTGAAGATAATCAAAGAACATTTTGTCAACTTCGCCTTCGGTTTGGGAGACGGTTTTGGCGAGGGTTAAGTCGAGTTTCCTAAGAGAATTAACGCTTATTTTGACCATTAAGAGGACTTTTTTACTCATTTCCTTAACGTAGGCTTTTTCCCAGGCTTCGCATTCTTTTAAACCGTTTAGTTTGTCGTTGATGTATGATATGTCAAGTGCGTATCTGCCATATCTTGCGAAGTCATAGGCTATTTTCATGTAGGATTTTATTGTTCTAAGGTCAGAGGCGACTGGCTGGAAGCGGGCGATTAATTCAAAGGTGTTATCTTCAATCTTGTCCTCCATTGCAGTGAGCATTTGTGACATTTCTCTTACTTGTTGTTGAACGCTTTTTCCCTTAAGGTACCCTTGTATGGAAAGAGCAAGCGTTTGATAGGTTAATTCGCTCATCCTTTTCAGTAGCACTGTTTGTTCTTCTAGGCCTATGTCGATTATTCTGCTCATAGTTTTCCCTTTTATCCGAATTCTCCGGTTAAATACTTTTCAGTTAACGAATTCTTGGGGTGTTCAAAGACATCTTTAGTAGTTCCAAACTCTACAAGTTGACCTAGGTACATGAAAGCTGTGAAGTCTGAAACACGTGCGGCCTGTTGCAAGTTATGTGTAACAATAACAATTGTGTATTTGTCCTTGAGTGACACGATCGCTTCTTCAATCTTGGCTGTGGCAACTGGGTCAAGGGCTGAACAGGGTTCGTCCATAAGAATTACTTCTGGTTCGACCGCAAGAGCCCGTGCTATGCATAGTCTCTGTTGTTGCCCACCAGACAAGTTAACTCCCGATGTCTTGAGATTATCTTTGACTTCGTCCCAGAGGAAAGCCATCCGAAGGCTTCTTTCTGCCACGCTGTCGAGCGTCTCTCTATTTCTCACACCAGCTAGTTTCAAGCCTGCTACGGCATTATCGTAAATAGACATGGTAGGAAAGGGATTGGCTTTCTGGAAGACCATGCCTATTCTTCTGCGGATTGCAACTGGATCAACTTGGGGGGAATAGATGTTTACTCCGTCTAAAATGACCTCTCCTTCGACTTTTGCATTTGGAGTCAATTCGTGAATTCGGTTGAGACATCTTATCAATGTGGTTTTTCCACATCCAGAAGGACCCATAATAGCAGTTACCTTATTTTCAGAGAAGTTTAAGTTGATCCCCTTCAGAACTTGCACTTTGCCAAATTTAGCTTTCAAGTCTTTCGTTACTAGTTTAGATGTCGACGAACTTAGGTCATCATATTTACTCATTTTAGATTGCCCCTCTTGACATGATTTTGCATTTTACCAATTGAATTTTTATATTTACCACTATAATTCCATCCTTCTTCCTGTTAGATTTCTTCCTATTGTAAGCTTGACTAAAAGATTCAACGCGAGCATAATGAGTATTAGGACTAAAGCTGCCCCCCAGGCTTGTGTTTGCCAAGATGCGTACGGAGAAGTAGCGTAATTGTAGATAAGAACTGTTAATGATGCTGTTGGCTGAAATACACTTTTTGCAAAGTAAATGCTTGTAGATGCCGTTAATAGTATTGGCGCCGTCTCTCCTGTTGCACGCGCCACCGCCAACAATATGCCCGTTAAGAGTCCGTTTTTCCCTGTGCTTATAACGATTCTAAGCACAGTTTTCCATCTTGGGATTCCAAGAGCCATCGAGGCTTCCCTCAACGTCATTGGAACAAGCTTAAGAGATTCACCTGTTGTCCTTGCTATGATGGGAAGCATTACAAAACTAAGGGCGACACCACCTGCAAAAGCAGAAAACTGTTTCGTAGGAAAGACAATTATAACGAAAACGAACAGGCCTAACACAATTGAAGGAAATCCAGTAAGCACATCGTTCATAAAACCTGAAACTGTGGAAAGCTTTGACGAGGACCATTCTGAAAAAAAGATACCTGCTCCAACACCAATTGGTACAGAAATAAGGGCCGCTATGCCCACCATCGTGAAAGTTCCAACTATTGCGTTGGCTATTCCTCCGCCTGGAACATTTGGTGCTTTTTGCAAATGGGTCAGAAAGCCTATACTTAAGGCTGGCGCTCCTCGTATTACAACGTCTCCGAGTATTAGTATTAGGGGTACTACGGCTAGAGCCACAGCTATTATCACTAATACAGTCATCAATTTGTTAACGATTTTTCTCCAGAGTGAAATACTCGTGGGCAGACTATATCTTGTCGTCACCACAACCCCTCTCAAGCTTTAACTTGTGTTCCACGGGTCATCCTCCAAAGCAGCAGTCGGGCAAGAGCGTTAATTAATAAAGCTACAAAAAACAGGATTAATCCCAATTCGATTAAAGCGGATTGAAAAATTCCCGAAGACTCGCCGAATTCGTTGGCTATAATCGATGATAAAGTGGCGCCAGGCGAAAACAAATTTGAAGTAATTGAAGGAATGTTGCCGATCACCATAGTAACAGCCATTGTTTCACCGAAAGCACGTCCCAGCCCCAAAATGAACGCACCAAATATACCCGACCGGGCATAGGGCAAAACGCTTTTCTGCGTAACTTCCCAATCTGTAGCGCCAAGCGAGTACATTGCTTCACGCTGACTATTTGGAACCACACTTAACACATCTCTAGAAACTGCAGACATTGTAGGAATAATCATTATAGCTAATATGACTCCAGCAGTTAAAAAATCGTATCCGAAAGGATGCCCCGAGAATAATGTGATGAAACCAAGAGAGGTATGTAAGGGCTTTTCAATATAATCACGTAAAAGGGGAATTAAGACAAAAACGGCCCATAAACCGTAAATAACACTGGGAACGGCCGCTAGGAGGTCAACTATTGTTCCTAATAAATAACCAAAGGTTTGGTGGCTTTTTAGTTTCTCTGTAATAAAGACAGCTATTCCCAGACTAATTGGGAAGCCTATAACGATGGCGATGGCTGAAGTCAACAATGTTCCATAAATAAACGGCGAAGCATTAAATACATTATTACTTGGTTGCCACTTCGATCCAACCAAAAAGCTTGGTCCGAATTTAAATATTGATGAGGCTGAGCCAAGATAAAGTTCAACTGCAAGTCCAACGACGATACTGATAACGAACAAAGCTGCAGCTGCGAGAGCGATTTCTAATATTGTATCTCCTCTTAGCATTCTGAATCGCAATCTGCGGTCCTCAGTATTTTTGGTAAGTGTAAAAAAGATGAGGGAATAATAGCTATTTAATTATAGCTATACTATTGGCGTTCCGTTGTATGTTATCGACTCGATTGTGGTGTTGTCAATGGCGACTATGTTAGATGGCAACGGGGTGTAGCCTAATCCCTGTCCTAATGATTGGCCTGAGTTCACAATCCAAGAAGCGAAATTGACAAGTGCAGCGGCAGTAGCATAATTAATATTGGGAAGCGAACCTTGTTCCTGATATACTAGCATGTAAGTTAGGGTCGCTATTGAGTAGGCATTAGTGGCTGTTGTATTACTATATATGTTGTCGACTATGGAGACACTTGTCCATTTAGCGTTTCCTGCGGGAAGACCAGAAGAGGCTCCAGCTGAAAGCGCGGCTCCTATGTTTGACACGTTAGCAAGGATGAAGTTACCTGCAGCATTTTCAACGGTGCCATAGTAGATCGAGGTTTCACCTGGGTTTACAAGTATATAAGCAATTTCAAGCGGACCAATTGCGCCATTACTTCCAGAAATGGCTCCTGCTACACCAGCATTTTTTGGAGCTGCTATAGTACCTCCTGGAGTAGTTACCCAATTTGGAGTTGTACTCTTTCCAATCGTTGTATTAAATGCTGAGCTTGCGTCAGATAAGAAATCACTGAAGGCGAACATGGTTCCGCTCGAATCAGATCGGTGAACTGTGATTATTGGTGTGTTAGGCAATTGAGCAGCTATGGTTGGGCTTTGTAGAGCTTGGATAGCTGTGTCGTTCCATGTAGTTATGGTTCCCAAGAAAATGTTTGCTAGTACTGCGCCTGTGAAATTGAGGCCATTCTGACAAGCTGAACCGTTAAGAAGCTTGAAGTTATATGCTGGTACGACGGCGCTGGCGGATATTGGTATGGTTAGAGCTGTTGTACCTGAGGGAAGATTCCCGTACTGTGTTGTAGTCATTGGTGCATCTGATTCACCGAAATTGACTATTTGTTGTGTAAAGGCAGTAATTCCAGCTCCGCTTCCTTGAGGATTGTAGTTAACTAATATTTGGGGTTCGGCTGATCCGTAGGCTCCTTGCCAAACAGACATTAGCGGGGCGACAAGTGTACCTCCTTCTCCGTTTAATGTTGCTGCCGCTAGTGGCGTCGGAGTTGGAGTTGGCGTTGCTGTTGGAATAGCTGTTGGTGCTGCCGTTGGCGTTGCAGTTGGTTTTGCAGTTGTACCTGGGGTGGGCGACGGTGTTGTTGTGGGTGCTGCTGTTGGTGAAGCCGTGGGTGTTGGCGTAGGGGTTGGCGTGGTTGTCTTTGGAGGAGCTGCTATGTAAATGTAGGCGAAGACGCCTCCTATGATGATAGCGATTACAACAATTGCTGCTATAATTATATACGTATTTTTCATTCTTTTACCTTCTTCTTTGAAAACTAAATAACTACTACTTTGTAATATGACTGTTCTCCATAGAGTTCATAGACTATATAGAAACACTATAAGTATGTAAACGACGACAATAACAATATACCCA
>JBEKFM010000046.1:0-23855 GCA_050013315.1 Bathyarchaeia archaeon
ATGAAATTTCTTATCCAGCGGCTTACGCCTTGGCGACTTACGTCTTCCATGGGCATGCTGGCAATTCGTGCTAGGACAAGGATTAGTTTCATTGCTGAATCGTTGTCAAAACTGGTTAGTTTATAAGTAATTTCTGAGTCTCGCAGGCAGTAAGCTGCAAGTTCAGAGTATGTTAAGTCTCCGAAGGTTTTTTCTAAGGTGATTTTTTCTACGCCGATGAGCGCGGTGCCAACGTCATTGAGGGTTACATCGCGGTAGCGATTGCTGTAAGCATAGATTTGCACGGACCTGTTGAAGAAGAACTTGTATAGATCGATGTGGACGCCGTACCTCAAAAGACAGACTCGTTTGCCTATTTCTATCGGAATCTGACTTCTGCTAAACCCAAAGTTCATGGCTCGATGCGCTAGATAGCGGAGGTCGAAGTCGTCGCCGTTGAAAGTTAAAATGAACGGGTAATCCAACAGGACATCGAATGTTTTTCTAAGCAGTTCCTCCTCGGTTTCGCAGTATTCCACTGTAATGTCTGCAGCCAAGTGATGGTTGCCTTCCCGCACACCTTCACGCTTCAGAACAAGTACTTTTTTTTCGCCGTCTGAACTATAAATTGACACGGCGATTACAGGGCACGCGCCTTCCCGAGCGTCAGGCATTCTTGTGGATAACTGTGAATATACCTCTATGTCTATGGCGGCTCTGCGGAATTTTGGGGCTGGGTACTCAAGGAGTTTTGCCCACATTTCAGCGTATCCACGTTCTTCATCAGTGCAGTCTTTGAAGAGAGCTTTTATTTGGTTTAGGTTTTCTGTGGCTTCCTCAAGAACTTTAGGAACAAGATTGCCGTCTTTAATCTCGTAAATCATGCCTGGCAAAAGCTGGCGGTCGTAAATGTATGATTGATAATACTTTATTTTTGACTCCCAAACTTTAGTATCGCTATCCTGTATTTTGCATCCACAAACGCTTTGATAATCTTCAGGAATTATGTCTCTGATTGTGCCTGCGGGTCTTCCACCGATGGCTAATGGGTCTTTTGTCACTATCTTGATTAAGTCAACATCTTTATTTTCCAGGGGGTCAAACTTTTTTTGTGTTTCAAAACCATAAAAACCTTCATGGTTTGTTATCCGATCGAACTTTTTCAATTTATCTATGGTTAAGTTGGTTAAGCAGTAGGGTTTGTGACCTGTGTTATCGTACCAAAAGTAGATTTGCTCAGATTCTGGCTCATAAAGTTTGATAACGGCTTTCTTCTGGCGGCCATCATATGATGCGGAAACAAAATAGGATGCTGGAAGGTTTTCAGGTGCTACTGGCGGAAACGTGCGGCTTTTCTTTTCCTGTTTTTTTTCTTCAGCGGCAGCTATAGGTGATGACGCTTGAGAGGCTTCCGCTGTTATTTCTTGTTTTTTTTCGGGCTTACTTTCTACTTTATAGTACGCGTCTAAGCTTTGCTGCGCCATTCCCCTTTTAACCTTGGCATCTTTATGATGTAGCGTGACTAAAATCTTTACTGACTAAACTTTCGATGATTCACATGTCTGGTGTGTTTGAATTCTTATTTATCACGATTGCATTTGGTTTAGTCTTGTGTGAAAATATTGTTACGGGACGCTTGGACTGTTGCTATTGAAACCTTAAGTTGGATGGAAAAGGAAAAACTAAGCGAACGCTTAGCCCTTTCAAGAACAATTAAGCAGCTCGGAACAAGCAATCCGAACGCTATACGTTATGCTTATGGGTTAGTGGTTGAAACTACAAGGTGCAGAAACCTAATTGACAAGTTTGTTAACACTGTGGTGGCTCCCAAGAAAATTAGTGAGTATAATTTGGGCATTCAATCTTTTCTGCGGCTTTATGTTTATCAGAATCGCGTTGCGAAGAACTGGGCTAAAATTAACTTGCAAGAAGCCGAAAACGTGGCAGGTCTTGGCAGGTCCATTCTGGGCTGGCAGACCCTACGTGAAGTTGAGCCGATTTTGGGTTTCTTGCTAACGCGCCAGCTGAAGCCAATCTTGAATGCGGCAAGTGACGTGGAAAAGGTTAGTTTGGAAACGTTTCATCCCTCATGGTTTGTTAGGTATTGTTACAGGCTTTTTGGGCGTAATGAAGCTGTTGTCTTCTTGGAGGGAAGTGTAAATCCGCCACCCACTTACCTACGCGTAAATACTCTTGCGGCAACAGAAGAGGCAATTGTGCAAAAACTTGACGCAGAAGGCGTTAAACTAGAAAAAGCTGAATCATTAAAGCATACCTACAAAATCGGCGAAATGAAAAAGCCGTTAAATACGTTGCCCAGCTATAAGGAAGGCTTATTTTACATTCAAGATAAGGCAAGTTGTTTCGCCGCGCAAGCCACAGACCCAAAGCCTGGTAGCACGGTTTTTGATGTTTGTGCTGCACCAGGTGCCAAAACCACGTATTTGGCTCAGCTAATGCACAATGAAGGCAGTATAACCTCGGTTGATTTCTCAAGTAGAAGAATGAAAATATGGAAAAAAGAAATCGTTCGCATGGGAGTCAAAATTGTTGTACCAGTAATCGCCGATGCGTGCGCGCCCTTACCCTTCAACATGCAAGCGGACTTGGTGGTTTTGGACCCGCCTTGCACTAGCACTGGCGTCTTTGCCAAGCAGCCCTCAGCGAAATGGCGCCTCAGACCAACGTCGATAGAGAAAATGGCAGCGATCCAGTGGAAAATGATTAACAGTTGTGCGGAAAAAGTCGCAGTTGGAGGAGCATTAACTTACTCTACCTGCAGTATAACAGTGGAAGAAAACGAAATGATAATTGAGCGGTTCCTAAAGTGGCATCCAGAATTTACATTAACTGAGATAAAGCCGAAGATCGGTTTTTCTGGACTGAGAGGGCTATCTCAGTGCCAGCGGCTTTATCCGAATATTCACCTGTGTAATGGCTTTTTTATAGCAAAACTGCAGAAATAATCGGAAGGAAAAATCTAAGTTGAAGATCCAAAGTCGCCCAGTTTCCTTTGGGGTGTTTCTTTGGTGAATAGGGGGTAGGTTATTTTTGTTCCTTCCACTTGCGCCATCTCGTTAAGCTGGTGGTTAATGCAGCTGTTTGCGCTTATGATGTGTTCTACTTTAATATGCCGAACGACAAGTGCATCGGAGATAAGGCTGCGGTGGCAACGCCAGGGCAGAGCTTCGGCACACATTAATGCTAGACAGTGCTCTCTTGCGAGCTCGATGATTTTTAGCAGGTTATCCGTGAATTCTTTGGTTTGCATGTAATCTGCGTAGCCTCTGAAGGTGCTGTTTCGCCATGCCAAGTTTTGGGAGTCTTGTTTGGGTCGGCGTAAGCCGCCGATGTCTGGCATGTGGATGTATTTTATGCCGTAGGGTTTGAGTGTGTTTGGCAGGGTTTCTTTGTTAAACTGTGGGTTGTGCCTACTGCGGGGAACCGTGCGTACATCCACTACCAAGTTGACACCGTAAGTTTTGAGCAACTCAACGAACTCGTCCAGCGTCCTAGTAGAGTGCCCGATTGTGAGGATAGTTAATTCTGAAGCCTTAGCCAAGCGCATGGCCTTCAGGGTACTAGTTATGCAGTGTTAAAATATAAAAATCCGATGTGCAGGGTGAGTTGTTGAACGTCTTTATGATGGCAACAAAGCGGTTTTGCTGTTTTTGTTGCTTTTGTTTTGGGTTGTTTTTTTTTGTTTAGGGCTTGAAACGTTTGCAAGTTGAGGGCCTACGCGTTTGTTTGCGTTGATTCACGTTTCTCTGCGTTTATACACGCATGCTTAAGTCTAAGTGTTAATAGCAAGAATCTGTATGTCATTAACTGAGAAAGTCACTTTTGCTACGATGCTTTATTGCGCCATTCAGCGCAAATTCCAAAGTTGATTCTGTGGCAGCTCAAAATGGAATCTGTGTCAGTTTTAAAGTTAACGGTTTATGTAGTTGCAGTTTTTCGTGCGTGAAAACATTCTGTGCTATGATTTTAGGGATGGTTGTTTAATTATTGATTATTCTTTTTTTTTGATTTTTCTAGTTGACACAGCAGTTCGAACATCACTTTTGCTGCAACGACTGCTGATACGCCTTGATCATAAATTGGCACGACCTCCACCACGTCAAAGCCTTTCATGCGTTTATCGCATAGAGCACAGGCAAGGTCTAGCAAGGCGGTTGTAGTAATTCCTTCAGGCTCAGGGTTTTGCACTGCAGGAGCAAACGCTGGATCAAGCACGTCCATGTCCACGGTTAAATACAAGTTCTCATATGGTTCAAGCTTCTGTTTCAATTTCTCAGCAATTTGTTCTGAACCTTGCTTGATGATTTGTTGGGAAGTGAAAAATTCGACTCCAGCCTTTTTGGCATAAGCCAATTCTTCTTTGCATACCGAGCGTGTACCAACCTCAACGATTTTCGCCGGTTTCACTTCCTCCCTTATTAGCTGCATAAAAGTCGTATGCGATAACTTTGAATCCGAGAATTCACAACGTAAATCCAAATGAGCATCAAAACTCACAATCGCCGTTTTCGCTGCTCTATAGCCTAAACCCTTCGCAACACCAAGTGTAATCGTATGTTCTCCACCCAAAACTACAGGCGCTTTTCCAGTAGCCAAAATATCCTCAACCACAAGTCTAGTCATATCAACCGTTTTCTCGGCATCATTTGAAACATGCAAGTCGCCAGCATCATACAAAGCTAAATCCTCAAGGTCGATTTTGCTGCGGAAACTATAGGTTTCGATATTCAAAGATGCTTGTCTAATCGCGTTTGGCCCTAGCCTTGCACCAGCCCGATATGTGCTCGTTGCATCAAAGGGCACACCAAAAATCACGTATTTTGCTTTCTCAAACGGCTTCTGCAGGCCACTGAAAACGTTAGTTTGCGAAGTAAATAGGTCAAGATGACTCATTGCTAAATTTCAATCCTCTTTCTGCTTGGTATTCACTTTAGCTTGCTCTAAGCTCTTTCGCTCAACCAGACGCATTAGACAATACAATAAAGATTATTGCATGTCTCATTTTTTATCGGTTTTATATATCAAGAGGCCGAGCGGTATTTTTCAAAAAAAACCTTTTAAAACGTATAGTTCTGCAATGCTTACAGACGGTTAAAATTTCGTCCCCGTGAATTTTGGTTTCAACTTCAGCGCAACCGCAATTAGGGCACTTATTCATGTTTGGCCAACCTCTTCCCGTGATTTAATCGACAGCCTTGGCCCAGCTTTGACAGCTTTTCAAACTCTACAGAATCTTTGCTGGTTCAAAGAAAATAAGTCTTATGAATCAAAAATATGAATCAAAAAATAGATTATCGATTTCTTGCTAAATTTCGCGGAGACCACAATGACATTGACCGTGAATCAAGAATCCCACCGATTAATCGATTGGTTAAACTGCTGCACCTAAGCCAAAATTTGCACACTGCCTAAATTGAGATTGATAACCGTCTTCGTTTAATGTCTCCAAACTGTAAATCTCGTTAACTGGCAAACCGTGAGTTTTGGAGTACTCTACCCAAAGTTGTCACTTGCTTGAATACTGGTTCTTTCTTCTTTGCTTTTGATTGAATTAAGCTATTCGGCAGCAGCTTTAAAACTGTTCATTATGGAAGTCATTTAATGTTCACTCTCTCTAAGAGTGTCATTTAGATTGCTGGAGCCACGCTCCAAAAACTTATTAATTCACCCTTTAATGCATAAGGTAAAAGGCGAGCACAAGTGACCTTGGCATCCAAACTAAAAAGTTTCAACCGCATAGAATTAGCGTCGCTAGCTTTCTATGCTGTCGCTGGAATAATCCTTTTGGCGTTTCTGCCCTTAACAAGTTTTCCTCCGCAGCTGGGTTTACTCGGAATCCTCAACTTAATTACAGTTTATGGTCTCTTTACAAAAAGAGCTTGGGCACCGTGGTTAGTAGCGATTTTGTTTTTTGCAGCGTCAACCTTTTCGCTTTACACCCTATACTCAATAGGATTCAGCAACGCACTAATAGCGATATGCATGATTGCATACGCAGTGCTCACTTGGGTATTCACAGGGTACATCTTGTTAAAGAGAAAACCTGTTTGAGCCTTAAACCGTCCCAGAAACGCTCCGGAAAAGCGCAACAGCAACCTCTTCATCAACATCGATAAACTGCTCATTCTCAGGTATCTCAACAAATCCATCAGCCTTAGCCAAAGTAGTGATTGCTCCAGAAGCGCCAGTTTCCACAGGTTCAGCAATCAACCGGCAATTTTTGTCGAATTCTAGCTTAACCATGACAAACGTTCGCCTGCCTTTAGCACTAAACATCCGTGAACCAGCAAAAGCACTTACCATTTTCATTCCTGTTACAGGTCTACCAGCTAGCCGCTGAATCAAAGGTCTAGCAAGCAAATAAAAAATCAGCAGAGCAGACGTGGGATGACCAGGCAACGAGAAAACAGGTTTATTCCCCACAAACCCAACAGTAGTGGGTTTGCCAGGCTTAACTGCAATACCGTAAACAATTATTCCAGGCTTCCCCAGCGAATCCACGATTTGCGGAGTATAATCTTTTGGACCAACAGAGACACCGCCAGAAGTGATCACCATATCCGCTGAAGCCAAAGCAGTTTGCAAAGCCTTGGATAAAGCAACTTTATCGTCAGAAACAACGCCGAAGTAAACTGGTTTTGCACCACTTTCGATTACTGCTGTGCTTATGCTGTAAGCGTTAATGTCATAGATTTTTCCTGCTGTCAAAGTTTTACCAGGTTCAGTTACTTCTGCGCCTGTAGATAAAACTGCAACAATCGGAATCTTGGACACTTTGACCTTTGTCAAACCCAAGGCGGCTAGAACACCAATCTCTGAAGAACTCAGAACTTGACCTTTTTTGAGAACTGTTTCACCTTTCTTTATGTCGGAGCCTTTCTTCATAACATTCTCGTTAACAGTAACAGCGCTGAAGACATGCAATTCACTATTGATTCTTTCTGTATCCTCAACCATAACTACTGCGTCTGCACCTTCAGGAATCGGTGCGCCAGTAACAATCTCAACAGCTTCGCCCTTCGCCAAAACCACTTTTGGTAGCTCACCAACATTGACGATACCACAAACTTTCAGTGTTACGGGTTGATTTTCTTCTGCTCCAAAGGTGGCCTCGGCTTTCACAGCGTATCCATCAACGGTTGAACGGTTAAAGGGTGGAATATCGAGTGTTGAAACGATGTCTTCATTGAGGACACGATTGTAAGCTTCAAGCAGTACAGCTTCTTCTTCGCCTAAAAGTGCAGGTTTAAACTGGTCTTCGATTGTTTTTTGTGCCTCTTCAAACGTCATAAGCTTCCTAAACATTCTGGTCTGTAGCCTCCAAGCTTCCAAATATGTGGACTAAGACGGTTTCGCCTTTGCTTATGCCCTCCCGATTTTCAGGTACAACAACGAAGCCGTTGCTTTGTGTCATTGTGCATATTGCTCCTGAACCTTTTGCGCTAACTGGCTCAGCATAAAATTCGTCCCCTTTCAAAGTTACGCGGACTCTAACGTAAGTTTTTCTTCCAAGCGCACTAGCAACCCTTCTTTCTAAAATAGCTTTCAGCGTTGGCCTTGGCTCTTCTTTACTCATTCCGAGCAGCCTGCAAACCATCGATCTACCGAACACTTCAAAACCAACGATTGCAGCAACGGGGTTACCTGACAAAACCAAAACTGGTTTGTCTTCCAAGATGGCAAGAGCTGTCGGCATTGCGGGTCTTAATGCAACTCCATAAACAATTACGCCTGGTTTTCCAATCTTGTTAACTGCGTCGGGCACTAGGTCTAATCCTCCAACGCTTGTTCCGCCAGTGGTTATTACTGCATCGTGGGTTTGCAGGACTTTTTGGATTTTAGTGGCGATTTCTTCAACATTGTCTTTGGCTATGCCACAGTCTGTTGTTTCTGCGCCGAGTTCCCTGCACATTGCTGAGAGGATGATTTTGTTTGAATCGTATATTTGGTTTCCAGAAAGAGGGGTGCCTACTTCTGCAAGCTCGTTTCCTGTTGCTATAATGGCTATTTTTGGTTTCTCGGCGACTTTTAGTTGGCTGTAGCCTAACGCAGCAGCTAATCCTACGTAGTAAGGGTTCAAGCGAGTTCCAACTTTAGCGACGATGTCGCCCTTTTTGTTGTCTTCACCTTTTTTGGAAATATTATCGCCCGGGGCTAGTTGGGTCCAAACTTCCAGTTTTCCTTCATTTTTTTTGGTGTTTTCAAGCATAACTACTGCGTTTGCGCCTTTCGGGATGGGGTTCCCAGTCCAAACCTGCTTGGCTTGCTTGTCGGTTACTTCTTGATTTTCGGTTAATTGGAATGTTGCTGGTTTAAACTGTGAAGCACCAAGGGAGTCGGCAGATTTTAGTGCGTATCCATCAACGGTTGATTTATCAAATCTGGGCAAATCTTCTTTAGCGATTACGTCTTCGACTAAAACACGATTCAATGCATCCTCCAAAGACACCGCAACCACTTGGGGCTTTCCAATTTGCAGTGTAGTAAGCCAGCTTTGTAAGGCTTTGTCAGATAGCGTTAATTTTTGGAATCCTTTCAATTTCACCAAAACGGTTCCCACATACAGCACTAGCGACTTAACGTAAAAAACATATCGAAACAATAAGCGCTAAAAAATACTCACAAGAGTAAAAAACTGGACTTGCTGATGTTGTTCCATTTTGAGAATGTCAAAGGTTTAGTGGTATTTTATTTCTTAGTTGCTTCTGCGGTCATTTTTTTGAGGAATTCTTTTATATTTTCTGGCTGGCCGTGAACTACTAGTCGACCGTCTTTTTGTGGATTGATTGAGAGGCTGCTTTCCTTGGCGATTTGCCGTATTCGTTCGGAAGTGAGATCGCCGATGGGTTCAACCCTGATCCATTTTTGTTCTCTAGGAACGCCGAGAATGAATTTGTTTTCTTCTGCTTTTTCTTCGCATATTTCATAATTGGCTTCATCCAAGCGCCTAAGCCATTCGTCAACGATTTCAGGACTCAAAGTTTTTTGTGCTTCTGTGACAAGAGATGATTCAACGCTTCCAAGGTATTCTTCAATTTTCTGCGAAGCTTCGCCTCTGCTGCACTCAGATTCTGAAATCTTAATCATAAGTTTGGCGCTTCTTAAATCGTTAATGACATTCGGTGGCAGGATAACTCCTTTTTTCCGAAGCTCTATCATCATGCCCTCAAGGACTTTCCATGTAGCAGTGTGACCCATGGTTTTTCTCCGTCTCTCTAGTTAAGCTTGAGAGCTATAAAATGTTATCATGTTGCAGTTAAACTTGCGTTTTTAAATGATTCCCGGGGAAAAAAGACGAGTACAATTAACTCAATTGTAACTATTCTTTCAGGATCTCAGTGGGTATGCGTAGTTCTGCTTTTCTGCGGTGTAGCGCCAAAGGGGATTTCTGAAGGCTGAGTTTTTTTGCCAGCTGTTCTGAGTTGATTTTTCCTGGAGCACTGTCGGTTCTGTCTACGCCTTAATAGCTTTAATAGCAATTGTTACACTTGCCCTTACGCCGTATCAATTCAGGAAAGTTGCGAAATAGATAATTAGCGAATTAAAGAAGAGAACTGATCACTTAACCAACGCAATAATCCTATCCTGTTTCTGCAATCTCGTTTTCTAATTCTGAGTGATTAAAGAGTAAAAGTCTCGAAATTGATCCTTGGAAAGAAATAAATCACTAAATCTTTTCTGTAGTGCTTGCAGAGGTAGCTATTTTTGTCAGGAGATAAGAAAGCGCAAATTAAAGAAGCAATCCAGGAGTGCTTGATGGAGTGCCTCCTAAACAGGTTAAAGAGAAATTTAGAGGCGTTTTTGAAGGAACTGATTCTTGGGAAACCGCCAAAATTGATGAAAAGCTTGCGACTGGCAAGAATAGTATCTCTCTCCTGAAACCGCTTTTATTTGGCGAATAAAATGAAACTTGAAGTAATCACGTCGGAAGGTTTAGCCCACCACAGCTATTACCTATCGGATGAAGGCGAAGCAGTCGTCATTGATCCTCGACGCGACTGCGAAATCTATGTCCAGCTTGCGAAGAGAGAATGCGCAGATATCAGGTACATTCTTGAAACGCATAGAAACGAAGACTACGTGATAGGCTCGCTTGAACTGCAAAACATGACCGAAGCAGAAATCGGCAACAGCAACGCTTTACCCTTCAAGTATGGAGAACACAACCTAGCCGATGGCGACTCCTTAAACGTGGGTAACTTGAAAATTGAAGTGTTACATACTCCAGGGCATACAAATGAATCACTATGTTACGTTGTTCATCAGACTGAAAGCAATGAGACCTTGATGGTTTTCACCGGCGACACACTCTTCGCTGGCTCTGTGGGAAGAACAGATCTTTATGGCAAAGCAGCCCAATCAGTGCAAGCTGGAAAACTCTACAGTAGCCTTCATGAAAAGTTGTTGCCTCTTGGAGACCACGTTCTCGTTTATCCAGCACATGGTGCCGGAAGCGTTTGCGGTCACAATATAAGCGGGCAGGAGCCAACCACAATTGGGCACGAGAAAAAAACCAACCTATACCTGCAATTAAGCAAGGAAGATTTTACTCAAAAATCGATTAGCGAAGAGTTGATTGTGCCACGATACTTCCGCAAGATGGAACAGTACAACCTCAACGGACCACCCTTACTAAGCGAGCTATCTTTTCCTAAGCCTCTTTCCTTGCCTGTTTTTGAAGAGGAAATGCAAGAGCAAAATATGATAATAATGGACACTCGTATGCCATACGCTTTCGCTGGCTCACATATTCCTAACTCGCTGAGCGTTTGGCTTGGTGGAACAAGCGTTTACCCAGGTTGGCTTCTTGATACCAGCCAATACATCGTTTTTGTGCATGAACGACCCAGCGACATAAACACCGCGGCTTCTAGAATGCGAAGATTAGGTTTTGATAACATGTGTGGTTACCTTTGCGGAGGCATGAACGAGTGGCAAGAAGCTGGTAAACCCATAAACAATGCAGGCACTATGTCGGTCTTTGAGCTTAAAAGCAAGTTGGATAAGCATGAAGTTTTGCTTTTGGATGTGAGAGAGCCAAGCGAATGGAAAGATGAAGGAACCGTGGAAGGCGCAAAATGCATATTCTTCGCTGACTTACCAGACAGGATTGATTCTCTGCCAAAAGATAAACTCGTGGCAGTCATCTGTTCGGTGGGAAACAGAGCCAGCATTGCTGCAAGCATAATGGAAAGAGCAGGCTTCAAAAACGTCAGCAACGTTCTTGGCGGCATGACAGCTTGGGCGAAAATTGGTTACCCAACAACAAAACACTAGCAACTCAGGTTATCCAATAAGAGTAAACAGGCAGTTTTTCACCGAATTCCCTCTTAAGAAAAGCTCTTATTTCATTGTCCTCAATGCAGCGGGTTCCACTAAGGTCCAGATGGATTGGAATTCCCGTTTCCCTGAGTGCGTTACCTTTTGGAAAATCAAGGTAAACATAATAGTTCTTCGAGGGAATGATGAGCCGCAAGCTTGTGAATTCTCGGCTTTTTGAAATGCCAGTTTGCTCAATATTGTAGACTATGGAGTTCCGTTTCAACTCGTTTACTAAACGTTTAGTAAACGTTTGAATTATCGCTAAATCAGAATCGCCGATTATTCATCTTTCTCAAGTTCCCGCATGGTTTTTGCCATTCGAGTATTATTCTTTGAACTATCCTCAGGCTCCAAGAGTTCCTTTACGAGATTGAATTGCCTCTGGTAAATATGGCAGTTTTTTGAGTGGAAAATCAGTTTGCCAGTTTTCAATGAAAGATTTCCGCGTTCATTTATTTCTGAAACGAATGCTTCGTTGAATAATTGTAAGCCAGCGATGTTTGCTGGTAACCCGGCATATGCGTCCCACGAGCGGAAGTAGCAAGTTAAATGCATTTTGTCATCAAGAATTTCGGTGTCAATTAGGCTTAGGCATGGCGGTTCATGGCGCTCGGTTGTGCCTGGAAGGAACTTCTTGATGTCTTCAGGCAGCCTGATTACCATGGTGACTTGCCGGTCTTGCCTTTCCTGCACATATCTGTTTATGGCTTCGTCAATCTGGTTCACTGGTTCTCGGAGCCTGCTGCCATAAGTGTAGGTTTCGTCCTGTTTACCTTCGCCGCACCACAAGTACCTCAACGCATACCATTGCACATACTTCATATCGCAAGGCGCCTTATCTGCAACCAGCGGCCTGTTCTCCGGACGCGTAATCTCTATGGATAAGTTGAGTTTCTTGGTTTCTGTGACTTCAGAACCGTAGCCCACCTTGAAGGTTTCACCCTCACTCCAAATCTGGTTTAACGTTTTGAACCAAGCGTCAGGGCAATCAAACGCTACAATCTTAACATGCTTCATATTGTAGTCTCCAAGACACCGAATAATGTCTAATCATTTTGAATATAAGTTTACCACATAAAAATAGTTTAACGAAACTTAGGACCAAAGTTAGCAAACAAGTTTTAAAAAATAAAAAAGATAAAAGAGGTTTTTAGTAGGGCATTCCGCCCATACCGCCCATTCCACCCATGCCGCCGCCCATTCCGCCCGGAGGCATTTGGGGCATCTTGCCGCCGCCTTTAACGCTGATTAAGTCGTCGATTTTCAGTATCATGTTTGCTGCTTCAGTGGCTGATTTTATTACTTGTTGTTTCACGCGCAGTGGCTCTATTACCATTAGCTCGCACATGTTTTTGATTTTGCCAGTTGAGACTTCAATGCCGAAGTATTTGCTGTCTGGTTTCTCGTGTTCCGATCGGAGTGCTACCATGATGTCTATTGGGTCTAAGCCTGCGTTCTCAGCCAGCGTCAGCGGAATTGCTTCAACGGCGTCTGCGAAAGCTTCAACTGCAAGTTGTTCTCGTCCACCAACTTTAACTGCGTAGGCGCGTAGGTTTTTGGATAGTTCTGCTTCTGGTGCACCGCCGCCTGCAACAATTTTGCCGTCTTCAATAGCGTTTCTCACAACGCTCAAGCCATCGTGCAACGAACGCTCTGCTTCGTCGATAACATGGTTGGACGCACCGCGAATTACGATTGTTACCGCTTTGGGATTCTTGCAGTCACGTATGTAAATGAGTTTGTCATCGCCAATTTTGACTTCTTCAACTTTTTTTGCTTTCCCGAGAGCATCAGCAGTTAAATCTTTTATGCTTGCAACTATTTTGCCGCCTGTTGCTCTGGACAGCTTTTCTATGTCGCTGCTGCTTACACTTTTAACGGCTAAAACTCCAGCTTTGCCCAAAAAGTGTAGTGCCATGTCATCAATACCTTTCTCGCAGAAGATAACGTTCGCGCCTGCCTTGGTAACCGAGCTAACCATGTCTTTGAGCATGCGTTCTTCTTCGTCAAGGAAAAGTTTCATTTGATCTGGGCTTTCGATGTTTATTTTAGCGTCAAACTCTGTTTTTTCAATCTCCATCTTGGCGTTTAGTAAAGCGATTTTTGCTCCGTCAATGATCTTGGGCATTTGTGAGCTTGCAACTTCCTTGTCGATAACCATGCCTTTGACAAGTTCTGTTTCATCTAGGCTTTTGCCATGTTTCTTAATGACTTTAATTAGGTCGATGTCCGCTTTGTATTTGCCGTCAACTTTCTCTGATACCTGTTTAACTGCTTCAACAATTATTTTTGCAAAGTGTTCTTCAGCAACGTTAATTCCTTTGCTAGATAGGGATGTGATTGCTACGTCCTTGAGAGTTTTATCGTCATCAAAAGAAATGGGAATGGCTATTTTATCCAAAATTTCCTGAGCTTTTTCACTGGCTTTCCTGTAACCATCAATTATAACTGTGGGATGGACGTTTTTGTCAATCAAGCTTTCTGCTTTTGAAAGTAATTCTCCAGCCAAAATGACTGCGGTTGTTGTTCCGTCACCAACCTCGTTGTCTTGGGCTTTTGCAACCTCCACAAGCATTTTTGCTGCTGGATGCTGAACATCAAGCTCTTTCATTATAGTTGCGCCGTCATTAGTTATAGCAACGTCGCCCATGCTGGTAACGAGCATTTTATCCATGCCGCAGGGGCCAAGCGTGCTTTTCACTGCTTCAGCCACTATTTTTGCAGCCATGATGTTGTTTTTTAGTGCTTCGCGGCCAGTTGTTCTTCCTGTGCCTTCTTTTAATACTAGAACGGGGATGTTTCCTCCACCTGTAGACATAATTTCACCAAAGTTTTTTTATTTCGAATTAAACCGAATTCAACAATCAAACATATCAATATAAGTTTTTCCCAGCGACAACACTATAACTAATTAAACAATCCAATATCATAAATGCTTAGAAACCTAATAGCGAAGCTTGTAGCCTTTTGTTTCACTTCTCTCTCGCCTGTTTTTATTGGTTGTTGCGGCAATGTTATTTCAGATAATCGGCTTCTTGTTACTATTATGGAGCTGAAAGTGTTCAATGTGTAGCCACAATGAGTTTAGACGAACCTTCTTTCGTTCATGCGCGGATAGCCCAAATTGCTATTCTGCTTTGTTTATGTGGTAGCCTGATGCTTTTCGAAGCCTGTTCATAATGGCTAAGCCAATTCCTTCGGAAGGTACACCTTCAGCAATTATAACGTCAACGTTTTCTGCGTCAATTTCCCTTAATAAACGGAATAGGTTTTGGGCAACAACTGCCAAGTTGAAGCGGCTGCCAAGAGACTTAATCACATCTGATGTGTAGGCGGTTTGTGTTTCATCGGTGGCCAAGATGCCTACTTTTGCCCCTTTTAGTCTGTAAGATTTGGCTAATTCCTTGACTTTCGATATAATGGCTGGAACATTTCCTTCAACAAGAATAACTTCTGCCTTAGGCGCGTAATGCTTATGTCTCATTCCAGGCGATCTTGTTTTTTCAATGGTCAACTCTTGTTCAGCTTCGACAAAGGGATGAAGTGTCACGTCGCTGAGAACCTGTTTTAATGCTTCGAACGTTGTTCCGCCTGGCCGAAGAATCATCGGGGGATCAACGCTTAAGTCTACAACAGTAGATTCAACACCGATGTTTGTTGGTCCTCCGTCGAGGATGGCATCGATTCTTCCGTTTAGGTCTTCATAAACATGTTTCGCGGTTGTTGGGCTGGGTTTGCCTGCGAGGTTTGCGCTTGGGGCAGCGATAGGGCGATCGCTACGTTTGATTAATGCTAGAGCTACTTTGTGTTTTGGCATTCGGATTGCAATGCTGTCTAAACCTGCAACTGTCACGCTTGGCACTATGCTTGAGCGCTTAAAAATTAGAGTTAATGGTCCCGGCCAAAACTCTTTCATCAGCAATTCAGCTTTTTTAGAGACTTCCTTTACTAGTTTGTAGACTTCGCTTGCGTTTGCTACGTGAACTATTGGGGGGTTATCTAAGGGCCGCTTTTTGGCTTCAAAAAGTGCTAAAACAGCATCTGGATTAAGTGCGTCTGCACCTAAACCGTAAACTGTCTCGGTTGGAAAAGCCACCAGTCCACCTTTTTTGATGATTTCTGCGGCAGACTGGATTTTTGTTGGATCTGGATTCTCTGGATCAACTTTTAATATGAGTGTTTCTTTCATTGGAGTTGCCTTTCTAGTTCAAGTACGACTGATGTTTCGACTTGTCTTTCGGGAATATTCCAGTACTTGTTTAGTAGCTTATTCTTTTCTTCTGTTGAAACTAGTTTGAAACCTTGTTTTTCGTAAAATTCCACGGCCCATGATGCTGCTTCCCATGTTCCGACATAGATCTTGGATGTTTTGGCCAAGCCGAGTAAATGCTTGAGTAGTTTTTCTCCGAATCCTTTCCGCTGGTGACTTGTCAGTACGTATGCATGCCTGATTAGTGTGACATCGTTTGTAGGTTGAATTCCCATCACGGCAACCAAAGCATTGTTGGCGTTCAAGCCGTAAAATTCTACTCCGCTCTGGATTTCTTCTTTGAGCTCTTGCGCTGGCATGTAGGGTTCTTTCCACATATCATTGGGAATTTTACCTTTGTAAGCCATGGCGGCGTTGTTTACCACTTTTAAGATTGCTTGGAAGTCGATGGTTGTCATTTCGCTAATCAATTTGGTTTTTTTCACCATTTTTCGAAACTTAGCTCACGTTTTAGCTTTTAGGTTGCTGTGGATTCTTTCTGACTTTCTGCTTGCATAAGTTTTTCAATGAGATGCATGAAGAATGCTTGGGCTTGCATTTCATCAACTTTGTCTAGGTAAACGGAAACGAGGGCGATTTTTCCCTTTTTAGAAGCAACATATTCGGCGAACATTCGCGCTGAAATCATATTCTTATCTCCTAACAGCACCGACGAAGTAGCTGAACCAAGTAATTCTTTGGGTTTGGGAACGGCGATCGCCAAGGTTCCAAGCTTATCTTCTTTTTCGCTGAGCATTATCATGCAGGAATTCTTTGATTCCACGTAGACTGCTAGAAAACGCGTATCTTTTTCAAGTAACTCTTCTTTTGTAACTTTAGCGCGTTCCATTTGCTTTCTCCTCCAAGGTTTGTTTAAGTGTCCGGACTACTTAAAAAACTTGACAAAACAATCTTTCGATTTTTCTGGGAAAAAATCTGAAACAACTATCATTGACGTTTTAGTCTCGAGTTCAAAGTTTTTCCAAATTAGACGGTTAAACGTCAAACTTTAAGAACTATGACCTTAGTTAACGAGTTTTCAAGCAAGCAAGTGCCATATCTAAAAACTAGTCAAAATATGAAGAAGTCTAGTCTCTAAACGGTATTTGTGTTCTAAACCGATTTTGCCTTCATTTGAGGAGCCTAAATTCTTGCTTTGAAACCGCAAAGCAAAAAAACATCGATGCACCAACCTTTGACATACCTCAAATATTAGGTCAATAAACCGCTTGCACTGAAGAATGTCGAATGAACCAAAAAATAAAGAGAGTTTTGGCAGTTAGCATAGCCATTATAGTGATAACGTTAAGCTTAATTGTAGTTTTTTCAGAAAATCATGCAGGTGACAGTACTGATAGCAAATTAGCACGTGTTGCTTGCCTCGGTGACAGCATTACTCAGATGACAGGTTATCCAGCCGATCTACAGACGCTATTGGGTATTAGTTCGGTTGTGGGTAATTTTGGTGTTAGTGGGTCAACAGTAAATTTCGACTCTGGCGAACCATATTATTTTGAAACTGCATTCCATAATGCCAAGGTTTTTGAGCCGACAACAGTTATTATAATGCTTGGAACCAACGATGCCCACGCAGACACTTACCAACAAATCAACAGTTTCGTAGCAGATTACGAAAGAATAATAGGGAGCATAGAGGCATTAAACAGTAAACCGCAAATTTTTCTAGTAGAGCCGCCTCCAATATTTGACAATACGCTTGGTGTAAACGGCACTAGTTTTGCGCAAGGAATAATTCCCCGAATACAGGAAGTAGCAAGTAAACTTGGCTTGCCTACCATAGATGTTTATATGCCTCTGCTCAACCATCCTGAATATTTTCCAGACGGCATCCATCCCAACAATATAGGCGCACAAGTAATCGCTAACATCATCTATGAGGCGCTCAATTCCAATTCAACATAAGCGTTTTAACCGTACTTTTTTTAGCCTATGAGTTTTTTTAAGACTGGCACTTTCCGCATTAATAGGACTAAGCCAATGGTGATGAAAAGCGTCAGCACTGCGATTAGGGGAATTTCAATAATTGGATTTAGTGTTGTAAAGCCTAATGTGAAGCCAAAGAAGCCTCTTTCGAACGACTCTAAGATTATTACATGAAATAGGAAAATAGGCAGAGTATTTTTGCTAATGGCTTGGACAACGCGACTGGACGTGGTGTGGTTAGTTCCTGGCCAATCTGGATGAAATTTCAGTAGAATCAGAAATAGAGCAGCTGAGCCTATGATTACGTTTACAGTTAGATAACCAAAAAAGAAGTTGTTTTGTCCCATAGCGTTTAATGGGTAAGTCATTAGCCACATGCCAAATATTGTGGAAACAACACTTAAGATTAATAGACCGTATAGTATGGCAGACCGCAACTTTATTCTCTGTAAGTACGTGCCTAAGACAAAGTAGCCTACGAAACCGCCGATGACAAAGACATCGGTGTCTAAAGTATAACCACTGGCTAGTTGTATAAGAGGCACAATAGCCACGCCCACGAACCAAAGCAAAATTAGGTACCGAATAATCCTCCGGTCGGCGTTAGCTATTATTACCCTTAATATTGGAGTAATTAAGTAAAGACCAACTATAAGATAAATAAACCAAAATTGATAGTAAGCGCCGCTAAATAGGTCGTATAATATGCCTTGGCCAATATTGCTTAAAGTTAGTGGTAGTTGGCTGATGTAAAAACTCCATGCAAGATAAACTGCGCTCCAAAAAGCAAAAGCCAATCCAAGACGGTTTAACCGTTTCTTGAGGAACACCCTTATAGGCTCATTGAGTTTAGCGGGTTGCAGCAACAGAACCCCACTTAACATTACAAACAACGGAATGCACGACAAAGCCAAGCTTTTGTAAACAATTGCGGTCCACCAATAAGCGGCTGGCACAGAGGATGCCTGTAACGCTTCATTTGACGCATGCAGCAGTATAACTAAAAACATAGCCAAGGTTCGAATAAGGTGGTCTGGAATTGCAATTCTCTTACTTGAATCCAAACTCTTCTTTTCCAATCAAAAGCGCCCTTAAGCCTAATTATAGCATATCTGCTTCAGAAACAACTTATAAAACTACTTGTGAAACCCTGCAAATTTAGAGTATAACTGAAGCTGCAGGCAACTTTACCTCTATAGAGAGCAAGGGCACTTTTACTATTGGAGCTTAACGAGTTCTTGGCAGATTTGCAGTACAGTTGCTTTACGCAGTACTTTTCAATTATTTGAACAGGACACAGATTTACCAAGCCGAAACCGAAGCCTAATCTGCACAAGTGGTCATAGCAAGCAGTCGAGGCAACAACTAAGTTAAACCTTAATAGCAAAAGATGCAAAGGTGCATCAGGTAAAAGGTAAAGAAGTTGAATCAAGAGAGAGGATTCTCAGTTCCTGTTGACCTAATTCGCACTGTAGCCATAGTAGGAATAATCTTGCTCCACGCCTCAAATGACCTTACCATTCAACAAATGACTCAGCTAGAAATTTATCGTTGGTGCACCGTTGATGTTTACCAAAGCATTGGGCGATTAGGGGTTCCATTATTTGTTATGTTGACTGGCGCTCTTCTGCTTCAACCCTCAAAAAATGAAAGTCTCAGCGTTTTTTTTAAGAAACGATGGGCTCGAATAGGCATACCATTCCTGTTTTGGGGTGCCGCCTATTTCGCTTGGGACTTTTTTGTTGAACATCAAGTGTTTACTTCAAAGGCCATTATTCAAGACGTATTAACTGGCCCTTATTACCAATTTTGGTACCTCTATATGCTCGTTGGCCTTTACTTGCTAACTCCAATATTGCGTATACTGGTAGCTCATGCAGAAAGCAAAATTATGAGATACTTTGTAATTTTGTGGTTTTTTAGTGCATCCATTGTACCATTCGTCGGCCTCTTAACCACATACTATCTGGATAGCAATGTTTTGATAATCACAGGGTATGTAGGATATTTCATTTTAGGCACATACCTTCTAACTGTACAAATGCGTCGCTCAACTATTATGATTTTTATGTCTCTTGGAGTAGCTTTGACTGCAATTGGCACTTACATACTGGCTGCCACTGTTGGAGGAGGAGAAATGTATTTCTTTCAAGAATACTTTAGTCCGACATTGATTTTTGCCGCAGTTATGCTGTTCCTGCTGTTGAATACGATTCAGCCGCCTTCAAATAATAACCAAGAGACCAGCCACCCCAAAGCCAATAAGCTTCTTAAAGTAATTAGTCAAAATTCGTTACCTATATTCCTGTTTCACGTAATGGTGCTTGAATCCCTTCAAAGAGGATATTTCGGTTTCGCGATTAATGGTAACACAATCAATTCTATCATTGGAGTTCCTTTGATTACTGTGGTTACTTTGTTTATTTCCCTTGGTGTGATTATTCCTTTGAAAAAGGTACCGGTTTTGAAGAAATTAATTGGTTGAATGTCTCTCATGCGTTTGTATAATAGGATATTGGTCTGTTGCTTTGTTGGAAATGCTTAATTAAGGGCTTATCGTATTGCTGGATACGGAAGGATAAAATTTGAGTGACGAACTTTCAAAGTTACCGCCTAACGTGCAAGAAAGGCTTCTTAGACTGCAACAATTGCAGCAGACTTTACAGTCAATTTTAGCGCAGAAACAGCAGGTTGAAATGGAAAAAACGGAAGTAGAACAGACAATAGCTGAATTGCAGAAAACAGCGGATGAAGCGGTGATTTACAAGGCAATCGGTTCGTTATTGGTTAAAGCAGAGAAGCCAAAAGTAACCGAAGAACTGGTTGAACGCAAAGAGCTTTTGGATACAAGAAGCACTGTTATGGCAAGGCAGGAAGAAAGAATACGCAGCCAAATAAAAGAAGCCCAGACAAAACTCCAAGAAGACCTAAGTCCAGTTTCTCAACCGTCATCCTAAACAGGTGAATGCTTGTGGTAGAGCTGGGGATACCAGAGCTAACCATCGAGCAAATAGAAACTTTATGTTCAAAGGCCGAGAACGCCGCCAGAAAATATGTTTTCTCTAAAGTTTCCTCTAAAATGGTTGACAGGTTGGATATTAGTGTGGAAGCTGTTGGATCAAAACCAGTGAACGTTACTGTAGAAATAGACCTTGCCTTATCGCCCCAAGCTAAAGGTATTGATGCGCAAACTCTGGTTAAAGAGGCCACAAACGAAGCACACAAAGATAGTGAAAAATATTTGAGAAAAATAAAATGACCGATTTCGACGAATTAATAAAAATTTTGGAAGAAACGAAAGCAGCTTTTGTCCTGTTATTATGCCACCGCAGTGCGGACGCTGATGCGATATGTTCGGCTTACGCGTTGCAGGGTTTGCTAAAACGGTTTATGCCTAATGTCATAACTGAGATTGGGTGCCCGCAAGGTGTCAATAAGCCGTCCAAACAACTTCTTTTGTTCATGCCTATAACTGTTAACGTAAAACCTAACATTGAATCGGCAGATGTCATAGTTTTCTTGGATACAAACACCATTGACCAGCTTGATCAAGTGGCTGAAATAATAAAAAAATCCATAGCGCCAAAAATAATTATTGACCACCACTCGTCAAACTCAGAAACAACCAAAATCTGCAAGTTATGCATTATAGATGAGAAAGCAGCCGCAAACTGTGAAATAATCTATAAACTTTTCAGGCAAGCAGAAGTCGAGCCTGACATAAATGAAGCTAAAGCGTTATTCATCGGCATAGCTTTTGATACGCGACATTTTGCTTTAGCAAATTCGCCAACCTTCGAGATTGTCGCTAAGCTAGTAGCTGAAGGAATAGATGCTCAGAAAACATTGGCACAATTCGCTTTACCCATAGATTCTTCTGAGCGTTTAGCTAAGTTGAAGGCTTGTAAAAGAGCCAAAATCATAAGAATCAACGAGTGGATAATTGCACTCTCCCATGTTAGCGCTTACCAAGCTCCAGCAGCTAAAGCTCTAGTTGACCTAGGGGCACACATGGCGGCTGTTGCAGGGCTGAAAAACGAGAAAGTAGAGGTAAGTCTACGTTGCTCCCGCGATTTTACTGAGCAAACAGGCGTCCATTTGGGAAAAGATATTGCAACGCCTTTAGGTGAGTACTTAAAAGGAGTCGGCGGAGGGCATGCCATGGCGGCAGGAGTAAGCGGAACTGGCGAGATGCAGCCAACGCTTAAACAGTGTCTGCAACTATTGAAGCAGAAAATACGCAAAAATGCGTAGCTACGCTTAAATGAGCAAACTCTAACGCTTAAGATAGCAGGCACAAAAAATCATGGCTATAATTGAGACAAAAAACCTCACCTACACTTACCCAGGCGCAACTAAACCATCAATCATAGATGTCTCTATTAAAGTGGAGAAAGGCGAGTTTGTTTTAATCACCGGACCCAGCGGATGTGGGAAAACAACTTTGTGCCGATGCTTCAACGGATTAATCCCACATTTCTACCAGGGAGAATTAAAAGGTGAAATCTCCGTCGCAGGACTAGAAACGCTTAAGCATCACACGTATGAGATGGCAAAGCACGTAGGCTTAGTGTTTCAGAACCCAGAAAATCAGTTATTCGCTCTCTCCATCGAGAAAGACGTAGCGTTTGGGCTAGAAAACGTTGGGGTTCCGCGAGAAGAAATGAGAAAAAAAGTTGACTGGGCATTAAACTTAACAGACATTTATGATTTGCGTGAACGGTCACCTCACGAGATTTCTGGAGGGCAGCAGCAACGTGTGGCAATAGCGTCTGTTCTTGCTATGGAACCAGAAATCATCGTGTTAGATGAGCCAACATCTTTTCTTGACCCCCTGAGCGCTGAGAAAATTTTCGAAGTAATTTATACGTTAAACAAAAAGCAGGGAATAACCGTCATCCTTGTTGAACATAGACTTGACTTAACAGCAAAGTACACAAATCACCTCATAGTTATGGATGAAGGAAAAGTACGCTTCGAAGGAAACCCAAGAGAAATTCTCAGCACAGAGGAAACGCGTTTAATGGGCGTCGGAATTCCCAAAGCAACATTACTGTATCAAATGCTAAAAAAAGAAGGATTAAACCTCAGCGACACCACCCCGTTGTCTTCTGAAGAATTATCTGACCAAATATTGGAGGCGTTAAAATCCCAATGATTATAGTCGAAAACGTTCACTTTTCCTATCCTAACAAAGTGGAAGCTTTGAAGGGTGTTTCCCTAACCATAAAAGACGGCGAATTCATGGCCATCATGGGCCAAAATGGCGCGGGAAAATCAACACTTGTAAAGCATTTCAATGGTCTATTGAAACCCGCAGTGGGAAAGGTTTGTGTGGACGGGGTTGAAACAACTAAAACAAGTGTGGCAGCTTTAGCTCGAAATGTCGGTTTTGTTTTTCAGAACCCAGACCACCAATTATTCAGCGAAACAGTAGAAGATGAAATCGCCTTTGCCCTTAAAAATTTCGGATTCGAACCAGAGGCTATTGAGAAGCGGGTAACGTGGGTTTTGAATCTTTTAGCGTTAACCCAGTACAGGAAAACTTCGCCGTTTCTTCTTAGCGGAGGCGAGCGGAAACGTGTTGCGTTGGCTTCTGTTTTGGCATGGGATCCGCAGACTTTGATTTTGGATGAGCCGACCATTGGGCAGGATCATGAGCAGAAAGAAAAACTGCGTCAGTTCATAACTCAGATGCAGACTCAAAAGAAAACTGTTGTCATTGTTACTCATGATGTGGAGTTTGTGGCTGAATGTAATCCCAGAGTTGTCTTGATGAAGGAAGGAAAAATTGTTGCGGACGGTTTAGGAAAAGACATTCTTACAAATCCCGATGTTTTAGCTGAATCATCTATTGTTTTGCCGCAGATAGCTCAAATCTTCGTGAAGTTGTCGGCGTTGGGTCTTCCGAAAGATATTATTGACATCTACGAAGCCAAACAAATAATCTTGAACGCCAAGGAGAATAGACAGCGGAAATGAGTGTTTTTGACGGCTTAAGGTTCAGAAAAGTTTACTCTCCGATACACAATTTAGACCCAAGAATAAAATTTGTTTATGTTATTTCCATTTTTGTGGTTGCCATTATTTTCTATCAAATTATCCCATTGCTTCTTCTGTTCTTTTTGCAGATTCCATTTGTTTTGTTAGCACGTGTTCAGAAGCAGTGGCTTCGTTCCTTGCGAGGAGCAGCTTTTCTGGCAGGATTCATTTTCGCAGTCAACATTTTAACAACCTATTTTACTTCAGGTTACACCTTGACGGATTTTGGCGTGGAGAATGCTGCTGCGATGACCCTGCGTTTCGTGGTGCTTGTTGAGTCTTTCTCAGTTTTCTTCCT
>JBEKFM010000047.1:0-23137 GCA_050013315.1 Bathyarchaeia archaeon
TCACCAGGCGAACCCGGCTAGGCTCGGGAGAGAGCAACCTAAGTTTGGACGCTACGCGCTCAAGGGGATGCGGGTAAGAGCGTAGGGCTTGAGGTTTCCAAACGGAGTCTAGGCGTCAAACCGCAGCGGTCCACCGCTACTGTTTCTGAGAATGCCAAATAATTGGTTTTTATTTAGCGTCTTTCTTGTGCCTCTCAATACTGTTAGCGGCATCAAGAATTTCTTGTGCTTGATTCGCATTCAACCTAAACCTCATTTTGTCAAGTTTATCGATTGCGCTTTTTATTTCACTTAATTCTAAGTAATCCTTGCTGAGGCTTTCCAAAAGCAGCGTCCAAGTGTCCCAAACCTTAAGTCTGTACATCTTAGCGAGGTCAAAAATCAACTTATCATCAACCAACAACTCAGCTTTCTTATCAACCGCCAACATTAAGGTCTCAGCATCGGACAGTGAAATATTCTCACCTTCAGCCAACTTGACAGCAGACTCAATCAAATTTTCAGGAAAAGGCTCAACCCTTAGCCAGCCATCCGCTAAACCTTTACCTACTGTTTCTGCATCAGCATAACCAAGCCTGACCCCTTCATCAAAAACTTCAACCTTAACTTTCTCGGTGACATACACGACACTAAAAAGTCTTTTCAATAAGAGCAGTTTGCCTATCTGTGATAAGTGAATCAGCGGTCCCGCGTCAGAAACCACTGCGACCAAGCGTTTATTCTCCGTACTTTTCCTTCAAATATTCTTTGATGCTTCCGGTAGCCCAATTGAACGCAATGCCCTTGCGCTCAAGCAACTCCAGAAATTCCCGAAGAGAAACGCCTAAAATCTCTGCACCTCGTCCTGAGCTTATTTTGCCCTTCTCATAGAGGCGTACGACTCGCTCCTGCAAACCATCCTCTATAAACTCCTTGAACAAAGTTGAGCGATCAACATTTTCAAGGGTGCGAACTGCCTCAACTTTGCGCAAGTTACGCTTCGATAAACGTACTGTGACAACGGTGCTCTTTTCGCTTTCAGCCATATGCTTCCCTCAGAAATTAGAGAATACAATGTAACACATAAAACTTCCGCTAACTATTTTTTCATAGCATTTTTGCGAAGTCATCATAAACGTTCTTTCGGCACCCAACGAAGATCACCACTACTTGGTTTTTCTCTCTACCAATCTCATAAATAGCTCGGTAATCCCCTTCCCGTAGACCCCAATAAGTAGAAGGATTCAATTGTTTTCCAGCTTTCCATGGGTCACCAGCAAGCTCCCCAAGCGCCTTCTTAACTCGCGTCTTATCCGTGGTATCCAATTTTTGTAGCGCCTTAACAGCTCTAGGATGCAAAAACACGCTAAACTGCAAGTTAAGCTTCCTCTAAGGGAACAAGCTCTTCGGGGTGTTCTTTGGCTTCTTGGCTACGTTTGAGCAGCATTCGGTAGAAATCGCGTGTTTTCTCTCGTTCTTCATACAGGCTTATTATAGTTTTTATGGCATCGCTTCTGCTCTTGAATTTTCCTTCTGCTACCCAGCGGTCGATTTCTTCCAGCGTTTTTTCTGGTAGTCTAAGTTGAACCTGAGTCATTATAATCACCGTAAACAGTAGTGTTTACAAAACAATTAAACCTTTCCCAAAAAACCAAAAAGCTCAACCTGATTAAATTCAAGTAAAGCTTACCGACGAAGTTGCCTCATTAGTAACAATGTACATGCGTGACGGCTAAGATAACGCTGAAGCAACAGCTGTTCAATAAAAGAAGACCAAAACAACCATCGATTAGCCATAAAAAAACATTTTTAGGATTAACTTAACTTGATTCATCAAGACTTTTTTTGTACAGCGCCTTATCGATTACTCTAACATCCAGGTTTTGTTTGGCGGCTGTTTTCCTTATCACCGCAAGCAGTTTTAGGTAATTCTGCGTTGTTAGCATGTTAGGGGGTGGATTGCCAAGCAGCGCCTTCCATGCAGCTGCGTCTAAGATGCCATATTGTTTGGGGTCAAAGAACGAGAGGATAACGCTTGCTAACACTGGGCTGACGCCTTCCAGCAGAGTGAGGCAGTTCATCCGGTAGGCATCCTCGCAAGAAGGAATGCTTAACGCTTGACTTGAAAGGCGATTAATAGCCGCCTCATCATTTCGAGCTACCAATGCTAAAGCCCGCGCTTTCTTCTCAGGCTCTTCTCTGAACTTCCACTCAACAACCTGCGCTAAATCAGCCCGTGTCAACGCTTTCGCCTTCCGAAATCTAGCCCCCAACTCCCGTTCCCTCTGCGCCTGCCAACCAAAGCTCTTATCGTACTTGCGACTCCACGACAAAAAATCAGCCTTATCCATTCAGTTACCAGCCTTGCATTTTTTATTCTCCGAAAGCAGCCTTTATTAAATCAATGGATGCGTTCATACCCCAAGTTTTCGTCTTAGAATAAACTTTCAAAGGTTCCGGAATTTTTCTTAAGAGGATACGCTCATCAGCCATAAAGACCCTTTAAAGACTATACAAAACCCTAAACTAATAACTATAATCACTAATTTCAGGAAAAAGAAAAAGAAACTAATTTTGATCTACCAGATGCGCTGTCCCATCTGGGCAATACACCTTCTCATCCTTGCCGACTCGCCTATAACGTTCACTGCACAGTTGCAGAAGCGTGCAGCCGTCGCAATCTCTACTCAGCATTTCTTCGCCTCCTTAAGGACTCTCACGATGCTCAAAATCCGCTTATAAAACTATGTAACATGCATGTATATACACGGAAATCAATAATCAAAGGAAAAATTCGCGAGAATTATAAAATCCTTAAATTTCCCATTCTAACAGTACTTGTAATGATTCACATTTGACCAGCAATTCAGAAAGCCACGAGCAAACCAAAAAATTTTATTTTCAAGAAATCGACAAAATAATCTGCTTTCCAAACCAAGGAAACTGTGGAAAATACCACAACTACCGAGTGCAACTCAAAGACAAGAAAACCGCAAACCAGTCTGGAGAACTATCAGTCCTCGGCGAATTCTTAGACAGCCCACAAGTCGAAAATAACTACCCTCATACAGTAGGCTACTACAAGGAATCCACAGGAGAAGACCAAAGCTTTAAGCCTGAATACCTACAGTTACGGAAAATCTTCATAATAGACGAATTCTGGCTCTTTCTTAACGCATTAAATATTTAGTTATTTATGTCTGTTCAAAGTCAAACAAAATAAAAACACAAACCAGCCCAAGTTACAATCAAATAATATGTAGAGAACCCAGCATCAACGTATCCAAGTACAAAAATGATAGATTAACGAGCTACTTTTTCTTTCCCGTTCCTCGTCGACTTATGAACAGGCCAGCATTTCTGGCAGTACACCGGTCGGCCTGCCCGGGGTTGAAATGGCACTTTACATTCGCCGCCGCAATCACTACAAACGGCGGTGTAAACTTGCTCTGGATGAAATTGTTGGAATAGGTGGTAATTCTTGAGGCGTGGCCATCCCGTCTTTGCATAACGCAACATTTCAGGATTGTTTTTTAACCACCGCATCATATGGAAAAAGCTTTTGCCTCTCTTTTCTTCGCGTTCAGCTAAGGGTTCGTAACCTAAGTTGCGGATTTCATCTAGGTAAGCTATTTCTGTTAGCCTCTGCGCTTCGCCGATGACTCTTATACGTTTAACACGGTCTTCACCGTAAACCTTGCGCAGTTCCTCAGCAGCTACATCAAAGATGCATCCTTGGCAAATATGGATCGCCTCGTCTGCCTTAAGATTAAACCACGAAACAAGCTTAGAGACTATACGCGAGGACTCTTGCAAATATTCTTTTTCGCGGAAGATCTCTTGGTAGTACCTGACGTCAATAAGATCGTATTTGAATTCTCCCGTTTCTTCTCGATAAGCGCCCACTACGACACCAAAAAGCAAGTCGCCGCTGCCCGCATCATCAACAATAACTGTCAAGTATCAGGTTACCTCTTTCTTCTTCCAAAGCAATGCTTAATTCACGTATAAAAATAGTCCTCCCAAAAAGAAATAGAACCAAAGGAGCCAGTGCTCAAAGTTCACGTTTTAAGACACAAAATATCTCCTTTTACGGCCATGTACGTGCTTGTACGTGCCTCGTACATCCTTGTACGTCCTCTTACCTTCCTTGTACGTCCTTGTACGTCTGTGTACTTATTTCTACTCAACCTGCAAACGAATCAAGCTTAAAATCAAAAAACCAACCCAAAACAACTGCACCAAAAAGAGAAAAACACACCATCTTCAACTGAATAACCGCAAAAACACGCAAAATTAGATACAAATCACCCAAAAGCCAAGACTTTAAGTCGTGAAACCGCCATTTTTCTCGTAGTCAAGCCATGCCTCCCCTCAAATTTTAACAGCGTTTTCATTCGCCCAGGCTCCCGCTTAGCTTCCAATATGTTTACCGATAAGATAATTCAAGTGGCGGAAAAAAAACCAATTAGAGAAACTAAACAAAAAAACTGCTGATGCATCTGAGAATTTATCTTACTGAAGCTGTCGCAAACTGTTGCTTAATGCCTTTAACAGGACTTTGTGATATGCTAAGAGCACCTTTCTTTCCAAGACGCAACTGCTTCTCGCCCCGGAAAACGCATACCTGTGCATTCTTTATTTCAATGTAATCTCCAACAGCGATTGAACTGATTTGTCCTTCCCAAAGACAGAGCTTGATTTTTCCAGTTTCGTCTCCAACCAAAGCATTAACAACCATAACAGTATTGCCAAACTGCGTGTGAACCTGCGCTGGCTTAGGAATCTCCAGAACCTCAGCCCTAGCGTTAACCCGTTTCATACCAGCTCTCAAATCTTGAACCAAAGTGAAAATAGATCCTGTATTTTGCTTCGCTATTTTCTTGCGAATCTTATCAGTGCTCATCCAACTTTCAAAAGGATTATCTTTCTTTAAGAGAAACTCTTCGGCCGCTCTAAACTGAGCCACAACCGTGTTATCCTTCTTTATCAAAAAAATTGTCTCGCCTTTCACTTTGCCACGATATTCAACCGTAAGATTACCGCAGACAGCTTTTTCATTGTTTCTTGCAGTAATCAGTGCTTGGAAAACCTCTGCAGGGTAAATGCTATGCTTTACAGAGAGAAGAGCGATATGCTCGCCTAAAGTCGATTTTTTCTGTCTCAAATTCCCTTCCCGCGTTAAGTTAGAGTTAAGAGAAAAAGCAAAGCGCAAAGTTGATTCAACTTTTTCTCAAATGTCTCGAATGCTTACATTATGCAAGTTACCTATATTAGTTTGACTATAAAAATACGTACCTTGCCTCAAACGAAACTAAAGCTAACATTAAAGCATGGCAACAGCGCATAAAATATCCAATCTTTATTTTCCACTCCCAATTTTAGTCAAAAGCGGGTTGGGAATAACTATTTGATGTTTAATCCAAAAAAAGAAAAGCATTCAATTTATAAGCATGAACGACCAGTAGAAGGTACTGTGTAAGAAGCGATTTTTGCACAGCAAATATAGTAGGAGTTGAAATAGCGAATGTATAATAACAAAGAAATGCACAAGGCAACCTGCGCTGACTGCGGAAAAGAATGTGAAGTTCCTTTCAAGCCAGACGGCACCAGGCCAGTTTATTGCCGAGAGTGCTACGCAAAACGAAGACCACCACGAAGATATTAAGCTTATAAGCTGAACATCTTTACTTCGTCCTAATTATTTTCTTTTTTATTTTTTAACCCTCTAGAACCTAAACAAGAACCCTTTTTGCAAGAACCGTAATTATTATAGTTCACCCTCCAAATATCAACAGTAAAACGTAGAAGGAGCAAAATGAAGTGAAACAGTACCTCATAACGCCCTCGGCAGGCAAGCGCCTGATAGCTAAAGCATTAGCAAATCACCCAACAATTTTAGCTGCAATCAAAAACGGTACACTTGTGATTGTTGCTGGAACAACAAACGGTTACGTAGCTGAAGAAATACTAACAACCCAAAAAATTTCTAATGATTTCTCCAGAAAACATTTTTTCCGCGGGATAACCCTGCCTCCAAACAAAACCCTAACCGTAGAAGGGCGACTAACTGATGAAAGCAAGTTTCCAGGCGACGTCGTAATATCCAAAGGCGTTTGGCAAAAAGGCAAAACAATAGCTGACGTGGTTGATTCTCTCAAAGAAGGCGATGTCATCCTGAAAGGAGCGAACGCTTTGGATTTAGAGCGAAAACAAGCAGCCATCCTAATCGGTCATCCAAAAGCTGGAACCATAGGCTTAGCATTACCAGCAGTTGCAGGACGACGCGTAAAACTAATAATACCCGTAGGTTTAGAAAAACGAATAAACAGCGATTTACACGTTTTAGCAGAAAAACTGAATGCGCCTGGCGCATGTGGCTATCGCTTATTGCCCGTTCCAGGCGAAGTATTTACTGAACTTGAGGCAGTGAACCTTTTAACTGGAGCGAATGCCGAATTGATTTCAGCTGGTGGAGTTTGCGGTGCAGAAGGGTCATGTTGGCTGGCTGTCACTGGCACAAAAGAACAAGAGGACGTTGCCGAAAAAATCTTCGCTTCCGTGGCTTATGAACCAGCATTCAACTCAAGTAATCTCTAAACCGCACCTATAACCTAACACTTTCTATAGATTGCAACCGCATAATGGATACTAGTTTCTTTTCAAGGAATCTAATTTTCTTCTGCTGTCTGTTGAGCTATTCCCTATCCTTATCATAATCTACTTTGTGTATGATGCCACTAGACATATCTGCTATTTGGTAACAAGTGAATTCGTACATCAAACCACTGTAACTTATGTACAATTCTGGTAAAGGGCAAGGGCGGTTTTCGCTTGTTAGATTAGAACTAAGTAACTTCTCTAAACAGTCTTTTATTAGTTCTAATTCTTCTTTAAGAATCCTTACATAGCTTTCTTTGTCATCTTCTTCTAAGTTTTCGAGTCTATCGTCTAAAGAAATATCTTTAGAATTGGGCTCATCAATCTCAATAAGTTTTGGATTATCACTCATTCTCAATCACTCTACGAATAAATTATAGACTTGCACTTTTAAACTTGCTTGAGACACCTGGAAAACTCATAAAGCAACCATAGAGCGCGCAATCTAAGTCTCAATACCGAAATTCTATTCACTTTCTATTTCACAAAAAACAATTAAAGCTTCGCCACAAAAAGCAACGCAAAACAACCAGAACAAAAAAGGAAATAAACAACAAAAACAAAACTACTCAACAATCCAAAAAACAAAACATCGACCCTGCGTTCTAGAACCCTGCCAAGAACAATTCACCTCAGCACCAACTTTCTTACCCAGCCGGAACTAAAAAAATTAATCCGATAACCACCCGCGACGCTAAACAACAACCTAAACCCCACACTTCCAATACTTTCCAGGACTTTCTAGGACTTTCTAGGACTTTACCGGGACTTTGTGGGACTTTCTAGGACTTTCTAGGACTTTTTAATACTCAACCTGCAAACAACCCCAGCCTAGAAACAAAAAAGCGACCCAAAACAACTTGAACAAAAAACAACAAAAAATGTGACACGAGAAATAACACTTGAAAGATGATTTAGGTAAGCTTCCATTATTGGTTTTGATTTACTTTACGTTTTTCTGCACTTTTTACGGCAAACTAAACCTTACAACCTCTAGAGACTTTCCACGACAAATAGCGACAAATAGCGACAAATCCCGACAAATCTAGACGGTAACTGCAAACGATTCAAACCCTAAACCAAAAAAGCAACCGAAAACAGCTTGTTCAAAAAAACATCAAAACTACAACTGGAATTTCACACTGCCTCAAAAAATAATAAAAAGAGCAACATGCTAAGCCAAAAAAATGCTTAAAGTTTACTCTTGGCCATGATGCATCATCATGCCCATGCCATGTCCCTCTTTTCTTTTGGACCACATCCTCGATCTCCAAACATCCACGCCTTGTGCAGCTAAATCTTGCATTAAGTCAATGTCTAGTTTGATTAACTCCATTGCAGGTTGGTTTAACTCAAGCTCAAAAGTAAATTTTACTTTACCACTCTTCTCTTCTGTGATAATTTCACCTCCGCGGAAACTTAAGGTAATAAAGAACTAGTTTGAACAACGATATAAGTCTACATCCCTCGATTCTTAAACCTGCGTGGCTGTGCCAACACTACAACATTATCAGCCGTGCACTAATCAGCCTGCATTTTGCCAAATGATCGCTTAAACAGTTTGATTAGCAATCGAAAAATTCCCACGCGACATTGAACCGCCAAGGATCACCTTTTTCTGTAAGCTGAATTTTCCCTTCTTTAGTTTCAATCAAGCCCTTCAATTGCAATCGATGAATTGCCTCAGGGAAAACCTCTTCGGGCAACTTGCCAAATCGAGACCGAAAAACGTAACGATCCAGAGGAACACGAATGTAAATGAGCATCATGGCTTTTCTCATCTCATCTTCAACTGAGAGCTTGGCAACCCGTTCAATCGGAAAAGCACCGCTTCCCACTGCTTCAATATAAGCCTGAACATTCTCAATGTCAGAATACAAGAAGCTCCCAATATGCCCCATGAAGAAGCCCGCTCCAGAACCTACCACTTCGGAAGAAGGCTTTTCAAAATCCTCCTTAACACGAGAAAACCTATTGTGACAAGTAGGATAATACCCATTCTCCCTGAAAACATTGGAAGCCTCAAGATACATTTCCATTTCAACGCTATCATCTCCAGCAACAGGCAACTCGCCAGATTCAATTTTCTTCGCAAGAAAAGTATCAGGATACAAATCCAGCGGATAACAATCTACACTCTCAAGTTCAAGCTCCAATGCCTGTTCAATATCTGCCCTCCATTGCCTAGGCGTTTGGCCTGGTAAGTTATAAATCAAATCAATGCTAACACCAAGTCCCTGCTTTCTAGCATTCTTTAGTTTTGCCGCAACTTCACGTTTGCTGTCACGGAGCATCAGAATTTCGCGGAATGCGTCATCAAACGTTTGAACCCCAATATCTAATTGATTCACGTTCTGCGAAGAAAGCAAGCGAATTTTACTTTCGGAAAGATTGGTGGTGCACGCCGCAAATTTTGTCTGATGATCCTTCCTTAGGTTGAAGTTTCCTCGGCAAAAATCCAAGAGATCTACAATTTGTTCATCGGTAAGAATAGTGGGGCTTCCACCACCAATGTAAAGTTCGCTAAAAAGGCTAGACTTGATATAATTATTCTGGGCGTAAAGACCTAGTGCTTTCTTAAGAGCCGTTAGATAAGGGATAATGCCCTGCTTATCGCAACTAACAGGAAAATAGCAAAATGTACACTTTCCTTCACAAAAAGGAATCCAGGGCTGCAACTCTCTTCTTTGATCAACCGAACCACCAGTTTTCAGAAACTCAGCAAAATCTGACAAAAGACCGGAAGTGGAAAGACCCCTATCTCTGTAAGTCATCGGAGGCCAATGTTGAATACTCTTGTATGGCCAACCATTATTTGCATCCTGCAATAAACGCACCTTTTAAGTAAAAGTGTTATTTTGTCTTTTAAAGCTAACCCATGCCTCGGAAAGAACACGCCCTTAAGGTTCTGGACGTTATCAGCCGATTAAGCAGTTTTTTCTCCTTGTATACTTCGAGTGATGAATACTGCGAGTATCCGCTGCTCTTGAGTTTTTGTAATGAAGACATCTGCCGAGTAATAATTTCTACCTAATTCAGTTTTTTGCCAAAACACTTACTTGCTTCCGACAATTAGGATATTTTCGCTTCAAGATCGCAAAATTTTGCAAACTCAAAATTTCTATCAGTTCTCAAACTCTTAAACGCTACTTCAACCATCAAAGAAGCAAGTTTGTTTTTGGAAATTTGGATTGGGATGGGTGGTGAACGTAAACAGCCTTGAGAACGGACTGGTTTGCATGCTTTTCTTCTTTTTCATCGATCTAAATTGCTCAACCTGAAATCCAGCAAAAGGTTATATAGTGGGCTGGATAATCCAACCAGATAGTAGGGTGCTTAAAAAGATGAAAAGAAAATACATAATTTATATTGCTACCATTGTAATCATCGCCTTAATCATTTCCGCCGCTTTCGTATATCTTAACTCAGCTAATAAGAGCAAAACCGCCACACAACAGAACATATCATTAACAGATGATGAAGGCTACGTAACCAATCTAACCTCTATTCCTCAAAGAATTGTCTCGCTAGCGCCGAGCTGTACACAAATCTTGTACGCTATAGGCGTGGGCGACAAAGTTGTTGGCGTAACACCCTCTGATGATTACCCATACAATTTCCAAGCTTGGATCGCAGCTGGTAACATGACGAATGTCGGATTATATGGAACTCCCAACATGGAAACCATTGCCACGCTTCGTCCCGATTTAATACTGTCCGATAACATCAACGATGCTAGCCTCCCAAGCATGAGAAGCTTAGGATACAAAGTACTCGTACTTAACCCAACCAACATCAACGGCATTTACCAAGACATATCGCTCGCAGGCAAGGCAACAGGTGCCCAATCTCAGGCAACCGCGGTGATTGATAATATAACCAGCAGTATTAGCGCGATAACCACGAAAATCGCAGCCGCAAAAATTACAGCTCCGATGAAAGTCTTTTATGAGGTTTGGACCCCTCCCCTAATGAGCGCGGGTTCACCAACTTGGATTAACGATGTTATTAATAAGGCTGGAGGTGTCAACATTTTCGCTAACGAAACCCAATCATACCCAACTGTTGCCTCTGAAACTGTGGTCTCACTTAATCCTGACGTAATAATTTTGCCCTCAGAAATGGGAACCGCCCCGTTCTATGGAAGTGTCGCCCAAGTGGAAGCAACACCAGGATGGAACGCAATCAGCGCCGTGCAAAACAACCGAGTCTACGTAATCAATGGAGATCTGTTTGCTGAACCCAATCCAAGAATAGCCGACCAAGTGTATGCCGTTGCCGCTTGCTTGTACCCACAGCTTTTTAACTCTACATCCTAATTTTTTGTTGTGAAAACAACATGAGTGCGGACAAAGTCGAAGGCTCTTACATTAAACGTTCTTCACGATGGAAAATAATCTTAGTCGCGTTAATAGCGACTCTCTTTGTAACGGTAATTGTATCTCTCAACATAGGTTACGCTTCCATTTCCTTCTCAGAAATCTTGGATATATTGGGCAAACAAATCCCGTTTCTAAACGGTTCAATCAATTCAGCCTCAATATCGCCAACCAGCGAAGCCATAATTCTCCAAATACGGCTTCCACGTGTGCTTGCCGGCGCTTTAGTTGGCGCTGGATTGGCCGCGGCAGGTGTAATTTACCAAGGCGTCTTTAGGAACCCGATGGCTGACTCATACTTGCTAGGTGCATCTGCAGGCGCATCGGTAGGTTACACCGTTGCCGTTTTGTACGTTACCTCAGCCCTATCGCTCATAGGTTTAGGAACGGCGCAAATTTTCGCTTTCGTATTTGCTTTGTTCACTGTGTTCTTGGTGTTAACCATTTCAAGAGTTGGAAACAGAATTCCGACAACCACCTTGCTGCTTTCGGGCATAGTTGTAAACATATTTCTGCTGGCTATGGAAACCCTTATGGAACTTCAGTCCGGCAAAGCTCTTACTGGCATAGTAGCGTGGCTTGCAGGAGGATTCTCTGACATCGTGTGGGTGCAAGTGTGGGCTGTACTACCCTTCGTTTTCATCGGTATCGCTATTACCTATTTTTTCACTCGGGATCTAAACATGCTCTCCATGGGCGATGATACTGCACAGCATCTAGGAGTAAATACAGAAAGAGTGCGCCAATTCCTTCTTGTCATAGCTTCCTTGATAACAGCAGCAGGAGTCGCCATTAGCGGCGTAATAGGCTTCGTCGGCTTGATAATTCCTCACATGACCAGACTTGTAATTGGCCCGGATCACCGAATTCTTCTGCCTGCTTCCGCCATCGTCGGAGCAATATTCTTGGTGATTTGTGACGCCGTTGCGCGAGTTGCGACAGGTGCTTCTGAATTACCTGTAGGTGTTATAACTGCCATTGTGGGGACGCCTTTCTTCATATATCTGCTTAGAAGGAGAAAAACTACTTATTCTCTTTAGGGTGACTGCTTAAACATGGTGTTGTTAAATGTCAATGGCGTAGAATGTCGCTACGGCTCAATCAAAATCTTAGAGAACGTGAGCATGTCAGTGAAGGAAGGTGACTTCGTGGGGATCCTTGGACCCAACGGGTCGGGAAAAACCACCCTCCTCAGAAGCATAAGTCGAACACTTAAACCCCACAAGGGCACAATCCTGCTGAACAATAAGGACATTTACTCTCTCAAAAGTATAGATTTAGCAAAGCAAATGGCTGTCGTTCCACAGGACAACACCATCAGCTTCAGCTTCACAGCGTTGGAGGTTGTTTTGATGGGTCGCAATCCGCATCTGGCGAGGTTCCAGATGGAAACTGAAAATGACATGGCCATCGCACGAAAAGTGATGGATTTGACAAATACGTGGCATCTGGCGTCAAGACCCGTAAACGAGTTAAGCGGCGGCGAAAGGCAACGTGTGATTATTGCTCGTGCATTAGCCCAGGAGCCCAAAGTTTTGCTACTGGACGAACCGCTCACATATTTGGACATCATCAATCAGTTGGAAATCATGGATTTGATCAAGTCGCTTTGTGTGAAAGAAGGCATAATCGTTATGGCCGTCGTCCACGATCTCAATTTGGCTGCACGTTACTGCAACTATGCCCTACTTCTAAAGAACGGAAAAGTTTTCGCCGCAGGATCTTTGGATCAGGTTCTGACTAGCGGAAACATAAAAAGCGTTTTCCAAGTAGACGCTATAGTGAAAAAAAATGTCGTCACCAACTCTCTTTACATTATCCCGTTGTCACCTCAAAAATCTCCAACATCAAAAAAATGCTCGATCCATTTAATTTGCGGAGCTGGAACCGGAACCGCGCTCATGAAGATTTTCTTGGAAGAAGGTTACAGCGTCACGGCAGGGGTGCTCAACGTGTTGGACACTGATTTCGAGAGTGCGGAATTCCTGAATATACCAGTTGCAAGTGAAGCGCCTTTCTCTTCCATAACCGAGAAAACTCGGGAAGCTAACTTAGCTCTAATTAGAAAAGCGAGCAACGTTGTTGTAACCTCGGTTCCATTTGGTCACGGTAACCTGCAAAATCTTGAGGCTGCGAAGGAAGCCTTGAAGAAAGGCATCCCGCTTTTCGTCATTGACGAGGTGCCTATTGAAAGCAGAGATTTCACTCAGGGAAAAGCCACAGCATTGTTTAGCGATTTGAAAAATATGGGAGCCATTTTCGTTAAGAACCAAGATGAGCTTTTGCATCTGCTTAATGTGTCAGAAGAAAAGTTGAAAATGGCGAAGAACGTTCCGCCAAGTATTGCCGATCACCTAAAATCTGCACAGGCTACTTAGGAAAGCCAAATGACTGATAAAAGCGAAACGGGGAAGAGAAAATGGACTTAATTATCGGCGGCGGAAAATACGGGTGCAACGCAATTGAATATCTTAGACAGAAGCGCAAAAGTTTTGTGGTTGTAGATGTGGATCCGAGTTGCCTTGCAGTCAAAAGGTTCGCATTGAAATCTTCCGTCAGAATCGGTTCGGAGGGTGAATACTTCGTCATTGGAGATCTTCCAAAGGTTTTGGAGTTGATGGACTCCTTGAAGCCTGAGTACATTTTTCCCACTGCTCCGGTTCACATAGCCGCTGATATGGCGAAAATCAAGTTTAATCTCCACCCATGGACTGAAGCAATAAACAGTATTCTTCCCAAACTGCCTGAGGTTGTTGTCCTCCAAGCGGGAAGAGGAAAACTGATCTTAAGCTTCAACAGAGACCATGACTGTTTAGATAACTGTGCAATGCCTGAGGTGTGCCCCTCTTCAGGAACAAAGAAACCGTGCACCATGATCAGACTGATGAGGTTCGCAAGTCCAGAAGCCTTTATTCTAATAAGTCATTCAATGGCTCCAGGCATGGGCGCGTTGAAGGGTAGCGAGCTTTCAGAGTTTTTAGATTGGGCACAGGTCAAAGAGACTTTCGTCGTTGGTACAGCATGTGATTGTCACGGAGTCTTTTCCGCTTTCAGAAAGTGTAACTGATAATGTGATTGTTGTTTCGGGAAAAAGGGGTAAGTCGCTACTGCCGACCAATGGGTCATACTATCAAGAGTGTGAGTTGATTGGCTGCCCAACCAGAAAGCCTTTATCGAAGAGTTAAAGAAACATGATTGCCCCCAAGCTGAATGAATTGGAGTGCACGTGAATAAATAATAGATCCTGCTACGCGACTTAGCTTTCTTTTTCAGGGCCAAAGAGTTGGCTAACAGTGAATTTTCCTTTGCTCTTCGGTAACTTTCAAGTATTGGAACCCCAATGGGTGAAGAATGTTACGCTTGTCACTTACCTTAGAGACGAAAAGAACGACTGGATGCCGAGAATAGGAATTACAGCCTCGTCTTTCCAACTGTTAGACGTTTTGTTCCAATAAGTATTTTTGTGGTTGTTGTCTTTTGTTTATCTTGTTATGATTTTGTTTTTCTGTTTGTTTTTTTATTTTTGTGTGTTTCGGTTCAAACGGCATGTAGTGCGCGATTATTTTCTTTTCTCGTATTGTAATGTCTCTTTCAATGGAAATCATCATTTTTTCATCTTGGGCAATCCCGAGTCTCTCTAATGCTCTACAATGTTCCAGAATCTTCTTTAACTCTGGAACAGTGAAGTTGTTCCAATGAGGTATTGGTTCTTGAACTATCATCCAAGTTTCCCTGGGTTTAACTTTCTCATAGCCATTTCTTCCTGAATAGATATTTGCCAAGGTAGTTTAAAAAACTATCTGTTTGTTCAATAAAACACCTGTTTAAGAGATTTATTTCCAAATAATGGAACACAAAACCGCTATTACTGCGTATTTGTTCAAATTCCTGCCATGCACGAAAGAGCTTTACGTAGATGACTATTTGTGCAGTCTGCAGTGTCTGTCTCCAGAGAGTATGAAAAGAGTACAGAAGAAAAGATTAGAATTGGGAGAACGGATCTATGCTAAGGCTTATATAACGCTCGTTAGCAACATCAGTACACATTTCAAAATTTAGTCGCTGGGTTAGTGAATGAAGTTTAACGTGAAAATTGAGGGCATTGAAGCTGAAGTCAAGGACAGCAGTCTTGTAATTTGGTCCAAGACTCCTATGCGAATACTGAGTTCAGCCGTTTTGAACGGAGGTTTGAAAGACGCGAATGGAATAATTAACGTTCAGGTTTCTGAGAATTGCGGGAACGATAAAAACGATGAGCACTGGAATGCTGAAGACTTCTTGAATAAGAAAATGCAAAGTCTGCAACTTCCAAACGACAAAGTGGTCGCATTGATGACAGCTGCCAAAATGAAGAACGTAGCAGTATCTAGTAGAAAATACGGTGAAACAACCTTAACCGTTTTTGCCACAGCTGGGACATCCATTGCAGTCACGGCAGGTGATACGGCTGCCTCAAAACCGGATTCTTTTCAACTCGAAAGATGCGGCACCATCAACATTATCTTGCTGATTGATGGAAATTTGACTGAAAGCTGCATGGTGGATGCACTTAAAACAGTTACCGAAGCAAAAACGGTCGCATTAAGAGAATTGGATATAAGAAGCCGGTTTTCCGGCGACGCCGCTAGCGGGACGTTGACGGACAGTGTTGCGGTAGCGTGCACAAAAAAAGGAGACGCCATAAAATACGCAGGAACCTTTACGATTCTTGGAGAACTAATCGGTAAGTGTGTGCGAGAGTCAGTGAAAACCGCGATTTATAAACAAGAAAAGCTGGTGCCGGACAGACCGTTAATGAAAAGATTGGCTGAAAGAGGAATATCATCTGAAAGCATAATGTCCATTCTCTGTAAACCTCAGGTCTTACATGAAAGCCCAAAGTATCAGCTGCTTAAGAAACAAGTCGAGCAGACTCTATCTGATAGGAAAATAGCGTCGCTTGTATTGGCCAGCCTCAGGTTTGATGATGACTTAAAGAAGGGCTTAATCCCTGCAGACCGATCAAATAACAATATGGATGAGGTCGTGTTTGAAGAGATTATTCAGACTGCATTGAGGAACTACTTATCTGAGTACAAGACCATTTCTGACTCTGATTTTAGAAAAGAAAAGCCTGAAAACGAAAACAGCTTAGGCCCATTCACCAAATGCGTTTTCCTTGCTATTCTAAACAAGGCTAACTTACGCATCACTAATTAGTGATCAAAATACGTGTCGGACTAATTTGACGTAGGTTAAGCAAATTAAGCTTTCTTTTTGCTAATTGCAGAGTTAAAAGATAGGTCAAGTGCCCTGCCTTGTCCCGATAATACGTGACGACAACGGTCGTTGACCCCGATTACCCTGAATACCGCGAAAGGTACGACTAAATTATAGAAGCCCGCACACAATCAACAAAAAACCAAAAGATACTTCGGAACCCTTTGCCCACACTCTATTCCCACCATCCTCCTATGCCTACAGACTGCTTTGAATCTGCTCCATGCCCTCCTCGACCACACGAAAAGTGACCCTCATCTTACCAAAATTACCTCAAAATAGGTTCAGCAACTTCAAAGCAGAAGCAAAAGCAGAAGAAGAAGAAGAGTGCATTTTTTTTATCTTCTTCTCTTAAAAGTATTTTTTTCATGGCTGGGGGTAGTATATGCCTGCGGCTTTTTAGTAACTGTTCTATAAGAGTTTAAGATGTTTTTCCAAGTCTTCTCTGGATTTTTGTAGTGTTCTAGAGACTACTTCATATACGAAAGGCCCATAAAATTTTATTTTCTTAAATTCATCTGCTAGACTGCTCCAATTAATGGTTCCTGTTCCAATTACTAAATGCTCATCATACTTGCCTTTGTTGTCGTGAACGTGAACGGAAACTATTTTGTCGGCGAATTCTTCGATATACTTGATTGGGCCTTCATTTGTGTTTGCGTGACCAACATCTAGGCATAATTTAAGGAAGGGAGATTTCAATTTACTAAAAATATAATTTAAATCATTGATGCTGTCGCCCAAGTAAAAGAATTCAGAATCTTTTGGCATCGGGTTCACATTTTCTATAGCGAGCACAACTTCAAGTTTGCTACATAGTGGGAAAACTTCTTTGAGAGAAAGGATTAGTCTATCTAATGCCTTCTTTCTTTTCCATTTCCAAGATGGCAAGCCAACGTAGTAGCCTATATGGGTCGTTATGTGCGTCGCTTTAATTTTGTGTGCTAATTTGATTGTTTTTTCCAGATATTCAACATTGGCTCTTCTAATACTAAGTATCTCATCAGATGGGTTTAGAGTGTATGGAATATGTAAACTTATTGAAATGTTATATTTTGCTGCTTGTTTAACGATTTTTCTTATTCTTTTGGCGTTAAAAGATTCGATGCAAGAGTGTTTTTCTAGCAGATCTATTTCGATATGAGAAAATCCCGATTCACTCGCTGCTTCAAACATCTCTTCAATTGGTCTTATTAATGATAAGCACCCTAACTTAAATTTCGGTGTCTTCATTCTATCTCGGTCAAATTTGTGTTTTCTAGATTATTAATGCTTGGTCCAGTCGATATTGTTAAGTCTTTTGTCATGACCTGCAAAGATAGCTTCTCAAATGTGCTTGCCCTTAAATGGAGGAATAGAGTTTTTTTGTGCGCTGTAACATGTTATCGTTCAATCGAGATTTTGCTAACTCCAGCCTCTTTTTCAAGATTAACCACGTGGTCGGCTTTCCCGGCGAATGCTTCGCTGTGAGTGACCGCTATTATTTGTTCAATTGCTTTAAATCTGCTTATAGCTTCTGCTAACCTCTCGATGCTGCCATCTTCGCTTCCTAAGTTTTCTGTGGGTTCATCAAGCAATAGAATGCTTAAGCCATGACCAGTTCGTGATTGCATAATCAATTGTCCCAAACCTAAACGGTAAGCAAATGCCAAAAGTGTACGTTCTCCTCCTGAAAGGTTTGAGACTTCGCGGTTAACTCCTGTTTCGCTTTTAACGTAAGGCGTGTATGTTTCGTCTATAATCACATTAAGCAATGGTGTTTCTCCGCCAACTAAGCTATCCAGGACTTGCTGCACAAAATTGCGCAAAATCTTCACAAATTCGCTCCTAAGCTTGGGCTGAATACTGCGGTAAGCGTCACGAATGGCTCCTAAAACCTCAATGGTCACGCGGATTTTTTTCATGCGCTCAAGCTTTTCCTGGGCAAGATCAATGCGCTCTTTGATTTCGTCTAAGCGTTTGAAAAGGTCTTTTTTGTGGCTCTCTTTAGTTCGTAAATCCGAATCTGACATGTAATACTGTTGAAAAGCCTGTTCACGCTGTGTTCGTGCCACATTAAGCTCGGATAAATCAAATTTACCGATTTCAAACTGAACCAACTCAAGCTGCAAACGCAAATCAACTTCAAGCTTCTGCTTCTGCTCAAATTCATTCGATAAATTATTGAGGTTGTTTTCTTCTTCAGTTAGGCGGTTTTTTAATTCTTCGCCTCTTGTTATGCAGGTTTGCAGGTTCGAATGAGCCTCGGAAGCCAGAGTCCTTGTTTTTTGTAAGCAATCAATTTCAATTCTCAATTGATTAATGGTTTTTTCGCGTTCGATATTTTCCTGCTGAATTTTCACGAGCAGATTACTTTTGTATTCACCATCTAACGGTTGCACGCAAAGGGGGCATTTATTTTCCTGTGACAACGAAACAGCTCTCTTCTTATCCGTTTGTAGATTCCTTGAAGTAGCTTCTTGGTCAGCCCTTAAGCTGCTAATTTTATCATCAAAGGCTGCCAAAGAAGCATGCAACGATTCAACAGGTTGATTAACTGGCAAGCCTGCTTGTTCCAGTTTATTTAGGCACACTTTAGCTTGGGCATCAATTGAGCCTTGGCGCTGGTGCAGATTGTCTAGAATAGTTTTTTTGCCTTCAATACGTTGAGTTAACGAAGCCAAGGTGTTAGCCATGTTAACAGAGTCAGCATGCAGCTTTGCTTCTTTTCGCTTAAGCTCTTCGATAACTTGCCTTTTCTCTTCCAGCTTTTTCAGCTTTAAATCGGTTTCATCTAACGTTTTCTTGGCAACTGCCAACTTCTGAGTTGCGTTTTCAAGAGTCATTTCTAGGATTGCATATTCTTCGCTGGCTTTGTTGTATTCGTTGCTGAGTTTTTCTAATCCGTTAACGTCTGGGTCTTTTTCGTAAATCCGTTTTTCGATCTCATAGTCTCGTTGGTGCTGAGCAATGTTACTCCATGCGACCTCGTAATCGGACAAACCGAACAATTCATCCAGCCGTCTTTGTCTATCGCGTGGTGCGGCATCAAGAAGTTCTTTGAGGTGTTCCTGCCTAAACCAAACTATTTCTCGGTAAAGGTCCTTATCCAAACCAGTAATAGCCTTAAACTGTTCGGCGATGGCATCGGTTTTCATGCTGGCTACAAGCTTCTCATCCTCGTAGAGTTTGAGTTCTTCAAAATTTTGGCTAATGCTTTTGCCTTTTCTTTTTAATCCACGCGTAAGCTTGTAGGTACTTCCACTCTGTGTGAACTGGATGGTGACTTTGCCAGAATCAGCGTCTTCTCGCAGCAAATACTCAAAACTCCTACCGATTGATTCACCGAACAAAGCGAAATCAACTGCGTATAAGACGCTGGATTTTCCACAGCCTAAACCGCCGACAAGACAGTTGAAGCCACGTGTGAAGGGCACTGTAGATTTAACATGGCTGCGAATGTTTTCCAGTTGCACTATTTCAATTTTCACTTAGTCAGCTCCTCAATGGTTAGCTTGACTTTCTCGTCTTGTTTTCTTGTCAAAGGTTCTATGAGGCTAAGCGCTGAACGTGCTAGTTTATCAGCTTTTTCACGGCTATAACGTTCGGAGAAAATCTGCAGAAAATACTCAAAAGCTTTGGTCTTTAGGTCCTTAAATTCGCTTTCAAAAATGGACCTTACAATTTCGTCTGAAACAGCGGTTTCTTTTAGTAAAACAATCGGGTGAACAAGCAAAGCTTTCTCGCCAGCGCTTCGGATTTTGGCAATGTCGATTTCTGTTCGGCTTGCTTCAGCTGGTAAGTTGCCTTTCAAAACTGGAATTATTATTGCTCCTTCCGAATCTGCATTTTTTACAAGTTGAATGGCTAATTCCGTGATTTTTGCGGATGCCATGCCTGAAAATTCTTGTTCAAAAATAACGAATTTACGGTTTGACTCAAGTTCAATAAACTCGGGAGTTACTTCGCATTTCTCGTTCACCGTAACCTGAAAGAAGCCTTTGTGGTACTTCGCTTCTCTGTAATCGGCTGTTTCGGTGCAGCCACTGTATGCTAGAAAGCCTGTTTTGAACTTGGCTAAGTACCGTTCATGCACGTGTCCAGCAGCGTAATAGTCAAAGTTGTTTGGCAATTGTTCGGGCGAAACTTCAGCTTCAATGTAAGGCGGTTTAACGCTTGGCAAATCCACTGCGGCATGGAAAACAAAAATGTTGAAAAGTTTGCTGTCGGGCGTGGGAGGATTTTCAGTTATGAACTTTGGTAGTGCCTCTTCAGTTTTATGCTTGTTATGGAAGTTTGGTATGCCGTAAACGTAGCAGCAGTCTGGTTTGCGCCAGCAAGCGCCGCTGTGTCTTGGCAAATGGTGGATTAATCCTGCGCTGTCCAATGGGTAGAGGATTGTGCCGGTTATTGTGTTTGGTGCGGAATCATGTGAGCCATCAACCGTTAAGACTGGGATGTTGGAGTCTTTGAGCCGTTTAAAGCTTCGAATCGTGTTTTCCAAGGTAACGTTTGATGGTCTTGCTTGATGGAACAAGTCGCCTGCGATAATCATAAAGTCAGGTTTTAACTCAATTGTTTTATCCACAACTTCCTTGAAGGCATTATCGAAATCTTGCCTTCTGGCTTCTAATCCATATTGGGCGTAGCCTAAATGTAAGTCTGAAGCGTGGACGAAGCTGAACGGCTTCAAATTGTCTGCGGCTCCTTTGTTCCCCTTTCACTTTGATTAGTCGTTTGCCTGTTTTAAAGCGTTTACCAAGTTCGAAGATTGGATGGTTTTTCCTTTTTTAGGGGAAAAATATAAACCACTATTCGCATGTTAATGTGAAAGGCGCATTAATTAGATGAAATGCCAAGTTTGCAATCAAGAAACTGTTCTTCCGTTTCGCTGTCCATATTGTGGTGGACAGTTTTGCAGTGCTCACCGTTTGCCAGAGAATCACGCATGCCCAAGGATTGATTCTGCTCGTACACAGAGGCAAGAACAAGTCATGGCGCCTCAATCGTATAACTCTTATCAGTATTCTTACGTTTTTGGTCAGCAACCGTTTAAGCGCAAAAGACGCATTTCCTTTAGTCCTAAAGAACTTAAGCACATAATCGTTGCCGCAGTGCTTGTCATCGGCATTGGTTTCTCAATCGGGTTGTACGGAAGATATTTCGGAGGTTTCAATTTCGAGTGGACTTTGGATCTGATGGCTATTTTCGCCGTTATAATGACTGCATCTTTCTTGTCGCATGAGATAGCGCATAAAGTCATGGCTCAAAGAAAGGGTTTATGGGCAGAATTCCGCTTAACAACTTGGGGCGCTGTGTTAACTTTTGTTTCCATATTTCTGCCTTTCAGAATGATTGCCCCGGGAGCAATGATGATTGCAGGCTCACCTAATGGCGACGAGATAGTCAAGATTTCCATTGTTGGGCCGATAACTAACATCATTTTCTCGACTGGGCTTCTTGGATTTGCGTTCGCTTTACTTCCCAGTGCATCTGCATATGCTCTGATGCTGTTTTTTGCCGCTTACATCAATGCCTTTATGGCAATCTTTAATCTAATTCCTTTCGGAATTCTGGATGGCTATAAGATTTTCAGCTTTAACAAGAAGGCTTGGGCTTTAGCCTTCATTCTAGCCCTTATTCCAACAATAATTGCCGTCATTTACACCTTCTAAAGGTAACATCAAGGTGTTGATTGGGCGGGCTTTGTTCCAAAATTTAGTATAGTATTGTTTACGTTAGAATTACAGAGGCTGTTATCTTAAGCGTGGGTGGTGGCTTATGTTTTTTTTGGGCTCATTTTGTTCGTACCTCATCCATCTTAGGCGTTAGCGTAATCCTATTTTTTGTTCAGGCTGTTTTGGTTTGCTTTTTCTAATTTAAGCTTGTATTCTTTGCAGGTTGCGTACGAAAAGGGACGAAAAAGGACTAAAAAGAATTAAAAAGGCCCAGCAAAGCGCTAAAATGGTTCAAATTAGTCTACTTAACACTTTTTTTGGGGTTATTTCGATCAAAGCCTTTAAACCCAATAAAAATCATGAGACTGCCAATAACTACGAAAGAAATTTCTACTATTGATAAATTAGGGCTTTCTCCATAAAACTTCAGCAAGCTTGTTATAAAGAAAAATAATCCCAAAAAATTTAGATTAACACCAATAAGTGTCAGGTACAAACGAGTTTCCCTGCTTATTTTACTCATAAACCATTGCTTCCACGCCATGCAGATTTAAGACTTATCATCATTGAATAAATCAATCATTTTTTCTAAAGTTCTCTTTCTTCTCTATTTCTATCTGTTCCTATAGGGTTAAATGTTGCAGAATATCTAACGTAAAAGAAATTACAGCTTACACATAGCATATTACGAAAAAGCGTTTAGAGACACCACTTGCCTGGTAAAAGAAAAAGTTGTTTTATGTAGGGTGCCTCTAAAGCTGCTCTGGGTTTAGATCAGTTCGATTGTTACGTGCACTTCTTCTGGCACTCGGATGCGCATGATTCTACGCATGACTCGTTCTTCTGAGTCTATGTCGATTAGGCGTTTGTGAATGCGCATTTCCCACTTGTCCCAGGTTGCGGTTCCTTCTCCTGATGGCGCTTTCAGAACTGGCACTTTCAGTCGTTTTGTGGGTAATGGTACTGGACCGTTGATTTTTACGCCTGTTTTTTGGGCGATGCTTTTCAGTTCTCCGCACACTTCCTCTAGTTTGCTATAATCTGTGCTTGTGAGGCGTATTCGCGCTTTTCTTACCATTTGGGTCCATCAATCCATTGTTTTGCAGTTTAATATATATTGGTGACACCTTAGAGATTTAAGCGGAACATAAAAACCTATCGACCCCGTTTTCAACCTTATCATCCGGTTTTTTCCCAGTCACC
>JBEKFM010000048.1:0-22734 GCA_050013315.1 Bathyarchaeia archaeon
CCAGCTGGATGAAAAGGCCCGTTTAGGACTTTTTGGGCAAAAGTTAAATCGACCTTGCTAAACAGGGTTTCTAGAGTTTCGTATCTCTTCATTGCTCACCCCAATAAGAGGTACGAGACTCACTTTATTAATTTAGGAACACGCACTCGCGCTTACGATAAACTTTAATAGTCAACAACAAGCCATCATAAAACCTGAGGTCTAATAAAAATGGTAATCCTAGAAGAGCCAATTAAGCAAATTTTTTGTGTAAAGAACTATATCGGTGGAGAATGGGTTGAATCTGCAGGGAAGACCGTAAACGTAGTTAATCCCGCTACTTGCAAGGTGATCGCAACTGTCCCCATCTCAACAAAACAAGAAATAGACTCAGCAGTAGTTGCCGCTGAGGAGGCTTTTCCAGAATGGAGAACTACTCCTCCAATAGCTAGAGCTCGGTGCCTTCTAAGACTTAGAGAACTCATAGAAAAAAACTTCGAGGAACTAAGCAGAATCCAAACCATGGAACATGGCAAAACAATCGACGAGTCCAGAGGGGAAACACGGCGTGGAATCGAAAATATAGAAGTTGCAGCAGGAATACCATCTCTAATGATGGGCTACAATCTTGAAGATGTTTCCTCAGGGATCGACGAATACGTTATTAGGCAACCGTTGGGTGTTTTTGGAATAATAGGGCCCTTCAATTTCCCATTCATGGTTCCACTTTGGTTTGCACCATATGCCGTAGCGACAGGAAATTGCATAGTAATAAAGCCTTCAAGTGAAGATCCAATAAGCCAAATTAAAATATCTGAACTGGCAGAGGAAGCAGGTTTCCCGCCCGGAGTCTGGAATGTGGTCAACGGTGGCAGAGAAGTTGTGAACGGCATGCTGGATAACCCACATATAAACGGAGTCTGCTTTGTCGGCTCAACTCCAGTGGGCCGAGATGTCATTTATAGAAGGTGCGGTGAAACTGGTAAAAGAGTAATATCCCAGTGCGGAGCAAAGAACTTCATAGTCATCACACCTGATGCCAATGTAAACAAAGCCATCGCGGGATGCATGACTTCCTTTTATGGCAATGCAGGTCAAAGGTGCTTAGCAGGATCAAATCTTGTTATATCATGCGATGGATTGAATGAAAACCAAGCTAAAGAATTCCATGACAAAGTTACAAATAGATTTGTAGAAATGGCGTCTTCCATGAAAGTTGGCTATGGACTTGATGAATCGGTGCAAATGGGGCCGCTCCGAGATGCAGCCAAAAAAGAGAAAACGGCAGATTACATACAAAAGGGTGTAGATGAAGGTGCACTCCTGAAACTAGACGGCAGGAAAATAAGACTTGCTGGTGATTGCCCACATGATAGCTTTCTTAATCCAACCGTGTTTGATGATGTAGCTCCAGATATGACTATAGGTAAGGAAGAGATTTTCGGACCAGTAGCTTGCCTAATGAGTGCAAAGAACTTAGACGAAGCGATAGAAATGATTCATGCTAATCCGTTTGGGAACTCCGCAGCCGTATTTACTTCAAGTGGAAAGACAGCCAGAGAATTCCGATACAAAGTGAAATGTGGAAACATAGGGATAAACATTGGATTAGTCGCTCCGATGGCTTTCTTTCCATTTAGCGGAATGAAAGATTCCTTCTTCGGGGTGCTACATGGACAAGGACAGGAAGCGACAAGATTTTTCACAGAAAGCAAAGTAGTGATTGAAAGGTGGTTCTAATTGGAAGGGTCGAGCATAACTGCATCGGCCGTCATTACTTTTGCTGAAAATCTCGAAGAACAAACCTCAAAATTCTATGAGCAACTGGCAAAAAAGTATCCAAACCAAGCATTTGTTTCCTACACAGCTGAAAGTAGAAAAAACGGGGTCTTCCTGGTTCGCACTTATAGAGAGACAATAACAGATGCACTTGAGGCATGCTTTTCTTTCGAAGGCATAGCATTGCCTAGCATTGATATCAAAGAGATTAAACAAGACACGACATGTGAGGAAGACATAAAATCTGCAATTAAGCTTGAAGAAGCTTCAGCGTCATTCTACCGTGAAATCCTCAAATGCTCGGAATCCTTAATGTCTACCATAGCGCGCTCCTTTGAAAAGGTAGCCAAGAATAGAGAAAAACGCAAACAAGAACTTGAATCAATACTAAAAAACTTTAACGCTAGCACCTCTTAAGCTTAGGATGCTTCAAGCGTTTTTAACAGCCGCTCCTTTCTGTTTTTGAAATAAGAACTTTAGGCAAAAAATTGGAAAAGGTTTTTCAAAGAAAAAGAGAGATTTTTGGCTTAGAGCAGAAGTGCTATTTTGGCTTAGAGCAGAAGTGCTAAGACTCCCTTCTGAGCATGTAACCTGTTTTCTGCTTCGTCAAATAATACTGAGTGTGGTCCTTCAGCAACATCATTGTGAAGTTCGTCGTCTCGAATAAACGGCATGGCGTTCATAATTATAACGTCCCTCTTAGCTTGATTTACGAGGTCTTCGGTAACATGCCAATCTTTATATTTTTCGGGTTCTCTAACTGTTGGCAGATCCTCAACTTTGTGTTCAGGAAGACGCCAAGACTTAGCATGGATTATATCAGCACCATAAACAGCTTCCTTCAAACTCCTATTTAACGTAATGCTTCCACCGCTAACTTTTGACAATTCTTTGGCTTCCACTATGTCTTCTTTAGGCTCAAAGCCTTCTGGACATGAAACCACTATGTCCATTCCCATCCTTACGCCAGCGTTAATCTCATCATAGATGAGCGTTGGTGCCTTAAGGTACTGAGCTGAATTAGTCCAAGCTAATACCATTTTTTTACCCTGAAATCTTCCCTTCTTTTCTCTTATCGTAAGGAAGTCAGCCATTGCTTGGCATGGATGCCCGTAGTCTGTACACCCGTTTATGACTGGCACGCGCGAATACTTAGCTAATTCTAACATAGCCTCATGGTCAACCCTCGCCATTATGCCGTTTACCATTCGGCTTACAACTCTGCCAACATCCCTCCAGGGCTCAATCTGAGGACCTAGGTTTTCTCTAAGCGCATGCAGACCAATACCTGCTGACAGGAATTGTGCATGACCTCCAAGGTGCGTCATTGCAGTTTCAAATGACACTCTAGTTCTAGTCGAAGGACGGGCAAAGATCATGGCTAAGCTTTTTCCCCTCAACAATTCATGTTCTTCACCTCGAACTAGTTTTAACTTCAACTCAGTTGCTGTATCAAGAATTTCCTCAATCTCTTCCACGGTAAAGTCCTTAAGGGTCAGAAAATGTCGACCTCTCAAATCTGTCTTCACCATTCAATCACCGTTTAGTAGCACTTCCGTCTTCTTTTTAAGCTTTATCACCATGTTAGAAAATGGTTGGAAAAATTTCAATCACAAAGGCAAACAAATTGATAGCACAAAAATTAAAAAAGACATATCACTTTCAAAGTAAGTATTATTTGGAAAATTGGCATCATCTAGTAGAGTTCTGAATGGGAAAAGCTTAAAATTTAGAGGTTTAACGTTTAATCCAAGTCTCTCTTAGGTGGAGTGTAAAATGCCAGTTGATCTTGTCATTAAAAATGGAAAGTTGTGCTTAGAGACAGGTTTTATCGAGGACGGAGCGATAGCTATTGAAAATGGAAGAATAGTAGGATTAATGAAAAGTGTTTTGGCACCGACAGCAGACACTACAATTGATGCGCAAGGGAACTTAGTTATGCCTGGAACAATTGACCCACACGTCCATTTACACAATGATTGGACTAGTGAAACGGCCTCTGCCGCTGTCGGTGGAACAACTTTAGTGATGGATCACACACTGGGTCCCTTGAATCTGCTGTTGCCTAAGGGATTCAAAAAGAAAATTCATTTTGCTCAACAGAAAGCTTTAGTCGATTTTGGCATTCATAGCGGCATAATACCCAACGAAGAAGTTCTTAAAGCAATACCGGAAATGACAAAACTTGGCGTAATGTCGTTCAAAATGATAACAATGGGGTATCCTCCAGAATTCCCTGCGACTGACGACGCGACAATGCTTCAAGCCATGGAATTGATTGCACGAAATGGCGGCATTGCAAACATTCATGCGGAAAACAAGGGCGTTCTTGATGTCTATATTAAAAGGATGAAAGACTCAGGCAGATTAGACCCCTCAGCCCATCCGGAATCTAGACCAAGTTTTGCTGAGGGCGAATCTACAACGAGGGCAATACAATTTGCCGAATTTACAGGTTGCCCTTTGTATATATCTCATATGAGTGCAAAAGAGGCCGTGGATGCCTTAATGAATGCCAAAAGAAGACATGTAAAGGTCTTCGGTGAAACTTGTCCTCAATATTTGCTTTTTACGACTGAAGATATGAAAAAGCAAGGTCCCTACCTCAAGTATAATCCACCTACTAGAACAAGCGAGCATCCGGCTGCTCTTTGGCAGGGGTTAAAAAATGGAACGATTGATACCATAGGTACAGATCATGGTGCACAATCAAAAGCAGACAAGGAAATAGGGTGGAAGGACATATGGGGTGCAAGCTGTGGATGTTCAGGGTTGGCGACTAAGACCGCTCTAATGTTAACTAAGGGTATATTAGCAGGGAAGATAAGTTTTAAAAAATTTTTAGAGCTTTGCTGCACGAACCCAGCGAAAATCTTTGGTCTATACCCTCAAAAGGGTATATTACTACCAGGCTCGGATGCAGACATAACCATTGTTGATATCAAGCAGAAGGAGAAGGTAAGCGTGAAAAGGTGTAAAACAAAAGCTGAATCAACACCATATGAGGGCTGGGAATTGTCTGGCTGGTCTACATATACGCTTGTTAGAGGTAACATTGTTTACGAAAAAGGAGAAATCGTAGGAAAACCAGGCCTTGGAAAATATGTGGTAAGGGAAGCCAACGGCACAAATGTTCTTTCAGACGAACTAAAAACTGAAATTTAAAAATTCAACGAAATTTTGGGCAGAACAAGTGTCTAGATGTGCCACAATTTATCTACCATAAGCTATTTATGCTGACCGCATGATATAGGTTGGACATAACAAAAAAGTGGCAGAGAATTTGTTTAACCTAAAGGTCCATGTAATACAAACAGGCTCCATGTACCTTCATCAAGGTTTCTTTTCTAAGGAATGGGGCAAGGATATTGGCAAAAAGAATCATTATCCAGTTTGGGAAGCGGTCATCACTGGAGGCCCAGAAACTATACTTTTCGATACTGGGATTGGTGACATATCAACTTTTTCGGCGCAGTGGAAGAAACAGGTTGAGCCTTTTGGGTTTAAAAGCATTTCAACCGCTGAATTTATAGCTCGACTTAAGGAAATTGGTTTGAAGCCTGAGGATATAGATATCGTTTTCAATTCACACCTCCACGTAGACCATGCTGGGTTCGGTAAATTATTCAAACATGCGAAATTCTGTGTTCAAAGAGGAGAAATAAGATACGCCTATGCTCCTAATTCCTTTCATGTTGGAGCATACTCCAGAGAACATTTTGACTTTCCTGGAGTTGATTGGATGCCAATTGTGGGCGATTACGAAATCTTCGATGGTATAAGTGCCCTGACTACCCCAGGTCACACCCCATATCATCAATCCTTGACCGTAAAAACAAGCGAGGGAACGGTTATCCTAACTGGGGATTGTTGCTACAACAGGGAAGAGTGGGAGAACCTAGTACACCCCGGCTCAGCTTTCACGCCATCTATTGAAGTTGCTATTGATTCAATAAGGAAATTGAAAAGGGTAAAAAACTCAATCCCGCTCTTCAATCATGACATGGAGTTTTTCACAAAAGAAATGAAGAAAACGTATGGTTAGGAGAAGCTACGAAAATGTTGAAAGTCCAAACTTTTATGACTGGTACTATGACCTATGATAGCGCGTTAAGAGCATGGGACGTAGATGGGACAGACTTCGGAAAAATAATAACGGTACCTGTCTGGCAAGCCATAGTTACTGGCGGTGCTGAGACTGTGCTTTTCGACACAGGCTTTGGAGATCCACGTTTGCCGCTTAACATGTTTTGGAAAGCAGAAAGAAAACAAGATCAGGAAATAATCGCTCAACTTAAGAAAATAAATTTGAAGCCTGAGGATATAGATATCGTTGTCAATTCACATCTTCACGTCGACCACGCGGGCAATAATGCGTTATTTAAAAATGCTAAATTCTATGTGCAGCGAGATGAATTGGGATATGCATACTTACCTGCTAGTTTTCAAACTAAGCTGTATGATAGGAGAGACTTTGATTACCCGCTGGATTATATCCAAATAAAAGGCGATTATGAACTGTTTGACGGCGCACAAATTCTCTCCACTCCCGGCCACACGCCTGGTCACCAGTCACTCGTAATAGACGTAGGTGAAGAAAAACTCATACTCTGTGGCGATGCAGCAATGTGCAGAACCAACTGGGACAAATTGGTGATATCAGGCACATCTTATTCTCTCGTAGATTTCCAAGACTCCATTCTCAAGTTGAAGAAAATAAAAAGCGGAATACCGTTATTTAGCCATGATATGGAATTTTTAGAAAAAGAGATGAAAAAAGTCTACGGATAAGAAGTATAAAGGGTGTTTAGGCGTTTTAAAACCAAACCTTCTAAATCTCAAAAACCCGTTACTGATCGGTTCAGGACCTGGATCAACCTCAATAAAACGAATAGGTCGGTATCTAAAAGAACTGGATGAGGGCGGATGGGCCGGTGTTGTCTTGAAGTCAGCGCAACCCGAGTCGGATCAGAGCACGATAAACCCATATTTATGGAAAGCTAAATCTGGAAGAACGATTGTTTTACAAAATTATGGTCCACCTCATGACAAGTTTGATGAAGACTATCTTTACATATTGAAGCAGGTTATCAAGGATACTAATTTAGTGATAATTCCGAGCATATCGACGAGTGAAGTTAAAGAATGGGGCTCTATGGTAGAGGAGATCAGTGCACTTGGCGTTCCAGCTATTGAGCTAAATTTTGGTTTCCCCGTTGGAGGTCGAGTGATCGGTCAATGGCCAGACCTCACGGCAGAAATTAGCACGGTTGTAAGAGACTGTACTGACATTCCGCTTATCGCAAAGCTCACGCCTAACGTCACAGACATAAAACTGATTGCTGCATCGGTTGAAGCCGCCGGGATAGACATGATATCTGCTATCAACACTGTTAGTGGATTTGCAGGCGTGGACGTGGACACTTTAGTTCCAATATCGTCAAGCACAAAAGGTCAAGCCATATTCAGTGGGCTGTCGGGACCAACAGTTAAACAGATAGGACTAAGATGCGTGGCTCAAATCGCAAAAACGGTGAAAATACCGGTGATTGGCATAGGTGGCATATCCAATTACAAAGACGTGATTGAATATGTTGCCTTGGGGGCTTCCGCAGTTGAGATTTGCACGGAGTTCATGCTCCGAGGCTTCAATTTAGCCAATGTAATTTTGAACGACTTGACCAAATACTTAGAAACGAACGAAACCTCCATTCATGAGCTACAAGGTAGAAGTTTGCCTTCCATAACCGACATTGACAACGTCGAGGCTACAAAAGTAAATTCTGAGATAACCGCCAAATGTGTTAAATGCGGTTTGTGCTTAACGGCATGCAAAGCAGGAGCGGTTGAAGCCATAAGCTGCGAAAGAGGGAACTACATTGTAGACGTTGACAAATGTGTTGGGTGCGGATTGTGCAAAGTCGCTTGTCCAGTTCCTGGTGCAATTATGCTTCGCGAAGCGTGAAAATGAAAAAGACCAAACTATCCGGGTGCCTAAAATAAGTAGGGCTCACTAACCTGCTTCAGACTTAATAAAAGGACAAGGCAGCCTGCATTTCGATTTATTAAACTTTTTCTGATTTTCACCTAGTCTTCTATTGCGCTTGCATTTCAATTATTCATTATTTAATTAGTTTGTGGATACCCTACTTAACACATTTTAAATAATTAATGCGCTTGTTCTTCAACTGAGGCTTCATTGGAGGAATGAGCTTGGGTAATTTTAGCGCTAACGAGAAGGCTGAGGGAGAAATTATATCCGATATCAAACGTAGCACTTCTATTGTCGGCAGACTTTATCCCGTTCTAGTCGACAGCAGCGGGCGAGTAATTGATGGGGCGCATCGCCTTAAGGCCGACCCCACTTGGTTTAAGGTTGAGGTTCCAAATATGGAATCTGAAGAGCACAGACTTTTAGCTAGACTCATAAGTAACGTATGTCGACGCAAGGTTCCATCTGAAGAAAAGACTAAGATGCTTGATTCGCTAGGTCAGTTTTATCTTGAGCAAGGAGTGCCACATAGCGAACTGGTAAGGAAGATTGTTCAGAATACAGGAATGAGTTACAGGTGGGTCATGAAGTATTCTTCTGATGTGTTGAAAGTAAGACCGGGTCTTGGAGGCCCTCGAAGCCAAAAAGCAGTTTACGAAAATGAGGTTGCAAGGCGTGCAACTGACAAGGACAAGTTGCTTTCGGAGCCTTCAGAGAGAATAGCAAATCTTACAGCCTATTCAAATACAAATTTTGCGACAATTCTGATCGAAAAAAGATTTTATTCCCAGCTCAAGGGAGCCGCTGCTGAATTGGGCGTTGATATCAATATTATAATCAACAATACGTTGCTCATGACGTTACAAAGGATAAAACAACTAATAAAGCATGAAATAGGTTCCGCCATTCTCGTTGCTGCAGAATGAAAATGTAACCTCTTTTTTAAGATAAACAAGCTTTAAGCTTGACTGTACAAGTTTACATATTTAAGAAAAAACAAATGAAAAAGTCACAAGGAAGGCGAAACAAGCCGTGGTGGCTAATGCTTTTTTGATACTACAGAAATTATGTTCCTGCAACACTTTAAGCTGAGGTCATCTTGCTCTGGCTTGTAAACTTGCTCTATAGACTCTGGTTTAAATCCTGTATTATGCGTCTCTATTCTTTTACGGGGCATTCAACCTTTACTTTGATATTTTCGGTCGCATCTTACTGTTTCGATCTTAGGAGGCAGCTTCATGAAGTTCGTTGACGCTAGTAGGGTACTACCCCGAATTTCTTAATTGTGTCTTCTTCAGACCTTCGGATTACCCCAAGAGGAGCGTACTCTCTTTTCTCTGATGTGACATCTACGATAGCAGGTTTCCCCGAAGCAAATGCATTCTGGATCGCTTCAACAATTTCGCCTGGTCTTTCGACTTTTATTCCATAACAGCCAAAGGATTGGGCAATTTTTGCGAAATCAAGCTGACCAAGATCGCTGGAACTCATGTATGGGGTTGTTTTTTTGGACCAATCTTCGTTGTGTGGTCTTGTTTGACTGAAACATGAGTTGTTGTTGACCAAGGCAACAAATGGTACGTGTTCGTCATTGTATCTAAGGGCCGTTTCTAGTTCTGAGAGGTTGTAGGTGATTCCCCCATCACCTATTAGGTTCAAAACTCTTTGCCCTTCTTGTGCTCCGAATGAGACCCCCATTGCAAGCGCAAAACTTGAGCCAAGCGTTCCTGAACAAGGGATGAAGACTCTTCCCACTTCTTTTAGCTTTAACAAACGTGTAGTCCAACAGATCATTTGACCTGTATCGCTGACAATTATGTCATTCGGCCCAAGAGCCTTTTGGGCTTCTCTCATAATTCTTTGGGGTTTGATGGGGATAGATTCAGAGTTCAACATTGGAGAAATGATATTCTCGTATTTTTTCATTGCCTGACTTATTTCACCAAGTTTTTTGCCCTTGGAGGAATCCCTTTTAGCCACCCTTTTAAGCAACTTCAGTAGATCATGCAAAGTTGACTTTGCGTCTCCGACAAGGGCAACATCGGCCTTGTAATTTCGACCTATGACAATAGGCTCTATGTCTAAGTGAATTATCTTCGAAGAGCCAGGTTCAGGAGCAGTAAAATCTTCTGTCATCTGCCTTCCGGCCCTCGTTGCAACAAAGAATACGAGATCGGCCTTCCTTACGAGGTCGTTTGTGACCTCTGATCCGTAATCTCCAGTGACCCCAATGCACAGCGGATGCTCTTCTGGGAAACAACCCTTTCCGAAAGTGTTGGTAGCGACAGGAATCGTTAGTAGTTCTGCCAATTCTCTAACTTCATTATACGCTTCAGATAGATGAACACCAGATCCACAAACCATAACTGGATTCTCCGAATTTACCAATAACTTGGCGGCCTCCTTGATGCTTTCTGGCTCGGCCCTCGTTCTGAATGGAGGGATTCTGAAAAATTTTCTGTCGCCGTATATTTCGGGCATTTCTGCAACAGCACTAGCCATATCATTGTGCATCGTAATGTGTGTTGGACCGGGGCATCCGCTTACAGCTATTTGAGTTGCGATTCGTATGTATTCAGCAAGTCTTGCTACGTCAACAACATCGGCACTAAACTTGCAGGTCGACTCGAAATACGGCATTTCATAACATTCTTGGTATGTCCATTGATCTTTGGATCTTGTGGATACGGAGCCGGTCAGAGCTACAACAGGGCTGTGGGCGTACATGGGCTCGTACAACATAGAGGCAAGGATAGCTGAGGCCGCACCGTGCTGAGCATAGCATACTGAAGGTTTTTTCGTTATTCTCGAGAAACCATCAGCCATATTGCAAGCAGCTTTTTCATTTCTGCAGAGAACCATGTTCATGCCTGTTTTCTCGATAACGGGGAACATTCTAGTCATGCCTCCCGTCACGTAAAATAAATGGTCAATTCCGCACTCCTTCATTGCTTTAGCTACTGCCGCCTCACCACTTAATTTTAACATTACCTTTTCACGCTCCGATTACATCAAGCAAGCATTTCTATTTAATAAATATGGTTTTGCCGATAAGCCTTCACGCTTTTGATGCTATTCTGGAATCGACAAGTGTGATACCTTTGCAATTCTAACCTTCATGGTGCTCTTGTCCTAAAATTCAACTTAGTTTTTTTAGATGACGTTAAAGCATTCGTGGTATTGATCTCAGTGAAACGCCAGTAACTTTTGCAGCTCCTCAACGCTTATATGCTGTTCAAGTTATACCAATTCAACTCATCATAGAGGTTGAAGATGTAAAGATGCCCAATGTTGAGTTGGCAAGTATTGAGTTTAAAAACCCTTGTGTTATAACACGGGGGATGTCATCCCCAGATATCTCTGCCCTTCCAGATGATTTGATTGTTACTAAACCCCGAATCAAGATTCATCAGAAGCCAATACTGTATCCAGATCAGCTCTCGGTTCAATTAAATTACTCCTATTCATGGCCAATGTACCAGCGTATCATTGAAACTGTACATGCGAAAATTCTGTGTTCAATCAGAGGCATTTTCTTCGGTTTTAGACTTTGAATTAGTAAGGACGAAATAACAGGCACTTTTTGATTATGGGAGGAGAAGCTTTCATTTGACTAAAACTATTGTAGTTGCTCTTGGTGGAAATGCCATACAAAACGCAGGACAAGCTGACACGATGGAAGAGCCTTTTAAGAGCGTCAGAAATGCGAGTGATCAAATTTTAGAGATGATAAAAGATGGCTATAAGGTGGTTTTAACTCATGGAAATGGTCCCCAAGCGGGCAATTTGCTTCTTCAACAAGAAGAATGTGTTAAGCTCGCACCGCCACAGCGCCTGGATGTAGTAGTGGCAATGACTCAGGGTCAAATAGGATATATGCTGCAGAGAACCTTGAATGTAGCCTTTGAAAAGGCAGGCCTTGATGTAAATGTACTAACGTTGATAACGCAAGTACTCGTTGAAAAAGACGACCCAGATTTTAAAGATCCCTCAAAACCTGTTGGCCCTTTCTACACAAAACGTGACGCCGAAATGCTATCCAGCACAAAAGGATACAAAATAAGGAAAATTAAACCTAAAGGAAGAAAAGTTTACCGAAGAGTAGTTCCCTCTCCTGATCCTAAAGACATTGTGGAGAAAGAAATTATCAAAAGCCTCGTGGATCAGGGAGTGGTCGTAATAGCTTCGGGCGGTGGAGGAATCGCAGTAACAACGTGCACAAATGGCGATCTTGACGGCATAGAAGCAGTTATAGATAAGGATTTAGCAGGAGAAAAATTGGCCGAAGCAGTCAGCGCTGACATATTCTTAATTCTGACGGATGTCGAATGTGTTAAACTGAATTATGGGCAGACAAATGAACAAAATATCTACGGGTTAACAATGAAAGAAGCAAAAAAATACCTGCAAGAGGGCCACTTTCTCGCGGGCAGCATGGGACCTAAGGTTAAAGCATGTATTAGATTCTTAGAGTTCGGGGGAGAAAAAGCGATCATCGCATCGTTAGACAAAGCAAAAGAAGCCCTAGAAGGCAAAAGCGGCACGCTATTTACTCGTGTCTAAAATTTTATTTATTGACTGCATAAAAATTAAAATAACATTTCTGAAATCTTGCAAAATGATTTTTACACTGCTATTATTTGATTACAAAAATGCTAAAAAAATATGAGTAATTTAGCGAAAAATCTATCCGATCTCCCTGCCTCTATTTTAACTGTGCGAAGATAGGCGTTTTTCCTTTTATACCCTTTTTACGATATTCTGGACGCCAATCCGGGTTACAAATCGGGCACAATTAAACAGTTGAATAAGGCCTTTTTAACGGTCATCTCCCACACGTACCCTCGCGAATAACTTCCAACGAAATGTTAGACATCTATTCTGCTTAACATTTGGTGATCGCCGATATTGCCAGAAAAACTGGTGATAGAACTTTATAAGACCGAATTGGCTTGACGAAGACGACGCACTATTTCAGCGTGCAAATCAAGTGACTGAGGATATTCGTAGCCATGCGAATTTTGGAAGCTCGCCTTGAAATTACGGCATCTTCAATATGAGCCAAAAAATTATTAGGAAGGTCCGTTATCGACCTTAGTTACATAAGTATCATTAGAGTGACAAAGAGGTAAGAGAAAATGTCCACGATTGAAAAATATCTCAAGATGACTAAGAAATCACATGAGATTCATGATAGAGCTTCCAAAGTCTTTCCTTCAGGCATTACAAGAGCTCCCTTTTTCATGGTGCCATATCATCCATTTATCAAGAGAGCGGCAGGCTGTAAAGTTTGGGATGTGGACGGAAACGAGTATCTAGATTACGTTTGTAATATGGGACCTTTGATTTTAGGGCATGCTAACCCAAAGATTCGTGAAGCCATTCTAAAACAAGTTGATAGCGGTTTCTTGACCGGTGGACCATCTGAACTTGAGATCGAACTTGCTGAGAAAGTAAAAGCCCGCTACTCAAGCGTTGAAAAGCTTCAATTCTGTCCATCAGGGACAGAAGCTTGCATGTTTGCCATGAAAGCAATTCGTGCATACACAGAAAAGGAGAAGGTTATAGCGACTGAAGGCGCATTTCATGGATCTTCAGATTCGTTCACAACAAATGCAGGAGTTCCTAAATGTATTCAAGAACAACTTATACGAGTACCCTTTAATGATGCCGAAGCACTAGAAAAGAAAATCAAAGAAAATCGAAATAATTTGGCTGGAGTTTTCATAGAACCTGTATTAGGTAGGGCAGGGAGCTTGGCACCTAAAGACGATTATCTAAAATCCGTACGTGAAATTACAGAAAAAGAGGACTTGCCTTTGGTTTTTGATGAGGTAGTAACTGGCTTTAGGCTTGCGCCAGGTGGAGCTGCAGAACGTTACGGCGTCAAGCCCGATGTAGCCATTTTTGGCAAGATACTTGGTGGAGGTTTCCCTTGCGCAGCATTCGGCGGAACCGAAGAAATCATGAATGTTTGCGCTTATCCAGAGGGAGTTTCTTTAGATGTTGCAGAACCTATAATTACTCATCCAGGTACCTTCAACGACCACAAAATCGCAATGGCGGCTGGTGCAAAAACGCTTGATCTGCTTGATTCTGCAGCGTATGAACATCTTGAGAAAACCGGAAATCGAATTCGAAGTGAACTTTCGCGTCTCAGCATGGAACTTGGAATTCACGTAGAAGTTACGGGTGTATCTTCAATGTTTCATATTCATTTTACAAACACTAAAATAATGGACATACGAACAGCAATGAAAGCCAATTCACTTTTAATTAGATATTACGACATGAACATGCTTATTAGAGGAATAAACCTTGCCAAACACCACTCAAACTTCTGCTCAACACCGCTCACCGAAGAAGACGTCAACAAGACCCTAAAAGCTGTACAAGATACGTTAACTGCAATGAAACCCACTATACGTGAAAATTCGCCGAACCTGGTTACTTGCTAGAACTATTCTTCCCACCTTGCTATATTGTTTTTTCTTGATCTGCCGTTTTAATTTTGGGCAGCGAAACACCATGTTTTCATTTGAATAGAACTCGTTGACTTTATTAAATTTTAGATAGGAGGACACTTCTCGATTTTTCTTTGATAAATTGCAAAGGTGTCCCTGGAGTTCCCTGCTCCCTCTATCTTAGCTTGTAGTGAGTCGTATTTTATGCAGGAGAAAAAAGTTATATAGACAAAACTAACATTCCGACAAATGGTTACACTTATGCCTCAATTTGAACGAAAGTATATTACGGAAGAAAAAGATTTTCTTAGAAGGACAAGACTTGAATTTGCAAACGCAGTTGAATTTGTCAATGGGAACATAAGGCCTATTGAGAAAGGCACAATCACATATTTAGAGCAGCCTTTCAGAAAACTAATAGTGCAGTTTCCAGTTTGTATGGATGATGGTTCAATAGAGGTGTTCACAGGGTACAGGGTCCAGCATTCAAGGTTATACGAACCCACCAAGGGAGGAATAAGGTATTCCTTAGCTGTTGACCTAGATGTTATTACTGCTTTAGCTTTTGAAATGACCATGAAATGTTTAGTTGTTGGTCTTCCTTATGGTGGAGCAAAAGGAGGCGTGCGCTGTGACCCTAAGAAACTCTCCCAGAAAGAAGTTGAGCGTCTTACACGAAGGTACACGTATGAAATTATGCCTATTATTGGACCAGATTCTGATGTTCCTGCACCCGATATCGGTACTGGCGAGAAAGAGATGGGAATTATTTATGATACGTACGTGATGTTCAATACACATGCGTCATATGGGGCTGCGGTGGTAACGGGAAAACCCTTGAGTTTAGGTGGTTCTCGGGGCAGAAAAGAGGCGACAGCGCAGGGCGGAATTTACGTTCTTGAAAAAGCAATCAATGGCGGACATATAAAAGAATTGACTTGTTTGAAAAACGCCACAGTCGCTATTCAAGGTTTTGGAAACGTTGGATTCAATGCTGCCAATATCCTACATAAAGACTATAACTGCAGAATTGTAGGGTTATGTGACTCAAAAGGAGGAATTTATTCTGACAAAGGGTTTGATCCAATGGATGTGTTATCTTACAAGATTTTAAGCTCTGATCATTCTGTAGTTGGATATGACGATTCAAAACACATGACAGGCGAGCAGATTTTAACAAGCAAATGTGATGTCTTGATTCCAGCAGCTAAAGAAACGCAGGTTACTGGTGCGATAGCAAATGACCTCAAAGCAAAAGTAGTTCTGGAGTTGGCTAATGGACCTACGACCAATCTTGCTAATGAAATTTTGGTTGATAAGGGCATTTATGTATTGCCTGACATACTTGCAAACGCAGGCGGGGTGACCGTTAGCTACTTCGAATGGCTCCAAAACAAAGCAGGAGAATCTTGGGACTTAGACTTTGTCAAAGAAAAACTTAGGAAAAAAATGGTTGACGCCTATGAAAACATCTTTAACACTGCTGTAAAGTACAAGCTTGACATGAGAAAAGCAGCATTCGTCTTTGCACTTAATAACGCTATAGAGGTAGCATCAGAAAGAGGTATCTTTCCGTAAAGCTGAGAACAGCATGCAAATTACACGCGCCAAAAGTATAGGCCGCAAATCAGCATTTTCTAATTATGGCAACCTGAGAGGTTCGACGTAGCGAAAGCATCCGAGACGCGCTTGGGTTAGCTGATCTTGAGTGGGCAACTAACCGAGCGCGTAGAAGCTCCTGAATTGAGTTTGGAAGAAGCAACGCTTCTGCTCTATCAAAGAAATCTTCAAACATCCACTTTCAAGGAAACAAGATTGTCCTAAGTTCCTCCGCCGATTATAAGTAAGTTATGCCTTAAGTTGCAAAAAAAGCTCAAATCAAAAAAGCAAAATTTCAGTTATAAGGCGGACATCGATGAATCACATTTTTATATGCATGCACCAGACTTAAAGCCAGAGAATTTATTGGAAATAATGGAGTGGTTGGATGGACAAATTAGGAAATGTTGAGAAGAATTTGAAGAGATTAGGTTTTATTGGGTTGGGAACCATGGGATCATTGATGTGCAAGAATCTGCTCAAAGCAGGCTATTCTATTGTTGTATGGAATAGAACTCCCTCGAAAGTGGAAGGAATTGTGTCATTTGGTGCTAAGGTAGCTGCAACCCCCGAAGAAGTTGCAAAAAGATCTGATATAGTCATAATAATGGTGGATGACGCAGCAGACGTGGATGCTGTGGTGACTTGCCCTCATGGCGTCATCGAGGGCGCTGGTCCTAACTTGATAGTAGTGGATATGAGCAGTACGTCTCCTGTTGCAGCTCGACATATTTCTGAAATTCTGGCCAAAAAGAATGTAAAAACTCTGGATGCTCCAGTAAGTGGAGGCGAGGTTGGCGCTAGGGATGCGACTCTTTCAATTATGGTTGGAGGTCCAAAGGAAACATATGACGAATGTATACCAGTTTTCATGGCACTTGGAAAGCAAGTGACCTATATGGGTGACTCTGGTTCTGGGCAAGCTACCAAACTCTGTAATCAAGTCATATGCGCCTTAAACATACAAGCTATTTGTGAAGGCTTGGCACTAGGCGCTGAACTTGGACTTGATTCAGAACGTCTTCTAAAAGTCCTCATGGCAGGTTACGCTAACTCACGAATCCTTTCTGATCTTGGGCCAAAGATGGTGCAAAAGGATTTTAGACCAGGTTTCAAAATGCGGCACCAACTCAAGGATCTTAAGAATGCATTGGATACAGCAACTAAGATAAATTTACCAATGCCATGCACAGCCCTTGTGTATCAGCTTTTCAGTGTGGTCACCACGATGAATCTGCAAGAAAAAGGCACACAAGCTTCAATTTTAGTAATGGAGAAACTTGCTGGCAAGCCTCTAAATTTATTTGGATCTCAAAGCCAATAACCTTTGCTTGCTAATTTACTGGTGAAGAAGATCATTTTTGGTCAACCTTGTTAGAGAAACGCTTAAGTGCTTTTGAATTCATTAACCCGCGAGAATAGAAATGTCTTATAAAATAGATCACATCGGCGTTGCAGTCAGAAGTTTGCCTGAAACAATTCAATTTCTGGAACAGACTTTTTCCCTCAAACCTATTAAGATCGTGGAAACGGCAACTATGAAAGGCGCCTTTATCCTCATCGGAGATTCCGAAATTGAACTCATAGAGCCTACTGATCCATCTATCTCAATTGCGAAGTTTATTGCTAAGAATGGGGAAGGCATACATCATATTTCAATACGAGTGAACCAGCTTGAAAACGTCTTGCAAGAACTCAAGAAGAAAGGAATTAAACTAATAGATGAAAAACCAAGAATTGGCATTCATGGAACTAAGATAGCTTTTCTTAATCCTGAAAGCACAAAAGGTATATTGATAGAACTTTGTCAAGCAGAAACCTAGAAATACGACAGAATGGACAGTTTTATAACCTTCATCGAGGTTCAGTGGACTCGACGCAAGGAGAAGAATCTCTCACTAAAAGCAGTGGCCAGCGCGCTCCTAATATCTCGCCAGTTTCTTTCACAGATACAGGGATAGAATGGGTGTCAAGACCGTTGAGCAGAATTTGGAAGTCGTCTTTCACTGTAAAGGCGAAAAACGTGGGGTTCCAGTCTATTCGTAAGAAAGAGAGTAGCCGAAGCCCGTCAGGATATCCAAGGGATTGGACAAAGAACAAGCCGTTGAATTTTGGAATATTAAGTTTCGTTTGTTGTAGTTTACAAACAGGATGTCATTAATTAACGCCTACGTTAGGCTTAAATCGATTAGTGTTCAGTAATAGTCGTCAAAAACTTTGCTTTAAGCCTGGGGACCCAGAAACTATTTGCCGAAGAAAAAAATTAATTCAGTTATGAAGGAAATGCTGACACATAACGCAACAAAGAGGGAGCTTTAGAATGAGCAATCAAGAAGTTCGTATCTCAAAGATCAAGAATGGCACTGTTATCGATCACATAAGCAATGGTTATGCTTTAGAAGTTATCAAAATCTTGGGAATAAATAGGCTAGAAAAAAGACTTGTGACTATCGCGATCAATATTCCGAGCAACCGTTTGAAGATCAAGGACATTGTGAAGATAGAAGGTAGAGCGCTTGACCCCCGAGAAGTTAATAAAATTGCTTTGGTGGCGCCTCGCGCCACCATCAACGTGATTCAAAACTATACTGTTATAAAAAAGTCAGAGGTCATGTTACCTGATGTCATTGAGGGCATAGTTAAGTGTACCAACTCCGCATGTGTAACCAACAGTAACGAACCTATTGGTCCAAAGTTTTACGTCGAGAGTGAGGAGCCTCTGCAGCTGAAATGCCAGTATTGTGGATACATCCTCGAGAAGGCGGATGTTTTGCAACAGTTCTAACTTGGTTTTCCAATTGTTATCAAAAAACGGTACATTTTGGTAGCGTCAGGCATATTTGCAGATTTGAAAAGGGGCAGCTATGCAAAGAAACAAAAACTGACTGTGCACCCCAATTATTGTCCCAAAAATCCCAAAATAAGAATTACGACCACTTTTACACCTATTAAGGACAAGCCAGCGCGCTTATGACATTGCAGTTTTGTGGCGGTTCAGAAGCAAAGTAAGCCCTGAAACGCTATCAAGAATAGTGGATCAGGCCGTTGAAGTGCTTCTAGCTAAAGGAAGAATTAAAGAAAGCTTTAGCGTTGGATTCGACATTAATCAAAGCTTAAAGTCGCTGAAACCTGGACAAACGCACGGGCTACAGCGATCCGGAATCAAGAATCGGAAGAGCAGTCAAAGCAAAGACCTGTGTTACAGGCTTCATTTGGCAGTCGACGTCAAAAGCGAACTGCCCATCGCGATGATTGTGGTTTCAGCCAACGAGAACGAGAAGAAACATTTGTCACTGCGTTTTATTTTTAAGTATTCTATTATAGCCCTTTCTTGTCAATGTTTAGACTATTCTTGTTTTCTTATCAAGCTTCTTTTGTTTTAGTTTTCTTCTTTAGACTATCATGACTCTATATCTTTTCCCTATCGTCTTTGTGGGCAATTCACGTGAATTTAGGTGAAACTGTGCCTTCTCCACAATGTAATTTAGAATATAATAGCAAACAAGCAATATCTAAATTTGCACTGTTTCACAGGCTCTCTTCACCATAGCTCGAACCAAGCTCAACATAATTAAAAACTTTTCCTGCGATGATTCTGTTAACTCTCAGGGTCTTAAGCCTTTTGCGGAAGAGTCTGTTAACTAGAGGGGCTTTTTGATACTATCAACTAAAAAACATGAGACATCTTTTAACCTATAAGTCGAGAAACAAGTTCATCTATTGATGCCATTGCAGTAATAGCTTTCTTAGTTTTTGTTCTTGAAGTTTCATTTACGTTCAAGGCTTCTCTGCTCGCCGCTGCTCCAGCGGATGCTATCTGTATGTGCAATGCGTTTTCTTCGTCAAACTGAGGAATATTTTGTTCAAATGCCAATCGACAAATATGCCTTGGTCCAAAATCGCCTTTTGGTTGATTTTTCTTAATGGCATTATTGATTACATTCGAGTTTAGAATAGCGGTTAGGTAATATGCTTCAAGAATATTGTTTGTTGCAAACCAAAATGTTGTATAATCTGCTATAAAACAAACGGGACTAATTTTTGCCTTGCCACATATTATCTGAGGGATTTTCTTGGTGTCAACTACTGCAGCGGCTATGTTTGAACCAGAACTTGTTTGAATAACAAAAAATCTTAGATGCTGATTTTGGTCAGTTAATAAATTATGATAATTGACTCGATCCATGACGTTAGGAAGATTCTTTAAGGAAGTTTTGGTTGCATTCTTTGACCAATAACCCTGAGCTTCATCAACCCAATTAGCCAGTTTTAGGTACCCTTTTCTTCTCAACTCATCAGGCGTTAAAATGTTAAGTTTCAATTCTCCTCTCTCAACAGGAAGCACGATTGGCAAAAACTTCGGTTTAAAAGGTAACAAATTCTTACCTGTTGTAGTTACAAACAGAAACTTATTCTCAACCTCCCCTTTCATGATAAGGCTCCTCCATGGTTGCTTAGCATCAGACAAAACCAAACTTTCAACTAAAGGCGTATCAGGGTTAACTCCAAAAGTGCTTGAAGCAAACTTAACAAACCACAGCGTTCTAGGTACAATGCTGGCACCTTCAACAACCTTGCTATGATAAGGACTTACTGTTTCGCTTTTAGGAGGAGGCGTATAACTGCTATCTGTTACATTGATGAATTTCATCGCTTTATATAACCTCAAGTTTTTCTCAGGTAACTGACCTTCAATCACTAATGATTTAACAGGGTATTTAGTAGGCTCATTTTTTTGAGCAATAATTGAGCAAGCTGGAACTTTGAACAACGGTTTTACTTTTTCGGCATCAATAATTGTGAGGATTTTCATCTGAGGTTTCTCTTGGTCTTGAAATGCAATATGTTGCTTAGCACCTGTAAGAACGCTCCTTGGCAATACAAAAGCTAAAATGCCATTCTTAGATAAGTACAGGTCAGCAGCCCTGCAATAAAAAACAGTGGCAGTGTCCATTTGAGTAAACAATTCTGTTTGCCGACTTTCTAAAAGGTGATAATTAATCGCTTCATTCTTTATAAAACTCTGATATGAACTGTTCTCGATGTATTTAAGAGAAATCCAAGGAGGATTTCCAATCACTAAGTCAAAATCCTTTTCCTGCATTCTTAACGGCGCATAAATATTGCGCATCATAAAAAGCCAAACAGAATCTTTGCTACTGTCGATAAGTAAAATGGTGTTCTCTAACGTATGTTTCAGAACATCTACGGAATTTCGGTTAGCATCATCGTATGAATTTTCAAATGCTTTGATAACTTGCTTCGGATTGAGCTTTTTGGCTTTATACTCAATAAGAACATCATTAAAAACTGTCAATACTTTTTTTAACTTAACATCATTTAACGCTATGTCTTTGGGAAGATTAAGCTTTATTTTCTTGTCAGCATCTATTACCAGGACATCTATTCCATGTTGAAACTCTTTACGAGTTTCGGGGAGTTTTATAGAATCTGCCATAAAAACAGGAATGAAAATAGCGCTCTTTCTAGTTTCAACTAATTTACCGAGTGCAAGTAGGTAGTTTGCCCTTGCTATTGTTACAGCCATCGGATTAAGGTCAATCCCGTAAACATTCCTTAAAATATCTTCAAGAGAACAGCCATTTTTCTTCAATAATAAAATCAGAACACGGCGTAGAGCGGCGAGTCTTTGGAGCATTTCGTTAGTACGAATTCCTTGAGTTTGGAAATGTTTATTTTTGCGCGCACGTTGTCAGACATAGTGTTCGCCATTACACCTCATTAAGGGGTCCCTTAAGCGGCCCTTATTTTCGGTGACTGATTTGAAAAAGCTTCAAGCTTGGTTTGAAACCGATCTAGGATACTGGGCAACAAAGGAAAACCTGCTTAGATTGTATAGATCAAGAGAAGTAATTGGAGACATGCAGGACAACGCAGGGCGTCTTACATTTTGGTTCAAAGAGTTCAAAGACATAACCATTCAGGTCACAAGTCGTGGCAAGCTATCAATTACTTATCCTGAAGAGACTAATTACGAGTGGATTCTCGAAAAACTGAGGTTTATGTTAGTTACTCCGGAAGGTGCTCCTGTCTCGAGAATTGAGTTGATGAATTGTCCTGAAGAAGCTGATGGGCTTCTTTACGTTCCTGCGCCGCAAGGTTTTAGGAAATATCGAGATATTTTTCAGGATTTAGGTTCTCTTATATCAGACCCTGAGCGTGTTGAAGAATATTTGACGGCACTCTGTGAAAGTTGCAAAAGAGTAACTGCTTATCCGCCAACTATTCCACATTTGTGCAAGGACTGCAAAGACTGCAATTCTTCTCTTTATAGCTTGGCAAGAGAGAATTTGGCGCCTTACGTAAAACAGTCAGAGATGTCTTCCTTAATCGCATGCTTTTTAATGTACGAGTATAAAACCCATCTTTTCGTGCTGTCATACAAACAACTGATAGAAGACATTCGGTCTTTGCCCGACAGAGAATGGGCCCCGCTTTATTCCGCAACCCTTGAAAGGCTGCACCGGTTAAATTGCAGGGATTCTTCCCTTGAACCCAAAATACTCGATTACTTTGTTATCCTTCTTTCTGCTGATCCTGAAAAAGGAGAAGAAGCGATACGGATAACTTTGAACGCCGTCAAGTGGCACCTTATTAGGGAAATTTCGCAAGACCCGAGAGTGGACAAAGAGTATAGTGACGCTATGCAACGCTTTGAAAACGTTGCTATTCACATAATTAACAAAGCCCGCCAAAAGCCACGCCTGAGACCGCGCTTTTCGTCTAAAAGCAAAAGAATAGAGGGTTATTGAACAAAAGGAGTATTTTTCCAAACGCCCGCGCAGGCAAGTTAAATAATTGTTTTGCTTCTTGTAGAAGTGCTTTTGATGATTCACTTTTCTCTGTTTCTTTAAAGTTTCTGCTTTGAATTTCTCTCAGAGATAGTTGGAAAGATGAAGA